>CAJEXI010000030.1:0-28392 GCA_903994455.1 uncultured Chlorobiaceae bacterium | reverse complement strand
AACTCTGAATAGTAGTTCGAGTCTGAGTGCTATTCAAACAGCATTGGCATCTGCCGTTAAAACAGTGTTTGACGGCTATTACACCGATGTGATTACCACCGGTTTTGAGATTATCAACCTCAAGGGTTCACAAGTCAATAACTTGCTGATCTATCAGTCGGGCAGCAGCTACGACGGTCAGGGTGGCACGGACACGTTCTATGCAGACTGGAGCGAGGCAACGGCTGACATCACATGGGTGAACGACCCGATAGCAACAAGCCAAGCAGTCAATGGTGTGACCATCTCGAATGTCGAGCGCCTGTTGCTGGTTACCGGGAGCGGAGACGACAAGGTGACGAACCTGAAGGTTACGACCAATGATGACATCAGTACCGGAGCAGGCAACGACACCATAGATGCGGGTGGTGGAAGTGACACCATGATTGGTGGACTCGGAAATGACTTTTATGCTGTCGATTCAAGTGGCGACGTTGTAACAGAGTTGGCTTCAGAAGGTATTGATACGGTTCAGTCAACGATCAGTTATACTTTGGGAGCAAATCTGGAAAAGCTGATACTTGCAGGCGTAAGTGCAATCAATGGAACAGGAAATGCAGCAGGAAACACTCTTGTTGGCAATAGTGGAAATAATAGTATGAGTGGAGGTAAAGGGAACGACACGATATATGGCGGCGAAGGCAGTGATACGGCAATATTTACCGGCCAATTTGTGGATTACGTTATTGACTATAATGCGGGAGTATCAGCATATACCGTTGTCGACAAGATTGCAAATCGTGATGGTACTGACGTTATCAGTTCAGTCGAAAACTTCCAGTTTGCAGATGGTACCAAAATAATGACAAGTTCTATTGTGGATGTTGTAGCACCAACGGCTTCATCGTTCACTCCTCCCGACGGGATAGATAGTGTCGCTATTGGTAGCAATATTGTTCTTGTTTTTAGTGAGGCGATCAAGAGTGGCGCAGGCACAATAGCCATTCACAGCGGTTCAGCAACAGGCCCTGTGGTTGAAAGCTACGACACAGCGACGAGCGTAAATCTGACAATTTCAGGCTCTATGCTCACCATAGACCCCACATCAGATCTCACAAACGGCACGCACTATTTCATCACTTTCGACTCAGGATCAATCAAAGATATTGCTGGCAACAGCTTCGCAGGCACAGACACCTACGACTTTACGACGGCAGCCACAGCATCTCTCCATGACCTCACTGGCTCAGCGACCTTCTGGAAAACAGGCCTTCCCATTACCGCCGTCACCAGCACTCTTGCCTCATCACCAGCCGTCACAGGTGCCCAGCCCATCGAATTCCGCAACATCCAGACCGCCGCAGATGGCTCTCGAACTCTTGAAATCTGGGAAACCTCACCAACGGCAGCTATCAACAGTGTGCAGTTGGATCTTTCCCTGCCGACCGGTTCAACCGCCACATGGCAAGATGCAACAGATTTGCCATTCGGTTGGAATTCGTCACCCAATACAGATAAGCCCGGCCAGTTCATTCTTGGCGGGATAGGCACAACAGCGTTATCTGCTGGCTCAGTCAAGCTTGGAACCCTGACGCTCACCGCCCCAGCAAACCCGCAGCATTTTGAACTCTCATTGACGACGGGTCAGTTGGGCAACGATACCATTCCTGCCTTTGCTCTGTCGTCGGACAGCATGACCACCGGCACTGACGGTCTCTACCAGCACCTTGCCATGACTGATGGCACATACACCCTGACCAGTGCCAAGGTTTCCGGCACTGACGAAAGCAATGCGATCAAAGCCAATGACGCGCTGGCTGCCTTGAAGATAGCTCTGGGCATGAACCCCAATGCTGATAGAAGCGCTGTGTCACCATACCAGTACCTTGCGGCGGATGTCAACCACGACGGTCAGATCAAGGCTGCAGATGCCCTCAATATCCTGAAGATGGCAGTCAAGCTCAGCACTGCGCCAGAAATGGAGTGGCTGTTTGTGCCCGAGAGCGTCGGCAGTGAGAGTATGTCACGAACCCACGTCGTATGGCCGGATAATCCGATACCGGTTACACTTGACATGGATCAGGATGTGCATCTTATTGGCATTGTCAAGGGCGATGTTGATGGGAGCTGGGCGGGATGATGTCTGAATTATGATTCGCAAGATTGTTGGATTGGCTGGATGTTTGATGGCATCCATCGAGAACTTCAGGCAACGGCAGCAGACACGTCATCTGCTCGCCATATCTGTTGGTTGGAGCAAAAATATTTTTATAGGGATAAGCTTGTTTAATGACAAGTTAAATATATATTTACAGTATAGTTTATCGTAAAATATACAGAATTGCCATGTCCAGGGCACACCCCCCTGCAAATCCGGCTGACAACTACGACAGCCCATGGAAAGAAGCTATTGAACACTACTTCCCCGAGTTCATGGCATTTTACTTTCCTGACGCTTCTGTTGCTCTTGATTGGTCAAAAAAGTACACCTTCCTCGACAACGAATTGCGGGCGATTTTTCCGGAAGCCGAAGTAAGCAACCGTGTTGTTGACAAATTAGTGCAGGTAGAACTCTTGCAAGGAACAGAGACGTGGCTGTATATTCACATAGAGGTACAAAGCACGAAACGATCTGACTTTGCCAGGCGAATGTTCGTTTACAACTACCGTATTTTTGACAAGTACGATAAACCAGTAGCAAGCTTCGCGATTCTTGCCGACAGGGACCGTCAATGGCGACCAAATTCTTGGGGCTTTGCATTTGCAGGCAGCAAACATACCTTGGAATTTTCAATCGTCAAGCTGATTGATTATGAACCGAAAATAGATGAGCTTCTCACGTTGGATAATGCGTTCGGATTGCTTACAGCGGCCCATTTACTCACTCAGCAAACTCGCCAAAATAATAATGAGCGTTTTAACGCAAAACTACGGTTGATACGGTTATTGTACGAACGCCAGTGGGAACGAACGCGCATCGTGGAACTTTTGAGGGTTATTGACTGGTTTTTAGAATTACCAAAAGAGTTACGGCAAAAATTAAAAGCTGAAATCAACAGAATGGAGGAGCAACAAAAAATGACATACGTTACCAGTTTTGAGCGAGATGCCAAGGAAGAGGGCTTTGTGCAAGGCAAAGAGATTGGGGTTGTTGAGGGCAGGGTTGAGGTTGCTCGCAAGCTCATGGCAAGTGGGTTTAGTGCGGAACAGGCCGCAAGTATCGCTGATGTGCCGGTTACATTGCTGCAATCGTCTTAAACCTTGATTTCCTTGATTGTTCTCAATCCTGAATCATGCTCATCATGCCAATCCCAGGAATCATGGTTCAGACAATCCTGATTGAGACAGATGGTGGATTGCGTAACAATCTGGAGGCTCAGAGCTTGTTCAATCCAACTCTATGATGAAAAAAGCCTTGCGGCGGATGTCAACCACGCCGGTCAGGTCAAGGCTGCCGATGCTCTCAATATCCTGAAAATGGCAGTCAAGCTCGGCACTGCGCCAGAAATGGAGTGGCTGTTTGTGCTCGATATCGTGGGCAGTGAGAGTATGTCACGAACCCACGTCGTATGGCCGGATAATCCGATACCGGTTACACTTGACATGGTGGCTGAGCGGAGTCGAAGCCACGATTTGCTGGCTTTTTGTCGCCGTTAGGACTGATAAATCGTTTGCACAATAATGTTTTTCCTTATATACTACGGTAATAACTCAAATGATCGAATTATTCAGGGAGGTAAATGATGGCTGCGACTGTTATTGGACACCAATTGATTACTGATGTTAAGGGTAATCCTGTTGGCGTGATTTTACCATTGCCTGAATTTGCATTAGTAGAAGAGACTCTCAGGCAATTATCGTCAGTTCGTGGGACAGAGGAAAAGCTTGCACAAATGGAACAAGCGGCGAATGACATCCTTTTTATGGATGATTTACGTCACGCCATAAGTGATTTTGCCGACACAGATGCAACGTGGTGGGAGCCTGCGGAATGAAGTACCAGTGGCATGTGTTTCTCGTTTCCCTTGATCCGGCAAAAGGTTCCGAACAGGCAGGCAAACGCCCTGTGCTTGTTGTGAGCAGGGAGCGTATAAATCAGATCTTGCCAGTGGTTAACGTCATCCCGTTGACTTCACGCAAGTCTGTTATGCGTGTTATTTACCCCAACGAAGTTTTGTTACCTGCTCGTGTCGCTGGTTTATCGATGGACTCAATTGCGCTATGCTACCAAATTCGTACACTGGATAAAGTCAGGCTCGAACAAACTTTTGGTGAGCTCGTTGATGTACATTTGCGTCGCGAGATTCTTGATGCACTTCGTTTCCAATTGGAGCTGTAAGGTTCTCATTGCACCAGAATATGAGGTGTTTATTCAGCTTGCCAAGCCGAACAGAATGTTGTTGTTGCCCCCGTAGGGGTGTCTGGCAATACTTCACTGCCAAATACGACAACGGTTTATTTGGTCATACCATCAAGAGATGCTTGATAGCGGTAGCGAAAGGTAGATCTTTTATGCGATAAAGTTCCTCTTCCAATAACGGTCGCCACTCTTTTTCTTCAAACTGTTCAGCCATAGCGGCAAATTCTTCTGCCGTTTGCAGATAACCCTGCAATGTCGATTTTCTCATAGAGCGAAGAGGGCCATGCTGAGCATCCAGATTAAATATGCGCAATGTTTCCGATGCGCGATGGCGATCTCTTTCAGACAGATGCTGACGAATTTCAATGGTTCCGTGTTGAGTAAAGCAGAAAAAATGGTCAGGATCTTCTTCGTCAGGTTTTATAATATCCTGATAATTGTATTGACCAGCCAAACTGTCTTTATGTTTGCCACAACTATGGTTGCGGTTACAGGATCCAAACAGGTTTTTCCACTCGAATGTGCCTTGGGGATATTCTGACCGCTGACGAAAGTGTTCAATGTGTTGAGCATTGTTACCTGCTGTGGAATTTTCACAGTATGCACAGCGTTGTTGTTGCATTGCATTCAGTTGTTCCCGGATCTGTGCTCTGTTTTCGGGAGTAACACTCTTCCATCGGTCTTTCTCGGGTGAGTATTGTGACAAGCATTCGGGAGCTGACGATCTTTCAAGTTTATGCATGATGGTTATTCTTCGACATTATTTGATGTTGAGAACTTTGCCTTCATTTTTGCCAAACGAATCAAACGATCACACTCCAGCATCTCCTTGTGTTGTAAGCAGAAATGGCGTTCCAGCCGGTGGTGCAGTGATTTTCCCTCTTCTGTTTCGTGCAGATTTTGCTGAATCAGAGCCTTATAATTGCTGAGCCATCTTGCCTCTTCCACTTCTGGCACAGGATCGACATCCATAAGCTCAGCCATCACGTCAGCGCTGGCTCTTCCTCGACTCTGGGTAAGCGGCTTTTCGACAACAAATTTTTGCAAACCGGTTTCAGGGTCTCTTTCATCGTTGATCAGGCGAATACAATCTGATGGCACGGTAGAAAGTACCTGGGGGCTGTGTGTTGAAACAATGAACTGCAACTTTGGGAATGTTTTCATCAAGTCTGGCAATATCGTCTGTTGCCATTTTGGATGAAGATGGAGATCAATCTCATCAATCAAAACGATTCCCTCGGTGTCCAGAATTTTTTCAGCCGCAGGATTTGCCCCGGCCATACGAGCGGTGATATCCATGACCATAGCCAGGGTTGTGCGGTAGCCATCGCTGAGCTGCTGGATGCTTAATGGTATCGTTGAGTTGCGTTTCCAGTCCACCAAAAATCTGAGTGGTCTCAAGGCACTTTTTGGATTGGAAAATTCCGGCATCATTCTTGAAATTGCTTCGCGAATGACCATTAATTCTGGTTGCTGGTAATCCCAGTCTCTCCGTTTCTCTTTTTCTCTTCTCTCAAGATCCTCAAGAAAATAAAAATAGTTGAAAAATTGCCTGAAATTTGTTTTCGCATCAAGAGCATGACGATAGCTGTCTATCTCGGTGAAATCTTTTTTGAAGTCTCCTCTGCGTTGAGGTGTATCAAAAACGCCTCGCCCGGTACCGTAATAAATGATGACAGGAAACATGGGATGTTGTCCATCGTACAAGCGCTGAACAAGGGTATCGACATACTTGTTCAGCTCAGTGAACCCCTTCCCCTTCACTAATTTTTTTATATCCTCCGATTTATTGCCTCGCATATTTCGATCCCACAATATGCCATCGTATGTTTCAAGCTCAATACGCATCAATGAAGGTTTTCGTCCATCAGGTAAAACCCTGAAATCGGTGTGTTTTGGGTTGATACCTGAGCCGTTCGGCAATCGGCTCAAAAAAGGGCCTAACCCGATCGCGACAGCATCAAGTAATGTGCTCTTTCCTCCTCCATTTGGTGCAACCAGCACAGTCAATTGTGGTTCAAACTGGATGTCCAGTGAGCTGAAGCACCTGAAGTTGGTCAATCGCAGGTTTTTTATCTTCATAATGGATTTTTTCCCGAATAGAGTGTCAGTGTAGGGCAACTGCACCTGATAAAGGTTTTTTTATGGAACGTTTTGGTGTGGATCAAGTTCGCTAAACTCGTTATCTTTTCCAATAAAAGTCTGTCCGTCGAACGTCACGAACCCATGTTGTCTGGCCTGATAATCTGACTACATTACTTTATTTATCGTGTTCCCGACTCCCGTAAAACGAAAAAACCAACCTATAGGCTAAGTCCGCCCCGGCACTCCAGCAGGACTGTAGTATTATAACCCCAGTTCGCTGTGTGATCCCAGACGGACCAACTCAAGAACGTCGTCGTTTGTTTTTCGATAGATCAGAATAAGACCAAGCTTGATGTGGCAATCGCGGTATCCAGCCAGCTTCCCGACAAGCGCATGATCGACGGCGTTGGATGGCAAATCCTGGTCTGCTGCAAGAAGATTTACGATGACAGTAACAAGCGCATCAAGTTTTTTCCCGTGTACCCCTGATTTCTCTCTGCGATAGTCACGTTTAAAATTGCTCATTCCTTTAATCGTCATCATTCAATTCCTGTATTAAATCCTTGATAGAGTCGTACTGTTTTAACCCTCCACGACGGCACTCTTCTATCGCCTCTATCGTTTCGGCGTTCGGGATAAGTGGCTCAAACGGCAGCGCTTTTTCAGAAGCAACCCGCATCAGCATAAGCCTTACTGCATCGGACAGGGTGAGCCCTATGGAAGCCAGCACAGCAGAGGCTTCTGTCTTGGTTTTCTCGTCAATTCGCGCCCTCACAACAGTGTTTGCAATCATCTCGTTCCCTTTTTTTAACTTTCTTGCTTCGTTAGTGTAGCTACAATTTAGCGGAATGGTAGCGTTATTCAAGTATATTTTTTCAATTTGCTGCTTATCGTATATTTTCTTTGTCCCGCTCTACTTTGGCTGCGGATTAAAAACTGAGTTCCATCAGATAGAGGTGCGACGAACGATGAAATACGTTACCAGTTGTGAGCGAGATGCTCCGGAGGGGGGCGTTGTGCAGGGTAAAGAGCTTGGCGTTGTGAGGGCACAATGAAGGGAGTGTTACAAGGCAGGCTTGAGGTTGCTCGAAACCTTGTGGCAAGTGGGTTTAGTACGGCAAACCCTTCAAAAGGCGCGTCCCAGGCTTAAATTGCAGTTGACATCTTAGCCTGACATTGTTGTTGCGAAATATCAGTATTCAGTTTTTCTGGTATTCTGCGTGAAGGGCGGTTTATGACCGGACGCGAAGAGCTTTTTTCCCGCTCTACCAAATCGGCAAAAATGGCTGCCAGGTCATAATTGAATCGGGCCGCATGAGCTTGCCGATGCGCTCTTATTTCTTCCACAACAGGATCATCAATCATTGTTAAATACTCCTAATTCTTCTGGTGAACAGAGAATGGGACAGATATAGCCACTTGCTTCAATGACTTTTGCAATGAGTGACCTGGTCTCTGCGTTATTGATATGTTTAAAATTAATCTGTTCCTTGATCGGCTGCAATGGCGATGTGCATGGCATCCTCTGCGCAGTTGGGAGATTCAATGTAAACCGATTCTGGCATCGATAATTACACCCATGAAAAGGCGTTTATTGGCAAAAAGCTATTCGCTTGAAGTTCGCGAAACTCTTTATCTTTTCCAATAACGGGATTCTGCATGCGTTCGATGGATTCAGGTTTTCAACGCTCTCAAGCCATTCAGGCAATGCAATCAAAGCCAATGACGCGCTAGCCGCCTTGAAGATAGCTGTGGGCATGAACCCCAATGCTGATGGAAGCGCTGTGTCACCATACCAGTACCTTGCGGCAGATGTCAACCGCGACGGCCAGGTCAAGGCTGCTGATGCCCTCAATATCCTGAAGATGGCAGTCAAGCTCAGCACTGCGCCAGAAATGGAGTGGCTGTTTGTGCCCGAGAGCGTCGGCAATGAGAGTATGTCACGAACCCACGTCGTATGGCCGGATAATCCGATACCGGTTACTCTTGACATGGATCAGGATGTGCATCTGATTGGCATTGTCAAGGGCGATGTTGATGGGAGTTGGGCGGCGTAGATTGAACAACAAAAACTCATGGTATGGAATTTCTATTTTTTTACATTAATCTTTTATAGTGGAGAAATACGTATACTTTGACCAGTGAGAAGCGAAAATTATCTACAATGATTTGCTTTATGGTGTAATGAATATATTCCGTGAGCGGCACAAGGAACGGTACGAAATAATAGTGCCTTTGTTCGGGTTATTGTATCAACATTATCACAGAAGATGGGGCTTCTTATGCAAATAGCCATTGATTTACCCAATGATTTTGTCGCATTTCAGGCAGTGTCCGACATTCGGCAAGAAGTTCGCATCTCTTATGCTCTTTGGCTCTATCAGCAAAGAAGGGTCACGCTGGGTAAAGCGGCGGAGTTGGCTGGTTGCGATATTTATGACTTTATGAGTATCTGCAAAACCAATCGACAACCCGTCATCGATATGACACGAGATGAGTTGCTTGAAGAACTTAATGGCTTTGCTCAATCATGATTCTGGTTGCAGATGCTTCAGCATTGATTGCTCTTGCTACCTGCGCAAAATTGCAAAAATCAACAAGATAAAAACGATTGGTTCTTTGGGTGTATTGCTTCAGGCCAAACGGGCAGGACTTATCCCATGCGTTGCACCTCTCCTGGAAATAATAGCAGCCAGTCCGGTTTTTATCAGTGAAAGTTTGATCCGTATTGTCCTCGAATTAGCGAATGAACTTCCTGATCGGGACTGAATTGTAATTTATTTTACTTCTTGTTTGCCAGCCAATCGTAAAAGTATTGGCTGCATCAAACTGCCCAAGTCCACCAAAACGTTTGAGGAGCAGGTCACCGATTTCGACAAATGTTGTTTTGTGCTTGTTTATCGCAGCTCGGTCTCGCAGGACGGCGTAGCAATAAATATTTCAACTCTCGAACCATTCAGGTAATGCGCCGCCCGTTGCTTCGGAATAAAGCACTTCAGGAGCAACATCCTGGGTCATGATTACTCCCCTATTTCAATGATTCAATTTTTTGAAGTTGTTGATTATCCCTTGCCAGATCCCAATTACTCATCAACTCAGTTCGATGCAGTGAAGCCTACTCCATTACAAGACCAAGAGCACGAGGCGGAAAATTACCTTCCAAAATCTTGAGCGAATTGATCTCAATTGCAATTTTATTGTTGCCATATCGAGCATCAAAATGAGGCGGATTATGCTCATTGAAAAAAAACGCTATGATAATTCCGTAAATACGAGAAACTTCAGGCATACAGAATACACTGATAACGTGACAAAATTCGGCTGATCTTGGCATGATTAATATAATATCTATGATTGACATTCTTGGTCACTGCTTACGGGAAATGTCAACCACGACGGTCAGATCAAGGCTGCTGATGCTCTCAATATCCTGAAGATGGCAGTCAAGTTCAGCACTGCGCCAGCAATGGAGTGGCTGTTTGTGCCCGGGAGCGTCGGCAACGAAAGTATGTCGCGAACCCACGTCCTATGGCCGGATAATCCTATACCGGTTACACTTGACATGGATCAGAATGTGAATCTCATTGTCATTGTCAAGGGTGATGTTGACGGGAGTTGGGCGGGATGATTCACATAGAGGTGCAGAGCACGAGACGATCTGACTTTGCCAGGCGAATGTTCGTTTACAACTACCGTATTTTTGACAAGTACGATAAACCAGTAGCAAGCTTCGCGATTCTTGCCGACAGGAACCGTAAATGGCGACCAAATTCTTGGGGCTTTGCATTTGCAGGCAGCAAACATACATTGGAATTTTCAATTGTCAAGCTGATTGATTATGAGCCGAAAATAGATGAGCTTCTCACGTTGGATAATGCGTTCGGATTGATAACTGCGGCGCATTTACTGACACAGCAAACTCGCAGGAAAAATGAAGAGCGCTATCACGCCAAACTCCGGTTAATACGCCTGCTGTATGAACGCCAGTGGGAGCGAAAGCGCATTGTGGAACTATTGCGGGTTATTGACTGGTTTTTAGAATTACCAAAAGAGTTGCGGCAAAAATTAAAAACTGAAATCTGTCAAATAGAGGAGCAACAAAAGATGAAATACGTTACCAGTTTTGAGCGTGATGCTCTGGAAGAGGGCATTGAGAAAGGCATTGTGCTGGGTAAAGAACTTGGGGTTGTTGAGGGTACAGAGAAGGGAGTATTACAAGGCAGGCTTGAGGTTGCTCGCAACCTTGTGGCAAGTGGGTTTAGTACGGAACAGGCCGCAAGTATTGCTAACGTGCCGATTGCGTTACTGTAATAGTCTTGAAACTTGATTTCCTTGATTGTTCTCAATCCTGAATCATGCTCATCATGCCAATCCCAGGAATCATGGTTCAGACAATCCTGATTGAGACAGATGGTGGATTGCGTAACAACCTGGAGGCTCAGAGCTTGTTCAATCCAACTCTATGAGGAAAAAAGGCTTGCGGCGGATGTCAACCACGATGGTCAGGTCAAGGCTGCTGATGCTCTCAATATCCTGAAGATGGCAGTCAAGTTCAGCTCTGCGCCAAAAATGGACGTGGCTGTTTGTGCTCGATAGTAAGTGCTATAGAAAGATTCTGTTTTTACTTTCAGATGTGCCATCGAACCCTGATAGTCGCACTCTGGCAACCTGGGCTGAGGAGAACGAACGGCACGTCGCTTTCCGCCGACACTCAACAATTACGACAATTCTGGAATTATTCAACAACAGCCAGCTTTGTCTACTCAGATCGTTTGCGGTTCTTTTTTTGGTATCAGTTTGATTTCCAGTTCGCAGCCAAGAGCATCGGCGTATTTCCTCAGCGTAGCAACAGATGGGGTATGCTTATTGCCGGATTCCAGTCTGGAAATGGCGCTTTTTGACGTGCCAATTTTCAGAGCTACAGCTTCTTGCGTCATACCTGAGTGCTGGCGGGCTGCAAGGAGTTCCCGCATCAGGGCATATTTTGGTCCAAGAGCCTCATACCCCGTTTTAAATTCTTTATTGACCATCGCCTTGCGGAGAAATTCTTCGTGATTGTGCTCCACAGGCTGGTATTTGAGATCATCCATTGATTACCTCCTTCATTCTTTTAAGCGCAAGCACTAACTCTTTTCGTGGGGTCGCTTGCGATTTCTTGATAAATGCGTGCAGGATAATGATTCGCTGTCCTGTCTGAAAACAATAGAGCGCTCTTCCAATCCCATCCGTTCCCTTGGGCCGAATTTCAAACAATCCATACCCCATTGCTCGTGAAGAGGGCATCCGTAAATCATGGCCGTAATCCATAAGCAATTCAACAATGCGTGCGTAATCCGTCTTGATTGACTCAGGCCAAGCCTCAATCTCTTTCAGTATCCGAGGGTGAAAATAGTCAATTTGATAAGCCATAGTGCGAAGTTATCAAAAATGGTAACAATTCAGAAATTATTGCTTTCTTTCGCCACCAGTCGAGCATTATTGCCTGGCAGCCTGTCGGGCTTAAAGCATGCTTGCGGATTAATAACGTAAAAATGGCGCTTTGAGCTTGATTTCCTCAAAAATTTTTTATCGTTACTGTAGTATGATGTCTATATCCATATTATAATATGTTCTATACATTCTTTTTATACTTTGTCGCGAAATGGTTTTTCTTTTTTCATTAAGTCCGACAGGCTGCTACGCCATTGAAATCGGCTTTACCCTCCTGCGTCGTTCTAAACCAAATTCGACACACGCTGGCAATACTCCGCTGCCAAATACGACAACGGTTTAATTGGTCATACCATCAAGAGATGCTTGATAGCGGCAGCGAAAGGTAGATCTTTTATGCGATAAAGTTCCTCTTCCAATAACGGGCGCCACTCTTTTTCTTCAAACTGTTCAGCCATAGCGGCGAATTCTTCTGCTGTTTGCAGATAACCTTGCAGTGTCGATTTTCTCATAGAGCGAAGAGGGCCATGCTGAGCATCCAGATTAAAAATACGCAACGTTTCCGATGCGCAATGGCGATCTCTTTCAGACAGATGCTGACGAATTTCAATGGTTCCGTGTTGAGTAAAGCAGAAAAAATGGTCAGGATCTTCTCCGTCAGGTTTTATAATATCCTGATAATTGTATTGACCAGCCAAACAGTCTTTATGTTTGCCACTCAATATCCTGAAGATGACAGTCAAGCTCAGCTCTGCACCAGAAATGGAGTGGCTGTTTCTGCCCGGGATCGTAAACATTGAGAGTATGTCACGAACCTACGTCGTATGGCCGGATGATCTCCTGAGAGGTAATTTCGGCAGTCTGTACCGGAGTCATAAGCGTCTACGGGGCAAGTAGCTACCCTGTAACTGGGCATTGCCCCTGCAAAAACACCCCATAGCAATAGCCTTATGACCACACACAAACCTGTTACTCTTCAAACCCCTGTTTCTCCTGCTATCGAATTTGGGAAGAGATTTTCACTGATGCTTTTCCATTATTTGATAATCAGGATATTATTACTATATTTGAGACCTTTATCACTAAAATATATCTGTAATGCAGGCGCTGATCAAGATTTCCGACAAACAATATCTGGTACGACAGGGGGATACGCTTTTCGTCCCCAAACAAAAAACGGCAATTGGCGAAACCATGGAAATCCAAACCATGGCAGCGATTGACGGCGAAAACACCGTTCTGGCTGCTGGCAGCATTCAGGCAAAAGTCCTTGCTCATGTCAAGGATACAAAGGTGATCGTGTTCAAGAAAAAACGGAGGAAACGTTATCAGGTACGAAACGGACACCGTCAGCAGATGACCCAGATCGAAGTTGTTTCGCTTTAAGAGAATCAAGGATTTTTAACGTTAATTTTTTGCTATGGCTCATAAAAAAGGTGGCGGATCGACAAAAAACGGTCGCGACAGTAACCCGAAATATCTCGGAGTAAAAGCCGCAGGTGGCTCTACGGTAGCCGCAGGAACAATCATTCTTCGCCAGAGAGGCACCGTTATCAAACCGGGCATCAATGCCGGATTGGGACGCGATCATACTATTTTTGCTCTTGTTGACGGCGTAGTAACGTTCCGCAACGGACGCAATAATAAAAAGCAGGTTAACATTCTCCCCTGCTGAACCATGTATGCTGCACAATAAGTTTTTTATCAAAAAAGCCGTCTTGTTTGAAGTCGGCTTTTTTTATTATAGGTCACGGAATGCTATCGAAAAAGAATCTCTTTTAAAACTCCACTCTTTACACTTTTAAAAAATTATCGAATTATGAAAATCACCGTTATTGGAGCGGGAAATGTTGGAGCTACAGCAGCTCTGCGCATTGCTGAAAAACAACTCGCAAAAGAGGTTGTTCTGATTGACATCGTTGAAGGTGTTCCCCAGGGTAAGGCTCTTGACATGTACGAATCAGGGCCAGTTGGTCTGTTCGATACCAGTGTCTTCGGATCCAATGACTATAAAGATTCAGCGAATTCGGATATTGTTCTGATTACTGCTGGCCTGGCAAGAAAACCTGGTATGTCAAGAGAGGATCTCCTGATGAAAAATGCCACGATTATCAGAGATGTGACCAAAGAGGTGATGAAATATTCTGCCAACCCGATTATCGTCATGGTCTCCAACCCGCTTGATGTCATGACCTTTGTTGCCAAGAAGGCAAGCGGCCTTCCAAAAGAGAGGGTTATCGGCATGGCCGGTGTTCTTGATACTGCGCGTTTCAAAAGCTTTATTGCCGAGGCGCTCAATATTTCCATGCAGGACATCAGCGCGCTGGTACTTGGCGGACACGGCGATTCAATGGTGCCGGTGGTCAATTATACCAACGTTGCTGGCATTCCGCTGACGGAGCTGCTGCCACAGGAAAAAATTGATGAACTTGTCGCACGCACCAGAAATGGCGGCATTGAAATTGTCAACTATCTGAAAACCGGCTCCGCATTTTATGCCCCGGCCGCTTCGGCAGTTGAGATGATTGAAGCTATCGTGAAAGACCGCAAACGTATTATCCCTTGCACAACCCTGCTTGAGGGTCAGTATGGTATTGACAATGTCTTCTGCGGTGTTCCAGTCAAACTTGGCAAAGACGGCGTTGAGCAGATTCTGGAAATCAACCTCTCCGGCGCTGAGCTTGAAGCTCTTCAGCAATCAGCAGCGATTGTTGACGAAAACTGCAAAGCTCTTGCGGCACTGCTTGCCTGAATGTCATAAATTTGAGGAGACAAAAAGCGGTCAATTGGCCGCTTTTTGTATTTCTACACATCGGGCTCCTCATGCGTTAAACAGTGAAGAGCGCCAAGACCCAGGACAATATCGGTACAATCGATACCGACGACCTTCCTTTCAGGGAAAAATTCCTGCACGATCTGAATAGCCTCCTGGTCTTGTGAACAACGGTAGGTTGGCAGAAGAACTATCGTGTTGGCGATATAGAAGTTTGCGTAACTGGCTGGCAGACGAGAACCATTATGAAAAACCGGCACGGGCATAGGCAGTCTCACCACGTTGAGCGGATTGCCATCAAGATCCGTGTAACATTGCAGCCGCCTGTAATTTTCCTGCAATGCCACATAATTCTCATCGTCAGGATCATCCTCAACGGCAATCACAACGGTCGTTTCATTGACAAAACGAGCCATATCGTCAACATGGCCGTCCGTATCATCCCCGACGATGCCATCGCCAAGCCACAGAACTTTTTGAACACCGAGATACCGGCACAGCTCCTGCTCAATCTGCTCGCGACTCAGCGTGGGATTACGGTTAGGGTTCAAAAGACACGCCTCACTCGTCAGCAAAAGTCCTTTTCCATTGACATCAATCGAACCGCCTTCGAGCACCATGCCGGGTGCAACAAGAGGCAACTGCAACAACGCGGCAATCTTTTCGGGCACGGCATTATCATCCTGAAACGCCGGATATTTACCGCCCCAGGCATTGTACTCCCAGTTCATGATCACTTTTTCACAAAGTCCATCTCGCTGACGAACAACAAAATTAGGCCCATGATCCCTGCACCATGAGTCGTTGGTGGAAATCCGGTGCAGAAAAATACGATCCATCCGAAGCTGTTCATGACCTGAGTTGCTCAACAATGCCGACACATTCAGCTCCATTGCTTCATCAAGCACGTTGATATGCACCTCCTCTGAAGAGCTCAGCCAGGCTGCCATCTCGACAAATATTGCCGGAATCGGTTCAAACTTGCCCGGCCACGTCGCAAGCCGGTGTGGCCAGGAAAGCCATGTTGCCTTGTGGAAAGCCCATTCAGGAGGCATATAATAACTCAAATCACTCATAACGTAAGGATTTAGTTCAACCAGCAACAAGCCCTCTAATGCGAATGATGCGCTGCAAGATCGGTGGATGTGAATAGTTCAGAAAAACATAGAGTGGATGCGGTGTCAGATTCGACAAATTGTTGCGTGACAGCTTTTTCAGTGCATCGGCCAGAGAGGCACCCTCGGTATACGTTGAAACAGCATAAGCATCGGCTTCATACTCGTGCTTTCTTGAAAGTGCCTGCAGCACAATGGAAAGTACCCACTCTACCGGCGTATAGAGCAATGAAAAAAAGATCAAGCTGCCGTAAACCGAAAGATCTTTCATGGAAAAAGCATCAAAAAGCAGGCGGTTATTCATAAAAAGAGAGAGAAGAAAAAAGAGGGCACCAAGATTGAGAAGGCTCAGCACCATGGTAATAATAATATGCTTTTTCTTGAAATGGCCTATCTCATGAGCGAGCACGGCAACCAGCTCCTGAACCGGATGAGCAGAGATGAGGGTATCGAAGAGCGCAATTCTCTTGCGTTTTCCGAAACCGGTAAAAAAGGCATTGGCTTTCGCTGAACGCTTTGATCCATCAAGCACATAGACACCAGAAAGAGGAAAATGTACCGTTCCGGCATATTCCATGATTGCACGCTTCAGCTCTCCCTCTTCAAGGGGTACAAACTTGTTGAAAAGAGGCATAATCCAGGTCGGTGCGATATACTGTAGCAGAAGAGAGACAAGAGTTACTCCACACCAGGCCCAGAGCCACGCAAGCGATCCGGTGCTCTCAAAAAACCAGAGCACCCCCGCAAGTAAAGGGGTACCAAGCAGCGCTGCCAAAAGGAGGGTTTTCAGCAAATCCGTCACAAAAACGGTTGGCGTGGTTTTGTTGAAACCAAATTTCTCTTCAATGACAAACGTTTTGTAGATACTGAACGGAAGATCAATCAGCGACTGCAACAGCAGCAAAACGGAAATATAGAGGACCCCGTTCACGACTGGATGAAAACCATAGCCTCTCAAAAACTGATCAAGCAGATTAAAGCCGCCTGAAAACCAGAAAAAGAGAAGAAAAAAGAGACCCACCGCAGATGCGATGAGCGAAAAATGTGTCGTTGCACCAAGGTACTCTCCAGACTTTCTGTAGGCCTCTTCATCAAAAACGCCAACAAACTCAAGAGGAAGCCCGGTCGATGCCGATTGAAGATTCAGCCGTTCCGAAACAAGTTTGACAACAAAAGTAATGAGCAGGGTACTGACAATAACTGCGCCATAAGCATTCATAAGCGAGAGAATATGTTAAAAAAGAGTCACGGAAAACGTGATCAATGGTTTATTCGTCAAGGAACCGTTTCTGCACATCACCGTAGGTTTCTATACGGCGATCGCGCAAAAAGGGCCAGTGAGAGCGATAAAACCCTATACGGCTCCGGTCACACTCAGCAAAAACAATGGCTTCATCCTGATGGGCGGCCTCCTGTATGATCTGACCATAAGGGTCACAAACAAAACTGTTGCCCCAGAATTCCAGCTCGTCTTCCGTTCCAACCCTGTTTACTGCGGCGACAAAGACTCCGTTTGCAATGGCATGGCTCCGTTGTATGGTTATCCAGGCATCGCGCTGCGAACGACGCACCTCTTCTGAATGTTCGTCAGTCGCCCATCCTATGGCCGTTGGAAAAAAGAGAATTTCCGCCCCCTTGAGCGCAGTCAGCCGTGCAGCTTCAGGATACCACTGATCCCAGCAAATCAGGACACCAATCGTAGCATAACGGGTTTTAAAGACCTTGTAGCCCAAATCACCGGGGGTAAAATAAAACTTTTCGTAAAATCCCGGATCATCAGGAATGTGCATTTTGCGGTACTTGCCAAGGGAGCTTCCATCAGCATCAATCACCACTGCGGTATTGTGATACAAGCCTCTGGCCCGTATTTCAAACAACGAGGCAATAAGAACCACCTCCAGCTCACGGGCAAGCTCCTGCATCACCGAGGTTGATGGGCCTGGCACCGGTTCGGCATAGTCAAACGACTTATAATCTTCCGTCTGGCAGAAATAGCGGGTGGTAAACAGCTCCTGCAAACAGATAATCCTGGCACCCCGGGCAGCAGCTTCCCTTATTTTTCCGCACGCTTTGGCCATATTTTCAGCCGGATCACTCTGGCATGATGATTGAATCAGCGCAATAGGCACCTTCTCGGAATGCATAACTGGTCAAAGTAATTATTGAATGAGGATGCCCACAGCAAAAAGAAGACCGTGAAGGGTCATCAGTTTGCCCGTGCCAGCCAGAACATGGTTTAACGCTCTCCCTTCACTTGCGTAAAGCTGCCTGATCATACTGAAAGCAAGGGGAGCTGAGAGCAGAGAGAGCATCCCCCAGGGCGAGTCGCCGTTCAGGAAAAGGAAGACGGGAACAAGAAAAGCAACAACGGTCAATACAATATAAAGACGACGCGCCCACTCACCACCGATACGGGCCGGAAGTGTCATTTTGCCAACGGTACGATCGGTGGCAATATCGCGAATATTGTTGACCAGAAGAATGTTGACCGAAAAAGCCCCCGGAGCCACAGCGGCAAGAAGGACGGGCAGCGACAGAGCGTCTGACTGCACATAGTAAGTGCCACCGACGGCCACAAGCCCGAAAAATACAAAAACAAAAATATCGCCAAGGCCCGAATAGGCTATAGGATAAGGCCCTCCGGTATAGGCCCAGGCAAAAAGGAGAGAGAAGAGACCGACTACAAGAATCGGCCATCCTGAGGTGTAGACGAGATAGAGTCCGAGCAGAAATACAGCGCCGACCAACGAAGCCGATACTCTGATCATGGTTTTTTCACTGATGATCCCTGCGGCTACCGTTCTCGTCGGGCCAAGCCGCTCCGCAGTATCAGCTCCCTTGCGGAAATCGTATATCTCATTAATAAAATTGGTGGCAACCTGAATACCGAGCGCACAGATCAGGGCAACAAGCGCTGGCAGCAAACGGAACCGGCCATCAACTGCCGCAAGAGCAGAACCCAAAAGAACCGGCACAGCGCCAGCAGGCAGAGTCCTGGGACGAATCGCAAGCATCCATGCCTGCAATGAGGTGGGTAACGGCAGGCTCTGATCAGTCATTTTTTGATGCATGCCTCTTTTCCTTTGCGGCTTTCAAACTGCTGAAGGTCGTACTGATCCTCTCGCCCGGTTTGATATAATTCAGGCTGTGACGTACAGCCATGGCAGCATCACTCAAACCTGTCTGGATAATCTTGAGTTTTCCGGGATAATAGGCAATATCTCCGGCGGCATAGAGGCCGTCAACGGATGTTTTCATGTGGCTGTCAACAACAAGGGCACTCTCGGCCAATTCGAGGTTCCACCCTGCAAGCGGGCCAAGATTGGACTTGAACCCGATCAGCAACAGAAGACAATCGGCTTCGATTCGACGGGTCTTGCCATTTTTCGATCGGAGGTGAACGGCCTTCAGCAGATCTCCATCGGTCTCAACCGACTTGACCTCGGTATTCAAAAACACATCAACTCTGCCGCTCTCCCTGGCATCAAGCACTTCACGAGCAGTTTTGCCATGCCCCTGGAACTCATGCATCCGATGAACAAGCGTGACGTGGGATGCCGTGTTCAGAAGCCCTACACTCCAGTCAAGTGCGGAATCTCCCCCACCGACAATGACCACCCGCTGGGCAGCAAAATCGCTGATATTCTTGACTGCATAAAAAACACATTGGCCTTCCAGATGGTCAATATTGGTCAACTGGGGCAGCTTGCGAGGCGTAAATGCACCCAAACCGGCAGCAATCAGCAGTGCTCTCGACAGAAATACCCGACCCGAACTGACGGTAACTTCAAATGATCCATCATCAAGCTTTTGGTAACGGGTAACCGTTTCTCCAAGAATAATTTCCGGATGATAGCGCTCAGTCTGTTTCCATAAACTCTCCACAAGGCCGGCAGCGGGAACCTCGGGAAAACCGGCGACATCGTAGATATGTTTTTCGGGATAAAGCGCAGCAAGTTGTCCGCCAAGCTGCGGCATACTTTCAATAATGCGACAGCTTATGTTGTTCATTCCGCATTGAAATGCTGCAAAAATTCCGGTAGGGCCACCGCCGACAATGGTGAGGTCACGGACCTCCTCCCCAACATCAAAATAGAGTTTATTCAGGGTCATTGGCTCAAGGGAAACCGGATTACTCAATATTTTTCTGACTATACATTTTTTTCAGAATCCGAGTTTTTCAGATAAATAATTCCTTCAGGATCAACAATACCATAAAGAATAGTGATCAGGTGACCCAGTTCATCAAGCTCATGAATCTCGACATGAATGGCCTTCCTCTTTGTAACCTGATTGCCTTCATTGTCTCTGAAGTAGAAAAGGGCCCTGACCCCGTTATTGGGAGTCGTTCCCTCAAATTGATAAATACCATCATCAAGCTGATCAAGAGCACAGCCCGAAGAAGATGAATCTATAGGGCAAGAGGCACATTGCGAATAAAACCCCTCTTCAGCTTCCGCAAATTCACAAACAGGAAATTTCATAATCATTCAGACATTTTTTTCAAGATATAATGTCCTTAAATATAACACATTTCCAACTCTTCTAAAGCCTTTCAAAAGAAAAGGGGGATGCAGATGATTCTTTGTATTTACTTTCAAAAAAATCACCTGCGTCCATCTTTGTCCTCTTGGTGCGAGAAATAGTCTTTTGTCTCGGCGGCTATGACGGGGCTGAGCACAATCAAGGAAACAAGGTTGGGTAACGCCATAAGGCCGTTGGCGATATCGGCGAATGTCCAGACCGCCTGGAGTGAGGCGACGGAACCGACCATGACTGCGGCAACCCATGCCCAACGGGAGGGCTTGATGAGCTTTTTGCCAAACAGGTACTCGATAGCTTTCTCTCCGTAATAGGACCAGCCAAGAATGGTGGAAAAAACAAAGGTCAGAAGACCGAACGTCAAGACGGTATTGCCGATATAGGGGACGGCATCGAAGGCCGCACTGGTAAGCTCTGCGCCTTTCAGTCCACTCTGCCACATACCGGAGTTGACAACCACAATTCCGGTGGCGAGACAAACCACGACGGTATCCCAGAAGGTGCCGGTTGAGGAGATCAGCGCCTGTTTTACCGGATGTTTGCTCTGTGCGGCTGCGGCAACAATCGGAGCGCTGCCAAGACCGGACTCGTTGGAAAAGAGACCTCGGGCAATACCGAAGCGCATCGCCTCCTTGACACCGGCTCCGGCAAATCCACCAAGTGCTGCCTGCCCGTTGAATGCTGATGAAATGATGAGCTGAATGGTATCAAGAAGGGTTTCATGCTTCAACACAAGGAGCACAACACATCCTGCGACGTAAAAAATAGCCATAAACGGCACAAGGTACTCGCATACTTTAGCGATAGAGGTAATACCCCCGATGATAACAATCGCGGTAAACACAGTCAATACCACGCCAGTAATCCATGGAGAGATATGGAAGTTGTTCTGCACCATCACCGCTATGGAATTGGCCTGCACCATATTGCCTATCCCGAATGCTGCAACCGAGGTGAAAAAAGCAAAGAGCACTGCGAGCCATTTCATGTTCATGGCTTTTTCCAGCACGTACATCGGCCCTCCTGAAACCGTGCCATCTTCTCCGATGGTGCGGTATTTCACGGAAAGAACAGCCTCGGCATATTTGGTGGCAATACCGAAAACACCGGTCAGCCACATCCAGAGCACTGCCCCGGGACCACCTGCAGCAACTGCTGTGGCAACTCCAACAATATTGCCGGTACCTATCGTTGCGGCAAGAGCGGTGACAAGCGCTCCAAAATGGCTGATCTCTCCTTCACCCTCCTTTGTTCTGGTGAAGGACATTTTTATTGCCCGAAAAGTGTATTTCTGAATAAATCCAAGCCTGAAGGTCAAAAAAAGATGTGTGCCGAAAAGAAGCATCAGCAAAGGAACTCCCCAGACATAGCCGCTGATCTGATCCAGTACTTTTTCAAGTGTACCCAAAGCGCCTCCACAAAAGTTATATGATTAGTATTGATGGCTTTTTATGAAAATACTCTAATCGGCCAATTATCCCGAAAGAGAAAAACACCAATCAAAGAGAGATTCTGTTTATTCGGATGGTTCTTTGTATCTTTTCCGGCAAATGTACTACATCACGGCGGCAAAAACCGACTGGAAGCAAAGAGTTAATAATTATATAATGGATTTAGTAAAGGAAACAGCAAGACGAAAGACTTTTGCCATCATCAGCCACCCTGATGCCGGAAAAACAACACTGACTGAAAAATTTCTGCTTTTTGGTGGTGCCATTCAAACCGCTGGTGCTGTTAAAAGCAACAAGATCCGCAAAACCGCGACAAGCGACTTTATGGAGATCGAAAAGCAGCGCGGAATCTCCGTTGCAACGTCGGTCATGGGTTTTGAGTATGCCGGAAAACGGGTCAATATTCTCGACACTCCGGGACACAAAGATTTTGCCGAGGACACCTATCGGACGCTGACTGCTGTCGACAGTGTCATTCTTGTCGTGGATTGCGTCAAGGGAGTCGAAGAGCAGACAGAAAAGCTGATGGAGGTGTGCCGTATGCGCCAGACTCCGGTGATCATCTTTATCAACAAGATGGATCGTGAGGGCCGCAACCCTTTTGAACTGCTCGATGAGCTTGAGCACAAGCTGCAGATCAGCGTCCGGCCTCTCACCTGGCCAATCAGTCAGGGGCAGACCTTCAAGGGAGTCTACAACCTCTACAACAAAGAGCTTAACCTTTTTGAGGCCAATACCACCCGCATCAGCAAAAGCAACATCCGGGTCAATGACCTGAACGATCCTGAACTGGAGAAATGGATCCCGGAAAGTTTCTGCAAAAAACTCAGGGAAGATGTTGCCTTGATTGAAGGTGTCTATGAACCGTTTCACGAGGAGACCTACCGCGCCGGACTGCTCGCACCGGTCTTTTTCGGCAGCGCCATCAACAATTTTGGCGTCAGGGAGCTGCTCGAAACTTTCCTTGCTGTCGCTCCAAGCCCCGATGAACGCGAAGCGGCTGAACGTGTCGTTAAAGCCTCTGAAGAGAGCATGAGCGGATTTGTCTTTAAAATTCATGCCAACCTTGATCCAAACCACCGCGACCGCACCGCTTTTTTCCGGATCTGCTCCGGCAGTTTCGAGCGCAACAAGTTCTACTACCACACCCGCCTGAAGAAAAAAATACGGTTTTCAAGCCCGACCCAGTTCATGGCCAATGAAAAAAGCGTTGTTGATGAGTCTTGGCCGGGAGATGTCATCGGACTCTATGACAACGGTTCCCTGAAAATTGGTGACAGTCTTACCGATGGTGAGGATCTTCATTTCAGGGGCATTCCAAGTTTTTCTCCGGAAATTTTCAAGGCGCTCGAAAACCGCGACCCGATGAAGGCCAAACAGCTCGACAAGGGGGTGCGCCAGCTTACCGAAGAGGGGGTCGCCCAGCTTTTCATCCAGCACGGCACACGAAAAATTATCGGTACCGTAGGAGAGTTGCAGTTTGATGTGATTAAATTCCGTCTGGAACATGAATACGGGGCCCAGTGCGATTTCACTCCCCTGCGCTTCCACAAGGCATTCTGGATTACCGGCAACAACAAGGAGATGCTTGCAGAGTTCCTTCGCCGCAAGTGGAATGCCATAGGGGTCGACAAGGAAGATCATCCGGTCTTTTTTGCCGAGAGCGAATGGATGATGAAAACCGCCAGGGAGGACTACCCTGAGCTGGAGTTTCACACTACTTCGGAGTCCAAGACGGAAGGGTGAATATTGAATGACATTAGTGTCGGTACAAAAATGAGTTTTTGAGCAAAATGAATATTGATTACCTCGCTCTTCATGGAATCAGGTGAATATGGAGACATCATGCAGATCAGACCAATAAAGACAGAACATCACTATCACCAGGCGCTCAATCGCCTTGAGGATATATTTACTGCGAAACCGGATACAAGAGAGGGTGATGAACTCGAAATCCTTGGAATTTTGATTGAAAACTATGAAGAGGAGCACTTTTCTGTCGATAGTCCCGACCCGATAGAAGCCATTAAGTTTCGAATGGATCAAATTGGACTTGACCAACAGGATTTGACTAAAATTATCGGGTCGAAAAGCCGGACAAGTGACCTGTTAAACCGTAAACGTCCATTATCGGTTCGGCAGATTCGTCTCCTGCATAATAAGCTTCATATCCCTGCCGATGTTTTGCTGAAACTCCCTTGAGACACTTCTTTACTGTTATGTCGCGGCTCTCAATTATAATCTTTCGGTGGCGGTCTGGGTAGGCTTTATTGCCCTCTATGGCATCGCTGTTGAAACGGGAGTGGTGATGGTCATCTACCTGCACGAGGCGCTCGACAAAAAACTGCTGAATGGCCCCTGCACCGAGCAGGATATCTACGATGCTGCCTTTGAAGGGACGGTGCTCCGTCTGCGTCCCAAACTGATGACGGTGGCGGTCGCCCTGCTGGGACTGATTCCCATCATGTGGTCAACCGGTACCGGAGCAGATGTGATGAAACCAATTGCCGCCCCGATGATTGGAGGAATGATTTCATCGGCAATTCATGTCCTTATCATGACGCCGGTCATCTTTGTGCTGATGAAGACACGAGATCTGAAGAGAGGTCGTTTGCTCCATTCGGGCATGAAGCACTGAAGGCTCTCCAATTCAAGCCCCGATGGAGAGGCATGTTGGTAGCGAACCCTCCCTTTTTTTCTTGTGGTAGTGCTGGCTTGGGGAGCATTTCAAAACGAGTATCTCTGGAATATCTGAACGAAGAAAGATGCACTATAGCAATTGAAAAAATGCGTTGCAGTGATGGGATAATTTTGCTCTCGTCTCGAACGGTAACATAACAAAATGCGTTATGATGCTATTGGGTAGATACAAATGAGCCTGTAACGTAATTGTATATGAAAAGAATAATAGTAATTACTGAAACACTCCTGGGTCTTTCCAATCAGGCGCCATCTGCTGCGGCAATCGTTGCAAAAAACTTTGCTGTCGGTTATACGAAAGCCAACGATATTTCGCAAAAGTCCTTCACCGTAAAAGCTGGTGAGAAAGTGCGTCTTGAGGTCAATCCTACAGAAACCGGCGCTGGATGTATGAGCAGCATCATGGTGCCCGGCCTCTGGAACAAACCTGAGCCTCGGGTAAAAGGCAAAAAAATTGTCATGGAGTTCACGCCGCAACGGGCAGGCGCTTACAAGATAACCTGCGCCATGGGGGTGCCACGCGGAGTCATCAACGTCCACTAAATTTTCTCCATGACCACCCAGACATACAGCGTCAAGGGTATGCATTGCGCGAGCTGTGCAGCCATTATCACGAAAAAGCTCTCAAAGGTTGAGGGCATAAAAGAGGTCAATGTCAATCTGGCGACTGAAACAGCGAAACTTGAGTTTGACAACAACAGCCTGACACCCGAAGCGCTCAATGAGGTCATCAACAAATATGGCTACTCGTTTGAAGTTGAAGAGCCTCCTGCGGCTATGGCGGTTTCCGATACCACACAAAAAGAGAGAGGGCTGCATACTCAGCTCAGAAAGGTACAGTTTGCGCTGCCGGTAGCCCTGCTGGTTTTTATCCTCATGATGTGGGATATCAGCTCGATGTTTGTGCATGCCATTCCGCACCTCCCCATTTCCATGGAGCATCTGAATCTCTTTTTCATGCTGCTTTCCACCTGGATGGTCTTCCGTACCGGTGCGCCATTCCTGCACGGCATCGTCATGTTTATCCGAAGCGGCGCTGCAAGCATGGATACGCTGATCGGTATCGGCACCCTGACCGCATATCTCTACAGCGCCGTCATCACGCTGATTCCCTCCGTAAAAGCATTCCTGCACGCGCCTGATTCCACCTACTTTGATGTGACCATTGTCGTTATCGGCTTTGTCCTGCTGGGGAAATATCTCGAAGCCCGCTCAAAGATGAAGACTGGCGAGGCTATCGAAAAGCTGATCAATTTGCAGGCCAAATCCGCCTTGGTGCAGAGAGGTGGCGTGGAGGTTGAGATCCCGGTTGAAGAGGTGAGAAGGGGCGACACCATTATCGTCAAGCCCGGCGAAAAACTCCCGGTTGACGGCATTATCACCACAGGATACTCATCCCTTGACGAATCAATGGTGACTGGTGAATCAATACCGGTCGATAAAAAGACGGGCGACAAGGTCATTGGCGGCACCATCAACAAACAGGGATCGTTCACCTTTACCGCTTCCAGCGTCGGCTCGGAGACCGTGCTTGCCCGCATCATCAAAATGGTCGAGGATGCGCAGGGGTCAAAAGCGCCCATCCAGCAGATTGCCGATAAAGTCGCCGGTATTTTTGTGCCGGTTGTTCTGGTTCTGGCTCTCTTCACCTTTCTGATCTGGCTGACAATTGGCACTGGATATCTCGGCTTTTCAGTCAGTCTCTCCTACGGTATTATGGGGATGGTCGGCATTCTCGTCATTGCCTGCCCCTGTGCGCTTGGTCTCGCCACGCCAACGGCCATCATCGTCGGCATCGGAAAGGGGGCTGAATACGGCATTTTAATCCGCAATGCCGAAAGCCTCGAAAAACTCAGCTCCGTTGATACGGTGGTGTTCGACAAGACCGGCACCATCACCACCGGCAAACCGCAGGTGACTGACCTTATTTCCTTCGACAAGGAGAGAAGTAACACCTCCCTGCTGCAACTCGCCGCCACCATTGAGAGCCGTTCGGAACATCCGCTGGCGCAGGCCATTGTTGAAGCCGCCCGCGATCAGCATCTTGCCCCTGGCGATATCAAGGACTTTGCGGCACTCGAAGGGATCGGTGTTTCTGCCATGGTAAACAACGTTCCTGTAAGCGTTCGCAAGCCAATGGAAAGCGAAAAAACAATACCCGAGCTTCAAAAACTTCAGGCAGAGGGAAAAACCGTTGTCCTGATTGAGGAGAACGGTAGAATCGCAGGGCTCATTGCTCTCGGCGACACCGTCAAATCTAACGCAAGGGAGGCTGTGGCATCACTGCAACGCAAGGGTTTAAAAGTGATCATGCTCACCGGTGACAACAGGTCGGCTGCACGCTCTATGGCAAAGCAGGTTGGCATTGACGAGGTGATTGCCGAAGTGCTGCCCCAGGACAAGGCAAAAAAAATCAGGGAGTTGCAGGCCGAGGGCCGAAAAGTGGTGATGGCAGGCGACGGCATCAACGATGCCCCGGCCCTTGCCCAGGCCGATGTCGGCATTGCGATGGCCACCGGAACAGACGTTGCCATAGAGTCGGCTGGCATTACCCTGCTCAAGGGCGACATCAACAAGGTGGCCCAGGCCATCACCCTCTCACGCGCCACCATGCGCGTCATCCGCCAGAACCTCTTCTGGGCCTTTATCTATAACATCATCGGTATTCCACTTGCCGCCGGGGCACTGTTTCCCTTGTGGGGTATCTTTCTTAATCCCGTCTTTTCGGGACTTGCCATGGCTGGCAGCAGCGTATCGGTAGTGAGCAATTCGTTGCGGCTGAAGGGGAAGCGGTTGTAGGGGGAACATCAATCTCTATGGGTATTTTCTGCTCTGTCTTGGGCAGAAACACAGCTTGCGAGCAAAAGATCCTGCGACAAGAACAGCTCCCCCTGCAGCAATCCTGCGCTTGGCAAAGAGGCCACTGATGAGATGAGCTTTCGCGCTGCCACCGTCGTCAGAACTTCATCTCCCCGCAGTGCATCGCACAGCAACGGCGACAAAGGCTCGTAGTCCTGACCAGCAGCAAAAGCTTTGGCATGGTCCGACACCGCATAACAGTAGAGACACCCATGCCCGCAGGTGTTGTAGCTCCCGATATCGCGACTCTCGACACAGCCGCAGGCATGACGCTGGCTGCTGTCCTTTTTTGCCCGCAACAGACGGTGACTGGAAATGCGCTCAATGAGTTCAGCGTCAACACAACAGGGTCATACCGCCGCACCACCCTTTCCGGGCCAATCAATCGGGAGAGACACCGGAACACCTCAAAATTTTTGCCCTTTTCAGTCAGGTTTTTCTTCTCGATTCAAACGTTTCTCAAAAAAGTTTTTGTACAAACGGTCTCAATCTTTGAGTGCAGACTCCAAGAGTTGTGCCGGTAACTCTATAAGCCATAGCATCTCTTTGGAAAAGAGCATCTTGAGTTCAAACGCAAAAAACATAATTATTAAGTAAAAAGCGAGTCGATACTATATTATTGTATCTCTACGTACTTAAGGAAAGTAAAAAGCGGCATCACAAGAAAAATAAAGCCGATTATTGCATTTTTTTGTATTAAATTTATTTTATTTTAACACCAATATCACAAATATGCTTATTGAATTTCGCATTCAGAACTTTAGAAGCCTGCGTGATGAACAAGTTCTGAGTCTTGTTGCCGCAAAGGATAACTCACTAAACGAGACGAACACTCTGGCAATCGGTCTCAAGGCAATCCCCAGGGTACTACCATCCGCCGTTCTCTATGGTGCCAATGCACACGGGAAATCTAACGTCATAAAGGCGTTACAGTATATGCGCGGTGTAGTTCTTGAATCAGCTACCGTGATTCAGCCAGGCCAGACTTACGCTATACAGACGTTCAGACTCGATCCCGTATCTGAAAAGGAGCCAACGACGTTTGAGATTACCTTTGTACTCAATAATGTTCGGTATCAGTACGGATTCAGTATGACC
>CAJEXI010000029.1 GCA_903994455.1 uncultured Chlorobiaceae bacterium | reverse complement strand
TCCGTTGAAGTTCTTGCCGATGTTGTAAGGGGGATCGGCAAATATTAAGTCCACAGAGTTGTCCGGTAGCATTCGAAGTGCTTCTAACGCGTCTCCATGAATGATTTTATGGTGTTCGCTTCCTAATATTTCCATTTGTCTCAATTGATGATGGTGTTGCGGCTACAAGTATCTGAAAAAATTTTCACGGGAAATCACTTTCCAAATTTAATAATTTCATAAATGAATACGCAACAAGTACTATCTTGCAAGGAGCGCTACTGGAAAAGCTTCACCCCTTCGCCCATAAGTAAAAGGTGTCAGTCTCTTTTACGTTGCCAGCCAATCTCTTACGCTTCTTGCCATGAGTAAGCATTTCTACCTGGGGACAATTTGTCCCTATGCAGGCACCTGACTCTGTATCACGCCTTCTCAACTTTTTTAAATAATCTGTAGGATTTACTGAATTCGTCAATGCCTCAACAATATCAACAACCGAAAAATACCAGGTTTCAGTGTCTTCATCATAAAAACGTCGTATTTGCATATTCTCGAATACTGCTAATGACTTGCTATTTTCCATCGAGATAGAAATTCAATGATGAATAAAATATTGCAAGGCATTAAGGTACATATTGATCACATCGTCCGATGTATTTATTTTTCTCGTTATGCAACTGGTTACAGACTGTAACCGATTCAACCATTGTAAATTTCGGTAAACCCTTGTAGTTGCGCCTTTCTCTGATCTATTGTACTCTTCATATTATTGAATGCACAAGCAGCCTGACCCCCACCCCAAGCGCAAGAAACAACACGGCAGTCATCCGCATCAACCTCAGACTTTGCCGAATAGTGAGCGACGAACACTCCCCCCCTCTGACACCAAGCAAGGGAGAATTATGGAACTCTCCGCCGTAACTTCTGCCACCGCCAAAGGTGACTCCAAGCGCACCAGCATAAGCGCATTCGGGATATCCGGCGTTGGGACTTGCGTGAAGTCTGGCACCCTGACTGACAGCTTGAAAGATATCATAAACCCGGAGTTTACTGATAGCCGCCGCCAGTGCGATGACAAGAACCGTCACTCTTGCGGGCAGATAGTTGGCACAATCATCCAGCCTGGCCGCAGCCCAGCCAAATTCAAGATAGCGTTCATTTTTATAGCCAAAGGTGGAGTCGAGGGTATTGATCGCCTTGTAGGTAATGGCACCAACCGGGCCGAAGAGCAGCGCATAGAAAAGAGGCGCAGTGACACCATCAACGCTGTTCTCTGCAACACTTTCAGTGGCAGCAAGTGCAATGCCGCTGGCTGTCAACGCCGCCGTATCTCGCCCAACAATAAAGGAGACCTTCTGACGCGCCAGCTCAATATCGTCGGCATCAAGCGCTTTCCGTACCGCTTCGGCATGACCCGCAAGATCCTTGACGGCAAAGCAACTGTACATAAGATAAATGGCCACAGCCATACCTGCCGCTGGATGCGCCTTCGCTGCCAGTATCACGAGCAACCCGGCAATCCCGGCAGAGCCACCGACAACAACCAGCACGGCCAACATACCCGCCAGCTGAAGAGGCAGAGCAGTTCGCCTCAGCAACGCCTCGGTCTGCAACGCAAGCCAGCCAATGCCCCTGACCGGATGGGGCATCCAGCGAGGGTCACCAACGATGAGGTCGAGCACATACGCCGCCAGAAGAAGAAGCTCAGGAGTAACCATGAATCAGATGATATGGTTGCCACCTGAAGCTCACTAATAACAAAGACAAACAACTCAAGTGAAAATACGTTACAATTCTATTGCGGAGAAAAACAAGCTTCCACTCCACCAGGCATGAACACCTCAATCAGAGGGAAAAATGTTCCTGAAAATACAATAAACTCAATCAGCCACACAAAACATTATCAGAAAACTAAGGCACTTACTGCCCGCAATATAAACACGTAATGATGACAACTATTCGTAAAAAATGGAAATATAACGCCATCAAGGCGCAAGAAATACTACAGAAAAAAGAATATGGATTAGTCGTAAAAAGACGCTGGTACGGCACGCAGCCTAACCCCAATAAAACTGAAAATTGGGGAATAAATCAAATAGGATAGCTTATTCTCATCATAATTCATTATATTCGCCAGTTCATAGTATCTGTTCTTTTAGGCACTAAAAAAGCCGGATTTAACATCGAATTTGACACTAAATTATCATTATTTTACTTAAAAATTCAAATATTCACTGGTGAAATCGATCTGCTTTACAGGGAGATCCGCCAAGTTTCCGAAACCGGAAATTATCGTACATCTAACATCATAAATAAGAGTGACCATAAATAGAACTATTGATATTACCGAGCTTGCCCTGCGGGACGCTCACCAGAGCCTGATTGCTACCAGGCTTGGAATTGAAGATATGACCGGAGCTTGCGCAGAGCTCGACGAGGCTGGCTACTGGTCAATTGAGTGCTGGGGAGGCGCTACGTACGACGCATGCATCCGCTTTTTGAACGAGGACCCATGGGAACGCTTGCGCACCTTCAAGAGTCTTATGCCAAAAACCCCGCTGCAGATGCTGTTGCGCGGCCAGAATCTGCTGGGGTATCGCCACTACCAGGATGAGGTGGTGGAGCGCTTCTGCAACAAATCGGCAGAAAACGGCATGGATGTCTTCCGCATTTTTGACGCCCTCAATGACCTGCGAAATATAGAGACCTCGGTTCGTGCCGTCAAAAAAGCAGGCGGGCACGCTCAGGGCACGATCTGCTACACGGTCAGCCCCATCCACACGACGGCTCTCTTTGTTGACCAGGCCAAAAGATTGCAGGATATGGGCGTAGACTCCCTCTGCATCAAGGATATGGCGGCTCTCATTAAGCCCCAGGCTGCTTATGATATTGTGAAAGGGATAAAAGAGGCGTGCGGCAATGATCTTCGGGTTCATATTCATGCCCATGCCACCACCGGGGTGACGCTGGTAAGCCTGATGAAAGCTGTTGAAGCTGGTGTGGATTGCGTTGATACTGCAATCAGCTCCATGAGTCTTGGACCGGGACACAACCCGACGGAAAGCTTCATCGAAATGCTGGAAGGGACAGGCTACACCACCCGTGTCGATCTTGAAAAAATTTATAAAGTCAAGAATCATTTCATGACAATGCTTGGCCGATACAGCGAGTTCCTCTCCAAAGTTACCGGCGTTGAGACTGAGATCTTCAAGAGCCAGATTCCCGGCGGTATGCTCTCGAACATGGAGAGTCAGCTCAAGCAACAGGGCGCTGGCGATCGGATGAAAGAGGTTCTCGAAGAGATTCCCCGTGTTCGCAAGGATACCGGCTATGTCCCCCTTGTTACCCCAAGCAGCCAGATTGTAGGCACTCAGGCCGTTTTAAATGTGCTCATGGGAAGATACAAGGTGTTGACCGGCGAATTTGCCGACCTCATGCTTGGATACTACGGCGCCGTATCAGGCGAAAAAAATCCCGAAGTGGTGAAAATGGCACAAGAGCATGCCCACAAAAAGCCGATCCATTGCCGTCCGGCAAATCTGCTGAAACCCGAGTGGGACAAGCTCCGCCGGGAGGCTCTTGGCCTGACCGGATGCAACGGTACGGATGAAGATGTACTGACGTATGCCATGTTCCCGCAGGTAGCGCCCAAGTTTTTTGCTGAACGTCACGAAGGGCCTCGCAACCTTGGACGGGATCCCGAGACCGGAGAGTCGGAAACTCAACCTGCCGAAGGCCATCAGGGAGCGATCACCGGCCCTATCACCTACTCTGTGACCCTCAGCGGGCGGCAGCACAAGGTGACGGTAACGCCATACCAATAATTATAAAAAGGATAATCAGTGCATAGTCAGGACACCATGAATATTGATGAGATAATACAGGATCTTAACCAACGAAAAGAGACGTTACAATTGGGTGGCGGGCAGGATAAAATAGACCGCCAGCACCAGGCAGGTAGTCTCAGCGCACGTGAACGCATCAGCGCCCTTCTCGATCAGGACAGTTTTCAGGAAACGGGACTTTTTGCCAAACACCGCTGCACCAACTTCGGCATGACGGACAAGGAGATGCCGGCCGATGGCGTTGTCACCGGGCCTGGAAGTATCAACGGCAGGCTTGTACATGTCGCCAGCCAGGATTTCACCGTGGTTGGTGGATCGGCCGGTGAAGCCCACTGCACCAAAATCGTGCAGATGATGCAGTCTTCGCTTAAAACCGGCACGCCCTTTGTCATGATCAACGACTCCGGCGGAGCGCGTATTCAGGAGGGTATCGACAGCCTCTCCGGCTACGGCAAGGTCTTCTACAACAACGTCATGCTCTCCGGAGTTGTACCGCAGGTCTCCATTATCTGCGGCCCTTGCGCCGGTGGTGCTGCCTACAGTCCAGCTTTGACCGACTTCATCATCCAGACCAGGGCGGCACGAATGTTTATTACTGGCCCCTCAGTCATCAAGGCCGTCACTGGTGAAGTGGTGAGCGCCGAAGATCTTGGTGGACCGATAGCCCAGATGAATAACTCCGGGGTTGTTCACTTTATCGCCGAGGATGATTTGGACGCTATCGCCATCTGCAAACGCCTGCTCTCATTCCTCCCTTCCAACAATCTGGAGGACTCACCCCGGGGAGAGGCCGAAGAGGTTATCGTTCCGAACAAACGTCTGAACTCCATCATCCCCCTGGATCCGAAACAACGATACGACATTCGGGAGGTCATCGGCAATATCATTGACAACGCCGATTTCATGGAGGTGCAATCTTCCTTTGCCCCTAATATTGTTATAGGGTTTGCACGGCTTCAGGGACGCGCAGTCGGGATAGTCGCCAACCAACCTAATGTTCTGGCTGGCGTGCTCGATATCAACGCATCGGACAAGGCCGCCCGCTTCATCCGGTTCTGCAATGCCTTCAACATACCGCTCATCACCTTTGTCGATGTTCCAGGCTTTCTGCCCGGCGTCGAGCAGGAGTATGGCGGAATCATCCGGCATGGCGCCAAAATGCTCTTCGCCTACGCCGCTGCAACAGTTCCAAAAATCACGGTAGTTCTCCGCAAAGCTTATGGCGGAGCCTATCTGGCCATGTGCAGCAAGGATCTTGATGCCGACAGAGTCGTCTCCTGGCCTTCCGCTGAAATCGCCGTCATGGGAGCAGATGGAGCCGTAGACATTATTTTCAGGAACGAGCTCAAAAGCGCAGAAGATCCAGTAGAACGGCGCCAGGAGCTGGTCAAGGAGTATCGCGAAACCTTTGCCACCCCTTACGCCGCAGCAGCACATTTTCAGATTGATGACATCATCGAACCGGCTGAAACACGCCGCTATCTGGCCATGTCACTCGATTTTCTCCATTCAAAACGGGAATTCAGGCCCCAGAAAAAACATGGCCTGATTCCACTTTAACCGTATCCCAATGGAAGCAACCATGCCCGAGCCCATACAGAGTGAGTCGGAAATTACCGAGGAACTGCTGGTCATCATGTCGTCAGCCATCGCCGCGTATCTCGGAAAAAACGTCCGAATACGCAGGGCCCGATTCATCAGCAACCAGGGGCCAAGCTCCTGGTCTCAACAGGGACGTGTCTCAATCCAGTCATCCCACACCTTCAGCACCACTAAATAAGGAATACTACCGTGCAGTTGATTTTGACCATAGATGGAAAAAAATATATCGTTGACGTCGATGTTCTTGAAGGAGAGGAGATCCGTACCCCGGACTCTTTCCAGGAACAGACCTCAACCATTCAGTCGAGGCAGGTCGTCATGCCATCGCCTCAACCGCTGGCTATGCAGCCCGTTGCGGACGGTTTGCCGGACGAAAAGGTCTGCCGGAGTCCCATCGCCGGGATTGTGCAGCGAGTTAATGTTCAGGTAGGTCAAAAGCTCCAGGTAGACGACCTGCTGGTCGTGCTGGAGGCCATGAAAATGGAGACCAATATTACCGCCCATACTGCTGGCACCGTGAAAAAGATCATGGCATCACCGGGAGAGGCAGTGAAGAGCGGCCAGGCTTTGATAGAATTCGTGTAATAAATATGTTTTTTTACTCTGCCTCTATTGGCCAATATCCCTAATTTCATTGTGATCCATTGGGATTTATTTGTATTTATTTCATGGTTCGGTTAACATCTCTCTTTCAAAGTAACAACATTGTAACCATTGAAATATGAGCGAAATAGACAGAACCAGAATTGAATTGCTGGTTGCATCCATTCGTGATCTTACGCCGGGACAATTTTCGTGGCTGGAAAGAACGGTTCAGATATTTCAGTGCCAGCATCACTACTCAATTGTGCATTCCGATCTTTTTGACGAAGAAACTTTGGAAAATTTTGGCGATGCGCTGAGAATACATCACAGCTTTTCAGCAGAACCATTCTCAAAGGATAAATTTGAATATGTTCTTGAACGTGTTGTCAACATGTCATCCGAACGAGCAACGCTTGCTCCCAAAGGAAACCAGGGACATGATATCATTATTGACCGTACTCGTGTTTCATTAAAAACACAGGCAGACAAAGGTATCAAGGAGGAAAAAATATGGATCAGCAAATTTATGGAGTTGGGAAAAGGGCACTGGGGCGATAATCCTGCTGATCTGGTAACGCTGCTCGATCTTTTTTTCGCGCACCTTGACAATTATGAAAGGATACTCATTCTCAGAGCCCTTCGGAAAGCGCCGGACTGGATTTATGAACTTGTAGAAATACCCAAGCCTCTCCTGATGCTTGCAAGTAGCGGAAAGCTGGAGATGAAAATTGGAAGCACGCAATTTCCAAAGCCAGGATACTGCTTTGTAAGTGACGGTGATACAGAGTTATACCAGCTTTACTTCGATGGAGGAAGTGAGAGGAAGCTTCAGCTCAAGAATCTTCTGAAAAGCCGTTGCATAGTGCATGCACGTTGGGAATTTACGATTCCTGTAGTATGAGTGCTCCCTGAACACGAGCATTGCGTCTGGTCGATATGTCCACATAATCCGGATTTATTTCAATACCCACGCATTTTCTGTTGAGTTCCTGCGAAACAATGCCAACCGTCCCGGAACCATAGAACGGATCCAGAATCAGATCACCTTCCTCTGACCCGGCTACTATGCAAGGTCGTACCAGATTTTTGGGAAACACGGCAAAGTGAGCCTCTGCGCAAGGTTCGGTATTGATCGACCAGACTGTCCGCTTGTTTTTAAAGCCATTGCCGTTGGTGTACGACTCCTTGATCGCCTCCTGATTAAAATAGTATTGTTCAGATTTTGAGAACATGAAGAGGTATTCATGAGCTACCGTCAAGCGGTCTTTCACGCTTTCTGGCTGGCAATTTGGTTTGTGCCAGATAATGTCATTTCTCAAATACCACCCATCAAGCTGACAAGCCATCGCCACCATCCAGGCTACGCCAATCAGGTCTTTTTTCTTCAGACCATCAGGTGTCGGAGGGCGGTACGACATTGCCCTGCCCTTATTTTTAGAATCCTCCTGTCGCCATTTTCTCCCGCCTGAAGTATAGGTATTACCAAGATTCAGCCAGAAGGTTCCGTCAGGTTTCAAGACTCGTCGCACTTCAGAAAATATGTCTACAAGAGCATTCACATAATCCTGAAGGTCAGGCTCAGCGCCAATCTGATGTTCAACGCCATAATCCCTCACACCCCAGTAGGGCGGAGAGGTAACAACACATCTGAACATCTCATCAGGGAGGGTTTTAATAATATCTCTGGTATCGCCATTGATCACCTGAATTCCCACTTCATCAAGCTGATCTCTGTTGATGAAATGATTTGATACCGACGCTCTTTCTGGCTGTATAGTGGCAATATCCGTTTTTCCCTGTTCAAGATATGGACGACCAACCTTCTTTCTGCCAAACCTGGCAAAATCAGAAAGAACAGACTCCTCAATGAGGTGATCTCTGCCCGATTTATCGGTTTGAAGGCGTTCCTCCAGAATAAACTGTCGGATTCTGGCTGAAGATACGCCCAGATAAAGAGCGGCTTCTTCGGTTGTATAATACTTGCTCATGCGTAAGGTTTTTATACCAATATAGAAAAACTTTCGCAAAAAGCAATTTCCCTAATCAACTCATTGATGGAAAAGATTTCTCATCCCCCGCCATAGGGAGCCAATTATCCGTAAGGGAAGTCTCCAGAGAACGTCGTAAAGAATTGCGCCGAAAAAATGTCCCCAAGCCTCATTGCCAATCATTGACTTGAAAAGAAAGTTGATAAAGAACAGCAAACAAGGGGATCACAAGCCCCACAGTGGAAGCGGCAGTTGTTTTATTAGGTGGGAGCCTTAAACGAGCCATCAGGAGATAAAGAAAGCGTGTCAGTGTCAAACATCACGAATTTGAGCTGATAGATATGCAGCAGAAAAGTTGTTATTGAACCCCTGGATACTGAAAATTTATTGTAAAATATTGTATTTAATTAAAACCGGGATAAGAGTGACAAATAAGTCTTTAGCCGCTAAATTTTGCTTATTCTCCGGGATTGTTCCATTTAACATAATACCGACGGTATAGTTGTGGTTGGATAAAATAAATGAACTTGCTGAATTGGAGTTTTGATCTGATTTTTCGGATGTACCTGTTTTGCAGATAATGTTGTTCGTTTTAATATGATTTTTCTCAAGAGCATAACGAACAACCGAAGCTGTACCATATAGCACTTTGTTTAAACAGGTTAACATAAATTTTCTATCAACATCATTTAATGACTGTGAATCATAGGTTTTTGTATCATTATGATCATGAAGCTTTACTTTTAAACCACTTTCTATTCTGGCATACCACTCCATAACATCAATAAACTGGTATGGCTTCTGTTGTCCTATAGATTCCCTATAGATTATGCTGTTCCGATTAAGCTCATGTTTAAAATCAATACTATTAGGAAGAGCGTCCAAGTAAGCATCATCAGTTAATGAGTATAGTGGCAGGTCAAAATCATTCTCCAGAACATTGCCTAATTTCTCCCTGTGATTTTTCAAAAGATCTTTTAACAACGCGGCAGCATAGTAATCGTCAGAGTATTGAAGAAATTCTTGAAATGATTTTCCTCCGTATATTTTTGAGCGGTATGAAGAATCTATACTCAGAGCAGCGTAAGCAACAAGTATTTTCTTTAGTGACCCTATAAAGTAATAGTGTTCGTTACTGTTGGTCGTTGCAAGTAAAGGAAATGAGCTATTCGCTAGAATCTTTCCAGTTTTGTTTTCAACAATCATTACAGAACCAATATTGCTTTGTATTCCAATTAAGCTTAAATGAGATTCGAGTGCCTTTGAACACTCCGCTGTTAAATCAGCATTTAATGTTTGTGAATTAAATGGAATGGATCTATAATAATCATTGGAAACTTTAACAACCTGTTTATTATTGACTTGCTGATTGAATGAATAAACTGTACCGAAAGGATGGTGAATACCACTAATGGTCTTTGATCGAGTAGTAAATATTGAATCAACAGTCATTTGTCTTAACAGTTTATCAGTGGTATTGTTAAACTCTTTAGAATCATACATGGTTTGAGAGTATGGCTTGTCAGAATAGTATAAACTTGCCAAATTTTTTAGTATTGGCTTTTTAGATTTATTTACATTTGTAATATTATCATCACCAACCACTACTTTTGCAAACTTAACCAGCCCGTTTTTATTGTAATAATCAGGAATTTGTTGGTCAAATTTCATACGTTCATCTGAAAGATGTTTTTTCCAAGACAGCGTATCACTGAAACCGAGTAATAATACTCCTCGTATTAAAAAGAAAACAGCGAGCAATCCAAAAACAAAGAATAATGAATAACTCATACTTCTTTGTACATCTGAATAGAAATAATTAATTTTAGAGGGTTTATTATAATATTTATCATTGGCAAATATGCTACTTAAAAAAGCCATAAGTATAATCAAAAATATAACTTCAATAGTACTGATACTTAAACAGGGTATACTTTGTCCAGTGAGTGGTATAATCACTGAATTGGAAACAACAGGATAAATAAAAGAAATAATTACAAACGCTAACAAATACCTGACTAATTCAGCTTCTCTTGATTTTGGAAATGCAAAACTTGTCTCTTTATCAATTCGAATCTCTCTGATAGAGCAGAAAAGAAGGAATACAAGATCCTTAATTAATGCTATAAGTACCAGGATAAATATTAAAAAAAATATTAGACCTCCAAATGTAAGACTCCAAAGAAATGCAAAGTCGCTGTGGCAGGTGCTTCGCATACTAGCAGGAATTATCACGTCATTAAAACGAGGTGCTTTACCGTCAACAATATTTTTTAAATTAAGAAATATTGTGCTATATGACTCTCGATCAGCTTCGTTAATCTTTGATAAATGATTTGATTCAGGATTTATATAAGGAGCAATGATTCGATATGATTTTCTTTCCGAGAATTGGTCAGGTGAATTATGATAAGCCACAAAAAGCAAACTTGTCAAAAACACACCCAATAATAATATATATTTAAGCTTAATAGTTTTGCTAACTAATTCAACTAACAAAAAAGCCAATAAAGTATAAATTAATGAACCAAAATCCGAGCTAACAAAAGATATTACTACAGAATATGATATTATCATGAATATCCGTAAAAATCGACCATATTGGACATCCTTTAAAAGTTCGTCTTGAGAAAAAGCGATTAAAAGAAGTATGACTACTTGCTGTACATGAAGAAGTGGAATTTGAAATAAACACTCATTTTCTGCAAAAAATTTTATAAAAATCAACATCATTACAGCAAAAAATATTAATCCTATATATTTTTTGAGAAGAGATATTTTAAGCTTACTTAAATCAAGAGAATGCAGGAATGTTTTTGGCGCAAAAAATGAGCCATTTAACACTATAATAGCTATTAAGTATAAAACTCTCCCGCTTACAAGGTAATAAGAGGTTAAAAAAAGAGGGGTGGCCAAGAAAACTATACAATTGAATAAAATTCGAATACTTAATAATGACTTATAAACTGGAGATTTTTGTTTTGAATAAAGGTTTATAAAGAATATTTGTAGACCAAAAAGAAAAGCATTAAATAGTATATATAAAATACAGAATTGGAGCGTATATTTCGGGTTAATGGAAAATAGATACCCACCAACGATAAATTCAGGCGAACTCTCTTTCCCTTCTTTTATAACAATTCCCCTATTATCTTTAACTTTATAACTTACTGAAAACGTCTTTGCATTAACTTCTAAAGTATATTTTGAAGAGACAGATGTTGTGTTATCGAATAAAAAAACATAAGGTATATTAGTCGTGACTGGTTGATTTAAAACTATATTGTACAGATTCTTAGAACTGCTTTTCACTAGATATTTTACTCCTACTCCATCATCCTTTATTTTAAGATAAATCTGTCTACCATATCGATCAAGCTTCACGCTTACCCTATTTTCAAGGGTGCCGACACTGTTATTATATTTTATTCCATAATCTAACAGCGCATCTTGTCTAATTATCTCGGATGGTCCAAATATATTTTTATCCAAAAATTTATCTTTTAATCTTTTAGCGTAAGGAAGAAAATAATTATTCGGCGTTCCATGAGAAATATCATATATACATTGATTGTTTTTTAAAACAAACTCACTCTTTGATTTATCATAATATATATACCCCAAAGTACTTGGCATAATTACTTTGGATTGTGGGAAATTTATATTTAAAGTATCACTTGATTGACTCTTCGTATTGCTTATAGCATATACTTTGCTCTTATCGAGAAGAATTCCTTTACACTCAACAGTATATGGAGTTTTATTGTTATAAAGCATCACACTAATGCTATATGCAGAATACATAGCACTACATATAACAAGTGCTATTAAAAATATGAGATATTTATTTTTCACTTGGCAATTATTTTAATAACGGTAAAGACTCAAAGAATTTTATCTTTTCGCTTATTATTTCGTCAAATGACAGCTTATCAAGTGACTTAAAATCTGTTTTTTCATTACCTCTGAACCCTGAATCATCCATACCTGGAGAGTTCATATCCACATCACTCTCACTCCATGATCTATTCGACTTGAACTCTGTGGAGTCCCAGTGCCTACGGGAAAATATCCCTTTGATTTTCTCGAAGAAGTTCATAATAATGAAGTTAAAGTTAAATTATAAATGGACTTAATTTTGGTTCCAATTTTGATATTTGACAGTTAATTCATCATCATAAATTTCTTTATATTCCAAATGATTAATTTTATACGCTTTATAAGCAACATCTGAAAGGGTTCTTGTGGTTTCATCATGATTGATTATAACACAGGCATGTGTAACGGTTTTTCCATCCATGTCTTTTGTAACTTCGCAATAATTGCAGTCAACGTTGACCGCCCTTAAGAAGCTCATGTACAGAACACTCAATTCGCCGCAAAGTCCCTGCTTATCAGTATAAGTTTGCAGTGCAGTGCGATAGTGCTGTTTTGAATGCTCACTATCGTATGCGATATTTTCAACCATCCAGTTAAAAATATTTTCATAAAGTGAATTTCTTGGTGAACATTTTTCAATTACTTTTACGATATCTTTCATAGACTGACTCATTTCAAAGATATCTTCAGTATAATTATTTTTTGAAGAGGATGAATCATCTTGGCTCATCAATATTTTTTTGATTTGCTTGACACTATCGATGTACCCATTCTCCATACAGATGTTTAAAATCTTGTTAATCGCCTTTTCTTTAGATGCTATGTCCTGTATTGCATCCATGTCCACAAGAAATTTTTCCTGCTGTCTTTCTCTATATGCTCTTTTATAAGCAGCAAAAGCCTTGTCTTTTGCTGCTCGGTTTTGCTCATTGATGTTCTCCATTGTTATTATCTTGTGCTGTTCAAGATATTCATGTAAAGCGGTGTGATACTCGTCATCTTTAGCTATTCCAAACTTTAAGGTCATGCACTGAATTTCTACAGCACAAAAAAAAATGAACCCGCATACAGTCATAAACTGACTTGTAAAATCACTATTTAAAATTTGCGAGAGCAGACGAAGCTTTGCAAAATAATCATTGCTTTGTTCACTCGATACATCATCTTTTGTCGTTAAATACGCATTTAAATATGGCTGTTCAGCCATATCCAGCTTAGCACTCTCCGTTACAATTTCCTTATTGGTCTCTTCACAAAGGCTATGCTTGGCTGCATATCGCTCTCCTGGAAATCCGTTTAAAGCCTCTGTCACGCAGTTGGCTTGATGATAACGAGCAATGGCATTACGCTTTTCGTTAAGTTGCGCATATCGGGTCTCTTTGCCTGCAAGGTACTCTTTTTCGATAATTGCAATACGATTGCCCGTTTCACGAGCGATAGTAGTTTCTATTGTCGCCCGATTCAGTGTAATAAAAAAAGCACTCACAGTAATCAGGACACTGGAAATTCCAACACATACTCTCATGTACCGCTGGAATTTTCCCGCAACACTGTTTAAGAGGAAGAAATCAAAACTAAATACCGCAAGACCCCAAAACAGCCCGACTAACAAATCGATCCAGATTATTTCAGTGAACTGAGATGCTATCTCATAGCCTCCGAATACAGCTAAACCAGTGGTTAGCAATAATGCGTATGAAATATTATTATAACGTGTCTTCGTATCAGGGCTACAATGCTTGATTACATCATAAGTCGTCCCACTCAAGCGGTAAATCCCTTTTAATAAACTCGTCATAATTTTATCCCTTTTGGTTAACATTAGTTAAAGAATTATGCTTGACCTTAAAAAAACCGCTGCCTGATTGAGCGCCAGGTTATTGAGTGGTAGCTGGCTCCCATCCTTCGATTTGTCGACTCTGGACGCCATCCTTTTTCGACCTCCCTCTAAGCATAAACGCCCGCTGGTTAGCTCCGGTTATTTGACCACAGCAACCATGCAATTCCTAAATGTAAAGCTGGCTCTGAAATAACTGTTGAGCTTTTTCAGCATCCTCTTCAGAACCTTTAATCCACTTCTTGTACTCTTCATCCCGATTGTTAAAGGCAATGCGTGACTCACCGGGTTGACGAACAGGTGCTTCAAGCTTTACAGGTTGTCCAGTTACCTTGAAATACAGTATCGGGTTGTTGAATGACTCCTGGTCAATGAACGTGACCCAGATATCACCATCTCCATTCTCACGGATTTTTTCAACAAGCTGCTTGACATAGGTCGTATCAATTTTTGGAACTGAATAGGTTGAAGAGGTTGAGCCTGACGGATCAAAAATCACGAAGCAAGCATTGTAAATTGGCTTGGAACTCTCTTTCTCTTTTACACCTAAAAAAGTATGTGTCTTATCACGAAACGTGCTATTGGTTACATAGTAGTATGACCCACCGAGCGTTATGACAGTTGCCGCAGCAACGATACTTTTCTGAAGTGTGTTCATGATGTTACCAGTTTAATTCGTGATATAATTTCCCTCTCAGACATTAATAATTTTGGGTTAGTTCCGGTTTGCTGGAAAGTCGTACACTCACTTGCTCACCTTCCAATATTAAATTTATAGGAACAACTTCAACCATCTATACACTACTGGAAAACGGTTATTTGTTGTTAGTTGCAATAAGATTGTAATCGATTTCGGACAATGAAGATATATATTCACAAAGAACGGTTATTTGCACTTAGTTGAGACAACGTTAATTAATTTGCGTAGGCGATTGATTCCACCTTCTTAACAATTGAACAACTGTAACTGAAAATATGAGCACAAATAAACGGTAGCGAAGAAACTGAAAGATATTTTGAAGGAGAAGAAGATGTGATCCATTACAGACCGGTGAAAGGAATCGGGCTGTACGATGAGATTATAATGGACAAGGGAAATAATTGTAGCGTAGGGTAGTCATTAGCGAGCAAATGAGTAAAGCAGACCTTTTTAAGGTATGAGGAAATAAATTTGTGGCGAGGAGAAATGTGACTGTATATGAAGTGATACCCCCATTACGAAGTCGGCTTTTGCTTAAGCCACATAAGACGAATATAGGCCCTGCGAAGAATCATTTTTCTTCCTGTTTCACTAAACGAAAGAGTTAACAACGGCAGTAAATCAGGTTCAATCAGAAGCCGAACAGCCTCACTTTCGAGTGGTGGGAGTAGTGAAATCTGATTATCATAGTCATCATAGCGATTCTCTTCTAATTCTTCTTTAATATCATCTGAAAGCTCCTCTTCATTGCTATCAGTATCATTCAATTGATCAAGCCACGACACCCCAACTTCTTTACCAGCAGAAGAAAGCTTTAAGTTTTTATATTCTTTTATTAAATACTTTTTAAACGCCAGTTTATCCTTCTCCTCCATAATAATGGGATTAGACCAATCAATATCATCTTGACTGATTTTCATAAACGCACTGGAAAGAAAATCTTTCTGGATCTCTTTTGGTAGCGAATCCCATTTTTTTAGATACAGTGCCCGAAGAAAATTATTGATACTATCCATTTTTATTAATTAAATTTATAAAGAATATTAATTTTACTCTGCACATATTCTTTTAAATCATCACTAATCAGCAAACAATTATTATCTTTTTCTAAAATTGTAAGGCATTGCTGCAACATCTGTATTGCAATTTTGACCTCTTGTACATCCCTAATTTTTTCAGCCATACATCGCGCAACTCTTTTAACATCTCCCACACTGACTAAAACAAGATTATTATTAATAAAGTCCTCTTCCAATTCTGACCATTGAGCCATAACCTGTAAAAGTTGAGGATACCGATTCAAACATTCATTAAAATGCTCATGCACCTGCGACAACACTATACGCATATCATAAATATCAATTCCCATATCATACTTAAGCCATGCGACCTCTTCAACAAGTAATCCTTCTGGAAACTCCTTTGTGGAAATACAAAGATCCGTATTTAATAACCCATTAACTTTCCCTTTAATTGTATCTTTTTCTTTTGGATCCTCTTTATTCAGATAAGAAGAATCAAGGTTACCATCATTTATTATGGCATATACAGTTTTTGTGTCAAATTCCTGAGTAACAAGTAACCAAATAGCAATACGTCTTGCCTCAAGTATTTTTAAAAATACATCAACATGTTTTTTATTCTCAACACTTTTCAATTCAGTTCTTAACCCTGGAAAAGGTGTAACAACAGAAAGTTGAAGTCTATTTGGATCAGTGTCGTCAAAAATATTTTTTACTGTAAGCACATAGCGTCTTGCCGATTTTCTTATATTTTGCTCATATTGTGTATATCTAACTGAATTGCGATAAGCCAAATAAAATGGTTTAAGCTGTGTTTTCCATCTGGCTAATCCTACTACTGGCTGTGCAACAAGTGTTTTATGAATTTCCTCGCCAAGCTGAACAATATTTTCAGCAAAAACTTGTCGGGCTCTCTCTGAAGAACGTAAATCATCCTTTGAATATACTTCGACTCGTAGATTATATTTCCGAAAGCTTTCAAGTAGAAACTGACGTCCTAATCCGCTAAGCGCAACAAATGAAGTAAAACGCTCTCTTTTTGCGGTATCAAGCAGAAAGTCATATCCTTGCCTCGACTGATGCCTTGTTGTACCAGGTTCAAATAAACGATAGTCAGAAATAAGAACCGAAATAAAGTTTCCGTTCTTTTCATCTTCTTCTATAACTATTTGAGATTGATCGACATGTGAACAAACAATCGTTGTCACACCGTTGGCATGGAGAGCGTCAATGATAAGTTCAAGGCTGGCAGGTTCATCATCAAGAACCAATGCTTTCCAGGGCCTTTCAACAGCTATAGGTAGTGGCGTTACCTCTGTTTCATCAGCCAAAGCTCTAAGCACTTCCTCATGCTGCTGCATAAAAGTACCGGCTCTTGTCAAATCTTGAGAAAGAATAATACCTTTATTAAACTCGTCAAGCAGATGATCTCTAACACCAAGCGCAACTATGCTATTGCCAAGAAGTTGACATATCTCACTCAGGCCTGTGTTAAGGGTATTGTAAATATTCAGGAACTTTGTTTGTCGATCAATCTCAGGTTCATGAATTAGATTAGCTATTCTCCCCTTGGTGCGATGTGCCACTTCACCAATCTGGCCACCTAAGTTGCAGTAATTTGATTGGATGTCGGCGAACTGAATTTCATTTAATGGGAGTAAATTTCCGTGACCAAACTGTTCCTTCCATATATTCCACTGTAACGGCTCCAACTGCATAAACGAATGGCCAAGAGCATCAAGAATCATATTCTTCGGACTTGTCTCAAAATAACTCTTGGGCATAACAGATACAAAGAGGACTGGGACATGCAAATGCTTCAACGTACGAAAATAACGCTTGACTAATTCAATGCCATAAAATTCTGATGGTAATCTATCATGCCCATGCTCATCCCAATTCAACTCACAGAGAACTATAATTCCTTGAACAAAGGAAAGATTATGATTATTAAGTTCTTTTGCTGAACAAATAATATTCGCTGCGCCATACTGTAACCGCAATAGATCTTTCAGGTTATCATTATTCCAGATAATTATGAGATTAGATATATTCATTTAACTTCAGACGGTTTATCAATTAAATAAGTCAGCAATTCATCAATATATTTAGATAATTTTTTCCACCATTCATCTGAAGTCAAATTTTGTAAATATGCATAATGGGAGGCCTCGTTTCTTATATGATACAAATCTCGTCCTTTCCTATCGTTTCGACCGGGCATTATTTTTTCTCCTTTAGTACCCTTCCTGAACTCGTATGTTTTGCTCATAAGTGTACTATTTGCTTCCTGCCCGTTCTTCCCAAAATCTTTAAAATTGTGTACCGCTTCTATAATAAAACTAAGTCTTTGTATAATTCCACTAGCCCAGAATTGGATCATAAATTTCGAACTACTATGGACATCATTATACCCACTCTCCATTACATATAACTGTAAAAAGCTCCTTGTCATAATAAAGCATTCATACAACATTGAAAATATTTCTGATTTTTTAACATTTGTTTGTCTTAGTATTGTATCTTCATCTGCATGTCTCCATTCAGCTTTTACCCACCATAATGTTTGAATATTTTTAAGCTCTTCAATTCGTCTCGCGAATAATTTTAGTAATTGATATTTCTCTCCCATAAGTTTTTCGACAAGATCGAGAAATAGCAAATAGTTATTTACTATTTCTTCAGATGAACGATTCTCATCCAATCCACCCTTTATCCAATAAGCGTCAGCACCAATTTGTAGTAAATTCTGATAACTCCAGGCCTTGTTTGAGGCGGTTGTCATCAAAACAGGAATTCCCATATACTTCTCTCGAATTTGTTTCAGAAGTTTAGCACCTGAACATTGCTGTACATTATGTGAAGATATTGTCTGGTCGGCGGTTGTAAGTCGAAGGTCCAAAAGAATAAGGTCTGGATTGTCACCATTTCCCCCAAAATTTAAGATATGAGTCTCAATATCCTGTAAACATGGTTTTATATCATTTGGAGCCACGGCTTTAAATACCGTTTTTCCATTAGCCAACTTATACTCACCATCAGAACTCTTTATATTTTCATCATAGAGCATACAAACAAATATATCGCTCCATCCATTCTTCCACTGATCATCTATATAGAGTATTCGTGGATTTTTTATCTTATGTTCTTTTGCTTTAATAGGTATAGTTGGTTCGTAAAGATATATTGCCTTAAGAGATTGAAGTTCCTTTAGTTTGCTTTTTAAATATTGAGGATATAATATCTTATTAACACCATGTGCATCATAAAGCTGTTTTACTCCCCACCAATTTGCCCATGCGTGGCGATCATCTGGCAAATTAAAATCAACGCGAAAATATGATTTTAGTGACTGGATATCTGATATAGATTTTGCGTGATCTATAATTGAAACAAGCTCATTATCAGGCGATAATAACCTGAGATAAGAAGCACCTTCAGAACAAAGTAATATTGAACTTTTATTTAATCGTATTGCATCCTCAATCGTCAATGGTGAATACATTACAACATGTGCACAACGTATTGTATTTTTAACTATATTTGTGTCAGATAACTCCACTTCACTTATTAACCTAAGGTATTGCAATACTTCTAACCCTCCCTGATGTTGAGGGTGTATCAACTCATCTTTATCATTCTTACACTCAAGATGCAGATTAATAAAAATGACATAATCAGCTTCATAATGAGATTGTATAAATTTGAGAGCAACATGATATGCACTATCATCCTTATCAACCAGAAAATGATTATCCAAAACACCTTCAACTACCACTCGCGAAATCTGTTGCTGTAAAACAGAAATAGCTTGATCATTATCTATTACAACAATCTTCATAAGCGATTCATATTATAAAGGTTTTGAATAAGATAATTTCTTAAATTATTATAATTTTTAATATATGATTTATCATCTCCTGAAATTAAAGTTTTAATTAATTCCTCTGTTTTTACACAAAAAACAACAGGGTAGTTGCCGCTATTATTGTTAACGTAGATAGCTCCTTTTTTACACAAAGCCAAACGAAGGATATCAAGAGTTAAATTTAACGGCGACATCCTATAATAATAATCCCATACTTTTTCATAGCTAATTACAGATTTGTTTTTTGCCAGTTGTTCTATCTCTGTTGCGCATTCTAAACTATACGTTGCAATAAAGTCATACTTGTATAAATAGTTAGTAGAAAATATATTATTTATTTCGTCCTTTGGTGGCTGGTGATATAATACCCCGATTTTTTCTGTTTCTGGTGAGAGATTCCTCTTAATTTCGTCGGCTATATCTTGAGGTGTTTTGCCTTTATGCCGACGAATAAGTAAAACCTTATTTTGACCAACATCAATTTGAGCAAAATTATCTGATAATTGCCCCCATGTACTAGTAAACTCATCTTTATTCGATTTATCCTCATCCCGTGTAAGAAAAATAAGTGTCTTCATAATTAGGAATCCTGTTTCTGGCGTGTTAAAGACATACACAATTTAGAAAAACTATACTTTGAGATTCTCGGCCCTAAAAGAAAATCTTGGACAAGCGAAAAAGGAAGAAACTTGACATCATTCTTGAGATTTGGAGGAATACCTCTACCTGAGTTGATCACAATAAAAGGGATCTTGTTTCGTATAATATCTAAAATTTTCTGTTGATTAAACCATGCTTTAAATGTTTCATTTCTTCCCCACATTTCTATTACACCTTGATGAATGACAATTACGTCAGCAGATATGGGTTTAAGATCTGTCTTAGCCTCAGTTTTCAGCTCAAGTAGAAGTTTATCGTTATTAATAGCAAAACACAAACTTGGAAGAATGTTTGCTTCTGGATTTTTACTTTCTCTTTTTAATTGAATATTTGAGTGCAAAGGGTGAGTTTCGCCATTGATGCTCCAATCTGTACATATATATATATTTGCAAAAAGAGCTGCATGAAAACGCAAAGTATTTTTAAAACCATATACGTTTTTTAAAACATCTTTTTGATATTCCTTATCAAGAAGTTCATCATAAGCCCTTTCAGCAACTCTTTCGTCTATAACCAATATCCGCAATAGACCTGCCTCTGCAAGTTCAATAGGGAACGCCCAATCAGATTCTTCATTTTCAGGCGGAAAGGATGGGTTAAATATGGGGGTAAAGTCTGAAGAACTTTTGTCAAGTAAAATATAAGATTCAAAATCATTAATTCTATCTGGTAGATATCCATGTCTATCATAAAGAATGATATTTTTATTTAATAATCGTCTATATTGTTCACCTGCTAAAAAAGTCTGTTGTTTATTTCTTGTTCCCCATATTCCAAAATTAACAGGACTCTTCTCTAAATTATTTTTCTCAGCTATTTCAATCCACTTTTTTGTTGGCCATTCACTTTCATTTTGTTGCAGATAAATCTGTAATAATATCCCTCCTTTGTCACTTAGAAAATACCCGCTTACCCAAGTTCGCCAAGCCCAAGCAATTATGCTGTAGGAATTATCATTATATGCTGGCCAACATTCTTTTTCTACATTAATCGCACGCTTTTGAAGAACCAAATTATTGATATCAGCACAAGTATTTTTATTATCGTTTAAAATTATAATCCGAAAGGGCAACATGCTAAGAAACCTTTCGAACGTTGGCTTATCACTATTCTTATTTTCTGTCTTTGAAAAAATATCACTATCAATAGCTTTTGCAAGTATATTATAATCAAAAACAGCAAACTTAAATGCACCAAATGAATCAATATCTTTATTGCTCCATAGGATTTTCAATAATTCAACAACATCTTCATACCAATAAATACCAGCTCTTCTATTGTCTGAAATTTTATCAGTAAGTGCACAAATATTTTTCGTTTTCATGATTCTAAGTTGAAAAACAAGAGAATCATCATTTGGCTGACATTCTTTACAATCCTCAAGCCCCTTACATTCCTTTATTCGTTCAATACCAAGAAGTTGTTTTTGTTTTTCAATATTTCCGGATTCTTGAGGTCCAAGCAGTGAATAATTTTTTTTGCCACTAAGCAGGAGTGCACATATTTTCATTTCCATAAGCCCCCAAGCTTCTCGTATCAAATTTCCATCATCACCAATAATACTCTGAGAACGATAAGTATTCAATTTCGTTATTAGTTCAACAGATCCTTCTGTACTCTTAACATCCTTGGACGCTTTAGTATAATTATCCCATATCCGCAGACAATAATGTTGATCATCTCCCTGAATATTTGACAAACACAAATTAATTTCAAGATTTTTTTCAGTCTCCTGTTTCTCTAATTGTTCCTTGTTATGTTTTGCACTATTACGAATAAAATTTTCAAGGAAACTATAAATTGCATGTTCACCAAGTGGGCCAGGAAGATCAATTTCAACATCATCGGTACCAAGAACAAAAGCTGCAAGCGGCCTAAATATTTTGTTCTGATCTGTGACTCCCGCATTGATATGATGAAGTATATATGGCAAACCAGATATATGATTAGGGGATTCATCACAAACTGGAACTGCAGGATAATAGTAAGCTATATTTCCTTGTTCGCCTTCTTCATATTTTGCATAAATTTCTTTGCCATCAATAAATACACGCAGAATGAGCCGATTTTTTGTATATGTCTGATATCTCACACCCTCATTAGCTCCAAGATTATCCATTAAAAGAGTGTTCTCAATGAAAGGCAGTATAACTTCTTTATAAAAATACAGGGATTTAGACGACGCTAATGGCTCTGTTGTCAACTCAGCAAGAAAATCAGCTTTCTTTTGGGTATAATTATCAAGCTTTTCTTTAAGATGACTTATTAACTCTATCATCTTAGCCATAGAAACATTGATCGGAATCTTGTCGGGGATATTACTCATCATTTTTACTTTTAATATCATATTGACAATTAAGCTCAGTAAGTCTTTTATAAACAAGATCGACAGTAGTACGAGGCGTAACATGTGACCCTATATTATGAGACATATTACGTGCCATAATCGACCCAACGGCTGCCTTTAATGCGTTTTTCTGCTTCTGCTCGTAATCATAATAATGAATAATTCTTACAGCTAGCTTTTCTGTAAGCCGTTCCCATAAATCTTTAAAAATCAAAAAATTATCTTCCTGTGTATGTAATGGTATTATCCTTTTATCAATCAACATAAATAAACCACCAATACCTTTTCCAGAACTACTACCATCTTCCCGAGAATTATCACTAACAGTATTTGATATAAAATATAAAATATCATGATTTTCGTCAAGAAATGGAACATGATGAATTATCGAAACTGCAACCCCGCCATAATCCTCTTTACCATTGGCCATGGAATTAACTGTGTCAACTGCAGTATTTATATTAGCATCATTAGATGCCAGTACTTTCCAATGATCTTGATCAGCATAACCTTTTTTTAAACCAATGGCCAAATCATCGCGATTAAATTGAGTCGCGTCACCAATATCACTTACTTTTACCGCATCCTTTATTATTTTTGCTTGCTTATTGCCAATCTTGCAAATAATGAAACTTTTGTCCTCACTTTCGGGAGTCGCATCATACCCCTCTTCATCATTTAAACATATGTGAAGTGTCTTTCTTTGAGACCCACTACTTCTACCGTTTAAATATTTTATTATTGTATTAGTAATACTCTTCTCATCATTTTTTCTAAACAAATAATTTTCGGATATTATTTGTTGCATGAAGCACTTTTTGTCGAAATAAAATGCCACAGGGTAACAATCCGCAAATGACATATCCCACTTTCCCCAGTCATCTATAACTAAAAATATGGGCACTATGGCTTTAACACCATATTGCCCAAGATCTTTACAGTGATCTAAAAATTCTGCAATATGGCCAGCCGCGCCATTAGAATGCTCTATTTTTAGGACTGGCAAATAAGAGCTATCAATCTTTTTCAACTCATCAAGCAACTTTTTATACGCATCATCAAGATGTTTTGGTGTACAGGTCGTTACCATTTTCTTGACGGGTTTTAAAATCCGCTTTCTGAGGAGACCCCGTGTACCGATCTTTTTTGTCATAGCCCACAGTCATGAAGGTTTTTCCTGTAACATGTTTTGCTTTTTCAAAAGCAATTAACATGCCGTATAAGGAACTAAGACCGAAATTTCTTATCTCTGTATCAAAGCAAAACGCTTCTGTTACCTCATTAAGATTCATTTCTGTTGTGTTCAGACATTCATCCGAAAGAGTCAATGCTGGCTGGATATGCCGAAGCTTAACGTTAGGACCATGGCCAAACAGTCCATAAACTACGTCGTGCGTATTAACATCAGGATGGTAAGTTATCAAGCGAGGAGTGTGCGGCGAACGTCTCCAGTAATCAAAAATAGCATACGTCGACGTCCCATTTCCCAATCCAACTATACAGTAGTCAGGAACTCCATAAGACGAGTTGTACTCAGCAGCTATACGCCTATCTATCTTGACAAGAATATCCGCACTTTCTTCACTATGATTGCAAGGGAAATAATCATATGTGATCAATAATCGACGTAATTCTTTTATGCAGCCCTCGATATACCCAGGAACTCTTACTATATCAGCCCCATAATACTCCATAGGTGCTATCCGACCGGAGGGCAACTCATCGGGGATAACAAGAGTAAGTTCATAACTGAGAAATTTTGCCGCCATAGACAGAGAGATCCCGGCACTCCCAGATGTCACATCTAACAGGTGAGTTTCTCCGTGAGTAATAACTCCTAACGTTTCAGCAATAAAGAGGTAAGGTATCCAGCACCTTGAGTAGTGGTTGTTACCCATGGCATTGGCATACTCCATCTTCACCCTGAGAATATTATCGTTCGGTAAGTGGACAGTATAAGATGGAGTGTTACCTACTCCCATATAGAGCTTTTTGTACAGCGCCACCCGCTCCTCCGTAATTGCTGTTGGAAGCTCAAAAAGGAGATGCATATCAGCGTCGCTGTCCATAAAATCCTTGACATCCTGCCTGTTAACCAGCGCTGCAGCAATTGTCCTGTTCCTGACTCTCTCTTTCATAATCGTCATATCGACGGCGTAAAGCCCCCATCTATTGTCAAATTCGTCCCAGTCACAAATGAGGCTTGCCGTGATGCAAGATACAAAGCAGCATTTGCAATCTCTTCAGGCTTCCCAAAGCGTTTAACCGGTACAGCATTAATTGCTTCTGCCTCGAACTCTGCATAAGGCTGGCCTTTTTTTAATGCCAGAATTTTCATTATTTCCGATAGCTCATCAGTCTCTGTCGGCCCTGGCAAAATATTGTTCACAGTAATACCATATTTTGCAACATCTATAGACAGCGCTTTAGACCAAGATATCTCTGAGGCCCTTAGTGTTGTAAGTGCGAGACCAGGATACGGCGTATGATAAACTGTACCAACTACATTGATAATTCGCCCATACCCTTTCTTTTTCATCTCCGGGAGCAAGTGCATGGCAAGTGTATGATTGCATATCACATGTCGCTGAATCACGGCAAGCATCTGCAGTGATGTCATATCCTGCGTATCTGATGGCACAGGGCCACCGACATTGTTAACCAGAATATCAATAACTCCATCGTAAGTGGTCAAAAACTCAGTGACTTTCAGATCGACCTCACCCGGCTCATCAAAATCAGCGACAATCACCCACACTTGCCGACCAAATCTGTTTTTCAGATCGTTGGCAAGACATTCCAGTTTATCTCGATTTCGCGCAAGCAGCACCAAGTTAGCCCCATTTTCAGCGAATTTTTCAGCAATAGCCTTGCCAATCCCTTTGGTGCAACCACCCACTATTGCCGTATAACCTATCAAATCTACTTTCATTCTGCTACGTGTGCCTCATTAAGTTATCAATCTGTCTTTTAGTTGAGAATTCTGATTCTCTCTCGCTCATAACAATAAGCGATTTCCTGTTAGTTACGGTTATCTGTAATCGACAGGCTTCCCGTTTTTCACTACTTTAAACACCATAGGAACACTCACATCACCGTCGGTGAAACTTAAGGTTCCCATGGCACCATCGTATTTCTTGAGATTTCTGATAACCGCAGCCGCTTTTTGGGGATCGTTACTCCCCTCCCTGATCGCCTTATCCATCAACATCATGGAATCGTAACCCACAGCAACAGCAAGAGATGGATACTCTTTAAATTTGGCCTTGTATGATTCACCAAATGCATGAGCACCTTTCATCGTAGTATCTTTAGGGTTAAAATACGGAACAGGCACTATGACCCCCTCGGCCGCTTGACCAGCAACAGTCAGGCAGTCGGGCTCAAGAAATCCAATGTTAGAAACAATGGTCGCAGCAGTACCCGCTTCGGCATACTGCTTCATAAATTTTCCCATCTCTTTCTGATTACCGGCAAGGTAGATAACATCTGCCTTGGATTGTCGCAGCTTGATAACAACTGTCCTGAAATCAGATTCTTCAAATTTGTAAGGCTCCTTGATAATAATCCGACCACCAAGCTCTGAGAATTTTTTTTCGAACATATCGACAAGTCCGAGGCCATATTCGTTGGTAACATAGACTACTGCCACATTGTCCTTCTTGAGCACGTTCTTTATGAAACCTGCTGCATCAATAGACTCTTCAACACTTGAAGGATAATTTCTGGCAAAAAAACGACTAATCCCGCGCAGCTTAGGAGCGGATGCTGCCGGAGAAAGTAAAAAAACTTTATTTTGCTCTGCGATGGGCAGCATAGCGAGTGTTGTCGAACTGCTTACATCGCCGATAATGTAGCGAGCACCATTGACTGAGAGCAGTTTTTGCATTCCTGCAACAGCAATTTTCGGGTCAGCCTTGGAATCAATAAAAACAGGGGTGTACTTGTACCCTTGCCCCCCTGCTTCTGTGCCAAGTTTTTCAAGCGCCAGTTCCATCCCTTTTTTCAAGGGTTCCCCATAGCTGGCAAGCTCACCAGTCAACGGCAAAAGAACACCAATGGTAATCTCTTCCGTTTTCTTCTGTTGTGGCGCACATCCTGTTGCAAAAATTCCTGCAATAATGAGCACTGCAAGCATTACAACCGAAGCCTTAATACTCTTCAGGTGTTTCATGACGGTTATTTTTTTAGTTGTATACAAAGGTTTCAAGAAAAGTCTCTTTATGGAATTCTTCCGGGTTAAATTTTTGAGTCACGGTTCCCTCTTTTGCAATCATGACGTGTGACGCAAGCCTGAGTGCAACATCCATGTTATGCTCAACAAGCATCATACTTATACCCTCTTCGCGCCTTTTCCGTTCAAGGAATTCGACGGTAAAAGCCACAATTTCCGGTGCAAGGCCTGCGGTTGGCTCATCAAGCAGCCAAGTTTTTGTATCCTGAACAAGAAAAATACCGAAAGAGAGCATCTGCCGCTCTCCACCGCTGAGATTACCTGCCCGCTGTTTTTTTAACCCTCCCAGTAATGGAAAATGATCGTAAACCTTGTCTGAAAGCTTTTTGTCGAAAACTGTTTCACATTGCCGGGCTGCAAGTTCAAAATGCTCTTCGACAGTCAGCGCCGGAAGAATCAGCCCGCCTTGCAAAAAACTTGAGATCCCTTTTTGTATCAAAAGATGGGGTTGCATTGCTGGTAATGGCTCGCCCTTATACATTACAGTACCGCTTATGATGTTCACAAGGCCTGCAATAGCTTTGAGAAGCGTTGATTTTCCGCTTCCATTCTGCCCGATAATCGCCAGCACTTCCCCTTGATTCAAGCTGAATGTAACATTCTGCAGAACAGTTCTCTGTCCATAACCAGCGGAAAGCCTGTCAACCTGAAGTATGTGCACCTGACTGTTCATGAGTAGACGTCATTTTTTTGCATGATCTCTCCTTTCAACAAAAAAAACTGTGTATCACTGATAGATGACGCTTTGGCCCGATTATGCTCAATCATCATGATGGTCTTGCCCTGCTTTTTCAAACTTGCCATAACTTCTGAAATATGATCAATCATTTTAGCATTAACACCGGCAAATGGCTCATCCAGCAGGAGAAGAGAGGCTTCGTTCATGAGCAGCATACCTATAGACAACAACTTCTGCTGGCCAAAAGATAATTCCCCGGCAGCTTGCCCAAGCTTTCCATCCAATGCAGTCTCCCCTGCAATCTCTTCTGCTCTTGATTTTTTACTCTTTTCTGCTGCAAGTATTTGACCGGGCCGCACAAAATAATTCAGTAAACGTTCACCAGGGTGATTTCTTGAGGCAAGCAACAGATTATCGAGCACGGAGAGGTTTTTGCAAATCCTTGGATTTTGCCACACCCTTCCGATGCCAAGCCGGGCAACACTGACCGGTGTTGGATGAGATATTGGAGTATTCTTATAATAAAGATCTCCGCCATCAGCTTTTATAAATCCTGAGATAATATGGAAAAGTGTCGTTTTTCCTGATCCGTTCTCACCAAAAAATGCAGCAACCGTGCCGGTTTGAACTGCAAAACTTGCGTTCTGAAGAACTTTAAGGCCATTGAAGGACTTGGTGATATTTCTGACATCAAGAATCGTCTCCATAACTCACTCGAATCGGTAATTACCAAAAAAACCGTAGGGCCTGAACATAACCATCAAAATCAGTATCAAGGCATAGATCATCATCCGAAGATTGGAGGCAAAGGCATCTGGAACATTGACAAACCGTAACACCTCGGGAAGAAGCACATAAAAAAGCGCTCCTGCCACCGAACCGCGAAGAGTACCCAACCCTCCAATCAACACGATGGAAATAATAAGGATAGATTCATCCATGGTAAAAGAGGTGGGATCGATATAGCTGTAGTAACAGGCAAAGAGTGTTCCGGCTATTGCAGACACACCGCTTGAGATACTGATGGCAATAGCTTTGTAATACCCTGGCTTTTTACCGAAAGACAACATGGTAAGCTGATCGTCCCTGACACCCTGAAAGTATCGGGATAATGGGGAGTTGTGAAGCCCATAAAAAAACAACAGCACCAGTGCACAAAGAGCACCAGCAAGCAGAGCAAATTGGGGGAGCGACTCAAACTGGTAACCGAAAATAACCGGTTTTGGAATACCGCTGATACCATAAGGGCCATTCGTTACCGAAACCCAGTTATACAAAACGGTAAAAATAATAACCTGCCACGCCAGTGTTGCCAATACAAAAAACAGATCCCTGAACCTGATAGAAAATGCAATCACCGGTATACAGGCAATCATATTTATTACAATGGCTCCAACAAGAACTATCGGGAAAGAGTACCCGGTGTTAACCAGCAAGAGAGCTGCCGCATAAGCGCCAATTCCGTAAAAAGCTGCCTGAGAAACAGAGAGTAGCCCCGAGTAGCCTGCAAGCAGGTTCATTGCCAAACCAAGGATGATGTATATTTCAGCCATCACCAGTATGTGCAGGAGATAGTTCATTGTTCTTCCACCCGCATTTTATAGGAAACAATACCCTCGGTTCTCCAGAAAAACACCAGTATCAGCAAGACAAACGTCATTCCCTCTTTCCACTGTGAAGAGAGAAACCATGCTGTTGCAGTCTGAAGCAATGCTATAACCACTGAAGCAAGAATGGTGCCTCGTAATGACAAACTTCCACCAATGATGACGGCAACTGCCGAACTGAGGGTGATTGCCATGCCCGCCTGTGGATCCACACCTGTATCATAAAGAGTCAGAATTGCAGCAATCGCGGCCAGTGCGCTGCCAATAGATATCGCCAATAACCTGATCATCGTGGTGTTCACACCAAGCACTGAGGCAACTGATTCATTACTCATCATAGCCCTGACCCCAAGAAACCATTTGGTTTTTGAAATAAACAACACACCTCCAAGAAAAATCAGAGAAACCGCCAGTTGGACTAACTGAATCGGTGCGATAGCCACATTGGCAAGAAAAATACTTCCACCAAGTGGAAGCTCAAGGATTTTGGTCTCGTTGCCGAATAACAGCGCTATACCATTGATCATGAAAAGGTAAACCCCCATCGACGAAATAAGGGTAATGGCCTGTCCAGATTTTTTTCTGGCAAGAGGCTGGTAAATCAGAGCTTCTATCATCGAAGCAAAAAGCATGACAATGAGAAGGGCGGCAAAAGCGGAGAGAAGAACAAAAAAGAGGCTCTGGTTCGAAAATAACTGAAGTATTGCATAAAAAGCATAAGCGCCACCAACATAAAAACTGCCATGAGCAATATGAAACACCCGTGTAGTATTAAAAATCAGGTTAAACCCTGCCGCCAGCAAGGCAAGAAGCAATCCTGAGACCAAACCATTAAAGGCTAATTGTAAAAATATAGTATTCATTGTATACCAAGCACCTGTATTAACCAGCGTCATCTCCTATCCTGATTCATAACATAGCTCTTCATCTTTTGAAAACGCCTGAACAAATTCAACATTTTCCATTGTAAAGCAAACGCCCTCTTTCAGCAACCAATGCCTGAAAAAGGGAGGCCTCTCATTAGAATAGAAAAAAACGGTTAGTTGGAGTTAGCTGGAACCTGCCTCAACAAAAAAAGTCTACTCTTTGTGGGCACTTCACCGCCTAAGCTTTTCAGGTAAAAGGAACTACTTGTTAACAAAGAGCAAAAAGCTTACAGCAGCCCATTTTTCTGAAAATGTTCCAAGATACCATGATAGTTGGGAGGGCAACCCCTTGATACTGTAACATCCCCTACTGAGCTGATATTGAGTTGTGCAAACGGCTCCTCTTTAAAAAAATCTGGATCAACTGAATGAAAAAGCCAAGCGTTGGCCCACTGTGATTTGGAGCCTTGAACACAGGTATGCATAACAGCACAACCGAAAGGACCATCATGAATTTTAAACTTAATTTCATTCATCGCCTCGACAGGTTGCTCCCTGAGCGATCTGAGATGGACAACTTTCACTTTTGAGAGACTGTACACCTCTCCATCAGTATTTTCAGACGAAATTAAGGAAGTCTTCTGAGCCGATATTCCATCCGAATGAGGTATTGGCGTCTTATCATCTATCTCCCTTTTGAAATATTTGAAGCCATACCAGCCAGCGGCAACAACGAGTAAGAAAAATAGGAATGATCCCATAGTATTATTATTTATTACATTATTAAATGTTAATCCCCACCACACATCGTCAACACTATAAACGAGTTATCATCTTCAAAGTTATCCTTGTTCCTGCCCCATACTTTTGCCACAGCTCTGCTCATCTCCGCATTCTGTGAAACAGCCACCCTGACATCATCAATAATGTCGTAAATGTTGTAAAAACCATCAGAGGCAAGCACCAACAGATCCCCTATTGCCCATGAACCACTCAGCACTGTTGTCCTGCATGTTATTGAGCCAACTGCATTGGTAATAACCCTTCTGCTCAAGGGTTGCCCGAAACCATCAATCGCGACCTTCGTGTCTCTCCTTAAAAACACTACCTCAGCCTCGTCTACGGTAATCTGTTCTGAAACCTCTCCCCTTATATGATAAATCCTTGTATCCCCAATATTTATATAGTGAAAGGCATCCTCCCCGATACGCCAAACAACGGCAGCAAAAGCACAAAGCATCCCGTGATGTTCTTCATGGTTCAGAACCGCGTAATGAGCTTCCTGCATGGCATGAAGGATTCTTTCTTCAAGACTCGACATGGGTTGAGCAAGAAACTCTTGCATGAATTTTTCACAAGCCGTCCTGGATGAAAGCCAGTCACAGGGGGAGTTACTCACCCCATCGGCAAGGAGCGCCACGACAAGATTCTCTGCCTCAATAACCTGATAGAGAATGTAATCCCCATTGCGATCCTTTTCATGGAATTTTTCCGTTATCCCTGCAATTTGAAAGCTGTCAGACATAAATGGCATTGTTTTGGTGCTGCGTCAATAAGTCACAATCTCTCTGATTCAAACATTTTAATGGTACAATTTTGTTTCAATATCCCTGATTACATCCTCCAGATCGCTTAAACGACGCTGTTTTGACCGAACGTTACCCTCAACATCTGATATCTTGCTCTCCAGACTGTCGCGTATTTCGTCAGCTCTGCCACCATCATGGAGGTTGTAAATGGTGTCATGCCATCTCTCAATATTGGATTCATCATGGGCAATAGATTCACGAAGCCGCTCAGCCTGGTCACACTTCCGCTCCAAGGCATCCTGCATCTTCGTTCGCCACTCCTCCTGCTTTTTTGCACTTTCATGCCTTGCATTTTCAAAAACCTGATCGCATGCCTTACGAAACCTCTCCCATAAATCATCAGCCTGATCTTTTGGAACTGGCCCAATCGATTTCCACTCTGATTGCAGTCGTTTGATCTGTTCTATAGCCGATCTTGCATCACTCGAATGGCCAAGAGATTCTGCCGTTAAGCATAACCGTTCTTTGCTGCGAAGGTTATCCATTCTCTCCCTGTTTTTCGCCTCCCATTCAGCAGCCTTGCGCTCCCGCTCTTCCCTTGCATGTGCGAAAACCCTATCGCAGGCACAACGAAATCTCTGCCATAATGGCTCAGCCTGATCTTTAGCAACCGGGCCGATGCCTTCCACTCGGCTTGCATCTCTTTGACGTTCTCAATGGCAGCCTTACTATCTCTGGAACTGGCCAGCGATTCAGCTTTAGAGCATAATTGCTCTTTACGACGCTGGTTATCCTGTCGCAGGCGATTCTCTTTTTCGAAATGTTCGGAACGATGCCGATAAAAATCATCTTGAGCTGAACGGAATCGGTGCCACATCGCCTCATCATGGTCTTTACCTGCTGAGTGAATCTGTGACCATTGCTCCCGTAACTTCTTCAGTTCATCGGCAGCCATCTTCCAGTTGGTCGAGTGGCTGAGGGTTTCTGACTGTTTTACAATATCCTCTTTCTTCCGGCGGTTGTCTTCAAACTGCTTAACAATCTCACGTTCAAGGCTTTTTATCCGATTAATCAGGCCATCAAAATCGCCCAAGGCTTTTGACTCAGGAACATACTTCAGCATCTGCTGCAGCTTGTGCAGATAATGGGTCTTGTTTGCTGCAGATTGAACGGTCTGTTCCAGTTCATGGAAACGATCCTCCATCTCTTTGAATTTGAGAACAAAGTAGCCAAGAGCAGCCGCCTTGTCCTTACCTCTCATCTGCCCAATGACTCGCCCCTTGAAAATCAATCCGTCTTTTTGGCGGATGTTACCCTCGGTGTCCACATAACCCCACTCTTCACCCGAAAAGATGATGCCATCCTTGTCATGAGCCCTGTTCTCCTTGATCTGACCAACCTCTTCACCTCTGAAAATGAATCCATCGGGTCGACGAATTTTACCGCCCTGGTCAACATAGCCCATTTTTTCGCCACGGATAAACACACCATCGCGGTGCCGGATATTTGATGACTTGTCAGCATGGCCAATATTTTCACCCTTGAAAATAAATCCTTCCGGATTGCGAATGTCGGTATCTCTCTTATCCATATAGGGCTCCGGTTATCATTTCCATGAAACTATTTCGATAAAATAAGTACTGTCCTTTTCATTCACTCGCCATGAGAATCAATTCCTGTAAGTTATTTTATTGGTGGACATGCCGGGAATCGAACCCGGATATACCGGGGTCACTTTGGATTTACCCGGCAGCTACGCCTGTCATGCCCGTTGCTCTTCCCTTTTCAGGGTAGGGGTATCCCTCCACATTTTTCAGCCTTCAATAACCCTTCCTTTTTTCTCTTGTTTAAAAATCTTCCCTTTCCCTCTACCTATTACACAATACCGGTTATTTCCTGTTAGTTGGGAAAAATAATGAGCGTTACTGCGAGACCAGCGATAATATTTCTGTCCTTTTTTTCATGTTGTTTATTTTCTTCCTGTATTCTGCATCAACGTTCTATTTATAAGTTATTAGCAGTTATTCACGGTTAGTTTGGGGCCTGATGACCCAAAAACGTTATACCTCGTGGCATTGGAATCTCAGAAGTCGAACGGATAACACTATCCCTGCCAACTGAATACTGAATCAGCTTACGAGTGCAGTATACGGACAAGTCCAGAAAAGAAAAGTTTTTCAATGGGGAAACGTTACCTCGATCAATGACTGCAAGGTAAGTCTGGCACTAAACTGAAGGAAGGTAGGCGATTTACCGAAACGTACAAAAGTCCTGGGTTCACCGGAAACGTCTTGGACAGCAATCTCTAACGACAGGCTTTAAACCATCGCTGTGAAGTAGTTCACGATTCGTGAGCACTTGGTGTCCTCCCCTTTCGAGGTAAATCTCAGAAGCCTCAAGCTGACCTAAAGGGAATGTGTAATCGCTATTATGTTGGGTAAGTCGTTGTTTTTATAATCCTTTCACATAAGGCTCACGGTTGGGCTTTCGCCTGGATACATTACGATTGTCATCATATAGACAGGTTGAACTGACTGGGTTGGGTCATCACCATCATAGAGGAAAACTGTTGCTGTGTAATCACCTCGGCTCCTGCCACAAACGCAGGATGCGATTAATGCTGAATGCACATTCTTCTTCGGAACAAATTCTGCGTCCATCATGGGTTCTGGCATATCGTCAACATGACTACTAACCCTATAAAGTCTATTAAGGCTTAACGGAATGCTCATACCTTGAAGCCTTCCCGGCATTAATTGATCATACATGCGATATAGCTCATTGAAGTACTGTGGTGAAAATCTCTCCTGAGCGTTTGGGCACTGTTGAAAACTTTTGATTGCTCTTTCAAGATAAGGGGCTGCGACCTCAGCAACTCTCACCTGATCGTATCGTCCCAATTTACGGCATATTTCTTTGGCTACAATTTCGCCTTTTGAGAAACAATAGCCGCCCATCTCCATGAACATCTCAGGATCAGATTCAATTGTCATACATTCGTCTAACAGAACGATAGCTCTATCCACATCGTCGAGCAAATAGCAACATTTGGACAAATGCATGCTTGCTTCCATGTTTGTTGGGTTCTCAGACAATACACCTTCCAATAGGTGCGCCGCATTCCCAACCTCGTTGTTCTCCATATACCCCAAGGCCATCAAGAACTTGAAGTGCGAGTCAAAAGGGAATACATCGGCGGCCTTCCGATACTCGTCTATCGCCTCTGCATGTTTACCTGCCTCTGACAGATTGATAGCAGCCAACTTGTGTTCCAATGCATCCTTTAACTCATACAGCTTCCCCTTCTCCTTAGCAATGTCCATACACCGCACAAGGTCTGGATGCCAACACTTGGCGATATTGTCTGGATCTCTCTTGATGAACTCTGAGTGAAACACCACCGTTGTCATGAATTCAACTAACTTGTCTTTGGACATGATTGACCCTCCTTCTATCTTGCTCTGCATCATATCATTCTCTTTTTGCTCAATAAAAGCATTTTGACCCGATATTTCTTTCTCAGATAGTTTTTCATTTCGCTGATCTTTTAATGTCATTACTTTTTGTAGTAATGAATCTCTATGAGTCATTGTAAACTCAAGAAAGCGAGCTCTGGAAATAACAAGCCTTACAGGGAATGGGAGTATTTCATATCCTTTATCAAAAATTGTATTCAACAACTTTTCATCTTTTAATTTCTCCTCTCCTATTTTTAATAGTCCATTGACGATGATTGGTTCTATTTTGGGGTAGTTTTGATCAAATAGTTCCTGAAGTTTAGAGCTGCTGGAACTTGCCGCTGCACCTGCTTTTTGCACTGAAAGATCAGCAATGGCCTTTGCTTTATCTTTAAAGGAATTGAACATATATAGATAGTTAGTTTACTGAGTGATGCTTGCTTACACTTCATATCGTGTGTTGAAGTAAATTTGTTCGTTTTACTTCGACACCTTACTACAAAAGCCGAAATGTTAAACAGATTTATTTTGCTTTTTTACTTTTGCTTTTGTTCCTTTAATCGGTGCCCAACAATTCTTGCAAGAAGTAGTATTTTCGGTACCACACTTGCCACACTTGATTTTTTCTTGTGCCATAATTTTTTTAACTGATTGATCAAGACTCTATTACTTCTTCACCACCCCAGCTTTCTCTGGCAACGGCCACTCCTAACATCTTTTCTACTTGAGAATTAATTGCTGTTGGTATAGTTGCTCAAAGCCGTCTTCATATACTTCTTCATTGCAGTTATAACCCTGAATTGCCTTTCTTTATTCATTCCTTCAACATCCTGTTGATACATTATTGAAACCTCATCCCAAAGAGAAAGTTCTTCATCAAGATATACTATATTATCTTTACTGATACGTTTATGTTTACTAAAACCCATTCAAAATCCAGCTATTCCATTTAAACGCAAGTGCAAGAACGTGGCTCCATAGCAATACCTTCTCTGAAATTGGTAATCCCTTACCCTCCTAAAAAAAATTCAACCACACCCTTACAAAACTCTTCAGGTGTGTGAATTTTCATCTATAAATGATTAATAATTCCAATATTATTAACCCTACTCAGGCTTAAAACAGTAAACAGTATCGGGATAATCCCAATTAATGAAAGCTAGCTTAATATCTAATAGCTGCAACCCTAACATTTCAGCTATATCAATATCATCCCATTTTGCAAGGTATTGATGATATGAATTTAATAGCAAATATATTGACCCCTCTTTATCTACTGCACTTAAATACGCAGATGTCTTTTGAAAAGTATTTGTATTCTCTTTCAGCATTTCAAGAACACAATCAACATCGATTTGCTTTTCATGATTAATTATCCCAAATAAAAAACTTATTTCATAACGTATAACATCACTTGTTATTTCAAAATCAATAAAAACTTTTCCTTCCCCAAATTTCATCTCGTAATGATATTCTTCATAACATTGTATATCATACTCGAATTTTTCATTAACAAGTCGTATGATATTGGCTATTTTTCTGTTCATAATGCTCCTTTTATACAATTTATGGAGTTCAAATATATTATATGGTAATTTGGTAATAATTAACCGATATCTGACCTTAAACGGCAGATAGTATCGGGATAGCTCATTGTAATAAAAGGCATATTAATATTTGCAAATTGCAACCAAATCATATTGGCTATATCAGCATCTTCTCATTTTGCGAGGTATTGATGATATGCATTAATAACCTATTATAGAATTAAGTAATTTAGTTTACTTCGTCCTATAATTTTCTACAAAAGCCGAAATGTTAGACAGATTTATTTTGCTTTTTTACCTTTGCTTTTGTTCCTTTAATCGGTGCCCCACACTTCTTGCAAGAGGTAGTTTTAAAAGGATCAACCCAATTTTCGGTACCACACTTGCCACACTTGATTTTTTCTTGTGCCATAATTAATTGTTTTAAAACTTATTGATCAAGACTCTATTACTTGTTTAACACCCCAGCTTTCCCTGGCAATGGCCACTCCTAACATCTTTTCTACTTGAGAATTAATTGCGGCTGATATATCTACGATAATATACAGCAATTCGAGATTTGACCTGCAACCCCTGAAAACATTGGGTTTTAAAATTTTACTTTCGTAACATTTTGAGTATCAAACTGAATTTTTTTATATATTTGTAGCAAATTTCTCCCCAAAATATATAAATTTTTTATAATGAATATCAAAAACGAATTGAACGCAAATAGTTTATTTGCTGCGATGCGAGACTTCTTTTCAACGGTTATAGATCAACGCAGTAGTAATCGTAGCATTTCGCTTGCAGACGCTTTAATGTCTGGCTTTGCCATGTTCTCATTAAAAGAGAAATCATTATTATCCTTCGAACACAACATTGAGCAATATGGTCCGAATCTTAAAACTGTGTACGGAATAAAGAGAATACCGACCGACACTCATTTGAGAACAATACTTGATCCAATTCCTACAGAAGTATTAAGGCCGGCATTTAATCTGATTTTTAATCGTTTACAGCGTTCCAATCTTTTACAAGAGTTTAAATTCTTTAATGATTACTATTTAGTTTCTATGGATGGAACGGAATTCTTTTCATCAAATCAAATAAAATGTGATCATTGCATGGAGCGAAAATATAAAGATGGAACAACACTCTACTATCATCAATTTCTGGGTGCCGCCATTGTTCATCCCGACAAGCGTGAGGTGATACCCTTAGTTCCAGAAATGATTGTGAAACAAGATGGACAAGCCAAAAATGATTGTGAACGAAACGCCGCTCAGCGATTTATAAGTAATTTCAGAAAAGACCATCCCAAGTTGAAAGTTATTGTAATAGAAGATGGACTCTCATCTAATGCGCCTCATATTAAGGACTTAACAGAACATAACTGTCGGTATATTTTGGGTGCAAAACCGAATGATCATAAATTCTTATTTGCTCAAGTGGCTGATATGAAATCAAATGGTCAGGTCTCAGAATTTTCAATGAAGCAAGGGGATATTACGCATGAATTCTCTTTTTGCAACGATTTGCCGCTCAATGAAACGAATCAAGATGTACGAATAAATTTTTTAGAATATTGGGAAATAAATAATAAAACAAATAAAAAGCAACATTTTACATGGGTAACCGATTTTAATATCACACAAAAGAATGTGTATGCGTTAATGCGAGGAGGAAGAGCTCGTTGGAAAATAGAAAATGAAACATTTAATACGTTAAAAAATCAAGGTTACCACTTTGAACACAATTTTGGACACGGTTATGATAACTTATGTTCTATATTTGCTATGCTCATGATGCTGGCGTTTTTAGTAGATCAAAGCTTACAGATAAGCTGCAATTTATTTAATGCGGCCATGAAAAAGTGTAAGTCGCGAACCAATTTCTGGCATAGAGTCCGCTGTCATTTTATCGATTATATATTTGAAAGCATGAATGAAATATACGATGCTATTGTCTATGATATCCAAAAACAAAAGCCCATGATTTTATATACAAAATCAAGTTAAAGAGACAAATGACGCATTAGATTATAATAAAAACATAAATTATATTTCATTTCTATTTTCCGATTTTAATCTTTCCGAACAATCACTTTATTGTGGTAATGGAAATCTACATGCCATAAATTTGATAGCTGATCTTAATTGATAATATTTTTTTTCACATTTTCAAATCTCGAATTGCTGGATAATATATTGGGTAAGTGATCGACAGACCATTCAGTCCCCTTTTGAATTAAATGCATCCTCATATGCAACAGCATAGACAGCAAATACGTATGGCGTTAATATTATATATCCTAATCCAAATGAAAAAATGCCAGCCAGGTTAAGAATAACAACTAATATGGTGTTTAATATCACATAATTCCATAAACCTCGCTTTGAGACCATTTGCTTATTAAGGGCCATCGCTTCACTTACACCTATATTTTTATCAAGTATTAATAATTCAACAAAAAAATATCTTGCAATAAATATTAATCCTGGTATAATAAGAAGAAAAAGTCCGATAGCTATTAATATTTTCGTAAGATAAAAAGCAATAACAAGTGGAATAAATCTTGTAAATCCTTTAAAAATATCCATAACAGAAACGCTCTCATTACGAAATTTTTTAACAAATAAAAACATATAACCGGCCATTAATGGACCACCAAATATTGAAAACGAAAAAACAAGAGCAAGCCAATACAGTATTGACGCAATGAGAAATACAGGAAGCGCTGAAAGATATAATTTTCCGCCTTCTTTAAAGTAAGTACCTATTTCAGGCGTAGATGTATTAAACTTGTCATTACTCATTTAGGTACCTCCTATCGGTTGATGGTGTAATAATCAACAATTTCACTACCGTCCGGTTGATTAATTGATGATAAATTCTATAATACTTAAAACTAATAGTTAAAACAGTCACATTAATTAATAAGGCTATGAGCGAAAAAAACAAAAACTACTCATATTAATTTTTAAGTCTGGATAAATATGGTCAATCATTTTTATTATTGGCAGAAGAACGATGGTGCGAGTAACTCGCTTTAGGAAAAAAGAATTAGAGATAACTTTTGCTATCAACGGCGATAATATGTAGTACGCTTGAACGAAATAGCGACCTCCATTTGACTTGGTCAAAATACAATCACGATATTGTCGCAGATAAATTACTTCAGGTGCCATTTCATCCTCAAAAGCAGCCGTTGCAATGAAACAACCACCACTTTTGCTTTTTGCTAAAAAGTATTACTACTTATTGGATTGACCGCGCCACAAATACATTTCCACGAAGTAAAACCCTGTTTGCATTTGATACAAAACAGACCAATTTTTCCATCCTGACCAACTCCAAAGCTGTAGGTTTGGTTGCCACAGTTATTACAGGCTTCTAAGGGATTGGCCTGAATACATTTAACACAACCGAGAGCATTTGTTTCTGATTTTGCTCTAACATCTGCTCCTCCATATTTAAAGTCAATATCATTATCTACACATGCTTTAAATTCATGGGGTCCCATTGCTGCCTTCCATTCACTCTTTTCGCTCATTTTTTGTCCTCCTTTCAGGTTGTTTAATTCCGCTATAATGTCATCGTTTGCCGGGTTAAAACGAAGACCTGCTTCAAAAACAATTTCAGCCTTCTCTTTCATTCCTAACTGTTTATAGGCTCGTCCCATATACAAAGCTGGTTTGTCAACCATTCTTCCTTCGTTGGAGCTTGGCTCAATGTTAGCATAGAGTTTAATCACCTCTTCATACTTGCCAAGTTTATTATATGCATCTGCGAGATATTCGGACGCAGACGAGTATTCAATGTCCAGAGACCTCTCTAAATATTTGACTGCGTCCTCATATTTTTTTGCCAATACCAATACTCGGCCAAGGTCTCGCAGTATATTTCGTAAAAGTTTATAATTATCAGGTTCCTGAGCCTCAGCGCAACTCAGTGCATATTTATACATGTCGATTGACTTCTCGAAATTGTTAGCACGCCTCAAATCATTAGCCAAGAGTGATGCGGCTTTTATGAAGCCCGGGTCTTCGGACAAAGCGGCTTCTGCAAGTGCAATTGCGCGGTGTGGAACGTTTGGATGGCGTGTTTCGAAAGATATCTTAAGAGCTTCATCAAATAACGTTTGTGCTTTTTCTTTATCAATCACACTCAGCCCCCTTATGATCTGCTACTGTTTAATGAGAACTGAGCATACATTTCATTTTATCGCACAACAAGAAAAAATCTGCAACAAAAATAGAAAATAAGAATGGACTCAAAGTTATCGCACTATTTGGAACACATGACTACCGGTATGTAAAGTGGACCCCAGCCGGTAGACAAAAAGTGGCTGAGTTTAAGTTGGTAACTTGGCCTGTTCATGCAGCGGAAAGGCGCTGCCCCTCTTTTACCTTTAACTCTTCTGTCAGTTTATTCAACTTTTTATACTTGTCAACTATCCCTGCCCCCCCTCCACAGGCTGTCCGGTAAACTTTATCAGGCGTACTGTAGCACAGTGACTGATGCGGCCTTTCGATGTTAAACAATAAGAAATATTCCTTTAATCCACAATGTAATTCTGCTGGGGTGGCGTACCCTTTTAAATAAATATCCTCATATTTGACACTCCGCCAGAGCCGTTCGACAAAAATGTTGTCCAGTGCTCTGCCACGTCCATCCATACTGATACTGATGGATGGGTGTGCCGTGAGCGCTCCTATAAACCTGAAAGTAGGATAAAGCGCACACTATTTGCAGGGCACTCCCAGATATTCCAGGAACAACCTGTCTCTGGCTACCGATTCAGTAGACCAACGGTAGTTGCTCATGGCTGTTTGCACGTGGGTCGTCTCAATGCAGTCAAACCAGTCCAGAATCTGGGCAAGTGAGCGTTGCTCAAGCCACTTGTCCAGATTATTTTCGAGCTTGACAAGTGCTGCGGTCTTTTCGCTTTTGTTCTTTCCAAGCCCTTCCCGCATTTCCTTGATTTTCTTTGTCAGAAAGCAGTGATAGCCCAGTGAGACAAACTGCACGAACTGCCTTCCCCGCAGATTGTCGGGGTACCATGTGCGCGGCCGTGCGCCATCAAGCCCCCCCTTATTCACCGCGAAGAGTTCCTCTATTTTTTCACGCAGTCGATAGTCTTCAAGTGCTGTGAACGTATCCATGCTCTGATTGCTGACAAGTGCGAAATAGCCAAAATATTTCTTTGCTTCGGTGGTGGCTTTGTCGTTGAAACCAACCTTCACTTGTCCACCACGCCCCTTTTTTGAGCAGACCAGGTACCTGTCTATTTTTCTTTGCGCGGATTTCGTAAACTCAGCCACTCCGTCTTCCACTTGAGACTTTAACTCAAGCAAGTCCTTACGAAAGGCAAGTTGCTTCCTGGTGTCGTTGTCGGGGGAATAGAAGACATGCACATAAAGGCGGCGCAAAAACGTCTCCTCTTCTCCTGCCAGTTTGCCGTTGCGTGACCGCTGGCGCACTTGACGGAACTCGTGCGTTCTCATCGTCATAGCACCACAAACGGACGGGATCAAATGGACAAGTGCTGGACATGCTCCCCAGCGTCTCACGAAGCGCGTCCACTGCTTCGCGAACCCAGGTGACGTTGGGGTCGACCAGAGTCAGGAATTTCATGTTG
>CAJEXI010000028.1 GCA_903994455.1 uncultured Chlorobiaceae bacterium | reverse complement strand
GAAAAAAGAGCGTTCGGCGGGATGAATTATGATAATAATAAAAGTATTCTTTTTCGGGTTATGAAGCAATAAGGCGAGCTATTTTTGTGTTGGTTATAAGGAAATAAAAACCAGGCCAAGGCACCTGGTGGCTTCGACTCCGCTCAGCCACCGATGCTCAGTGGCCGATGTAGCTGAGGCCGCAAGCTGCCGCCTCCAGCCAATCCAACAAATCCTGGAAGTACATGGAGAGTACCTCTCTGCACACAAAACCGCCTTTCAGTGGCCTCAAGAGCCTCAGCCACCGATATATTGCACCATTATCCGGTAATGTACATCCGTAATGATCCAGCAAGAGAAAACTGTTTCAATGTTTGCATCATGGTATAACTGACAAACCTGAATTGTCTTCCGTATGCTTCCATTACTATTTTACCTTCCATGGAAAGCAAAATACTCTCATAGTAAAGATGAACATCAGTATATTTTCCTTCTATAGTCTCTCTCATACCGTATTTATCAAACTGAAAAGATTCATTTGGTTTATTTTTTGCCCAAGCCATCCACTCTGAAGGTGGCATTGTACGGAGTTTCTGAAGAGCATTTTGATACATTTCTGTATCCTGATAAAGAAGCGGATAGAGTTTTTCTAACAACGGAAGAAGTTGTGCACAAAAAATATCTTCATTCAAGTCGAAGCCATAGAAGTCATCAGCGTCATGTAACAGATAGAGTTCAGGTTCATAATGCAGCTCCGCTTTCATACGTTCTTGCAACTGTTCAAGTGTAATTTTTGCGAGAGCAAGTTTCTTTTTATCGACGCTAATTTTCGTCACAAGCCCAATAGCTAAAAATTGTCCCATAGTGTTTCGTTTTACATTAATGAAAAAACAGCCAATTTAACAAAACTGCGAATCAGGGTTCAAGGTTCAAAGTTTAAGGAGATTGTAGTAATGCGACTGGTACGCCAGCAATCTCTGCCGCTTGTTCAGCACTCATCCCGATCTCTATCAACTTCTGGGCAACCTCCACCTTACCCTCAGCCCTGCCTTCAGCCTTGCCCTCAGCCTTGCCCTCATCGAAGGCTGTATCAATGACATTTTTCAAGTCACGATATATCTTGAGGCTATCCTCGTAGGCGGCAGCTTCAGCAGGTGAGTATTTTGCTATTTCTGCTATCTCAAATACTTTACTGAATACTTTTTCTTGCAGCCGTTGTGGGCGATCAGTGAGTTCCGGCAGATGGCGAAGCAGATAGCACCATTTATCAAAATCAGTTACCAGTTCATCAACACTTTTGCGAAACTTTGGTAGTTCAAGGTAAATAAAGGTGAGTTTATTGTAGAACACATGGCCTGTTGAACGATCGAGAAGCTTCACTTCATGATGAACAACATCACGCGACGCTTGATCTTCATCAAAGATAAAGTCAAGAATCCCAACCATATAGACTGGTTTCAGGCAAAAATCCCATGTTCCTTTTTTGGCTTGCTGCTGAATGGGAAACGAGGCGTAAAAAACCGAACGATCTTTGAAATAGTTCTGCTTTGCCCGCTGCATCTCTACAATAAAGGTGTCGCCATGCATATTCTTGCAGTGCAGGTCAAAAATTGCACGTCGATCGTATGCGCTGCGACCTGTTTGTTCGGTGGGCATAAATGAGAGATCAGCAATAATGCCCGCATCATCAGGCAGCAACGAGTTCAAAAAAGCGATCAAAAGATCTTTGTTCACCTCCGAGCCGAAAATCTTCTTGAAACCGAAGTCGGTGAAGGGATTGATGTAGCGCTCTTGCGTCGTCATGGTGTCAAGATTCAAAGTTCAAGGTTCAAGGTTCAAGGTTCAAAGTTCAAAGGTATGCTTGCTTTAAGAATACAATTTTTATGGGAATTGTCGAGAACCGTGATTTATTGGATTGAGATGATGTGCCTGATTTTTTGGCAGATAAAAATGGATTGCCACGTCGGCTTTGCCTCTTCGCAATGGCAATCCAAAATTCACAAGCCAACATCCATCATCCTGCCGCCGCCCAACTGCCGTCTACATCGCCTTTCACAATGCCGATGAGGTCAAGCGTAACATCGTGGTCGAGGGTAACATCCACAGCAACCGTTGACCAGTCAACCGTATTGCGATCCATGATGGCACTGGCGGTGCTTTCCGACACAAAGAGCCATTCGCTTTGGGGAGCACTGCTGAGCTTGACCGCCATTTTCAGAATGTTGAGCGCATCGGCAGCTTTGACCTGACCATCCTGGTTCACATCAGCGGCAAGGAACTGGTAAGGCAAGACGGCGCTGCCATCGGCGTTGGGATTGAATGCAACAGCCAATTTCAGGGCTGCAAGTGCATCGTTGGCGTTAACGGCGTTGCTTTCAGCGCGTCCGGTTAGCTTGGCGCCTGTAAGGGTGTAGTCGCCTTCAAGCATGTCGAGGTACTGGTAGAGACCGGGTTGAGTGGAGGTGACACTTTCTGGCCATACGGCAAAGCCTGGTACGGTATCTTGCCCGATAAAGCCTTTGCTTAAAAGCAGTTCGTCATGTTCAGGATTGGTGGTAGCCGTCAGCGCAAGTGTGCCAAGCTTGATGTCGCCTGATGGCAGGGCGGTTGTGCTCATACCGGCAAGTATGAATTGACCAGCCCGTTCGGTGTTCGCCAATAACGTCCACTCTGCCGGTAATGCCGTACCGCTTTGCCACGACGCATTTGAACCTTCGGGAAGCACAAACTCAAGTTGCAGGCTGTTGACGGTTGTTGATGGTGAGGTTGCCCATAGTTCAAGGGTGCGGCTGCCATCTGCCGCAAGATGGATATTGCGAAACTCAACCAGTTGCGTTGCCTGCTGCGACATCAGTGTGGTGGTAACATCGCTCACGGCAGCGTCATTTTTCCAGAAGGTGACACCTCCGGTGAGGTTATGATATGCTGCGTCAGGGATATCGGTTTTAAAGTGGCAGATATCGGTTCCCGCGTAGCTGTTGCCAGCCATGTCGTTAATGGCCGTGGTATCGAACGTGACGAAATAGAGCGTACCGTTCTTGAGATCAGCAGCAGGATTGATGGTGAGCTTATTGCCGGCAATGGCAATATTGGCGCTGGTTGCGGCATCGAAGCTCTCCACGACCGAACCGGTTACTGAGTCGCGGTGGATTTGAATCAAGCCACTGCCGCGTTGAATGGCTTCGTTGAAGAGCAATTCAAGGTTACTGTCAACTGCTACGCCCAGGTAAGCGTCAGCTTGCAGGAAGCTGTCGAGCATTGGCGCTATGACATCGCCCGTATTGGTGCCGAATTCAGAGTCGAGCACGGCATCGGAGTGGTGCAGCACGGCAAAGCCTGATTGCCCGCTGTTGTCGGTAGCGGTAATGGTGATAGTGCGATCAGCCGTACCCGAGGCATCACTATTGCTGGTAAAGGTTAAGGCGCGGGCAACACTCTGCACCATGTCACCGGTAGTGCGTGAGTTAAAGGTGAACGTCCACAGGGTGTCGTTGGTTGCCGTGCTTGCATTGGCACTGCCAATTTCGGTGTCGCCTGCCATGAGCTTGTTGCCAGACGCTGTATTCAGCCATATACCGCTGCCGCCGGGGTTGGTAGTGAGCATATTCAAGCTGTCGGCCGCTTCAGCATTTGCGGTAATTTGTGCTTTCAGGGTGCCACCATTCCAGCCAGCATTACCATCGGCATCACTCATCACAATATCGCTGGCTACCGATACGGCTGTTTTGCGGGCGAATGAGGTCTGCTCAACGGCTTTGGAGGTGTTGAGCAGCACTGAGACGGTGTTGACGTTATAATTAGTGACGGCAAGGTCAGCTTTGCCGTCGCCATTGATATCTGTGCTGGTGATTGAGTTTGGCATATCACCTGTAGCGAAGTCCGCTTTTGAGGCAAAGGTGCCATCACCGTTGTTCACAAACAGTGAAACCGTGTCGCTGTTATAATTGGCAACAGCAAGGTCGGCTTTACCATCGCCATTGATATCAGCGCTGGTGATCGCTTGCGGAGCATCACCAGTGGCAAAAATGCTATTCACTGCGAACACGCCATTGCCGCTGTTCAGCAGGATTGAAAGAGTGTCGTCACCTGTATTGGCGACAGCAAGGTCCATTCTGCCATCACCATTGAAATCAGCAGTGGTGAGCGCTTGAGGAGCGCCGCCAGTGGCGTAATCAACCTTTGCCTCAAACGTGCTGTTCCCCTTGTTGAGTAGCACTGAGACGGTATTTTGCCCCTGATGTACTGTAACAAGGTCACTCCAGCCATCGTTATTAACATCAACCGCAATAACCGACTGCGGCGCATTGCCGGTGGTGAAGTCCACTTTTGCGGCAAAGGTGCCATCTCCCCTGTTGAGCAGCAGCGACACGGTATTGCTATTCTGGTTGGCGGTAACAAGATCGATTAAACCGTCGTGGTTTATATCGACACTGACGATTGATATCGGTCCGCTTCCTGCGGGAACATCCACTTTTGCATTCATTCCACCGGAGAGCACAGATATCGTGTTAGCGGTGTAATTTGCCACTACCAGATCGGCAACACCATCACCATTTAAATCAGCGCTGGTTATTGAACGAGGACCATTGCCTGTTGTACTGCTTATTGACGGCGCAAAGGTACTGTCACCCTTGTTAAGGAAAAGTAAGAGTGTATCACTGTCGATGTTTGCTACGACAAGGTTTGCTTTGCCATTGTTGCCGGAGTCCTGGCTTATCACCGCATAAGGATGAGAGCCTGTAGCGTAGTCCACTTTTGCGGCAAACGATGGCACGAGTGAACGTGTTACTCCAGGGAGATCATTCACGGAAACAACCATTACCGTCGCTTGCACGGCGGTTGTTGAGACGGTGCCGCCGTTATCACGAGCAACAGCGGTAAAGGCATTGAGCGTACCGTTGGCATCAGCCACAGGCATCCAGTAAGCGCGATGGGTGGCATCAACAATGGTGTTACCGAAGGCGCTCCATGCGGTTGCGGTTGCCGCATCAGCACCAATTTTCAGGCTGCCGCTGCTGACAGCTTTGACCACAAAGGCGTTTACCATGCCATCCTCGGCGGCCTCATCACCCTTGGCGAGCAGCTCTGCAAAGGTGACTTCAACGGCATTATCCTCCGTGCCAGCATCCACCGGGTTACTGAAGGTGGTGAACGTTGGCACATCAATGACTGGCGTTACCACAATGACCTGGCCGATCGAAGTGGTTGCACCAAGGTTGTCGGTAGCGGTGAGGGTCACCGTCCGGTCAAGGCTTGAGGGGTTATTGCTGTTATTGACAAAAGTGACCGCACGAGCAACACGCTGTACCAGCTCGTTGGTGGCACTGCTGTTGAAGGTGAGCGTCCATGCTACGCCGCTGCTTGCCGAAGCGACATCAGCCGAACCAATAACAACGTTGCCTGCCATCAGCTTATTGCCAGCCGCAACATCAAGCCAGATACCACTGCCACCGAGGTTTGAGGTTGCAAGCGTCAGGCTGTCGTCAGCGTTGGCGTTAGCGGAAATCTGCACCTTCAGCGAGCCACCGTTCCAGCTTGCATCGCCTTCAAGGGAACGCAGCACAAGATTATCACAAACCGCCACCGGTGTCTGCTCGGTAAACTGCGTGGCTGCTGTTTGCAAAGTACTGAGCAGCACTGAAAAGTTGTTGTTCTGATTGACCACGGCAAGGTCTGCCAAGCCATCGCCATTCATATCGGCACTGGTGATGGAGAGCGGCCCGTCACCAACCGCAAAGTCAACTTTAGCGGCAAAGGTGCCATCGCCACGGTTCAGCAACACCGAAATGGTATCGCTATAATAATTGGCTGTTGCAAGATCCGCGTAACCATCGCCATTGATGTCGGCGCTGGTAACGGCCAAAGGACCATCGCCAACCGCATAATTGACTCTTGGCAAAAAGCTGCCAGCGCCATTGTTCACCATAACCGAAAGCGTATCGTTCCCTTGATTGGCCACCACCAGATCCATAAATCCATCGCGGTTCACATCAACACTACTCAGTGCGCGAGGGGTATCGTCAGCAACGAAGTCGGTTCGTGGCAAAAAAGTGCCGTCGCCTTTGTTCAGCCACATCGAAACCGTGTTACTGTTCGTATTGGCAACAACAAGGTCAGCCTTGCCATCGTTATTGATATCCATGTTGAGCAAGGAGCGAGGAACATCCCCTGTGGCGTAGTCAACTTTGGCTGCCAAGGTGCCATCACCCCTGTTCATCAACACCGAAACCGTATTGCTGAACTCGTTGACCACCATCACATCAGCATAGCCATCACCATTGATATCGGCGCTGCTGGCGGCATAGGGACCATCGCCAGTGGCATACTCCACCCTCCCGGCGAATAAGCCATCTCCATTATTGATAAACACTGCAATATTATCGGCACCGTGATTGACTGCTACAATATCAGCCTTGCCGCCGCCATTCACATCAGTGCTTAACACCGACCATGGCTCTACGCCAGATCGATCTTCATTAGCAGTATAACAGGATGCCTGATTGTTAAACAAACCACTGCCGTTGTTAAGAAACACTGTTGCGTAATAGATGAAATGATCACCATAATAGCGGTAATAATGATAGCTGGTAACAACCAGATCAGCACTGCCATCGCTATTGACGTTCGCGCTGGTTATTGCGTAGAGAGAACAAGTCCCGTTATTGCCATAATTATAGTGATAAGGAATTTCATAATCCGTCCTTGCAGCATAATAGAGCGGGCGCAACATCACCGGCGCATCGTGCACTGCTGTGGTGGTAACTGTTGCCTGCACTGCCGTCGCTGATTCGTCGCCGCCGTTATCGCGGGCAACAGCAGTAAAGGAGTTGAGTGTGCCGCTGACATTTTGCGCGGGTGTCCAGTAGGCGTTATTTGAGGCATCAATGGTGTTGTTCCTCCAGCCATCAAAAGGGGTCGCGATTGAGGCATTTCCGCCAATCTTCAGGATGCCGCTGTTGAGATGTTTTACAACAAAACCAGTAACGGTGCCATCACTATCAGCTTCATCACCCTTGGCAGCAAGCTCCGCAAAGGTAATTTCAACCGTACTCTCTTCGGTGGTGGTGCCAATTGCCCCACTGAACGCCGTCAGTGTTGGCAGCTCATTAACGCTGGTTACTGTAATATGCTGCGCAAAAGTTGCTGCTGCGCCTGCGCTATCCGATGCGGTAAAGGTCACCGTGCGCTCCAGCTCCGACGGGTTGTTGCTGCTGTTGTTGAAGGTAATCGCTCGGGCAACATCCTGCACCAGCAGATTGGTGGCGCTGGTGTTGAAGGTGAGTGTCCATGCTGCGCCGTTGCTTGCCGACGCAGCACTGGCATCGCCAATGTGCGTGGTTCCAGCCATCAGCTTGTTGCCAGACGCAACATCAAGCCATATCCCGTTGTCGCCGGAGTTGGCGGTTGCAAGGCTGAGGCTGTCGGCGGCTTCGGCATTGGCGGTAATCTGAAGCTTCAGCGAGCCACCATTCCAGCTTGCATTGCCATCAGGATCATTCAGCACAATATCTCTCACCACTGCTACAGGAGTCTGCTCAATAAATGAGGTTGTCGCTACAGTTGTGGAGCTGTTCAACATCACCACAAGCTTGTTATCGGTTTTATTGAGCGCCAGCACATCGCTCATGCCATCACCATTCACATCCAGAGCAACCACGGCACGAGGCGCAGTGCCAAGAGCATAAATTTTCTGCTCTGCAAAGGTGCCATCACTCTTGTTCAGCAACACTGAAAGATTGTTGCTGATTTCGTTAACAACCATCATATCAGGCTTGCTGTCACCATTGAGATCGGCACTTGTTACCGAACGCGGCGCATCGCCAGCAGAATAGTTCACTTTAGCCGCAAAGGTGCCATCGCCACTGTTCATCAGCACCGAAATGGAATCGGTATACCTGTTCGCCACCATAATGTCGCTCTTGCCATCGCCATTGACATCAGCAAGGCTTAACGAGCATGGGTCAATGGCTTCAGGGGCAAGGTTGTAATCCACTTTAGCGGCAAACGTTCCATCGCCATTGCCCAGCAGCACCGAAACAGTGCTGCTGCCCCAGTTTGCGGTTACTGCATCAAGGTTGCCATCGCCATTAACATCAGCCGTTGCTACGGCACGCGGCGCAGCACCCGTTGCATAATCCACTTTAGCGGCAAACGTTCCATCACCAACACCGAGCAGGACCGAAAGAGTGTTGGTATCGTTATCGTTCGTTACAAGAAGATCTCTCTTGCCGTCGCCATTAACATCAGCCGCAACGATTGCCGTCGGCTGACCGGTAACTGCATAATCAACCTTTGCGGCAAACGTACCGTTACCAGCATTCAGCAATACCGCAACCTTTTTATCGCCCTTGTCGGCAACAGCTAAATCAAGCTTGCCATCGCCATTGAAATCGGCAGTGGTGAGCGCTTGCGGAGCCAGACCCGTTGCATAATCAACTTTTGCCGCAAAAGTGCCATCGCCGTTATTGAGCAACACCGACACGGTATCGCTGCTTTCATTAGCCACCACCACATCGGGTTTGCTGTCGCCATTCACATCAGCGCCTGTAAGGGATGAGGGTGCTGTGCCAACCAGATAATCCGCTATTTTGCCGAACGATAACGAAAGTGGCGTAAACATGACAGGCGCACTATTTGCCAGCACACCCTCAAAACCCGCAACCGCTATTGGCGTACTTTCTATCGCACCACTCTGCACCTCAAGCGCCCAGTTGCCACCAAGCGCCGCACTTCCCGTTACATCATCCGAAGCCGCCACATCCGCCTGCGTCAATCGGGCAATCGACTCAACAAACGCCTGCCCATCAGCACCCTCGCCAACATTGCAACCATAGAGCAAAATATCACCCATTGGCGACAGTGACGCACCAATCTGCGACAGCGTTGGAGCGTAACTATTTATATTTAAGTGCGAAAGCGTTGTCGAGCCAAACTGCAAAACGCTAGCGCTCCCATGGCTGAAGAGATGAATGGCATCAATATCACTCCTCCCTTCCAGCTTCAGGGCAATCTGCTCAAGCCCGTCCTGCGCTGGATCAATCAGATACATTTCAGCGTTGGCCGGTAATGAGGAGGTCAGTTCGAGAAGGTTAGCAACTGTAACATCAAAGAAAAAGATTTGGCGAGGTACAACATCGGCATCGGTGGGGATAGATAAATATTTTACCGTAGAGTTTTTCATGGTGGGCGCTCCTTGATTTTAGGGGAAAAAATGGCATCCGCTGAAACAGAAAACACTGATGTTAAAAGTATACTTTTACCGTTTCTCAACCAAGGTAACAGGATATTTTTAGCGCAGAACTTTTCCTTTTTTTCGCCATAAGCGCGGTCGGGGCCTGCACCGGGATGGATGTCCATTTTCAATCAATTTTATCTCCAGAATCGATTGCGGCACGTCTTCTTTATGCTGGATTTCAACCTTGAAAATATGTGCGCCGAGAGTAATGATATGGATTGTGGCACCGCTGAATGCACCAATTTATTACACAGCAATTAACTCAAATCCATACGTGAGATAACTGATCATGGGATTTTTTGCCTTTACATTTTCACTCCAAGCAAGCTCTTGATGGCTGATAGAAATGATTTCCTGTGTACTGACAGCAGAAAACCGCTCAACTGTTTTACGTAATGAATCCATCTCTACATGAGCAAGAATTCCTGCTTTGCCAACTCGCTCAGGTGCTGGTAAAAATGTCTCCCCAACTCCCCCGTTGCTGAACTCTTTACGTTCAACAATAACGTCACCGTTTTTCTCAATCCAGTCAAAAATACTGTTCTAATTATCCGGTACAGGGCCCATCTGAATTGCACAATACCGGGTACCACTGATTGAAAAGCCGGTCATTTTGAAGTTCAGAAAATCTGCATAAAAAAGCAGTTTATTCAGAGAGGTTTTCCATGGCCTGAGCTGTCCAGCAAAAAAAATGACCATTTCGTTCAGCTTTGCAAGGCTTGGTTTTGTATAGCCGGTATATTCGTCTGGCAGTTTTGAACCAAGGAGATACTCTTCAAGATTAAATTGTGCCGCATTTTTTTTACGGTCGATCAAATGCTCAATTTTCTCAAGTAATTTTTTCTGTGGCTTGCCCTGCAACACACCACTAAGGTTTATGATGTGCTTAAACTCTTCCGGATTTTGGGCAAGCTGTATAAGACGGGCATTTGATTCGCTCGGAACCTCACCCTGCTCATAGTTTCTGTAGGTATTTGCGCCCAACCCAAGAACTTCTGCCATTTTAGCTGCTGAGAGACCGTAAATTTGCCGTATTTCTCGTATCTCTTCCGGAAACGGCAGATTATGCTCATCTCGATACTGATTGTACACCTGAACCAGATTCATTTCGTCAAGCTCAGATGATGTAAACTGATCTCCACTCTCATCGCAAAGATAAAAGTGGTAGTGTACGGTATACTCTTTTTTACGAAAGAGCATGACCCTTGTTTCTCGTTTCAGGGTCATCTCCCCTCCTGTAACAGGGCTTCTCATCTTACTCTTTTTTTAATGGATAACGCATTGCATGCTCCGCAATATGAAACGAAATGCAGATAACACTTGTACCAGGAGCACCCATCGTGATTTTGATATCGATCTCCTGATGTTTTACCTGTCGACCAAATATCCACATATCCGCACCTTTATTCAGGATATCCTCCAGAGGCCCCTCGCTGTAGTCTTCAGTCTTCAGTTTTCAGGCTTGCAATAATTTTCTTCCTGTCATCAGGCCGTAATTCAAGGGCCAGCAGTGTTTGAGAATTTTTCCCCCGGTCATCCCGAAACAGAATGTCCCAGATCTTCATTTTATCCCTGAAATCACGGAGCCAAGCCGTGACATCTGTGCTTGTTGCTGGCATCCAGGACTCAGTTGTACGGGTGAAAGAATTATTACAATATAATGCTATTATTGGTCAATAAACAGGATAATTTCAACTATGAAGTTTGATTTCACAATTCAACTCATCAGGTACTTGATAAGAAAGGTTTGCCATATACCCGTTACAGAAAAAAACTGGGCTGTGTGACAATCAGCAAGCAGAGACTCTGCACCCGAAATGCCGAGTGGTTGTCCGGAAATTCCGGAATACCTTGCCCAAAATCATCAACAATCACAAAAGTCTCTAATTTACGCCTCAGCCGTGTCAAACAAGAGCACAGCATCATCTCCGGGGTAACATCTGAGCGCAGAAATGCAGAGTGGATGGCCTTGCAGCATCTTTCATAAAAAAGAGTCATGTGCGTTCGCGCTCAAGAAACTGGTATTTTTTCCGAAGCTCTTCCGCCGAAAGGGGAAAATCGCGCAACTGAATGCTTGTCCCTGCAGTGGCATGGCGCTCCAGAAAAGCCCTGAAGCTTTTCGGTTTATACGCAATGCACTCAACCAAGCGAAACGTCCTGCCGGGGAAGGCCTCAATGTTGAGGTCATTGGTGAAATAATCAACGCCCTTGTTTTGTTTCCTGATAAAGAAACATTTATCTTTGCGTAAAACGTTTACAACATGACTGAAAAATTTCAGGTTCAGTTTTTAGAAGAAGCAACAGAGTTTCTCGACCACCTTGATGAAAAGGCGAGAGATAAAGTCATCTACAATATTCAAAAAGCACGACTTTCTCATGACAAGGAACTTTTCAAAAAACTCAATGGTGAAATCTGGGAATTCAGGACTTTGTTTAACAGAACCCATTATCGGCTGTTTGCTTTTTGGGACAAGACTGGTCAAACAGACACTGTTGTAATCGCAACACACGGACTCATCAAAAAAACAGACAAGACGCCCGGTGGAGAATTAGAGAAAGCAGAGAGTCTCAGAAAACTGTATTTTGAAAGGAAAAAGCAATGAACGATACACCATTAAAAACAATCAGCCTGGACGAGGTTATCGATAAACATATCGGAAAACCTGGCACTCCAAAGCGTGACGCATTTGAAAACGAATTACGGCTTGACTTGCTCGGTGAAGCTATTAGGCAAGCAAGAAAAGAGCGTCATCTGACACAAGAAGAACTTGGTCTGTTGGTTGGTGTAAAGAAAGCGCAAATCTCCAAGTTAGAAAACAGCCTGACGGACGCTCGTTTTGAAACAATTATTAAAGTGTTTAAAGCATTGAACGCCAAGGTTATTTTTAATGTTGAATTACTCAATCTCCCCTCCTGTAACGGGGCTTCTCATTTTACTCTTTTTTGAAGAGTTGTTTAATATCCCGCTCAAGTTCCCGTAGGCTCTCTTCCCGCTGCGGCTGTTTCTGGGCCTCCCTGTACCTGTCGTATTCCTGCGCCGACTTTTCGTGCGCTGTCTGATGACTGATTTTACCGGCGTGGGTGAGCAATTCGCGACCATTGAGCTGAATAATTGAATCCAGACGCTGGATCCAGTCTTTCATGTACATCGGCGTTCGCTGCTGCGCCATCACCTCCGCAAAAGCAAGGTATTGCTCCACCAGCAGGCCAAGCAATTTGATTTCATCTTCATTCAGATAATTTTTCGCAATGCTCACATCACCCTTGCGAACAGGAACCCCCGTTTTGTCAAAGGATTGCATGCCCATCAGCGGCAGTGAAGCATCAGCGCGACGATACACCAGTTCCGCTGCTGTCTGCTTGCTGATTGCCCATAGCAATTTGTTCTGCACCACCTTGAAAAAGTCAATGGTGCTTTCAGCTCTGGAGTCATAGTCAATGCTGGTCGTGTAGATATCCTTGATCTTCTGGTAAAAGAAACGTTCCGACAATCGGATTTCGCGGATACGCTCCTGCAGCTCCGTGAAATAGTTCATCGAACTGCCGCTCTTGAACCGCTCATCATTCAGCGCAAAACCTTTGACAATATATTCCCTGAGCCGTTGGGTAGCCCAGATGCGGAAACGCGTGCCTTGTTGCGATTTTACCCGGTAGCCAACTGAGATGATGACATCCAGATTGTAGTACTGGACATCATAGTTTTTACTGTCTGCCGCAGTTGTCCGGAAATTCCGGACAACTGCTTTTTCATCCAGTTCACCTTCATTAAAGATGTTGCGAATGTGCTCCGATATGGTCTTTTTGCTCTTGCCGAACAGCTCAGCCATGTGCGCCTGCGTCAGCCAGACCGTTTCCTCTTCGAGCCGTACATCTATTTTTATTCTACCGTCCGGGGCCTGGTAGATGAGTAGTTCGGAGTTGTTCATGTAATGTGTGGAGAAAAAAGATGCGACTCTTTCTCAGATTGTTTAATCCAAAAGTAATGGTGATTCATCTTGTCACCAGTCTTCCCTGAGTACGTGCAGCCTGGATAACGTTTTGATTTGCAGTAAAAACACGAATACCAGAAACAGTTGTAAAATCGCCGTCATCAGTGATGACTTGCGTCACTCCATGGCTTCGCATAGACTCAAGAATAAAGAGGTCATATCCATCCACCTGTTCCGTCTGTAAACGATGAAGCGCTGTCGTAACTGTTGCATTGTCAATGCTGACAACCAACAGATCAGCAAGTGTACGAACAAGACCATAGGCCGCCTGAATTTCCGCATTCACTCGTATCCTCTCAACCGACAAATTATGGCGATAATCTTTTGGTTTTATAGTACCATGAGCTGCTTCATATATCTCTCGCTCAACCTTTTCGATGAGATGAGCCAACTCCGCAAGCGTGAGACCCGACTGAAATATTGTAGCCCCTGCACCAAGAACTGCATTGGTATAACCGGGGTAATGAGAAGTCTGATAGTACGCTGGAGGATGTGCACCAAAGCTTGCTCGAGAATATGTCATCCAGTACCAAACATTGGTGTCCACCAAAAACACATCCTCAGATTTTGGGGTATCGCTCCTGAGATCCACCACTTCGGCCCGTATGAGATAATTGATCGCCATCAATCTGATTCCCTGGCCTGTTGCTCCAGAATGTCATCAACTATTTTCTGGTAATCCTTGTCACCGTGATACTGCGCAGCATTTTCGATGACCCGATCAACAACCATGCTCCCTGATTCATTGAGATTTTCAATGATCAGTAGCCGTCGCAACTCATCTTCAGATATATCGTTAAGTAATTGGCCTATAGCAAAATTAAAAAAAGGTGAAGCAAACTGGCTTACCCCATTAAAATCAAGCGTAATAGTCTCACCGCTTTTTAACAATCCGTGAATTACTTCATAAATCTTCTGTCCATCTTCCTTGATGATGCAGCGTGGGCCAACCAACTCCTTTATAGATAGCTTCATGATTCTCCTCTCATTTTAAACTACTCCTCAGCCTCATCGTAAAATCGGTAAAGCTTTTCATCACAACGAAGGGTAATATGAACAACTGTTCCCTGAAAAGAAATAGGGGAATTGTCAAACCGTTCACCCTCTTTATCAATAATCGCATATCCATCATTACTATATACTTCAAGTTTTCCCTGATTGATGCGAACAAAATCCTTAAGCAAATCCAAACCAAGGCCACGGGCAACCCCGCCCATACTGGTGGTATTACCCCGTTCAAAGGCCCATTTCACACAATCAGCACCAGAAAGTTTTGCAACACGAGCTTCATCAACGAACTGGCTTAAAAATGCCTTCACCTTCGCAGGAATACCACGCCCAAAATCAACAACGGTCAGAATCAAGTCGTTGCGATGCCGAAAATGCTGACCACAGGTAAAAACCCCGACCTCCGTATCACTATGTTCAAAGGCGTTGCTGTAAATTTCCCACATCCGGCCTGAGATGGCATCGCGCAACCGGTCGGTGACATTTACCCACTTACCAATCCAACTGAAGGTCAAATAATCCATAATTTCGTTCATATCAGGTTCCATTTCTTCCCGATATGGAATCGAATGGCCAGACCAAGCTTTTGCATTGTAACCAAAATTTCCGGCAAAGCCATTCTGACAAAGATTAGCCCGCACTGAATTACTTCGAAGAGTATCCCAATCAAAAATCACTGAACCCCCAAGCGATTCAATAAGCCGGGCAAGACCTCCAAGAAAAGCTACCGCATTAGAGCGCAGGAACTTGCAATTGGAAAAATCGAAACGGACATCTTCAAAAAGTCCATTGACCTGGTTACTCATCTCGAAGAGTTGCTGAAAGTCTTCCGGGGTATCATTCAGCGTTGGTATCTGGATAATCTTTTGAGTCATTTTTCATTATTCTCCAGACAACTTGAGCAAACCAACCTCACAAATATACCATTTTTTCACGCTTTCCAAAAAAATCCAACGAAAAAAAGAAAGCCTGCATTAGCTTTTTTTCTGGCTCAGTTGCAATGATGGTGACCTCATAACAATTTCTCACATCCGGGATATCACGGCATTGAGCAGAACGGATTGTTTCTTTGCCGTTGCATCGATCTGTTGTTCCAATTGGTCACACAGTGACATGAGTTTGTCGATTTTGGCGACGATGCGGTTTTGCTCGGCGAGAGGTGGAAGTGGAACAGGAAGACTTTTTAATGTTGCCTGGTTTATTTTAGGCATAGTTCCAGATGTGCCGGAGGCACGAGATCGGAGAAATTCACGACACGGCTCGGAACTCATTGCAAAATGAATAAAGCTTGAATTAATCTCTGATGAAACACGAAGCTTCATCATTAAATCAGGATAGATAAAACAGTTCTGTTTTCCTCGATATACTGCTGGTACACCGACATACTCCAATGTATTTCCTCGTTGAACAAGAATATCACCATCACGTAGCCAAAGCTCTGAATTAAATGGAATATCCCCCGAAATAAACTTTGAATGCTCTCCTTTAAACACACCAGAAGTTGTTGCGGTCAAAGTCAGTGAACGAACTGATGTTTCATATCCAACAGCTTTAGGAGAAAACCCATTAGTTGGCCCAAATACCAAAATATTATCAAGGCACTGCCATCTCCAACTTTCAGGAATTTCATAACCCAGTGTTGTTGGCTGCTGGCCACGATCAATAGTACTTCGAAGTATTAGTTTTTTTCGTTCAACAAAAATCCTTGCAAGCAAATCTTTTACCGGTTGATCGTTCGGGTCTTGCGGAACGAGTTTGCCCATGATGCCAAGCTGGAGGATGGCTTTGCGCAATTCAGTCACGTTGGCTTTTACAAAGTAGAGTTCACTGAAGTGGCGGTTGATGAAGTGCCATGCATCGTAAAAGCTGTCGCTCCCCTGCGCTTCGAACAGCCGGTTCAGAGCAGAAATATGGACGGTCAGGCGTTTCGCTTCACGCTCGGCTCGCAGCTTTTCCAGTTCCTCGCAACGCGCCATGAGCTGGTCGATTCTGGCGACTATGCGTTTCTGTTCGGCAAGGGGAGGAAAAGGTAACACTATTGATGCAAGCACTTTGCCGGACATATTTGATATACCAACACCCTGACGATATTGATTTATTTCACCAGTTGCATTCAGTTTTTCAAAAAAGCGATAAGCATAGTATGGATCAATATCACAGTAAAACCGTGCGCGATGGATATGATTCTGAAAGCAAACCTCATTATCATAAAACCATACGGCAGCCCTGCCAGCTTCCCCGCCCTCGCAGAGTAACAGGTCTCCTTTTCGGGCAGTACATTTCTCTATCTCTTCATCACTGATTGGCATTTGGCGGACATTATCCAACTCGAAAAAGCCCCAATAAAGATTTGAAGTTGTTATGTAATCTCGATATTTGCCCTTGTTACGGCTTTTATCAAGCATCTTTCCAGAATTGTGTTGCGCAATATTGGCAAACCGAACCCACTCCCAACTTTTTGGCAATTCATAAGGAACTTCATCAGGCTTGATCTCGGGCAACGGTTTTGGCTCCCTGATCTTTCCCGCTTTCACCATCCTCCGTTTCTCTGCCTCAATCTCTTTCAGCAGTTCACTTGCAGGCTGGTCATTCGGGTCTTGCGGAACCAGTTTACCCTGCATCGCAAGGGTTAAAATCAACTCCCGCAGTTTTTTGATGCCATCTGGTGCGGCAAAGGCAATATCGAAATGCTGTTCGAGCAGTGCCCTGCTCATGTCCTGTTCATTCATTAATTTCCTTCACCACAGTTTTCACCACAGTCTTCACCACAGTTTCTCCCACAGTCTTCACCACAGCAACCCGTAACGGTTTTATCCACTGAGTGACGGAGTGAGCCTTTGACTGGCTCATCATGGTTCTTGTTTCAACGCCGTTTGTTTCCATCCTTCAGTTCCCTCCCAATGCCTGCATCAGTTCCTGCTTCAGCGCAGCTTGAGCGGCTTCAAGCTTACGAGTAATGTCAAGATACTCCTCCATCAGCTCTTCGGGGTCGCGATGGTTCACCGCCACTTCATGGGGGTTTTTGCAATCGAGGTTGTAGTTGCGTGCGGCAATATCCTCAACCGTAACCTTCCAGGCATATTCGTCAGCCTTGCGCCCCTCGCGCTCCGCACCACCCCACCACGCTTTTTCGCGGTCAAACTCCTGGATGGTCAGGGGTCTGGTGCGGGAGTATGCCTTGTAGCCTTCTGGATAGGGGTGTTCAAAGAACCAGACATCCTTTGTCGGGCCGCCCTTTTCAAAAAAGAGGATGTTGGTCGAGATGCTGGTGTAGGGGCTGAAAACACCTTTCGGCAATCGGACGATGGTGTGCAGGTTGAACTCTTCAAGCAGCTCCCGCTTCAGGTTGGTTTTGACTCCCTCGCCAAAAAGAAAACCGTCGGGCAGAACCACGGCAGCCCGGCCACTGCCTGGCTTGAGTCGGTGCATGATCATTGCCATAAAGAGGTCGGCAGTTTCACGGGTCTGGTACTTTTTAGGGAAGTTGTTTTCAATGCCATCCTCTTCCATACCGCCAAAAGGAGGATTGGTAACGATAATATCGACACGCTCTTTCGGGCCGTAGTCCTTGAGGGGTCGGCTGAGGGTGTTGTCGTGCCGGATATTGGTGGGCACGTCAATACCGTGCAGCATCATGTTGGTCAGGGCGAGCATGTGCGGCAGGGGCTTCTTTTCCACTCCGTGAATGCTCTCCTGCAAACTCTTCAGATCATCGGCGTTGTTCACCTGCGCTTTGAGGTGTTCGATGGTGTTGGTGAGGAAGCCACCGGTGCCACAGGCGGGATCGAGTACCGATTCACCGAGTTGCGGGTTGAGCCTCTCCACCATAAACTGGGTAACGGCGCGAGGAGTATAGTATTCGCCAGCATTACCGGCAGACTGCAAGTCAGCAAGAATCTTTTCGTAGATGTCGTTGAAGAGGTGGCGGTCACTGGAGGAGTTGAAATCGACCTCCTCTTCAATGGTGTTGATCACCTGCCGGAGCAGAGTGCCGGACTTCATGTAGTTGTAGGCATCCTCAAAGACCGAACCGATCACCCTGCCGTGTGGCGACACCCCGGCAACATAAGCCAGACGCTTGAGTGAGGGAAAAAGCTCATTGTTGACAAAATCAATCAGCTCCTCTCCGGTCACTCCTTCGGGATCTTTTGCCCAACTCTGCCAGCGATACCGGCTCTGAAGCGGAGTTTTATAATCGGGAATGGTAAGCTGCCACTCCTCCTCACGATCGTTGAATATTTTCAGAAAAAGCAGCCAGACGATCTGGCTGATACGCTGGGCATCGCCATCAACGCCAACATCCTTGCGCATGATATCCTGTATGGTTTTGATCAGGGTTCCAATCGGCATAGTACTTTTTTGTTATGCGCTGTAGAGCGCTTGTTCGAGTTCGTGCATGGCTTGCTGGTAGCTCTCAAAACCATTGAAAAGACGAATGATCTCGACCGGTGTTCCAAAGCCGGTAAAAGGAGCAATTGAGAGTATCTGCGGCGCTTCAATATGCACAATGCCTTCGTCGGCATACTTGTCGAGAAGGGCTTCCAGCACCCGCCGCGCCTGTGCGCCATATTTGGTAAAGTAGTTGCGTTTTTTAACCTGCTCCGCCCTCTCCCGGCGGGTCAGCGGAGGTTGGTCCCAGGCGATATGACAGATAAGATCAAACGGATCGTACTCACGGCTGATCTCTTCCGACAAGGCATCAAAAAACACCCCCTCCCGCGACAGCTCTTCAAGAATCACCTGTTTTTTCTCTGCACTGTTCCATCGAACGAGAAACTCTTGCAGTGAGGCGAACTCTCTCGACAAGGTTTTTCGGGTATAGTCTTTGAGCGATTCAGTAATCAGTTTGCCCTCGGCATCGAAATATTGTACCCGTTCGGCAACAACCTTCACCTCGACACTATCAACCACATAGCGGCGGATTCGCGGGCCATCATTATCGTCGTTATTGGCAACATACTGCCAGTCACCGCCTTCGTCGCCAGTCTCTGGATAGAGAACATCCTCGCCGGAATGTTCATCCTCAGTGATATCCGGCGGAACCGGAGAGTCATCAGGGTTCTGAGGCGTGTAGATCTGCACAGGATCACCATCGAAATCCGGATCGGCAAAAAGCTCGGTGGCTTTTTTAAAATCCATGATGGTGAAATAGTATTTGCCATACTCTTCATTGATGCGGGTGCCGCGACCAATGCGCTGCTTGAACTCCGTCATCGACAGAATGGTCTGATCGAGCACAATGAGCTTGCAGGTCTGGGCATCAACACCGGTTGACATCAATTTGGAGGTTACGGCAATCACCGGATACGGGGAGTCTGGAAAAATGAAGTTATCAAGCTCAGCCTTGCCCTCTTCGCTGTCGCCGGTAATGCGGACGACATAACGGGCATTTTTGGCAACCAGATCGCTGTTTTCGTTGACCAGCGCCTGCCGCATCCGTTCGGCATGATCGATGTTTTCGCAGAAGACGATGGTTTTGTCGAAACGGTTGGTCTGGCGGAGAAAGTCGCTGATCTTTTTGGCAACGAGGAGGGTGCGCTGCTCCAGAACCATACTCTTGTCGAAATCCTTCTGGTTGTAAATGCGATCTTCTATTTCATTACCGAGTTTGTCAAGCATCCCTTTGTCAGGCCGCCACCCCTGCATATCCTTGTCAAGATCAAGACGCACCACCTTGTATGGAGCCAGAAATCCATCGTCAATACCTTTTCGGAGTGAGTAGGTGTAGATCGGCTGGCCAAAGTAATCGCTGTTGGAAATCTCTTTCGTCTCTCTGGGTGTGGCGGTGAGCCCTATCTGTGTTGCGGAGGAAAAATATTCGAGAATCTGCCGCCACGCCGAGTCCTCTGCGGCGCTGCCCCGGTGGCACTCATCCACCACAATCAGATCAAAAAAATCGGGGGTGAACTGCCGGTAGATGTTCTGCTCCTCTTCCGTACCGGTAACAGCCTGGTAGAGGGAGAGGTAGATCTCGAACGACTTGTTGATCTGCCGCTTTTTGATCTTGGTCATGGCCGACCCAAAGGGCTTGAAATCGTTGGTTATGGTCTGGTCAACCAAAATGTTGCGATCGGCAAGAAAGAGGATTCGCTTTTTTGCCTTTGACTTCCAGAGTCGCCAGATAATCTGAAAAGCCGTAAAGGTTTTGCCGGTTCCGGTAGCCATCACCAGCAAAATGCGGTTCTTGCCCTGCGCAATCGCTTCAACAGTTTTATTAATCGCCAGAAACTGATAGTAGCGAGGGCTCTTGTTGCTCCCGTCGCTGTAGTAGTCCTGCGTAATCAGCTTCTCCTGCTGTCCGGTTATTCCCCGATGCAGTGACCAGATTTGCCAGAGCTCCTCGGCAGAGGGAAACTCTTCGAGAGAGAGTTCGCGCTCAATGATGCCGTCAGTTGCGATCTTGTTGTGAAAAAGGAATCCATCACCGTTGGAGCTGAAGACAAAGGGCACCTGAAGCATTTCGGCATAACCAAGCGCCTGCTGCATACCATCGCCCGGAGAGTGGTTGTTGTCTTTAGCCTCAATGAGCGCAAGGGGAATATTGGGCTTGTAGAAGAGCACATAATCAACCCGCTTGTACTGAGCGCGGGTGTGCAGCTTGCCGCGAACAATAATGCGCCCCTTTGTCAGCGGAAACTCTTCGCGCACCTGGGTCGCACTATCCCATCCAGCCCGCTCAAGTGCAGGGGTGATGTACTTGGTACAGATATCGCGTTCGGTGAGCTGCTTTTTGTTCATGCATCAGTTGCGTTACTTCCACGTATTCAAACATAATACAACATAACCGATGCGCAGGGAAAAAGAAAATGACCTTGTTACCCCGCTTTATGTCTTTGGAGAGGCAGTGAAGCTGCTGTTTCAGGATTGCGTGGTCAATGCTCTCGAAGCATCACATCATGCAGGTGCCAGGATTTCCGAATTGTTCAATGGAATAATCAATTGAGCTAATTCACTATGAGAGTCGACAATAACATATCCCTGTCCTAAATCACTGTATTTTCCGATGCGATTATTTTCCTGAACCATCCGCAACATCTCAAGAAGAGGATGTGACGATTTGACCGTATAGGTGATGATCCCTGAAAAGTGAAGCATACAATCAATATCAAAATCCCCTAAAATTCTTTCCGACAAGTAGTCTAACCGCTTCATGAGATCATCCTCAAACCACTCTGCTGACAAAATTAAATCCCAGAGCATATTCGAGGGATCTTTTGCAACAAGACACTTGATCCTAAACTCTCCTTTTTCCTCTTCAATTGACTGAAGTGCCTTTTTTATCTTTACAACGAGATCTCGCATAGTTCCTCCACCAATATATTGACAGCCAAAAGCATTGATTCAGCATCACTGAGCATTGAGCCGTCGGGGTCATCATATCGCTTTAATTCACTCCATTTATTGACCTCTTGCCATGCCGACATTTTTTTTATATGAACTTCGCGACCAGTCAAGGATACAAGCAACTCTAAATCATGAACCTTCAAAAACTTCAATTTACCTTCAGTTTTATACCTGCTCCAATTCATGTGATTTGTAATCGCATATTTGAGCGATAGTTCTACACAATATCCACTCAGGTATATTGAGTTGGCATACCTTCCATGCTGTTTCAGCAATACTGCATCAGAATATTTCTGGCAAATATTGCCCAGAATTTCTTCGGGCTTCATTTCAACCTCACCACATTAATCTCAACGTAGATCCCAAACAATTACCATAAAAATACAAAATTAAATTGATTTCCAGCAAATCATTACAGTCTAAGGTTCATCGATGAAAAGCTGATAATACGCCACTATGCCGTCACCAACGTTGTTCAAAAATTCGGCCGCCACACGGCGGCCTTTTCTGTGGTTCCTGCCAACCTGCTCGGTTGAGGTGTGCGGCAGTTCGTCCCTCACAGCCGCTCTCCTCAACCTTGTTTTTGCTCCGCTTTAGCTCAAAAAGCAAAGCCGAAATGAGCAGCCAACTGACTACGGGACGAACACCAGGCGGAAGCCAACATCGTGGCTCCGGTAGTCGGGCGCGAGGCGGTTGCGACCCGCAGACCGACAGAGCTCGGCGCTGCGGCCCCAGCTCCCGCCACGAACCACACGGAACGAACCACCCGACGCGCCTTGCGGATTTTCTACCACGCCTTGTGCTTTGCACTCTTCGTAGTACTTTTCACCATACCAGTCGCTACACCACTCCCACACATTACCGTGCATATTGTATAACTCCCACGCATTCGGCGCAAAGCTGTTCACAGCTACCGTTGTGCCTCTATACTGCCCTTTACTATTCCTGCCATACGGAGAGTTACCATTATAGTTCGCTTGCGCGGTAGTCAGATTTCCGCCGGTATTAAACGGTGTTGAGATTTTTGACCCTGCCCTGCATGCATACTCCCACTCTGCCTCCGTTGGCAAGCGGTACTTTTTACCCTCCTTTGCTGAAAGCCATTCGCAGTAGGCTACCGCATCATTCCAGCTCACGTGCACCACCGGATGGTTATACTGCGATACCGGGCGCTCTTTGCCTGCGGTATCATGCCGCCAGTTGACTCCTTTTTGCTGATTCCATTCCTTACCATCATACACCCAACTGCCTGACCAATCACCCGTTCCTTTTTCTGCATCAGTTGGGTAGTTGGTAGCATCAATAAATTGCTTAAACTCACCAACCGTTACCTCATATTTGCTTATGTAATAATCACTGAGCTTTACTTGATGTTGCGGCTTTTCATCTACCGCAATCTCACCCTCATACATCGGGCTACCCATGATAAATTCGCCGCCACGAATCAAAACAAAGCTTTGTGGTGCTGGCTTGAGCAGTGGCATAAGTGCTTTTTGTGCATGCGGAAAAAGCAGCCACCCCGCTACACCAATAACAAAAAGCGCAACTACTGCCGCCACGTAACGCAAATACACTGATTGTTTAAGCGATGGTTTACCTTCTGCCCTTCTCGACTGACCGTACTGCTCCCGACGTACACTCGGGACAGCAGCAACATCGGGCGAACGCCATGCAGTATTCTCTTGTTCAGCAACTAACCTTGAGCCGCAATCAGGGCAAAAGAGCGCATCGGCTGGTATTCCACTTTTACCACACACCTTGTTGGGGCACCTTTGCTCTACCACTGCTCCACAATGACTGCAAAACTTTGCATCGTCAGCAAGGCTCACATTACATTGTTTACACTTCATAACTGGCTTTGTTCTAAAAATCGAGAAAAATTATTGTGAGATGATACGCATATCTCACAAAACAGAAACCCCCTCCACCCCATGGGTGAGGATCTGAAAAAGTTGTCGGCAAATAATCGGCGCAGAAAGAGATAGCAACAAAGAGAATAATATAGCGTATTCTGCCCTCAATGGGAAAGCTGGTGTTGTGGGGCAAATATTTCACACAGGCACTTTATTGAGATCTTCAGCCTGTCCAAGAATGGCGATCACAACAATTTGCCTTACCTTTTCATCCACCGTATAAAATACGCTATACCATCTTTCGACATAACAAACCCGAACAACTCTGTCACGATCAAAGTAGGGAAATAACTGCCAACTACTTTTCAGGGATAACACCGCATTGCTCAACGCAAGAATTCTACGGCTCCTGGCCTCTAGCAAAACGGCATACTCCTCAATCCTCTTGAGATCATTCTCAGCGCCTGAAGAGAGTTGTATTCTGAAGGGATTATTCAACGTGTCGTGCAGCCAGTGTGGTGAAAATTTTCTCACCATCAAGTAATGGCCCGTTTAACGATAATTCGTATCGTGCTTTGATAAAGGCATTCAATTTTTCCATAGAATCGTCTGTGATGGAAGCTGTCCGGGAGGGCTGCTCTTCCAACACAATCACCAGCTCATGCCGACCAGGTGAGACTTCCTGAGGCAACTGAATCGTGACAAGCCTGTCTGGCAAAACATCATAGTTTATGTTGAATGTCAGCATGACCTTTTTCCTTGATAGAAGTGTTTCAAAATAAACGCTGAAACCATCCGTGAAGACGACCTGGTTAGCCCGCTTTATGTCTTTGGAGATGCAGTGTAAAATGTAGCAGAATTATTGATCAATTCGAAAAACAGAGTGCCACTCCCACCATTTCAAAAGCGCATGACCTTGCATTTCTCTTCAAAATTGGCCACAAAAAGAGAGGATTGCTCTTCGTCGCCATTTTTCTAACAAAATGCCCGTCATCTTCGAAACGGCTATCCGGCTCATCCTGCCAATGCCGGGCATCGTGTGTGGCGCTCTTTGCCCTGAAACAAGACAGGGGCGTGTTCAGAGGCAGCCATCCGACTTTGCTTTTGAGCTACGGGACGAACACCAGGCGGAAGCCAACGTTGTTGTTCCGGTTGTCGGGGGTGTCGTTGTTGCGATAAGCCGACCGACAGTTCTCGGCGTTGTTGTTCCAGCTCCCGCCACGAAACACGCGGTTCGAACCCACGACTGATGCCCTTATTCTTCACTGGCCACAAGTGTACGGTACACATTTTTTCGGAATTCTCTTGCATTGGCGTATTCAGTAAAGGCAACCAACGGCATAGCGTGGTTGGCGAACTCCTTTTGTGACCATAGCCCCATTTGCAGTTTTATGTCATAGAGCACCGATGTAGCGCACGGGGCAAGCCGCACTTGAGTAATGGTCAGCAACAGAGATATAGTGGTTGGCAAAATACTGGCTGGTCAGGTTGCCAATCGGAACACTTTTTTGCGAGGCAGTGGAGTAGCTGTCAATAATCTGCTCGAACAACAGCAGCAGGGGCTGATCCTTGAACAGGCGGTAAAGCTGCTTTTTCAGGATTGCATGGTTAATGCTCTCAAAATATTTACGGACATCAAGCCATAGCACTCAACGACATCCAGGAAACAATGATCGTTGAAAGAGCTTGCCGTTATTCACTTTCCATGAACAAATATAGTAATCCACCTTTTTTACACTTTTACAGGTATAGGTGAAACGGTTTGACCAAGCTCTTTGGCTAACCTGCGAAGGCTTCTTTTCTTGCCCTCGAGGCACTTGGCTGACCAATCACCCGTTCCTTTTTCTGCATCAGTTGGGTAGTTGGTAGCATCAATAAATTGCTTAAACTCACCAACCGTTACCTCATATTTGCCTATGTAATATTCACTGAGCTTTACTTGATGTTGCGGCTTTTCATCTACCTCACTCTCACCCTCATACATCGGGCTACCCATGATAAATTCGCCGCCACGAATCAAAACAAAGTTTTGTGGTGCTGGCTTGAGCAGTGGCATAAGTGCTTTTTGTGCATGCGGAAAAAGCAGCCACCCCGCTACACCAATAACAAAAAGCGCAACTACTGCCGCCACGTAACGCAAATACACTGATTGTTTAAGCGATGGTTTACCTTCTGCCCTTCTCGACTGACCGTACTGCTCCCGACGTACACTCGGGACAGCAGCAACATCGGGCGAACGCCATGCAGTATTCTCTTGTTCAGCAACTAACCTTGTGCCGCAATCAGGGCAAAAGAGCGCATCGGCTGGTAATCCACTTTTACCACACACCTTGTTGGGGCACCTTTGCTCTACCACTGCTCCACAATGACTGCAAAACTTTGCATCGTCAGCAAGGCCATTATTACATTATTTACACTTCGCGGTCTGTTTTGTTTTAAAAATCGAGAAGAATTATTGTGAGATGATACGCATATCTCACAAAACAGAAAACCCCTCCACCCCATAGAGGTACCCAATTTGGACATTTCTACAAAATTAATCGACAGCACAGGAGTTTTTTTTCCAAAAACGGTCAAGGAGCAATCATTGAACTTTTACAGCTTATACCTGATTTTTCTTACCTTATGGTAATCGAATGTGATGCAACAAAGCGCAAAAAAACACTTGCAGAACGGGGCATTGATTTTTACAATGCTCCTCTCGTCTTTAACGGCAAGCATTTTACAGCTCCTGATGAGAGAATGGATTATGGGGAACCTCGTTTTATCACCACTGGTTTTTTACGCTATCGAGTTGCGGTCATCGTTTGGACTCCACGAAAAGATACTCGACGAATTATATCCATGAGATACGCAAATGAAAGAGAAATTAAGCGTTACAAAAAGTACTCGGGTTGATACTGATGAAGCACCCGAATTAACCGACAATTGGTTTAAAAGTGCAACTCTTTTGAATGGTGATGCAATTATTCACTCGCTCAACGCACAAAAATATAATAAGGGAGTAGCTATGCCTTCCACAATACCTGCCCCGCGTACCCTAAAACGTAAAAAAGCAACAGTGAAAACAATCACAATCGCCTTATAAACTTGGGCGGGGTGGCGGGATTCGAACAGCTATAGCATCACCGTCTACTCTGTAAAGCACGCCATAAGGAAATCGATTGAGCAAACAACGACGAGTACTTCTTGAGAATAATGGCCATGCATCAGGGAAAACCTTGATCCGATCGAAAGCACATCGGACTTCAGCGGCAAATTCATAACCGAGTCCAAGGCATTGTTCATTGTCATAATCCACTGCCTCAGCAAATTCTTCTTCCGCGAAGGAGAGAATAAGAATATTCATCTCTGATTGATCCTTGCAAAAACATCTTCTGCTGGTGAAGCCTTGATTTCACCACGGTCATAAGCCTCTAATCGTGATTCAACCTCTTCTGCCCATGCGGCATCAACGGCATTACTTGCGGCATCATCAAAACTCTGAAAAAGTTTTTCGATAAGCTCCGCTCTTTCTGCAGGATGCAACTCAAGAGCATCTTTGAAAACGCGTTCTGCAACTGCTGTCATAATTTTTATCCTTAAAGTTATCCTTGCGATTATACAACAAAATCATCGCGTTTTCAAAAAAATCGGCCGCCACGGGGCGGCCTTTCTGTTGTCGTTCCGTTACGCAAAATTATGGCGTGCGGCAGTTCGTCCCTCACAGCCGCTCACCACAATTTTGTAACGTCACTCTCGCTCAAGAGTAAAGCCGGAATAAACTGCCACTTGAACTACGGGACGAACACCAGGCGGAAGCCAACAAAGCTGCCGCGGCTGCCAGGGGTACCGCTGCCGCGATAAGCCGACCGGCAGTTCTCGGCGCTGCCGTCCCAGCCCCCGCCGCGAAGAACGCGGTCCGAACCGGTTTCAGGCCCGAGTGGGTCGGTAAACGTACCGTCATCTCCATACCAGTCATTGCACCACTCCCAGACATTGCCCGCCATATCGTAAAGCCCTTCAGGTGTTGCTCCATCAGGGTAGCTGCCGACTGGTGTTGTGGCTCCTATATTACTCCCTCCAAAGTTAAGTAATTTTGGAGTTGCCACACCCTTCTCTTCCGGCCACGGATATTCACGCACTTCCTGCCCGATTGTGCCCTGCTTCCCGCCTGCCGCCCACTCCCACTCAATCTCGTTGGCAAGACGATAATGGCCAGCACTCTCTTCGATCAATGAAAGCCACAGGCTGTAGGCTCGGACAGCATACCACGTAACACCAACAACCGGATGATTCTCTCCATCGAATTTGCGATCTTCATCATACGTTGAACGAAATAATGCAGCAAGGTTGTCGTTTTCTCCCCTGAGATAGTCACCAAACTCTGGCCCCCATTCTTTGCTCTCCGCAATCCTCTCCAGCTCTGCCCTGAATGCTGAAGCATGGTTCTTCCCTCTATCTTTTCCCTCCAACCATCCGATAAATAAACGATAAAGCTTGTTGGTAACAGGATATTTTGCAACGTAACAGTCAGCAACATCCACCGCTTTCTTCATCGCCGAATACCAGTAATTGCCTCCCGGTATCAGGATATACTCGGCATTCTGCTCATGCGGGTTGCGAATCGACAAGGGTTTGCCGCTGATACTCTTTTCAGTCGCACGCTCAAGCGCTTTGCCGCCGAGGGCAAGAATCACCTCTTCTGCACGATCAAGAACATCGGTGTTCTCTGTGCTCCCTTTCTCAAGTTCCTGTGCCCGGAACAGCTCAAGTGCCGGGAGGGCCGAAGGTTTTGCAATGGTTTTCAGGCAGTCGAGAATCACCCGTTGCCTGCTGACCGTGGTATCAGGCTCAAGCAGCTTTCGGCACAGTGCATCGACCTTTTGCCCTTTCGCCTCACCAATAATCGTCTGAAGCAGTAACTGCTGCTTGGTCGTCATCGCTTCGCTGACCGGGGAGTTGAAGAGCTTTTCCATGAACTTGTCGAAGACCTGGGCATCCACAGAGGCGATAAAAAAGCGCAGCGGTTCTGTCCACCAATCCTCTCCAAAATTGCTCACAAGCATGGTGAGGTGCTCATAAGGACGATCCTCCTTGAGCTGAACTCCCGCCAGATATTCCCGGAATGATTTGTGCCGAAAAAGGTACTCTTTGCCGCCAGTCTCTACCAGCAGACCGGCACGTTTGACCAGATAGTCGCAAAAGAGCGCGGCCGTTGGAGGTGTCTCGGAAGTATTCAGCGTATCGAGCCACTCCTGCATGGCAGTGTGCATCTCTGCCTTGGCGGCTTCATCATTTTTGAGCGTCTCCTGCATCCAGAGGGAGACCGGTGCCAGCACCTGCCGGGCATGCACCGCCGAAATCAGCGGCTTGATGCCACGCCGTTTGTCACGAAATTCGAGGAGATAATCGAGTGATGCCTCATAGAGCTTGACGCGGTTTTCAGGCATGAAATCCCTCTCCTTCCACAGAATTGCCATAATCTGCAGAATCATGGGTATGGCGGCCAGTTGGCGTAACCCCTTGTTCTGTTCCCCGTTGAGGTGGGCAACCATGGTTGTGGTTCGCACCTCGGCTTCCGCTCTCTGCTGCCGTTCCCACTCAGCTTCGTCGGCTCCCTTTTCACAAGGATCTTTTAAAAATGCGGCGGTGAACCAGTTCCTTAAAAAACGCTCCTGCTGTGCCAGCGTGAAGTCCTGGACATCGGCCCGTTCGTGATCAACTTCAAGCTCAATCCCCTCCTCCTTGAGGTATCCGGTCGCCCGTGATGTCACCACAAAAAAAGCCTGGCCAAAGCCGCTCCAGGCACCGTCGATCCACCTGCAGACCTCTTTTCTCTCCTCGGTATTACTGATTTCATCAAGACCATCGAGCAAAACAAGAGAGGTGCCACTCTGAAGCCTGGTCTCAAACAATCGGGGGGCAATGGTTTGATGGTGCTTTGCGGCCCAACTGGAAAGATTTGCCGGAAGGGAGTCGTAGTGGTTGGTGGCTTTATCACGGACAAGGTCGCGGAGTGGCAGATAAAAGAGGTTCGGTGGAACGGCAAAGCCAAGCCTGTTGCTCTCTTCGAGGGCGCACAAGGCATAATATTTGAGCAGGGTGGTTTTGCCTGACCCCGGGTCGCCAATCACCAGCAACATCCTGCGCTTTTTGAATGCCCGTTTCATCACCTCATCAGGATAAAAGATGTGCCTCTCCCCTTCACGCTCCTGAAAAGAGTCCTGTGGCTGTGATTTGCCACCTCTCACCTGCTGGTCAGAAAGGCGCAACGGCACAAAGGTGTCGTTATTCAGGTTCACCTTGATGCTCTCAACACCCGGCATTCCAAGCATGCGGATGTAGCCCAGCTCCTCTTTCAGAATTGCCTGATAGCGGCGCAACTCCTCATCCTCCGGTATGGGCTGCTTGAGGGTTGGGGAACCGGGCGTGCAGAACCACTGGCGAATCTGCTTGTCAAGGTGACGGGAAAGATGGGTGCGAAACGCCTCCAGACTATCGTATTCCCAAATCAGTCCGTCGGCCTTCATCATCTCCTTGAATACCTCAAGCTTTGCTTTCTGCTGAACATCAATCTTGCTCCAAACAATTGGCATATCGGAAAAATAGAGCATCACCGGACGCTTCAGCACGGTCAGCATTCTCTGCACCTCTTCAACCGCTCCACCTTCAGCAAGTTTCGTCGGTGTTCCTATGCGATGCCAGAAAATCCCGATAGCACAATCGCAATCATCAACAAGCTGGCGGGTAATGGGCTCCTGCGGCCCCTCGCCATCTCCACGATTTTCAGGCGCAGCACAAGTTTCCCACAGCACCGCTTCGAGCACCATGTTACGCTCATCACCATTGCGGATGTTCCACTCTGCAATCACCTCCTCAACAATCTTCCGTTCCCTGTCGACATCACCGGGGGAGGCAACGAGTATTTTCACTGGCCGTTTTTTGCTTCTCAAAATGATGCCTGTCGGTTCAGGTTTCTGCGGGGAGATAACAACCATGGGAAAAGATTGTGCGGGTTTTGGAGATAAATATTACTGGCAATTTATTATACTTATCCTCTGTTTCATTCGTTGAGATGTCAATTATTTCGAAAGGTAGGTTTAGAGTGATTTTTAAAGGTTAGATTTTATAAAGCCATCCTCTGTTATCCGCTACTGATCTGAGAAGTTTGGAGGTTTTTTTTATTTGATTTTCTGTGTCATGGCTTGAAAAGTCAATTAATACATGTTCCCGGAAGGTTTTCGGATCCGGTATAGTGTCCAGATGATGATGTTGGCATTCTTCAACTGTAACACCGACAACTCCAACTGATACGAAAGATAATGTATTGGTAAAATGCTGCCAGGAATTCTCCGCAGTAATCTGATCACCGTCATAAGCGGATAATTGTTTTTTATCCTTTGGTGTTGGTCGAAATACTTGTGATGTTACCCTCCCGTTTTCAACCATTGTTGGGTGAACTTGGCGATAAAGCATGGTTTCGTTATTCATACTTCACCGCCTCCTTTTTCGCGGATTACACTGCCAAGTTTTATCCAGTCTGAATTTTCATCAAGGTTAAACGTATCTGTTTCTTCCTCACTTGTATCAAGGTTAAGGCAGTGCCAATCACCTTGATGTGTCATAAGGCTGATTTCAAGGCTTGCATCATGTGGAGGGAGAGGCCATTCCGCTTGAATTCCGCCCTCAGCAGTAGGGTAAATATAGGGTAAAGGCAAATCATCTGGAAAAAGACGGTTAAAACTATTAGAGAACCAATCTAATCCCTCATGATTGGGAGCTAAACCTTCTCCATCTAACCAGCCATCGTTTAGCTTATTGAGTTCATCTAAACGTTCAGATACATCCAATGGGTCGAGCAAGTTGATATGCTCAATCGATTCCATACCGATTAAGCGATTTTGACGATTATATTTACCGATTCCTTGTATAATTACCTTTGTTCCAGATCTAAATTCATTGAAAGCCTGTATTATTGTTTCAAAATGTTGATTTGGAATTGGGCCAGGTATTTTATTCCCATCAGTCAAGAGAAGTTTAAAATGCATTTCATCTTGATCAGCTTGAGGTATAGAACCTCGTATTGTGATCTCATCTGAGAATTCTCTGACATTTGAGGATGCAAGCAAAAGTTTTCTGCGGGTTTCTCTGGTCAGTTTTGCTGTTATTTGGTTTGATGGTGTTGTGAATTCTATAAACTCATCATCTTTCAAGCTTCTTCCAATCCTGTCAAAATAGCCCAAGCATTTCTCTGGAAAAAATGGCTCAGTAGATTGATTGTTTTCGGCTGCATGTACCACATTAACGATGGCATCCCTTGCCTGTTCAAGGTAATAACTGTTAGCCGGTTCAATTCCGGGAAGTATTAACGAAGAAACAAATAAGCTGATTATCGGGATAGCGCTACCCTCTTCAATACCGGTAAGCTTAAGCTCAAGACCATCAGTGAAGCCTCTCGGTGTACGTTGCCTGTTAGGGTGGCTCTGCCGATATTGCCATTTTGCAACTTCAATGACCATCTCTTCAAGAACAGCTAAATCCTTGAGGAATTCCAATGGTATTGCTGTTTCAGAGAAACGCCTTCCACATAGTCGGGGTTTTAAAAAATCTATAATCGTCACCTCATGACCTCCTTATAAAGAGCCACCTTTAACGTTCGATTTTGCACGATGGTTAACTCAACAGCTTTACTTGCGACTCGCTAAGGCTATATAAAGAAATGAGCTAGCGTTTATTTGTTTCTTTTTTTAAACCCTCTTCAAATTTAAGATATTTGTTTCTATTTCGTAATTAATTTTAACTAAAATTAAGGCCCAAGGGAAATATTTAACCAGACGCGCACCCAAGTTTTTCGGTAGCCTTTACGGTTTCAACCTTTCTTGCTGATACGGGAGTAACTTCTCTCGACATAGGTATAACTTTTAGACCCATGGTTGATGGAACGGTCTACTTCTACCTATAATTGATTTCACAATAAAGCCTTAGACAACAAAAGACTTATAAAAAGCATAAGCCCCTTATTTTACAGGGGCTTATGAACTTCTTTGGATGTTATCGGATTAGGAGAAAGTGGAGATGGCGGGAGTCGAACCCGCGTCCAGAACATTGCTCAATAAAGCTGCCACACTCATCTCAGGTGTTCGTTGTTTCATGAACCAGTGCTACACCTGTAAAGTTTGGCTCACAATCCCTCTTTGTTTCACCCGCCTGCCTTTTCGGGCAAAAACAGTCGGAGCTTACTTGCGCGAACCGAAGCTCAAGCGCTGGTTATGCCATCCGGTGGCTTTGGAGTAAGCGCCTCCCCCATCGGACGATGGCTGATTAATTAACTTGTGCTAATCAGGCAGCCATTGCATACGAATAATCGTCTGCATATAATGTTGCATAGACTTCTTTAACGAGTCCATCCATGCTGAAACTCGGAGTGCAACTCCATCTCACATCTACCCTGTCGAAAGCCTGTCATCCCCAAAGTACAAAAAGAGAGCTCTTTATATATACTTTTTCAGCCAATGAAACAAGAACAATCCCGCCAAACCAGAAAATCTCTATTGATGTATGGTGCGATTTCAACCGCGACCACTATTTCGAACCCATGGGACTCGAACCCTGTGCCACCACTATTTCGCCCTTACGGTGCCCGGAAATGCTCAGTTCAGCCCTGGCAGTTCAGGGGAATTGGCAACGAGCTGGTATTGACCACCCTTGGAGCGCACCGTGCGGCTCCACATCCTCTCATAGGCATCACTGAAAACAATATTTCTCGATGCTTCAGCAATATACCATGCTCCCTGTTCAAATTCCGCTTCAAGCTGTCCGGCACTCCATCCGGCATAACCAAGGAAAAAGCGAATTTCAGAGGGGCGCATAACGCCGGTATTGAGCAAATAACTCAACTCTTTTTTGTCTCCGCCCCAAAACAATCCGGGGATAATCTCTCTTGAATCATCAATGAGATCGCCTCTTGAATGAAGGAAATGCACAGTATTAACCTGCACGGGGCCTCCCTTGTGCAGCCGCTCTTCTACCTCTTCAAAACCAGCCAGAGCCTCACAAACCTTGAATTCCCCGGGACGATTCAGAATAAAACCAAGAGAACCGCGCTCATTATGCTCACACATCAGCAAAACCGTCCGCTTGAAATTATACTCAAGCATATTGGCTGAGGAAAGCAGAAGTTTCCCTGCTTTCAGCTTTTCAAATTCATTTACCATCATCTTCTCTCAGGTTTTTTGCTGCAAATAATCGAGCAACTCCTCGGCATGTTTGTCGGGGCTGACTTTTGGCCACACATGTTCAATCACGCCCTGCTCATCAATAAGGTAGGTCACCCGACTTGTTCCCATATACTCACGACCCATAAATTTTTTCATTCCCCAGACACCATAAGCCTCAACGATGCTTTTGTCAGGATCGGAAACAAGCCTGAAGGGCAGATTATACTTCTCTGCAAACTTTTTATGCTTGCGTTCATCATCAACACTGACACCGAGAACCTCAACGCCCACTGTGCTAAATTTAGGTAAATTATCACGAAAAGCACAAGCTTCCTTTGTGCACCCCGGAGTATCATCTTTCGGATAAAAATAGAGCACCACCTTGCGCCCGCGATACTCCTGAAGGGTCACCGGCTTTCCATCCTGATCGTTTGCAGAAATGGGCGGCGCAGAAACACCCTCTTTGAGAATTGCTGTTTGCATGAATAAAACTTATTCTGTTGATAAACACGTTCTTGAGTCAGGATTGTTCTCTCTTGTAAATTCATTGCTCCAACAAAAAGTTTCTTGACACAACCATGAAACATTTTTCATTTTGTCCGCTCTGCAGTAAAAAACTGGAGAAAGCCTTGATTGATGGGCGCGATCGAATGTACTGCCCTTCATGTTCATGGGTGCATTATATCAACCCTCTTCCGGTAGCGGTCGCCTATACCATCAATAAAAACAACGAACTCCTGGTAATACGCAGGGCTCATGAACCTGCGCTCAATGAGTGGGCTTTGCCTGGTGGATTTCTTGAAGCAGGCGAAGAACCCTATGAAGGATGTCTGCGAGAATTGATGGAAGAAACATCGCTGAACGGCAAAATCGACAGCCTTATTGGCATTTATCACCGGGAGGTTGAGCTGTACGGATCGCTCCTTGTTGTGGCCTACAGGGTAACGGTAGCCGATGACACGATCACGATCAATCACGAACTGTTCGAAGCGGGCTTTTATCCACACCACCTCATTCCCGAAGTACGGATACCGTTGCACCTCCAGATTATCAAAGATGCTGCACAGCTTCGGCCGCTTTAGAGTCAACGATACCCATCCATTTTACAGAAATAGAGAGAAATTCACTTATATTTTGAAGTTCTTGTAATTTTGTCATCTCTTACAACCACAAAAAAAGGGATCTTTACCAATGAAGCCGCTGAAACTCTTGTCAGGAGGGGTGACTTTGCTTGCTGTTATGCAGCTCATCCCCTACGGCAAAAATCACGAAAATCCTTTGGTCACTGGTAAACCAAAGTGGGACTCTCCCCGAACCAGTGAACTTTTTAACCGTGCATGCAAGGATTGCCATTCCAACGATACGGTCTGGCCATGGTACAGCTCCATAGCTCCTGTATCGTGGTTGACTCAGGCAGATGTCTCTTTTGGACGAAGCGCATTCAACGTCTCTGAGTGGGGACGAGAAGGGAAAAATGAGGGCGAAAAAGCTGCCGGTGAAGTGCGTGAAGGTAAAATGCCTCCCTTTTTCTACCTCCCTCTTCACCCTGAAGCCAAACTGAATGCTGCTGAAAAAGAGGAGCTGATGAGTGGGCTGGTCGCAACGTTCGGTGAAAAAAAGGGTTCTGGCAAGGATAAAGATTAATAAGACCCACAGGAAAGTCCTGCAATTGAGGGACTGCCCTGTGGCTGTAACTGTCTGGCAATTGTTTGAGTAATTATGGTTATGCGCCCTTTGAGTTTTCCCAAACACCTCATTTCATCCAAACAGAACTACTCTCTGCATCTGGGACTGTTTCTGCTGACGGTGTTTACAACACTCTGGGCAGGAACCTTCTGGAGCGGACACCCGGCCACGTTCGCCTCCCTCCCTCTTTTCATCAACTCTCTTGCCACAGGAATATCCTACTCGGCATCCCTGCTCTTTTTTTTAACTGTTCATGAGTTTGGCCACTTTTTTGCATCCATGAGCCATCGTGTGCGGGCAACTCTCCCCTATTACATACCATTACCACCTCTGCCATTCTTTCTCAGCCTGGGAACCATGGGGGCGGTGATCAAGGTCAAAGAGAGGATACCCGAAACAAACGCCCTTTTCGATATTGGTCTTTGGGGACCAATGAGCGGTTTTGCCATAAGCGTCGGGCTTTTGGTGTACGGTTTTTTGAATCTTCCGCCTGCCGACTTTATTTTGACCATTCATCCAGAGTATCTCACACAGGGAGGGTTACAGGCACCTGTTCCCGGGGGCACCCTTATCCTTGGCAAGAATCTCCTCTGGACAGCGCTTGAATATCTTTTTGCGCCCAAAAACCTCCCTCCGATGACCGAAATGTATCACTATCCATTTTTGTTTACCGGCTGGCTGGGCTCACTCATCACGGCGCTGAACCTGCTTCCTGTTGGTCAGCTCGATGGCGGTCATGTCACTTATGCCATGTTTGGCAAAAGAGGACATGCCAAAGCCGCCAGGGCATTTCTGTTCTTTATCGCGCTTCTTGGATTTCCCGCGTTGCTGAAGCTGCTCTTTTTTCTGCTCAGACCAGAGGCCGTATCACTTATCCCGCCGGTGTTGCTGCAGTGGTCGTGGTCCGGCTGGATTCTCTGGGTATTCATTCTGTTACGATTTATCGGAATAAACCATCCGCCAACCATGCATGACCACGAGTTGAAGAGTCAAAGAAAAGTTTGGGGATGGGCAGCCATTGCGGTGTTTTGCATAACGTTCACGCCGGTGCCATTCGGAATAACCTGATGAGAGAACCCTGCTTTAGAGTCAATTGCACCGACTGCGTGCTCGATTTCGGTGATGGGCCAAAGATCATGGGCATCCTGAATACGACACCTGATTCGTTTTATGATGGCGGGATATTTCTTGAGGATACCGATGGCATCGATCTTGACCGGGCTCTTGATTACGCGCTTTCGATGATCCGGGACGGCGCTTCGATTATCGATATTGGCGGTGAATCCTCAAGGCCGGGTGCTGATAAAATTTCGTCGATCGAAGAGATTAAACGTACGGCTCCGCTTATTGCTCTCTTGCGGCGGAAAAGCGATGTCCTGATTTCGATTGATACCTACAAGGCGGATGTTGCCGAAGAGGCCTTGCGTGCCGGTGCAAATATTGTCAATGATATTTCCGGCTTCACCTTTGATGCTCATCTTCCTGCCATCTGCAGCACGTTTAAGGCCGCAGTGATCTTGATGCACACGCCCGTAAAACCGGAGTTGATGCAGTGGAGCACTGGAACGAAGCCTGGAGAAGAAGATATTTTGCTGAGGGTCAGCCGCTTTCTGGCAGACTCGATAGCACGGGCTGAAGCGCATTCGATCGACAACATTATTCTTGATCCTGGTTTTGGGTTTGGCAAAAGTGTTGAAGAGAATTTCCGGCTTTTGGGGCAGCTCCGCTCATTGCTGAGTCTGGGCAGGCCGATTCTGGCGGGTTTATCAAGAAAATCGTTTCTTGGTCACGCGATTACAGCTCCTGGCAGGGAAACGGTATCTCCTGCCGAGAGGCTCGCTGCCACCATCGCGGCTGAAACCATAGCGTTGCTGCACGGGGCAAATATTCTGCGAGTACACGATGTACGGGCAGCAGTACAAAGCTTGCGTGTGGTTGAGGCAATGAAAGAGTAGCAAGAGTTGTCTGTCTCCCCTGTTTTTTTATTACATTCGCTTCTCAAGCCTGAATCGTGACTGCAAAACAGGTGCCATTCAGATGTATCTTGCGAAAATTGAGCTTTTTGGAAATAAGGCTTTGAGAGGTGTCAGAAAAACAATATGCTGAAGAAACTGGTGTTATTTGACATAGACGGAACATTGCTTTCGATGAGCAGGGCCAACCGCACTATCCTTGCTGATGCCCTGAAAGAGGTGTACGGCACTGAAGGAAGTACAGGAACTCATAATTTTGCCGGAAAGATGGACAGAAGCATTATCTATGAAGTGCTGCTGCATGCCGGGCTCAGTGAGCGTGAAATTGATGAAAAATTTGACCGTGCCAAAGCAACCTATATCGAAATGTTTCGCACACAGGCCAAACCCTCTGACGTTCTTTTGATGCAGGGCATCCGGGAACTCCTCGATGAACTTTCGGGACGTTCCGAACTGATGCTTGGCCTGTTAACCGGAAATTTTGAAGCATCGGGACGGCACAAGTTACGCTTGCCCGAAATAAACCATTATTTCCCGTTTGGAGCTTTTGCCGATGACGGACTGAGCCGTAACGAACTGCCCTCGGTCGCCGTTCAAAAGGCATACCAGCTTAGCGGTATCACCTTTGCTGAACACAATATCATAATTATCGGCGATACGGAACACGATATTGCGTGTGCCAGGGTTCTGAACGCAAAGTCGATTGCCGTAGCGACCGGCATCTATTCTACAGAGGAGCTGAAAAGACACCATCCGCATGTCTTGTATGAAAACCTGAGCCGCACGGATGTTGTTCTCAGTGAAATCCTCCAATCCTCAATCAATTAACTGCTCTTTTATGAAGACGTACCGACGGCAAATCCGTGAAAAGATTTTACAAGCGCTCTACACTATCGAAATCAGGGATACCGACATAGACTCTGCTGCCGGCTGGCTTTTGACCGAAGAGATTCTTGCGGATGCCAATGCCATGACCTTTTTCAACATGCTTCTGAAAAACATCAAGGAGCACAAGGATGAAATTGACCGTTATATCGTGAAGCATACCTTTAACTGGGATATGAGCCGCATTGCGATCATTGATAAAAACATTATCCGCATGGCCTTGACGGAAATTCTCTATTGCGAGGATATTCCACCCAAAGTTTCGATCAATGAGGCTATTGAAATCGCCAAAAAATTCAACAGTACCGACAAGAGCAGCAAATTTGTCAATGGAATTCTTGATGCCATTTTCAATGATCTTAAAGGTGAGGGGAAGGTGCATAAAAACGGCAGGGGACTTATTGACCAGTCGGTGGCCAGGCAGCAGAAAACGGAGGGCGAAAGTGAAAGCGCCAGTATTGATACCTGAAGGGAATGCGACTAACCCCTGAAAAAAAAATTGCGGTTCTTGGTGAGGTGCTTGGCGCAAAATACCCTGACCCGAAAAGCGAACTGCATTACGAAAGCCCTTTTCAGTTGCTTGTGGCGACCATTCTTGCGGCCCAGGCAACTGACCGGCAGGTCAATATCATTACCACTGAGCTCTTCAGGCGTGCGCCGGACGCTGAAAGCATGAGCCGAATGGAGCTTGATGAGGTAAAAAGCTTTGTGCGATCCATCAATTATTTCAACAACAAAGCGAAAAATATTCTCGAGGTCAGCCGAATACTCTTTGAACGCTATCAGGGAGAGGTGCCAGAAACAAGAGAAGAACTCGAAAGTCTTCCGGGGGTCGGCAGAAAAACCGCAAATGTCGTGCTCGGCAACGCCTTCGGTCAACCGGTGATGCCGGTGGACACCCATGTACACCGGGTTTCAAACAGGATTGGGCTGGTAACAACGAGCAAGCCCGAAGAGACAGAAAAGGAGCTGATGAAGGTTATTCCTGAAGCATGGGTTATCACCTTTCATCACTATCTGCTGCTGCACGGACGTTACACCTGCAAGGCAAAAAAGCCTGAATGCGCAGATTGTACCGTCAGCAGCATCTGTGATTATCCGGCAAAAAACTAGCCAAGTTCGATTTTACGATCAACAGCATAAATCCACTCCCCCTCGGGGCGTAATCGATTACCTGCCCAGATTTCCAGCGTTACACCTCTGGTTGTTGATGCTGGAGAGGTAAAAATTTCAATCTGGTAGAAGAGTTCGTCAAGAAGATCATCCCAGACCTTTTCAAGGTTGGATGCATCATCCTGATATGCCTTGCCAGGACTCAGAGAACAGGCGAGATCGGGCTGAAAATAGTCGCTGATGTAAATAAAGCTGTCGGGCATCAAAAAACCGCCTCGAAAGGTGCCCCTGGAGCGTTTAATGCCGGGCACTTCAACCCAAAATTCGAGCTGTGTATCGGCAGTCAGTCGGCAGTCACTCGCAAGCTTTTCAAAAAGCTGCTGGACGGTGTGCCGAATGAGCGCTTTATTTGCGTCAGTAAGCTCATGCATTTTGAAATCCGGAGTATGGTCGCGCATGTTCGGTGAACGATAAGTTATTGAGTTGCTTGTGGCAATATAGGGTTATTTTGGAGTTGCATCAACTGATTGGAGATGGTTCAATGGCAATTGTTTTTTGCAGAACGGTTTCAAGCCACGGCTTCAGCAGGTCGGCAGCCCAGATTTCGATATCGGGTTCAAAACGGGTTGTCAGAAGAAGGGTAATGGTGCTCCCCTTGATCTCTACATTAATGTTCTGAATATTTTGCCGGTGACCACGTTCAAGGCCATTGGCAAGGCGCAGAATTCCGGAAAGCACATCAACCACCCGTTTATGCGTCGGCTTGAGCAGGTTGTATGCCGTATGCTTTTCTGAGGGGGGTGATTTGCGGTGATAACGAACCACATGGCCCATAATCTCGATTTCTGAGGGAATAAATCCCCGAAGCTCTCCGTTAAGAACGATGTACTGGCCGTGTTTGTGATGGGAAGAGATGGAAATAAAGGCTCCGATGTTGTGAAGCAGCGACGCATACTCCAGAAGTTCACGACACGGCGCTTCAAGTTGGTGCAGGAGCGAAAGTTTGTCGAACAATTGCAGGCTGAGCCGGGCAATATACTCGGCATGATCGCGATCCCACTCGCAACGAAACCCGAGTTCATTGACACTCTCCCGCCGAATATCAAGCGCAACTTCATCGCCCCGCCTCTTCGCCCTCGAATAGCGATGCTTCAGATAGTGGAGCACCATCCCCTCACGCAGTGCTGAATCGGAAATCAGAATCTCCTCAAGCTTGAAGAGTCTGAAAATCATGTCGACAAGAATCAGACCCGGCACAATAAGGTCTACCCTTTTTTCATCAAGACCAGTCATTTTTCGCCGATCTGCAGCATTGAGCGGCATAACAGCCTTGTAGAGCGACTGAAACTCCTTTCGGGTAAACGCGCTGTTATTAAGCGACACATCACTCTCCCTGCCGTTCATTGAGCGAATCATTCGAGCGATATTCTGGGCCGTACCCGAAGAGGCGATGGCCCTTGTCACCTTGAGATCAGAGGCTTTTTCAACGGCAGAAACCATCTCGGCAGCAAAGAATTGCTCAAGCATCTTGATTTCATGAAGAGAGATTGGTTCTGAGGTGACAAACCGTTCACGCATTCTTGCTACACCTATTTTACGGCTCTCCAGAAGCTGCACCCCTTGATGATTGACAACCACAAACTCAACCGAGCCTCCACCAATATCAAAAAGAAGATCGGCGGTTTTACCAATCTTCACCGCATTACGAACTCCATAATAGATAAACTCGGCCTCTTCCTTTCCTGAGATAATCTTCACTTTAAGACCGGTCTCATCCCTGATTCGGCGGAGAAAATCACACCGGTTTTTTGCCTCCCGGATAGCGCTTGTGGCAAAACCAAGGATATGTTCCGATGCCACGCCATGTTGCGAGGCAAGAACAAGAAAATTTTTCAAGGCAGCAATACCAGACTGCATCGCATCCTCATCAAGCATTTTCGTTGAAATACTGCCCCTGCCAATACAAATCATATCCTTGACACGATCAATCTCAACAATCCCCTTTTCCTTGCTCTCTTCAACAATAATCATGTGGAAGGAGTTGGTGCCGAGATCAATGGCAGCTACCCTCAATTTTTCACTCGTCATGCACTGGAGTCTAAAAGCGATTTTAAAAGTCTGTGCAAAATACATGTTTTGGAAGGGAAAAGGAAGAGGATGTGTAACCTTTCTCTTCCATAGATTTCGGTGTATATTCAAGCCTGAAATTGGTGCTCTGTTGCCATTTTTCCAGAATACTTTTTTTTGACCTTTTCACCGCGCTTTGTAACCAATGGAAGCTATCGACCGACTGGAACTCCGCTACGAAGTTGCGCGAAAAGCAATTCACCTCTCGTCGCTTTCGATTCCGGTGATCTACTGGTTTATCAGCAGGGAACTTGCTTTGCTGCTGCTTGTCCCTCTTTTTGCCGGTTTTTTTCTGATTGACCTGCTGAAGAATTTTTTTGACCCTGTTTCCCGATGGTATCATAAAACCTTCGATTCCATGCTCAGAACCCATGAGCTTGAAGCGAAGAAAACCTCTCTGAATGGAGCGACCCACATTGTGATGGCGGCGCTTCTTCTTGTCCTTTTTTTTCCGAAAATTATGGTTGTAACAGCGTTTGCCATGGTATCGGTGGCCGACACGCTGGCTGCCATTATTGGCAAAATATTCGGAAAACACCGGTTTGGACAAAAAAGCCTTGAAGGAAGCGCGGCGTTTTTTCTCTCGTCGTTAGTGATTGTCGCTGTTGTGCCGGGTTTGAATCTCTTTGTCGGGGTTATGATGGCCATTACCGGGACGTTGACCGAGGCTTTTATGGTGCGTATCGGAGAGTTCAGAATTGACGATAATCTTGCAATCCCTCTTGTCAGTGCGACAGTCGGCAGCTTGTGTAACCACCCTCTTGTCATCGCCGCACTCAACGCCCTGTTCAATAACCTGTTATGACACCCTGTTCCACTCTTTCAATGATCATGCAGACCACTCTTACCGATTCAGCAGAAGAGGCCGCCATCATCCTCAGATCGGGCCGGGTCGTTGCATTTCCAACAGAAACTGTCTACGGCCTTGGGGCAAGCATCTACCATCCTGAAGCAATCAGGCGGGTTTTTCAGGCAAAAGGGCGTCCTGGAGATAATCCGCTTATTGTTCATCTTTACAGCCTTGAACAGCTTTCCGAAGTTGCCGGTGAAATCAGTTCAGATGCCCGTCAACTGATTGAGCGGTTTTTCCCCGGCCCTCTCACGCTCGTGCTTAAAAAAAATCCCCAGGTACCCGATACCATCACCGGCGGCCTGGCCACAGTGGGTGTCCGATGCCCGGCAAATCCGGTTGCACGGGAGTTTCTCCGCCTCTCTGCATGTCCGGTTGCCGCTCCTTCGGCCAATCTTTCGGGACTTCCGAGCGCCACAAGCCGGGAAGCAGTCTATGAGGATCTTGACGGAAAAATCGACTGCGTGCTTCGAGGCAACCCAAGCGCAATCGGCCTTGAATCAACCATTGTTGACTGTTCAGGCCCAAAACCTCTTCTGCTGAGGGCAGGCGCGATAACCTTTGAGCAACTGCTCGCTGTGGTTCCTGCAATAACAACCAGCACAAACCCTGACAAGCTGGCTCCACCAAAAAGCCCTGGTTTGAAGTATCCCCATTATGCTCCAAAAGCCGCAGTTATTCTCTGCCATGCCGATGAAAAGATCTCTGTGGCCCCTTCTTCAGCATACCTTGGTCTTTCAGAGCCGCCGGAAGGTATTTCGCTGTTCAAACGCTGCCAAAATCTTGAGGAGTATGGCTGTGAGCTTTTCAGCTTTTTCCGGTATTGTGATTCCAAAGGCATTGAACATATTTACTGTGAACTGCCCTCAAACC
>CAJEXI010000027.1 GCA_903994455.1 uncultured Chlorobiaceae bacterium | reverse complement strand
CTCTCCGATAGTTCCGGTCAGGGTCTCCCCTGTATTGACCGTTCCGGTAATGACAAAACCTTGAGACATGATCAAACTCCTTGAGACTTATGATGAAAAAAATCAATCCACACACCGCCCAGGCGCAATACCGCTGATACGAAGTATTCTATGCTCTATAACACTTCATAAGGATAAATTAACTCCAGGGTTTATACAAATAATACTCACACGATTCTCACTTCAAAGATTAAAACCGTCAAACGCCGTCCGGTCATCACCCTTTTTACCCCACCCAGCTCCCATTAACATCACCTTTGACAATCCCTATCAGGTGCAACTCCTGGTCAACACCCAGCGTCACAGGTATCGGATTATCCGGCCAGACAACATGGGTTCGTGACATCGCATCGCTGCCAACACTCTCAGGCACAAACATCCACTCATTTGCTGGAGCTGTGTCGAATTTGACTGCCATCCTGAGAATATTGAGGGCGTCAGCAGCCTTGACCTGACCATCTTTATTGACATCCGCCGCGAGGTATTGGTAGAACGACACCGCACGGCCATCGGCATTGGGGTTCATTCCGACAGCGATCTTCAGGGCAGCAAGCGCATCATTAACCTTTACTGCGTTGCTTTCAGCGCTGCCAAATGCTTTAGCGCTGCCCAGTGTGTAGGTGCCTTCAGGCATGTCGATGTGCTGATAGAGGCCACCAGCGCCATTGGTCATGATGTCGGAAGCGGTGTCGATGGTGGAAGTTGATGCCAGTGTGCTCGTGACCTCCGGGATGCTGGCTCCGGTTTTCCAGAAGGTCAACGATCCTGTCAGACTATAACGCACGCTCTCCGCAGTTGTAAAATCGTACGTCGAAGCGGTTGCAACGCTTGTGCCGGCAAGATCGGTGATGCTCCCGTCAGTAATGGTAATGAAGTAGTGATTGCCTCCCGCAAGATCAGCCGAAGGATTGATGGTGAGAGTACTGCCGGAGAGAGCCAGATTCGCACTCGTTGCCACGTCGAAACTTTCGACGATTGTACCAACCTCGCTGCCAGAGTGAAGCGCGATTGTTCCTGTTCCTTTCTTGATCAGAGTCTCGAAGGTCAGCACAATGTCGTTGCCAACAGGAACATTGCTCTCTCCTGTTGTGCTCCAGTGCCCGCCCGCAAGCTGACTGCCATCAGCAAATTCAATGGCCGAGATATGAGTCAACACTGCATTTTGAAAAAGTCCATGACTGTCAAGAGAGGTGATGCCGGCGCGGTCCGAACTGATGCTGTACGAATGGGGAGCTCCAAGAAAATAGACGGTATCGAAACCGCCTCCACCATCGACCGTGACTGGATTGGTTCCAGCACCGGGCTGGCTAGCCTGCAAGTCGGTATAGGGAGAGGTGTCAATCAGGACATAGCCGCCATTATAGAGAGAACCTTGAGGCAATTGATAGCGCACCTCACCACCACTCACTGGCTGATAGATGACAGCAGTATTGGCGAGCGACGCGCCATTGATATCAACACGATCAATATAGACCTGGGAGCCTGCTATGACAGGGCTGTCAATGGCCACCTTAATCTCATCAATCACCAGGCTCTCAACCTGAAAACTGAATGGCACAACATCACTGCTGACAATACCAGTTGGATCAATCCAGGCGCTTGGGGTATGGCTTAACTCCTGGGCTCCCATATCAGTGCCATTGATATAAAAGTGCACTGTTGGGGCTTCCCCACTGATAATAGAGCCATTGAGATAGATGGTAACCGTAGAGGTAAAGGTGTTTGCACGTGTTACCAGGGGGTCATGTATCCGACCAGTAGTGTTGACCGAGCCCGCAGTGCCGTACAGCGCGATGTTATCGTTATTGCTGCTGCCTGCAAAGCTGTTCTGTGCTGCTGAGAGATAGTTGGTTCCATCGAAAACGCTTGTAACAATAATGCCCGCAGGTTTTTCGTGTATGGCGTATCCATTTTCATAATGTAAGCCAATAGCCTGTGGATCGTTATTCCAGAAAAACAGGCCAGCCAACCAGTCAGGCTTCTGTGTTCCGCCCCATGTATTGAAAAAACTTTGATACCAGTTAGCCTGCGTCACATCGTCTCTTGGTGTATCTGGCTCACCAATCAAAGCGTCAGTATAGGTGCCTCTGTTCGCCGCTCCGGCATAACTGCCTGCTCCGGTTTCAGTAAAGAGAAGCTCCTTTCCTGTCTTTTTCGCAAGAGCTTCCAGATAATGCATCCACCCCTGCGATGTCCATTGGGCATCAAGCTGAGCAACCGTTGGTGTGGCCGTTCCAGTTGGGAAATCGGGATAAATGTCAACTCCCACGTAATCAAGCTTATCCCAAAACTGAATATTGTTCGCTTCATCGTTTGGCAAATAGACCATTTCTGTAAATGCGGAATAGGTCAGCTTGCCACTATAACATTCGCGCACACTGGCAATTATATCATTCCAATAACTGGTATACTCTGCCTTCGTCGCCGACAGCATCTCATTGCCGATAGAGAACAAAGGGACATTATATTTTTCAGCCAACACCGCCCATTCAAGGATATACGCTTTATAGCCAGCAAAGAAGGCATCCGGATCGGAAATTATGGCGTTTGAATCGGTAAGATTACTGTATTCATTGCCGGTATAGAATGATAGTGAAGGGTTTGAGGCATTAATCTGTGGCTTCAGAAACACACGCAATCCCAGATCCTGAGCTTCAACAATGGCATGTTCTACACTCTCAAAACTTGCCGTCATGTTATAACCGTCCGCACTCTTGATCCACTCTTTTACCTCACCGGTATCAAGATCAATAACCGAGACACTGCTCAGCTCTACAGAGTTCGCGCCACTATCAAGTGCATTGGCAAGTAAATGTGTGTACGCCAGGCCATCATAACCAATCTGGCTGTATGTTGACATACTAATTCCTTTGATGGCTAATCCCCTCTGTGGTTCTGTGCTCAAATCACAAGTATCGGTGGCAAGGAGCGTTGTATCGGCAAACATAAAGTTTTCCACAAAATGAACAGAGTCAATGCCATCACGAGAGGGAGTTTTGTCTCTGAGGATGAAGGTGAAGGTGGCTGGATCGTAACTGATGTCATACTCCGCGTAGTGCCCACTGAACTCTGCGGTATCAATACCATCTCCGCCATCAAGAGTATCATTGCCGCCGCCTCCAATGAACGTATCATTCCCGCCTCCACCAGCCAGTATATTACGAACATTATTGCCGATAATCATATCCGCACTGGAACCACCAACGGCATTTTCAATAATGGTGCCATAGGCAATGCCAAGATTATTGGTACCATCATAGAGATCCGTTATAGTCCCCGCACTGACATATCGAATCGATGAGTAGTGGCCCGGAATCAGGTCGATCGTGCATGTCGTGCTAAAATTCGACAGATCAAGAGTATCATTGCCACCTGCGTCCCAAAGGGTGAAATAAAAAGGATCTGCCGGATCAAAACGGTAGGTGTCGGCCCCTTGATGGTAAGTAGTGTTCACCCCATACAGGTACTGGATTGCCGCAATATCGTACACCATCGGGGTCGAAGAATTGATACTTGTATATTGGTTCTGGCCTGGATACAAAAACCATTGATTCCGGCTATTGTAGGACATCACCGTCTTGTCTCTGAAATCGAGATCTGCAGGCAGATAGGGCCCTGGTGTTCCACTCCCTGAAACATCATAATTGCCGGGATGTTTCAGGCCAAGTCCATGGCCAATTTCATGGATAAGGGAGAGCTCGTTGTACGATCCGTTTGTCCAGTCACTTTTATCGTTAAATGATGGATTGATCCAGACATCAGCAGCGCTTGCCCAGTAGTTGTTGGGATAATAGCAGTACCCCCAGATACCATCACCAACCGCAGAAGAGAAGGCGAAACGAAAATCTCCCACATTATTTTTAGTGTCGGCAACTTCGGTAAACGTGATCGCCGCCACCGTTGCCCACACTTGCAGTGCCTGTGCCACTGCTGACTGTTGAGCAGCATTCAAAGCAAAATGCACTGCGGCATCGGGCTCTGCGGCTTGACTATAATCAGATTGCCAAAACGCAGGAGCGCCATCACTCCAGGGAAAGCTGTAAGTGAGCGCCACATCGAGCGTGGAGCCCATACTCCATTTTTGATTAATTTCATTGAGCAGTGGATCAAGAGTGCTTACACCGCTCAATGCAAAGGTGGTCGTCCCTGAAGATGTTGATGGATTTGGCATAATGGTATGTTATTCAATCTGTTGTACAAGAGACAAAACCATGAACTTCTGGCAAAACTTCCCATTTGTCTAACAGAAAAAATGTACTAAAACATGTTACACTACCCAACTGCCATGAACATCGCCTTTCACAATCACGATGTCGATAAATCCTGCGGCACCAATCCGGCCATGTAAACGACACAGTCTCAAACCAGAGGCCCGTAAGCTCTGCTTAACCGCTCTGATGTCCATAATGAAGCAATACCCTTTTCGATGGTTAAAACCTCATAACGTTCAGCACCTTTTTACATCATCCACAAATGTAAACCATTTTAACTGAAACACCTTGACTGCCCGTGAAAAAGGTTTGGGCTCAAAACAAAAAAACATCTCTTCAAGCTCATGCTACTCATAACAAAATCAAGCAACCCAGCTCCCGTCAACATCACCCTTGACAATGCCGATCAAATGCAAATCCTGATCTACATCCAGCGACACCGGTATCGGATTATCCGGCCAGACGACATGGGTTCGTGACATACTCTCGCTGCCCACGTTCTCCGGCACAAACAGCCACTCATTTGCTGGCGCTGAATCCAGCTTGACTGCCATCTTCAGGATATTGAGAGCATCTGTCGCCCTGATGACTCCATCCCTGTTGACATCTGCGGCCAAATATTGACAGGGAGATACAGCAACACCATCCGCGTTTGGATTGAGAGAAACCGCTATTTTCAGCACGGCAAGAGCGTCCTGCGCTGTAACCGCATTTCCGATAGTGCTGCTCCCTTTATCGACACTCACCATATAGTCGCTTTCTCGAATATCGGTAACGCTAAAGTGACCATTTTCATCGCTACGGGTACAGGCAATGCTGGCTGGTATTATACCTCTGCCACCCAGCCAGCCGGAGACAATCGCAAGTTCAAAACTTTGCAGAGTGTTGGGCGCACTAAACGTCAGCACACCAAGTTGCACCGGTTCGAGAGCCAGAGCATCAAGCCCCATACCTGCCAGCACCGTACGACCGGAGCTATCATTGTTCATCTCCACCATCCAGTTATCCGGCAAACCCTCACCTTGTTGCCACAATACTGTCGAATTCTCCGGCAGTAAAAGCTCCAGTTGCAGGCTCTGTATATCTGTTTGGAATGAGACCGTGCTCTCCCAAAGCTCAACACTGTAGCTGCCATCAGCATGGGGCTGGAGATTATTGAACCAGACACGCTGCCCACCGAGTAACGTCGTGAATGATGATAACGTCGTGGTGACATCGCTGATTGCCTCACCAGTTTTCCAAAAAGTGACATTGCCCGACAGGTTATGCTCTACTGGCGGCAAAGCTGCTGTCGTGAAATCATACGCCGTTGTGCCTGCAAACCCATTCCCGGTTAAATCCTCAACACTTCCTTCATCGAGGGTCACAAAATAATGTGTGTCGGCCGCCAAATCGTTGGTTGGATTAATGGTCAGCATGTTGCCACTGATGGTCAGGTTAGCGCTTGATGCTCCGTCATAGCTTTCGACGACATTGCCCTCCGGTGAACTATAATGGATTGCAATGGTGCCACTGCCTCGCTGGATATTTTCGTTGAAGACAAGCGTGATGTCGCAGCCGACGGGGACGCTCATGGCGGCATCAGCGGGAGTGAAAAGAGTTATAACAGGCGGAATCACGTCAGCAACAACCAGCAACCGGGAGGCCTCAAGGAAACCACCATGCCCGTCCGACACCGTGTAGGTCAACTCCACCGGACCGGTGTAACCTGCCGCAGGTGCAAAGGACCATGTTCCATCCTGATTATCCTGCACTGAGCCTCCCGCATCTACGCTCAATACTGCAATTGCCAGCGTGTCACCATCAGGATCGGTATATCCCTGCAACAGAGCGCTTGATGTAATAAGATAATCCTGATCTTGCACGGCATCAGGGAGCACAACGGTTGCACTTCCCTGCGGCGACTGGTTGAGATGAATGCTCAGGTCGGCAATCGACGTAGAATCAACATTATCCTGATTACCACAAAAATCAACCCACTCCTTTTCAATATCCGTTACATCTCCGCCATCATAAAGAGCACTTGTAATACTGCTGTTCCGATCAACAATAATGTTTACCGATTCAGGCAGGGAACCTGAAGGATCAAGCCCAAGAATAGTGCAGATATCATTCAATTTGCCAAGATCATACGTTTTGTTGGCAGCGGCAGCATCAAGAAGAGCAAGCGTCAGATTCATGCCGGTATCATCATCCGAAAGCGAGGTCAGGATGGCCACCTGAACGGCGACCTTCTCAAAAGCAAGCGCTCCTGTATCGTGCGGATCAGAGAGCAAAAGTTCGTAAGCATCATAGCTCTGCAACTGCACATCTGCCGGAATTCCCAGCGCCGTTTTGATTGCCTGCGAAGCGATATTGGGAGACATGCCGAGATCAAGCGCATCTTTCAGCAGGGTTGTCAGTGGATTGATGATGCTGCTTCCCGAAGGTGCATCAAGATGAATCAACGTAATCAGTGCATCACCCTCCAGCGCCGGAAGAATGGCTTTCGAGAAGCTGACTGGCGCTTCAAGCTGCGCACTACTATCGGTATAGTTTGCAACAACCTGAATCAAGCGCCCGACATCTTCATCCAGCAAAAGATAACTTTTATTGGTTGCGGCCGCAATATCAGCCCATGAGACACCGTTATCCGCTGAACTTTGCCACTGATAAGTGATGGCACTCTCTATGCCATCAGGATCACTCACCGTTGCCGTCAGCGTGTGGCCTGCTGAGCCAACACCGCTCACCACCACAATGCCTGGCATATTCGATGGAGGCGGAACAATTCCGGTATCTGACACAAGGCTTAATCCTGCCGTTCCAAGAGTAAAAAGCCCGTCACTGAATTTGATTTGTTCAACATTTTTGAGGGTATCCTTTCCCTCGGATATCACACCAGCAACCTTCCCGGTAATCACAAAACTATAATCGGAGGCAACATACTCGACACTATAATCAGCGCTGGCACCAGCATAGACTGCGGTATCGGCAACGCCATCACCACCATCAAGGCAGTCATCACCTCCACCACCCATCATCTCATCGTTGCCGCTGCCTCCATAGACTACATCATTACCTTGTCCGGCAACAATAAGATCATCTCCAGCACCAGCATACAGTGTATCATTTCCGGCTTTCAGATCGAAATATTCATCCTGGGTTGATCCTGTCACCACATCACTACTCTCAGTACAAACAGCAGAAGGTGTCATGACTACTCCCGAACCAGGGATCGCACCAGCCACAAAATTGGCTATAAACAGGCCACTGTCATAAATGTGGTCGCCAGTATCGGCTATGCCAATCCTGATGTTGTTGGTTGCGCCGCCAGTAATGATTGGCGCTACAATTTTCAGGACATGGCTGATCCCATCGTACTCAATCGGGAACGGACTCAAGCCTGTTACAGGATCGACAGCATTATCCTGAAAATATCCCGCAGCCAGATTGGAGCTGACCACACTCAGCGGGTGCATCGGGTTGTGGTTGAACAAGGCGTAGTTGACCCCGTTTACCATAACAATCGCACAATCAACAAATTGATCAACCCATTCAGGATACTCGTCTGACCCAAAAACAAGATCAAAACTCACCGACGTTGCAGTGGGATCCGATACGGTAAAATCAAACGAAAGAATGGTTGCATCGTACGACTGTGTCTGAAAAACAGAATTGACAACGGCATCAATTTCAGCATCGCCATTATAGAACACCCCCGATGCCGCACTGTTATCCTGGCCATACCACTCAACGGTATTGGTCATCCCCGGCATCGTGCCCGTTGTCAACAAGAGTCCTGCTCCAATTCCAAGCGCCGAAAGGGAGCCATCATACAGATTAACAGCATCACTGCCTGAGGAAGAGAGAATCAGGGAGGAAGGAAGAACTGATACTCCTGAATCAGGAGCCAAAAGCGATGAAATAATCACAGAATAGTTCTCGCCAACAAAAAGCGTCAATGGTTCCGGCATGTGCGTGTTCTCCTTCCTGGTTTTTTTGAATTATAGCCCCATGTAGCTCTATAACAAATGGCAGAAGCAAATCGTCTCAAAAATATTTCCAGACTCTCTGCTCCTGCTCTTCTAACCAGAACAAACCTTACTTACCCAACCCAGCTCCCATTAACATCACCCTTGACAATCCCGATCAGGTGTAAATCCTGGTCAACATCCAGCGTAACCGGTATCGTGTCATCCGGCCAGACAACATGGGTTCGCGACATGGCCTCGCTGCCGACGCTCTCCGATACAAACAGCCACTCCTTTTCTGGCGCTGAGCTGATCTTGACCACCATCTTGAGGATATTGAAAGCATCGTCCGCCGTGACCTGGCCATCTCCGTTGACATCCGCCGCAAGGTATTGGTATGGCGACACCGCACGTCCATCGGCATTGGGGTTCATTCCAACAGCAATCTTCAGGGCCGCAAGCGCGTCAATAGCCCTGACAGTGTTGCTTTCAGCGGCACCCAATGCTTTCGCGCTGGTCAGAGTGTAGGTGCCTTCAGGTCTGTCGATGTGCTGATAGAGGCCGTCAATGCCAGAAATCATGGAATCGGAAGGGAGGTTGATGGTGGAAGTTGATACCAGAGTGCTTGTAACATCCGGGATAGCCGCGCCAGTTTTCCAGAAGGTCAACGATCCTGTCAGACTATAACGCACGCTCTCCGCAGTTGTAAAATCGTACGTCGAAGCGGTTGCAACGCTTGTGCCGGCAAGATCGGTGATGCCCCCGTCAGAAATGGTAATAAAGTAGTGATTGCCTCCAGCAAGATCAGCCGAAGGATTGATGGTGAGAGTACTACCGGAGAGGGCCAGATTCGCGCTCGTTGCCACGTCGAAACTTTCGACGACTGTACCAGCCTCGCTGCCGGAATGAAGTGTTATTGTTCCTGTCCCTTTCTTGATCAGAGTATCGAAGGTCAGCACAATGTCGTTGCCAACAGGAACATTGCTCTCTCCTGTTGTGCTCCAGTGCCCGCCCGCAAGCTGACTGCCATCAGCAAATTCAATGGCCGAGATATGAGTCAACACTGCATTTTGAAAAAGTCCATGACTGTCAAGAGAGGTTATGCCGGCGCGGTCCGAACTGATGCTGTACGAATGGGGAGCTCCAAGAAAATAGACGGTATCGAAACCGCCTCCACCATCGACCGTAACTGGATTGGCTGCAGCGCCGGGCTGGTTAACCTGCAAGTCGGTATAGGGAGAGGTGTCAATCAGGACATAGCCCCCATTATAGAGGGAACCTTGAGGCAATTGATAGCGCACCTCACCACCACTCACTGGCTGATAGATGACTGCCGTATTGGCGAGCGACGCGCCATTGATATCAACACGATCAATATAGACCTGGGAGCCTGCTATGACAGGGCTGTCAATGGCGACCTTAATCTCATCAATCACCAGATTCTCAACCTGAAAACTGAATGGCACAACATCACTGCTGACAATACCAGTTGGATCAATCCAGGCGCTTGGGGTATGGCTTAACTCCTGGGCCCCCATATCAGCGCCATTGATATAAAAGTGCACTATTGGGGCTTCCCCGTTGATAATAGAACCGTTGAGAGAGATGGTAACAGTAGTGGTAAAGGTGTTTGCACGTGTTACCAGCGGGTCATGTACCCGACCAGTAGTGTTGACCGAGCCCGCAGTGCCATACAACGCAATGTTATCGTTCATGCTGCTTCCTGCAAAGCTGTTCTGCGCTGCCAGGAGATAGTTGATACCATCGAAAAAGCTCGTAACAATAATGCCCGCAGGTTTTTCGTGTATGGCGTATCCATTTTCATAATGTAAGCCGATAGCATCCGGATCGTTATTCCAGAAAAACAGGCCAGCCAGCCAGTCAGGGCTCTTTGTTCCGCCCCATGTATTGAAAAAACTTTGATACCAGTTAGCCTGCGTCACATCGTCTCTTGGTGTATTTGGCTCACCAATCAACGCATCAGTATAGATGCTTCTGTTCGCCGCTCCGGCATAACTACCAGCGCCGGTTTCAGTAAAGAGAAGCTCCTTTCCCGTCTTTTCCGCAAGAGCTTCCAGATAGTTCATCCACCCCTGCGATGTCCATTCGGCATCAAGCTGAGCAACCGTTGGGGTGGCCGTTCCAGTTGGAAAATCGGGATAAATGTCAACACCCACATAATCAAGCTTATCCCAAAACTGAATATTGTTTGCTTCGTCGTGTGGCAAATAGACCATTTCTGTAAATGCGGAATAGGTCAGCTTGCCATGATAAAGTTCGCGCACACTGGCAATAATATCATTCCAGTAACTGGTATACTCGGCCTTCGTCGCCGACAGCATCTCATTACCGATAGAGAGCAAAGGCACCCTATATTTTTCAGCCAACACCGCCCATTCAAGGATATATGCTTTATAACCAGCAAAGAAGGCATCCGGATCGGAAATTATGGCGTTTGAATCGGTAAGATTACTGTATTCATTGCCAGTATAAAATGATAATGATGGATTTGACGCATTAATCTGTGGCTTGAGAAAAACTCTCAGCCCCTGAGCCTGGGCCTCAACTATGGCATGTTCAATACTGTCAAAAGTTGCAGTCATGTTATAACCGCCCATACTCTTGATCCAATCTTTTACCTCACCGGTATCAAGATCAATAACCGATACACTGCTCAGTTCTACATAGTTTGCGCCACTATCAAGTGCATTGGCAAGTAAATGTGTGTACGCCAGACTCTCATAGCCACTCTGGCTATACGTTGACATACTGATTCCTTTGAAGGTCAATCCATTTTGTGTTTCTGTGGCAAAGTCAAAGACATCGGTAGCATCTGAACTATAATCAGATTGCCAAAAAGCAGGAGCTCCATCACTCCAGGGAAAACTGTAAGTAAGCGCCACATCAAGCGTGGAGCCCGTACTCCATTTTTGATTAATTTCATTGAGCAATGGATCAAGAGTGCTCACACCGCTCAATGCAAAGGCTGTCGTCCCTGAAGATGTTGATGGATTTGGCATAATAGTATGTTATTCAATCTGTTGTACAAGAGACAAAACCTCGGGCTTCTGGCAAAACTTCCCCTTTGTCATTTAACAGAAAAAATGTACTAAAACATGTTACACTACCCAACTGCCATCCACATCGCCTTTCACAATCCCGATCAGGTGTAGCTCTTGATCAACATCCAGCTCCACCGGTATCGGATTATCCGGCCAGACTACATGCGTTCTTGACATGCTCTCGCTGCCAACACTCTCCGGCACAAACAGCCACTCCTGTGCTGGTGCTTTGTCCAGCTTGACGGCCATCCTGAGGATATTGAGAGCATCTGCTGCCCTGATGACTCCATCCTTGTTGATATCCGCCGCCAGAAACTGCCAGGGCGATACTGCGCTTCCATCGGTATTGGGGTTCATCCCTACCGCCATTTTCAGAGCCGCAAGCGCATCGTTGGCGTGAACAGCATTAGCTTCGGCAGTGCCAAACACTTTCGCGCTGGTCAGAGCATACGTACCATCGAGCATTGCCGAAGCTTTCCGGCACAAAGAACCACTCTTTTTCCGTTATACCTGGAATTGTAAATCCAAATAGACGGACAAATAGACAATATATTGTTCACCGCATGGTTGCCAGAAAACCGTAAGGACAAAAATTGCAAAGAGAGAGCTTACGATTATGCGGACTCAACTGACGTTTAAGCACAAAACCAACCTTACCCGGCGCTCTGACCAACTCTCTTCCGGAAAGCCTTGGACATCGGCTCATATTGCAACAAGCATCGTCTGAAAAGATTCATCGGGAACAGGCAAGCCATCTTCCTCTAAAGCCAAGACACAAGAGTGAATTTCATCGCGAATATTAATCTATGGCATCTTCTCGATAAGTATCCTGTGATGGATATCCGACAGAAAACTTTACAAAAGATCGGGGCACTTTAAATTGCGTGTGAACATTTGCAAAATTACTCTGAAAAAGAATAAGTTGATTGACAAAATGCTATCAGACGGTCAAGCCATTCGTATAATTCTGGCACAACTGTGGTGAGCGCTTCGAAAAATTCAGACAACCTCCCACCGTCTTCTTCATATTCATGGTTAATTGCATTGCGCAATTCCCGAATCATTTTCCAACGCATTGCACTGTCAAGAATACCAATTTTTTCCATATACAGCAACACAAAGCTGAATGGCTCTGTCTCTTGTTCTTCTTCACGAGCTACAGCGCGCATCAACTTGCCGAGATGTTCCTGAAACTCGCTAAACCGCACTCTGAATGCCGCCAGTGCCTCATGTTGCTCAGGCATCAGGGCATCGAAATCTTTGACAGGTACAATGCGCAAAATTTGCTCATAGGAATAATCGAGATAATTGCGCATTCGTAGTAAATACTCTATCTTTTTCCGGATTAACTGGACATTGCTTCTCATATCCTTACACCCTGCGTTTTGGCTATCCTGGCAATAATGGCACTATCCAAAGGCTGACGAACGATTAAATCAACCGGCATCTCCAGTTGTTCTTCCAGAGTAATTTTGCACGATAGTTCATCAAATAATCGATGCTTTGTTGTTTCAACATACAAATCAACATCTCCGCCTTTTTTCTGATCGTCAAGACGGGAGCCAAAAAGCCAGATAACGGCTGATTGCCCTAAACTTCGCTGAACTTCCTGGCGTATGGTGTTAATTTGAGCTGTTGTCAAGCGCATGACACTCTTTTTTTGATGTTATGAAGAGCTGAGTAAGAACAAAAGGCCCAAGGCGAAAGATACAAAGCGTAAAGGATTCAAGAAATTGCGTTTCATTCCATTACTGCGAATTTACAGAATCTGTCGACAATTATAAATTATCCGCATAAAAAGACAGCACTGACTCACCCCATCCAGCTCCCATCCACATCGCCTTTCACAATCCCGATCAGGTGCAGCTCTTGATCAACATCCAGCGCCACCGGTATCGGATTATCCGGCCAGACAACATGGGCGCGTGACATGCTCTCATTGCCAACACTCTCCGGCACAAACAGCCACTCCTGTGCTGGTGCTGTGTCCAGCTTGACGGCCATCCTGAGGATATTGAGAGCATCTGTCGACCTGATGACTCCATCCTTGTTGATATCCGCCGCCAGAAACTGCCAGGGCGATACTGCGCTTCCATCGGTATTGGGGTTCATCCCTACCGCCATTTTCAGAGCCGCAAGCGCATCGTTGGCGTGGATAGCATTAGCTTCGGCAGTGCCAAACACTTTAGCGCTGGTCAGAGCATACGTACCATCGAGCATATCCAGATGCTGGTAGAGGCCGTCACTGCCTGTGGTCATGCTGTCCGAAGCAATACCGAAGGTTGGAATAGTGTCGTTATTCAACTGGCCCGTAGCCAACAAAAGCTCAAAATGGTGCGGATTGGTTGGCGCAGTAAGCGTCAGAGTACCGAGCTTGACCGGGCCTGCTGACAAGGCGGCTGTACCTATACTGCCGAGAATGAACTTGCCGGTAATTCCTGTATTGGACAAAGAACTCCATCCTGATGGCAAACCGGATGCATCCTGCCACGAAGCATCTGACCCGTCCGGCAGGAGAAGTTCCAGTTGCACACTGTTAACGCTCTCGGCAGATGTTTCCCATATCTCTATAGTTCTGGTACCAGAAGCATCAACATGTATGTTCCTGAATTCGACAGATTGCGCACCAGCAGCAGCAGGAACTGACGCAAGCGTGCTGGTAACACCACTGACTGGAACTTCAGTTTTCCAGAATGTCACATCGCCTTGAAGGTCATGGATGGCGCTCACCTTCAGATCAAAGGTGTCGCTTGCTGTAACGTTGCTGCTGTCGGCCGCCGTAACCTTGACCGCTATGGTGCCCACATCGCCACTCAATGGTGTGCCGCTGAAGGTGAGGGTGGCGGCATCAAAGTGCAGCCACGCCGAAAGCGCATCACCGTTGGCAAGGGTCGCGGTGTAACTCAGGCTGTCGCCCGCATCCACATCGGCAAACGTATCATTTGAAACATGGAACGAGAATGCATGATCCTGAACGCCAGCCTGGTCAAACAGTGCGGTATGCAGTATTGGCGCATTGTCAACATGAATTCCCGCTGTCGCACCGGTGCTGAGAGTGAGATCCACCACAGGATTGCCAGCGGTGTCACGAAGTGTTGCACCGTTCAGCACGATGGTGTTCCCCAGCGCTATACCGTTGGCATCGTACTCGCCGCCAGCAACAATATGCCTGAAAATCAGCCTGTCTGTACCGCTGCCGGACTCATAAACCGCATCAACTTCGGTAGCGCCCACCATCAGTTTAATCACAGGAGCGTGGCCTGCGACATCAACAAACACTGTTTCGGTGAACTGAACAGCAAAGTCAAGCGAGTGACCAATAGCGTAACGTCCGTCATTTGGCAAAATCACTGCTGCGATTTCAGGCGGCACAGTATCGGTCAGCGTAGCAGCCTCGGTCACATGAATAGTCAAATCGGCCTGATCCGGAGCAGCTTCGTTGTTGCCTGCATTATCAGTGGCAACAGTGTAGAAGGTGTAGGTGTGGCCCGGCTGACCAGCATAAGTGGCTTCAGTCAGCGTCGTATTCTCCAGCCAGGGCGAGTATGCTCCGCCGTTGTCTGAAACGTAAACCGTATAACCGGCAATAGCCGACCCGACATCACTGCCCAGCCAGCGAACAAGGAACTGGGCGGACGCAACAGTGGACTCGGTCACCGCTTCAATGTGGCTTTCGGGCGCTGCGGTATCAAGCGTATTGAAAATTGCCGGGGTATCAATCGGCTCCTGTGTCGCGAAAACGATAGTCGCATGCGCGTCGATCACCGTGCCGGTCGAAGCATCGGCATTCGCACGAACCGTGTAGTTTACAAAGCCCTGGCCAATGCTGCCATCACTGTCGGGGGGCAAGAAGCCAATAGTTGGATCAACAGGAATTTCCCCAGTGTTTGGATCAATGGTCGTAAAACTCCAGAAAACCTCGTGTTTTGCTACATCCACGCCAGCCATAACATCAACCATATAGCCTTTGGTGGCTGTCAGATCAAGACGATCAATGTAGAACGACGTACCAACCGGAACATCAACGTAAATGTCGCCCCAGCCGAAGTCACCAAGGCGGAAGCTGCTGGCGTTCAGGTCGCTGTCGAGGGTTTGGGTAATCGTAACCTGCTGCGCAGGGGCAGTGGCGCTCGCCTGGTTCTCATAGTGGATCGTGTAGGGCAACGCATTTTGACCGCTCGTCCAATGATCGGCTCCAAAGCTCTGGGGTCCGACGATGTCGTTTGGATCGCTCGGGCGGATGACGGAAATCTTTGTATCGATAATCGGTCTGTTATCGCCTGATTCCGGCACATCAAGCACGCAGTCAATCAAACCGACAGTTTTATAGCCGACGGTGAAGGCTCCGGCCATACCACCAAGGATGGTTACTGCACCGCCAACAGCCTCAAATCCACCGATAAATCCAAGCAATATTGGAATTGCTGTCACAGGCAAACTGCCTGCAAGCACAACAGCGCCAACCGCCGCTGCTCCCCCTGTTACTATTGGCACAATATAGTTATGAGCCAAACTTTGGTTATAACTTCCTCCAATGGCATGGGAAACAACCTGATCGACGACATTTGCAATTGCGCCTACGGGATTTTTTGCGATCGAAAAAACACTTCCAAATTTTTTCAAATCAAGAAGATTGTTCACCCAGCCCTCATTGGTGTCGGTGTTGCAATCAAGACCCGATGGATCCGCATAGTTTAACGGCGAATTCATGCTATAGGCATACAGATTGACTCCTCCATTCGTTCCAATCGGATCAGTAGAGACAAATCGACCATCCCCTGCGTCATAATACCTCGCCCGCATGAAGTCCAGCCCGTTACCTTCATTCGTAACACCCCACTGCCCGACATACTCAAACGAGTTCGACACCGTTTCGGTGGTTGTGAGCTTTTCACCAAACGGCAGGTAGGAGTACCGGTTCACATAAGCGCCTGTCGAAGCGCTCAAGCCTGCTGTGGAACCGACAGCATTGTAGTCGTAAAAATACGAACTGCCGCCCGAAAGGGTTTGGCTTTCGAGGCCAACTCCATAAGTGTAATTTGCAAGAAGAGTACCACTGCCGTCATACTCCCCGGCAATATTGACCATTCCCGTCGGGTCAAGCTGATACTCAGTGCGCACGCCATCATGCACACTGGCAATCCGGTTGCCGAGCGCATCGTATTCATAGCTCCAACTCTCCGACGGCGTGGTAACGGCTACCAGATGGTTTTCCACATCATAAGCATAATGAGTGGTAACGCCACTCGCCGTCTTGCTGGTCAAATTGCCATCGGCATCATAAGTGTAAGTAGCACTGCCAACCCCGGTATACTCATTGAGATTGTTGGTGATGAAGTTCGTCGTCAAACCATCATCGACCACGGCTATACGATTACCAGCGGCATCATAGCTGTAGGCTATATGGTGGCCATCCTGCAGAGTGGCACTGGTCAACTGGCCGACAGCATCGTATTCATAACTGGTCGTCCCCTCCAGCGTGGTTTCACTGGTACGGTGGCCCACTGCATCGTACGTATAGTCAAAGCGGGAGTTAACCGTACTATCAGCCCGATGGTTAACCTGGTGGGTCAACTGACCGGCAGCATCATATTCGTAGGTCGTCCAGGTGCCGTTTCCATTATCACCCCGGCTCAGGTGACCTGCCGAATCGTAGCTATAAGAGGCAATCAGGTGGCCGTCGCCGTCAGTCAGGCTGGCAAGATGGCCACGATCGTTATAGCTGTAATTCGTAATATGCCCCGCCTGGTCAGCCATCTGTGTGCGATGCCCTGCTGCATCATACTGATAGCTCAACCAGCGCCCGTCACCATCAGTCGTTTTGACAAGCCGATCTGCCGCATCGTACTCAAAACTGGTATGGCTGTCGGCATCAACTGCGCTGATGAGATTGCCATGTGCGTCATAGGCAAAGGTTGCTTTGGAACCATCGGCATAGCTCTTTTCGGTAAGATGGCCCGTGCCGTCAAAGGTATAGCTCACGCTTTCGCCGCTCCGGCTGACCGCCACTTGCAGATACCCGTCAGCATTGTAAACGTAGCTCTCGCTGCTGCTGTCGGCGTAGGTGATTTTGTTCAGGTTACCCTGGCTGTTGTAGCCATAGTCGACGGCATTGCCGCGCTGATCAGCGACCTGGGCAAGATGACCGAACTGCGTCTCCCAGCCAAAATCAACCGTATGACCCAGAGCGTCCTGAACGGAGAGGGGATTACCCGCACTATCGTACGCAATGCCTGTGGAGGTGCCGTCGGCATGAACAATACCGGTCATGTTGCCATTGGCATCGTAACGCAACTGGCTGACATGGCCGAGGGCATCCTCTACCTGGGCAATCTTGCCGCTCTCGTTCAGCCACATACGGGTGGTCGCGCCGGTAGCGTCGGTAGCAACGACCTCATTGACACCAACATAGCTGTAGCTGACCGACTCGGTGCCATCATTAAGGCTTTCATGAATCAATCGTCCGCCTGAATCGTAATCGAAGTGCTCAACCGTACCGCCCGGAAGCGTGATGCTGCTGATACGATGCTGCGCCGCGCCTGATTCAGTAACATAGCTGTACTCTGTCGTTCCTTGAGGGGTAGTAACCTGAAGAAGATGCTGGTTATCGGCATCGTAGGTGAAACTGGTGATACGTCCGGCCTGATCGGTTTGCTGTACCAAACGGCCTGCAGCATTATAGATGAAGTTCTGGGTGTCGCCGTTGCTGGCCACAACGTTCGTCAGATGAGCTGCATCGTACGTTGCTTGAACGCTTTGGCCATTACTGTCAAGAATTTCAGCAAAAGCACCATCCTGGTTAAAGGCAATGCGGGTACCATCCTGCTGATGCATCTCAAACGCACCGCTGGTTTCCGTAAGGGTAGAACTGCCCTGGCCAACCAGTGTATAGCTGCCGTCCGATTGATGCTGAAAACGCTCCTGTGCACCGGCAATCTCGACAATCACGCTGCCATCCGACTGGCGGGTTGCGGTGATATCCCAGGCAAAGGTATGGCTGTAACCCAGTACTCCGATTGACGCCGGCCGCAAGAGAGCGCCACTGTCAGCAGCTTTCAGATAATCGAGGCTGAGAAGTTCCGCAACGTCGTTTGTACGGCCTTCGAGTTGATCAAGAGCGGTGGCATTCCCCGCAAGGTTGTTCTGGTAGTCGGTGGTGGTCGAACCAAGCTCTGCGATCAGATTTGCCTTAACCACAGCCCAGGACTCGTCGCTGATATTTTCAGGCTTGCTGGCATCCAGAATCGTATTCCAGTCAATCACCTGATCGGGTTTCAGGCCAGATACTCCGAAACTGACCGTGCCTGTACCGTTACCACCAAAGACAGGCTTGAAAAACAACTGGAAGCTACCCTGGGCTCCCGGCTGCAAGATACCGGCTGGCCCTTCGCCATTAATGCCGAGCAGTTGCAGTGTGGTATCACCGAACCCTGCCTCGCCGGGCAACTTCAACAGGGCATTGCTCGAAAGAGTCAACAGAGGCGCAACAACGTCAGTCTCACCAAGATTTTCGTAGTAAACACGTATCGACCCTATCTGTCCAACTCTAAGGGCAGAAGGGTTCTCCATACCGTACTCGATATGGCCAAGGTCACCATCATTGACGGTAAATCCGTTGTCAAGCACCGCCGTCCGGGCACCATCTTTAATCTTGACATCGTACGTCTCAAGAGCCAGCCCACGCAGGTCAAAAGTTGCCCAAACTTCCGCATCGTCTTTCCAGTACATTTGGCTTGCCGCATGCTCCACGCCATCCGTACCAACCAGCATGGCTGTGGTGTGGGTGGTCAACTCTGCTCCATCAATACGAACGGTGACCTGGCCTTTGTTGCTGCCTGCCGTTGTTCCCAGCTCTGTAATGGAGAATTGGAGTGTATTGGCGATAATGGAGTAAGCATCAGTTGCTCCCGCCGCGTTGTAAGCCATAACGTAATAGGTGCCTGCCCTGGAGTTGGTAATCACCATGTTCTGGTCGGGCGAATCGGCCTGATTGTAACGATAATCAAAGTCAGAGCGGCTCGGCATCGTGCCGTAACTGACAAAGAGCTCGGTACGACCTTCCGTGGCCGCACGATCAAAATTGAGTTGTAACGTCTCCCCTGCAGCAACATCCACCCGGTAATAGACCGCTCCACCAGGGGTGAATGACGCTGTATCCGGAGTACCGAGAGTCAGCGCTTCAACATCCAGATGAGTAGTACCAAGAGAGGCTTTCAGGTTGTTGGCCTCATTGGTTTCGGGAATCTGATTGTAAATATCGCTACGCACAATCATATAATAATCGCCGCCAACCACTCCCGGCAGAGTTCCGGTTGCTGTTTGGGTATAGCTGGCACCACCGGCAAGCGGTCCGCTGAGATAGACCCGGCTGAACAGGGCATCGCCCACATCCCAGAGCGCATCTCTGGAGATATAGATGCTGTCACGCCACTGCCCGTTTACCGCTTGTTCGCTCTGGTTGGTGACGGTATAGTCGATACTTGCCTGCGCACCGGGAACACCATTTTCCGGCAGGGTAATAACGCCAGCCACAAGGTCAACCGGAGGCGGCTGGGTAATTTGTACTGGCGTGGCATCCTGTGCACTATTGTTGCCTTCACCACCGCGCTCGTAAATTGCATCGCTGCTGTCAACAACTCCAAAAACAGTGTATTTTCCGCCTATCCCATAAGGAATCTGGAAGTTCTGGCTGAAAACCGCATCCCCGTGTGCCAGCAACGCAGTACCACTCTCCGCATACCCGAGAAAAATATCGGCTCCCCTGTCAAGAACACCATCTCTCGACAGATAGAATGCCTGGCGCCAACCACCACTCGTAGCAGCGCCATTATTATGAACGGTCCAGTCAACTTGCAGATTTTGCCCGCTGGTGCCCATATCGGCAGCCTGCAGAGCACTCATAACAAGATCGGGAGTTGCAGTCAGGTTGATGGTTGTCGTTCCAGCCGAAACCCCAACGTTGTTGTTCTCAGCGTTCAGCTCCGTAACCCCGTTCCAGACATCTGTCTGCACAAAAACCTTGAAATCACCCTGCATTTCAATCGGCAGTCTGAACGAACCCGTACCCTGATAGCTCTCAGCAGGAGCAAGCCGGTTACTATGATAAAGCCATCCAAGATAAACATCATCACCATTACCAGGGATATCGTCCTTGCTCAAAACCACATTATCCACCCACCAATCGGAGTTTGTACGACCAAGCCCCTCATTAACAACAGTATAATTAACCGTAAGCCATTCGCCAGAACCTATCGCAGCAGGCGCAGTGACCAAAGAAACCTGCAAATCGGCTGTTGGCTGCGCCTGAATCTGTATGCCGGAATGAGTGCTATTATTATTCTGACTGGATTCGTACACCTGATCATACGCATCACTCTTCACAAAGAGCTGATATTGACCCGACAAATTCCCGGGCAACGAAACCAGCTCGCTCTGGGAATAGTGCTGGCCAATTTGCAGCAAACCATTATGGGTAAAATTGCCAATCCAGATATCATCGCCGTTGCCAAGCACCGCATCACCTGAAAGAATGACACTGTCCGTCCATTGTTCAACACTGCTGTAACCAACACCCTGATTCGTAACCGTCCATGAGACGCGCAGGCTTGTGCCAGCTTGTGCGGCCGCAGGAGCAACCACCTCCGTTACAACCAGATCGGCAGGACGCGAGTTGATCGTGATCGGTGCAACACTGGCGACAACATTGTTCGCATTATCAAGTTCAAAAACATCATTATGACTATCGGTAGCGGCAATCAAATACCATGAGCCATCCAGACCATCGGCAAGCCGTACTGAAACCGTATTGCTGTAGTTGCTGTCCGGCTCCAGAGCGGCCGAATGCCAGACCTCTGCAAGCACCGAATCACTGGCATCAATGACTGAGTCACTTGAGAGATAAAGCCTGTCATACCAGCCCGAATTCGGTGTGGTGGTAGCACCATTGTTGGCAACATGCCAGGTAAAGGTCAGGTCGTGGCCTGCTGTTGCCGAAGATGGCGCAGAAATATCCAAAGCAACCAGATCCGGCGGAGGAGTCAAATGCACCACGGTTGGCGTACTGTCGCAAGCCTTGTCGTTAGACTGGAACACATTGGAAACTGGCGCAACAGGAGTCACACTCACAAAAAAGTAGAAATCGCCTTCAACGCCCACCGGCAACATCACTTTCTGTGTATTGATAAAATGGCTCTGGCTTTCAGGCAGTGGCAGTTTATCGGCAGGCAGATCCCTCCACACCGTGCTCAACAACCGGTCACCATCATCCAGAACATCGTCCGTCGACATGTAGATGCGCTCCACCCAGACCGTTGAATTTCCGACAACAGGTGCCAGACCGACGTTATCGATTTTATAGGTAATCGACATGTTCTGACCGGAAAACGCAGCATCAGGAGCCCCGACAGAAATCACCGCCAGGTCGGAGAGTTCGCTCAATGGAATCGGATGAATATCGATAACACCGCTCGCCGTAACGTTATCGCCCTCATGCCCGCCTTCCGGGATCTGCTGGTATGCATCGGTCTTGACCAGAATATGATAGCTGCCCTCACGGCCTGATGGCAGTGTCACCCCGGCCGTGCTGGTGTAACCCTCCGCTATATCAAGGTAACTCTGGTTTTGCACCGTACCGAGCAAGATGTCGTTTCCATCCAGTATCGTATCATCCGAAAGCCAGATCTGGTCGTACCAGGTGCGGCCCGGTGTGGGTGCATTGCCTGTGTTGTTGACAACCCACTGCACCTCAATCTCCCGCCCGGCAAAGCCTGAGATTGGAGCTGTAATGCTCTCAACCTGAAGGTTCGTATTGAGAATATTGAAGAGTACCGATCCAGAAACCGTATTATTAGTTTCTCCCGCAGTTCCTTCCGCCACATTATTATAGGCATCAGTGAGAACCACCACACGGAAATGGCCTTGCATATCCAAAGGAACCTGAATCGTCTGGATCCGTTCCAGGCTGCCCGACAAAGGCAGTTGAGCCGTGGTCGTGAAATCACCAACCCATCTGTCCAACCACAAGGTATCGGGATTGTCAAGATAAATTTGATCATACCACGAAGCATTGGAAGGTTCCGTGCCTTGCGTGGCAATCTTCCACGAAACTTCAATTGAGCTTCCGGCATCGACATCAACAACGCCCGGAGGGGTTTGAACCTGTGTAACGAGCAAATCAGGGCCAACATCGCTAAGGATGATCGGTATCTCTTTTTCGAAACTCAAGCCTCCCTGATCGGTGGAGCTGACACGAATATTGTAAGACGTAGCGGTTTCATAATCAAGAACAGCACCTTCTGCGACCTGAATCTGGTTACCAACCAGTACAAACCGTCCTTCTGCGTTGTCGAGCAGTTGGTACTCATGGCTCCACCATCCTTCATCATCGGAACTGTAGAGTGTTCCGACCGCCGTTCCTGCCCCGCTGTTCTCGGCAATCCTTGCATTGTTCAGATAAATATCAGATGGTGGCCGGTTGACCGTCACATACTTGCTGCCAAGCACAAAGGTTCCATCCTCGTCAGTGGTATTCACCGTAATGGTGCGTCCTGTTTCAGCCACGCTGCTGGCGGTGTAGGTATGCGTGAAGATACCCGCCGCCGTCGTCCATTCGTCCGGTGTGAAGGTGCTTGTAGTACCGTCGCCCCAGTTGATGCTGTACCCTGTGCGCGTATCCGGGCCCTGGTCCACAACCGCCCCGACACTCAGGGTGTAAATCGAACCGGTGTTCAGTCGGTCAACACCCGTTACCGGAGCCACAGGGGCAACATTGTATACCGTCACCTCAAAGCTGCCCGTCTCAACACTGTTGGCCTGGCCCTGATGGTCATCGGCAGTTACCGCCACGGTATAACTGCCGTTATCGGCATAGTTGTGACTGATGTTCAGGTAATGATCGTTGGTATCAAAAATGGTGTTATCAGTTCCATCACCCCAGTTCACCGTGATCTGGTGTGCATCCGGATCCGGGTCGCCCAAAATAATCTGCTGATTGAAAGTCGAGCCTTCCCATGCACTGTCATTGCTTCCAACAGCAAGCCCTGGAGGATCGTTAACCGGAGTAACATCGACAGTGACATGAACGGGAGTGATCGACTCTCCACCGCTGTTATCCCTTGCAACAACTGAAAACGCATTCAAGGTACCGGTGGCATCAGATGCGGGTGTCCAGAATGCCTGATGGGTTCCATCAATGGTATTGTTCGTCAAGGCATCCCAGGCCGTCGCACTTGCCGCATTGGTGCCAATCCTGAGTGTGCCGCTTGCCGACTTGACCACGAAGGCCCCAACCGTGCCATCAACATGCGCTTCATCCCCCTTATCAAGGAGATTGGCAAACGTGACGTTAACCTCTCCGGTATTTTCAGGGGTCGTTCCAAAGGCTCCATCAAATTTTGTCAGTGTCGGAACAAAATCAACTGCGGTCACCGTCACCGTCTCAACCAGTGAGGCTGAAGTGAGTGTGTTATCAGTGACGGTAAAGGAAATACTGCGGTCATCTGTACCGGGCGCATGGCTGCTGTTGCTGAATATCAGGGCACGCGCCACATCCTGCACCAGAGCATTGGTGGCATTGGTGTTGAAGCTGAAATGCCAGGCATCGCCGTTGCTGACTGAGGCGGCACTGGCTGAACCAATTTCAGTTGTGCCAGCCATCAATTTATTACCTGCGATGTCAAGCCAGATACCATTGCCTTCTGGATTGACCGTTGCAAGGCTCAGGCTGTCGGCAACTTCGGCATTGGCCGTAATCTGTACATCCAACCTGCCACCGTTCCAGCTTGCATCTCCATCAGGATCATTGAGGATGATGTCACTGCTGATATGCACCGGCGACATCTCAATAAAGGAGGTCACAGATGGATAAGTGGTGTTGGTAAAAACTGAAACGGAATTGCTGTTTGCATTGGCTACAATCAAATCGTTCATACCATCGCCATTGAGGTCTGCGCCCGTAACTGACCACGGAGTATAGCCCGCAGCATAATCAACCTTTGCGGCGAAAGTGCCATTGCCGTTGTTCGTCAGAATCGAGACAGTATTGCTGCCATCATTAGCAACAACCAGATCAGCTCTGCCGTCACCATTCACATCTACAATGGTAATCGATCGAGGATTGTAACCTGCTACATAATCGACCTTGGTCGCAAAGGTGCCATTGCCATTGTTCAGCAACACAGAAACGCTATTGCCGAAATAGTTTGTAACAATCAGATCAGCCTTGCCATCTCCGTTGACATCAGCGCTCGTCAGAGATGATGGACCAGCGCCTGTTGCATAATCAACCCTGGCCGCAAAGGTACCATCACCATTATTCATCCGAACTGAAAGTGACTGACTGTAATGATTCGCGACAATAAGATCAGCCTTGCCATCGCCATTCACATCAGCCATCGTAATTGAATGTGGATTGCTGACTGTGGTGTAATCAACCTTGCCAGCAAACGTGTCGTTCCCATTGTTGATCAGCACAGAAACACTATTACTGTTCCAATTCTCAACAATCAAATCGGCCTTGCCATCGCCATTCACATCAGCGTTGATCACTGAATGCGGATTGCTTCCTGCTTCATAATCAACTTTATCGGCAAAAGTACCATCCCCTTTGTTTAGCAACACCGATACGCTATTGCTGTTCCAATTCGCAACAATCAAATCAGCATTGCCATCTTTATTGATGTCTGCCATCGTAACCGATTGAGGATTACTGCCAGTAGCATAATCAGTCCTGTCAACAAAGGAACCATAACCATTGTTCGTCAGAACCGATACACTATTGCTGCCACTGTTCGCAACAATCAGATCTGCCTTGCCATCTCCATTGACATCCGCACTTGTCACTGAACAGGGAGAGTATCCTGTATTGTAATCGACGTGAGAAGCAAACGAAAGCGTCTGCGGCTGGAAAATAACCGGAGCATCCGGCACAGGCGTAACCGTCACAATAGCCTGAACAGATGTGGAAGATTCCATGCCGCTGTTGTCCTTTGCCACAACCGCGAAGGCATTCAATGTGCCGTTCAGATTTGCCGCAGGTCTCCAGAAAGCATGGTGCGACGCATCAATGGTGTTGTTGGTCCAGCCGTCATAAGCGGTTGCTGAGGCAACATCAGCGCCAATCCGGAGTGCGCCGTTGCTGACACTCTTCACCACAAAGGCTTCAACCGTACCATCAACGTCCACTTCGTTCCCCTGTGCCAGAAGATCTGCAAAGGTCACTTCAGCAGTTCCTGTATCTTCGTTGATCGACCCAAACGAACCGTTGAACGCCGTCAGTGTCGGTGCCCATTCAGCCGCCGTCACCGTCACCGTCTCAACCAGTGAGGCTGAAGCGAGGGTGTTATCCGTGACGGTAAAGGTAATACTGCGGTCGTCTGTTCCGGGCGTATAACTGCTGTTGCTGAATACCAGTGCACGCGCAACATCCTGCACCAGAGCATTGGTGGCATTGGCGTTGAAGCTGAAATGCCAAGCATCGCCATTGCTGACTGAAGCAGCATCGGCTGTACCGATTTCAGTATTACCGGCCATCACTCTGTTACCGGCTGTGTCAAGCCAGATACCGCTGCCACCGAGATTGACTGTTGCAAGGCTCAGCATGTCAGATACTTCGGCATTGGCCGTGATCTGCACACTCAATGTTCCTCCGTTCCAACCTATATCGCCATCAGGATCGTTGATGATGATATTACTGGTGATATGCACCGGAGTCTGCTCAATAAAAGAGGTTACCGCTGGATGCAAAATATTGGTCAGTACGGAAACTGTATTACTGCTATGATTTGCAACAATCAAGTCAGACTTACCGTCACCATTAACATCCGCAGTCGTGACGAAATAAGGATAACTTCCTGTAGCATAATCAAATTTTGCAACAAAAGTACCATCCCCATTGTTTTGTAACACGGATACGCTGTTGCCGTAAGGGTTCGCAACAATCAGATCAACCTTGCCATCTCCACTTACATCGGCAGCCGTCACTGATGTCGGATAAGATGCTGTAGTGTAATCAACTTTAGCAGCAAAAGTACCATCTCCATTGTTTTGCAGCACTGAAACGGAACTGTTTTCCTGATTATTCGCAACAATCAGATCAGCCTTACCATCTCCATCAACATCTGCGCTCGTCACTGAAAAAGGGGCAAAACCTGACGCATAATCAACGTTTGCAGCAAAGGTACCATCTCCATTGTTTTTCAGTACCGAAACACTATTACTGTAGTAATTCGCAACAAGCAAATCAGCCTTGCCATCTCCATCAACATCTGCACTTGTAACGGAATATGGACCAGGCCCAACAAAATAATCGATTTTGGCGGCAAAAGTGCCATCTCCATTGTTTTGCAGCACCGAGACACTATCGCTGCCTGAGTTTGCAACAATCAGATCAGCATTACCATCGCCATCAAGATCTGCACTGATGACAGTATAAGGATAGCTACCTGTTGTATAATCGATCTTGTCTGCAAACGTACCGTCACCATTGCCCATCAACACCGAGACACTATCGCTGCCTGAGTTTGCAACAATCAGATCAGCATTACCATCGCCATTGACATCTGCAATAGTGACAGAACAAGGAGAGCTGCCTGTTGTATAATCGAATCCAGTGGTAAAAATACCATCACCGATGTTGAGCAACACTGAAACGCTATTGTTCCAGTCATTCGAAACAATCAAATCAAACTTGCCATCAGCATTTACATCGGCACTCGTCACCGCATGGGGGTGACCTCCTGTTGCATAATCAACCTTGTCTGTAAATGCAAGAACCTGCGGCTGGAAAATAACCGGAGCATCCGGCACAGGCGTAACCGTCACAATAGCCTGAACAGATGTGGAAGATTCCATGCCGCTGTTGTCCTTTGCCACAACCGCGAAGGCATTCAATGTGCCGTTCAGATTTGCCGCAGGTCTCCAGAAAGCATGGTGCGACGCATCAATGGTGTTGTTGGTCCAGCCGTCATAAGCGGTTGCTGAGGCAACATCAGCGCCAATCCGGAGTGCGCCGTTGCTGACACTCTTCACCACAAAGGCTTCAACCGTACCATCAACGTCCACTTCGTTCCCCTGTGCCAGAAGATCTGCAAAGGTCACTTCAGCAGTTCCTGTATCTTCGTTGATCGACCCAAACGAACCGTTGAACGCCGTCAGTGTCGGTGCCCATTCAGCCGCCGTCACCGTCACCGTCTCAACCAGTGAGGCTGAAGCGAGGGTGTTATCCGTGACGGTAAAGGTAATACTGCGGTCGTCTGTTCCGGGCGTATAACTGCTGTTGCTGAATACCAGTGCACGCGCCACATCCTGAACCAGGGCATTGGTGGCATTGGCGTTGAAGCTGAAGCTCCAGGCATCGCCGTTGCTGACTGAGGCGGCGCTGGCTATACCAATTTCAGTATCACCGGCCATCACTCTGTTTCCGGCTGTGTCAAGCCAGATACCGCTGCCACCAGGATTGACTGTTGCAAGGCTCAGCATGTCAGATGCTTCGGCATTGGCCGTGATCCGCACGCTCAATGTTCCTCCGTTCCAACCTATATCGCCATCAGGATCGTTGATGATGATATTACTGCTGATATGCACCGGCGACATCTCGATAAAGGAGGTCACCGCCGGGTGCGTCGTGTTGGTCAATACAGAGACGGTATTGCTGTTTGCGTTCGCAACAATCAGGTCGGCCTTGCCGTCGCCGTTAACATCTGCGGTCGTGACGGAATATGGGTAGCTGCCCGTCGAGTAATCTACCTTGGCCGCAAAGGTGCCATCGCCTTTGTTCGTCAGCACCGATACCTTGTTGCTGTTTGCGTTTGTAACTATCAGATCTACCTTGCCATCACCATTAACATCTGCTGTCGTGACAGAATATGAATAACTGCCCGTAGTGTAATCTACCTTGGGGGCAAAAGTGCCATCGCCATTATTCATGAACACAGACACACTATCGCCGTAGTAGTTCGCAATAATCAGATCAGCCTTGCCATCGCCATTAACATCCGCACTCGTTACCGAATAAGGATAGCTTCCTGTAGCATAATCAACTTTATCGGCAAAAGTGCCATCACCTTTGTTCATCAGCACCGAGACGCTACCCGAGTAATCATTGTTCGCAACAATCAGATCTGCATCGTCATCTCCATTAACATCTGCACTTGTTACTGAATAGGGTTTGTACCCTGTAGCATAATCAACTTTATCCGCAAAGGTGCCATTGCCTTTGTTCATCAGCACCGAGACGCTATTGCTGTTTGAATTCGCGACAATCAGATCAGCCTTGCCATCGCCATTGACATCTGCACTGGTCACCGAATAGGGATAGCTTCCTGTACCATAACTGACCCCGTCGGCAAAGGCACCAACGCCATTGTTTATCAGCACCGAAACACTACTGCTGTAAAGGTGCGTAACGATCAGATCTGTACTGCCATCGCCATTCACATCGGCACTCGTCACTGAATATGGGTTACTGCCCGTGTTGTAATCGACCTGTGCAGCAAAGGCAGCAAAGGCACCAAAGCCATTATTCAACAGCACCGACACACTACTGCTGTAAAAGTTCGTAACAATCAGATCAGCCTTACCATCGCTATTGATGTCTGCACTCGTTACCGAATAAGGAGTGCTTCCTGTGCTGTAATCGACGTGAGAAGCAAACGAAAGCGACTTCGGCTGAAAAATAACCGGCGCATCCGGCACAGGCGTAACCGTGACGGTCGCCTGGACAGGTATAACCGATTCGAGCCCAATATTGTCCCTTGCAACTACCGCAAAAGCATTGAGTGTTCCGTTCAGATTGGCAGCAGGAGTCCAGTATGCATGATGTAATGCGTCAATAGTGTTGTTTGAAACATTCCAGGCGAGGGCGCTTGCTGCATCAATGCCTATTTTGAGGCTCCCGTTACTGACTCTCTTGACCACAAAGGCCTCAATTGAGCCACCAGCGTCAACTTCATTCCCTTGTGCCAAAAGCTCTGCAAAGGTGACTTCAACATTTCCACCATCCTCACTGGTCACAGCAACCGCACCACTGAAAGCCGTAAAAACTGGAGAGGAAGCATCCGCAAACTGGAAGTTCTCAACTGAAGTGATAACATCCGTTCCATCGCGATCCGGCACATTGTCTGTTATGGTAAAGCTCGAAAATGCGGCATCATGACCGATCGTGTATTCGGCATAATTACCGCTGAAGACGACCGTATCATTACCATCTCCTCCATCAATCGTGTCATTGCCCACTCCGCCACTGATGGTATCATTGCCACCATTACCATAGATAGAGTCATCACCCGAGCCAGCATTGATCAAGTCGTTACCATCGTTGCCGTAGATGTAGTCGTTATGGCTGAAAACGCCTTCTTTATCATAAGAGAACCCAACGGACCATGAAGGTATTTCCGTTTGTGCCGATGTGCCAATCCATTGCAGGGTATAGGCACCACCAGTCTGGTTAATGATATCGACAGCGTTAACGGTAAAGCTGCTCTCGACTTTCCCGTCGCCATGCCAGAGTTCCATACCCTGATTGGTCAGGTTGGTGAGTTTCTGTGCAGTAAATGTCACCGTGCCAATAGAGGAAAACTCATTTGCTCCGAGAGTATAAACCGATTGTGAACCAAAGTAGACATAGGTCCATTGGCTGCCTTGCCACGGATTTGCTGCAGCAAGTGCATCGGCATCAATAGTGTCATCAAACCCTGTGCCAGTTATGCTGTTGCTTGATTCTGGATAAGAGGCCGGACTGAATTGGACATTCAAATCCACCCATGCATCAGAAAAAGAGAGATGCTCAATCCCGGAAAGCGTGTCTGTACCATCCGGGGAGCCATCGCGGGTATCGGCAACTGTCCAGACTCCATCATGGCTGGTTATTGTGTAATCAGCCATGTTGCCATTATACCCTGCAGTGTCGTTGCGCGCTACTCCTCCTTCCATTGAGTCGTTATGAGTATCGTTGCCCGCTCCGCCGTCAATAATGTCGTTACCGCCATTGCCGTAGATAGTGTCATCGCCAGCACCCGCATTGATCAAGTCGTTACCATCGTTGCCGTTGATGTAGTCGTTATGGCTGTAAACTCCTTCTTTATCATAAGTAAATTGAAGCGACCATTCGGGAATGGTCGTCTGCTCCGCTGTGCCAATCCAGTGCAGAGTATAGGCACCACCTGCCTGGTTAATGATATCAGCGGAATTGACGGTAAAGCTGCTCTCAACTTTCCCCGCGCCATGCCAGAGTTCCATCCCCTGACTGGTCAGGCTGATGAGTTCCTGTGCAGTAAATGTTACCGTGCCAATCGTTGAAAACTCATTTGCTCCGAGAGTATAAACCGATTGCGATCCAAAATAGACATAGGCCCACCCATTTCCCTTCCACGGATTTGCTGCGGCAAGTGCATCAGCATCGATAGTGTCATCAAACCCTGTACCAGTTATGACGTTGCTTGACCATACGTTAGAAGTTGGAGAGAACTGTACCGTCAAATCAACAGTTCTATCATAAAAGGAGAGATGCTCAATCCCGGTAAGCGTGTCTGTACCATCCGGGGAGCCATCGCGGGTATCGGCAACCGTCCAGACCCCATCATGGCTGGTTATTGTGTAATCAGCCATGTTGCCATTATACCCTGCAGTGTCGTTGCGCGCTACTCCTCCTTCCATTGAGTCGTTATGAGTATCGTTGCCCGATCCTCCTTCAATAGTATCATTCCCTCCATTGCCGTAGATAGTGTCATCGCCAGCACCGGCATTGATCAAGTCGTTGCCGCCATTACCCTGGATGTAATCATTGGCTGTTGTTGCAAGATTTGCCAAACCGAGTGCGTCGGCATCAATAGTGTCATTCTTGGCTGTACCAGTGATAGAGTTCTGCCATGAACCAACCTGGAAGGATACTTCGGCAAACTGGGCAGGATCGACTTCATAGTGTGTTGTGCCGGAGACAAAATGGAAAGCCTCCATGCTGTAACTATAAAATGACTTTGCGCTCTCTCCGATACCAATGGTCATCATTATCGCCCCATAAGAGGGATTGAACTGTACCTCTCCAAGCTCTGCAACAGCACCATCGGCACTGGATGTTCCCTGGAGCAAATAAAGCTGACCGCTCTTCACAAGCTCCAGTTTGCTGTATCCTGCACCGACATCGAGAGTCAGGATATCATAACCGGTATCTCCCCATACACTCTGCAGATTGCCGAGATTGGCCGCATCAAGGAAGATCTCGTCATTCCAGGGTGTGCCATCCATAGAATAACCGCCTCCAACACTCTCATTAATGAATGTATGGGGCACAAGATTAAGACCGAAAGAGCCACCACCCTCCACCCTCTCGGCATTGCTGAGAAGCATTGTTGAGTCAACGGTCACGCCATCACCCTGCATTTTGTCGATCTCGAATGAGGCATCCCCCACTTTCGAAATCCGATAAATATCAACCATCGAAAATAACGCTGATGACTCACCCTCCATCCTCGAAAGAGAAGGGTAAGTGTATGCGCTAATATGCAGCACTCCCTCTGCATCAAGAAAAGAAGAATTCATGCTGTTCATCGACAGATGCAGCGTATCGTAACCGTCGCTGGCATCAACCACATCATGGCCACCTCTCCACTCAATATAATCGTTGCCCGCACCAGCATTGATAATGTCATCCCCGCTGGTTCCGGTCACCCAGTCAATGCCGCTCGTCCCTGCACCACCTGTCACAACGTTCATCGGTGTGAGCGACATGCTCGTATTACTCATATATCCAACCTGCCAGGCATGGAACTGGGCCGCATGGCCAACAAGAAGACCTGCCGGTATCTCAACAAGCAGTTTGCCTCCATTATAAGGATTAAGCCAATACGATGCTCCATTTGCATCAGTTCCATTCATGGGAATAGTCAGATGCGAATCAACCACCACAAGCTGGCTCACATCGAGCGTAACCGTCGTCAGATAACCAAACATATCTGATTCCACAACCGTAAGTTGACCCGATTTGGCAAGCACCGGCGACTGAACACCGAGATCGAAGCTCAGTACATCGCTCGACAGGCTGTCTGGCGCAAAATCGACCTTCACTGCGTCAGAAACAAAACGGAGTGCTTCGATATCGGTAATGGTAAATGAATGGGCATTCACTCCTGAGCCCATGGTCATTGTTACACTGTTACCATTCGGTAAGGGCACGGCACGGGCAAGCTCAACAACACTACCGTCTGAAATGAGGGTGCCCTTCAACAGAAAGTCCGATCCATTATTGATAATTTCCAACTTACTGTACCCGGAACCGACATTAAGAACCAAAGTATCGTGACCGAAATCTCCCTGAACCTGGATCAGATTACCAACATTGGCAATATTCAGGAAAATCTGATCGTCCCAGGGTGTGCCAGTGACATATTGCCCTCCACCTGAATTGATCTGGAATTGATGAATCTGGTTGCCGAATCCCATCGACTCAGCATTGTTGAGGAGCATGGTTGACTCGACCGTCTTGCCATCAGACATCAACTTGTCAATCCAGAATGAGGTATCTGAATTTTTTGTAATGTGATAGACATCCTGACCTGTATCAGTTGCCGATCCAATATGGAGCACTTTCTTTTCGTCAAGCCAGTGGAAAGCATTCGTGCTGCTCAGTGGCAAGTTCAAACTGTCATAACCATCACCGGCATCCACCGTATCGTTGCCACCTGACCATTCAATCAAATCATTGCCAGCGCCAGCCATAATGCTGTCACTCCCTGACGTACCGGTCACCCAGTCAGCGCCGCTTGTGCCCGTGGTGCCCACAACACTCATCGGAGACAACGAATAGCCGCCGTTGTTCATGGAGTTCACCTGCCATGCCTTGACAATGGGTGCCGATTGCCCCACGATACCGGAAGGCAGATCCACCAGCAACATAGAACCGCCGGAATACCACAATGAGTAAGGATTTCCTGAGGCATCAGTGCTGGACAAGGGTACCTTCAACCAGGAACCATCAACAAAAAGCGATGGCGCAGAAAGAGTAACCGAGACTATTCTGCCTCCATAAGTGGCATCCCTGAGCGTCATCTGACTTTTTGCATCAAGCTGTGGCGAAGCGATGCCCAAATCAAAAATCAACATATTATTTGAAACGCGGTCGCCAGTCGTCTCTCCGCTCTCCATAACCGGCATCACAATAGCCGTCGGATTACTGCTGGAACCTGTCACACTGCCACTGAAGAAATCTGTAAAATTCGATGAGGTCTGCATCACTACCGTCACCGCCAAAGGATGGTTACTGCTGTCCTTCACCCACCATTCAAGAGTGCCATGAGCTGTTTGTAACGTCGACCCGGAGCCTTCAGTGTAATCGAACGCATCAGGCTTACTATCAGCGTTGGTATCGACGAGCGTCAGCGTCGCGGCAATACCATCATACTCTGACGGCACCGTAGCAAGAACACCATTGGTCACCGTAGTAGCCCAATTGATTGTTTGCTCCCCTTCCCCCCCATTCATGAAAATCGTCGTTGGACGACCGTCGGCATCATACTGCGAACCAAAAAGAAGCTCATAAGCGGCATGAGCTGTCCAGTGGGTGCTGTCACTCCAGGTCAGGGCGTAACTCTTAACACTGGTGTTTGTCTGACCACTCTGATCGGTCGTTGTGCTCGCAACATCCATACGGTCGACGATGCCATTGCTGTCCATATCGTACAGGCGTCCAATATCGGTAGCCGAAATATTGAAAACATCAACCTGGTGCTTTGTCGAAATCAAGGTGTGGGAACTAAGGGTGCTTCCTTCACCAGAATTTCCAGTGAACAACGGCACCAGTATATCCTGAGCATGCCTGTTTGAACCGGTCACGCTGCCAGTGAACACCGCCGTCGGATTAGTCGATGTCTGAATCACCAGAGTTACTGCCGCCGGGTTGTTCGTCCATCCGACGATATTGGCCTGAAATCTTTCTATTTCTGTTGAGCCACTGCTTTTTACGTAGACTATCTCATCGGGATTACTGTCCCCTTGAGAATCAATAAACGTTACAACAACCAACTCACCAGAATTTTTCCCGGCATAGCTGCTTGTGGCCACAATATTGTCAGCTCCTTTATTCTGCCAGACAATATCATGAACAAAGCCATCAGCCACCCAGGTCGTTGGACGGCCCTGAACATCGGATGTCGTACCGAAAACCATCTGATACTCTGCATGGGCTGTCCAGTGAGCAGGGTCACTCCAGGTGAGCGCAAAACTGTTGATGTTCGTGGTTGACTGGCCGTTCTGACCGGCTGTTGTACTCACAAGATCCATCTGGTCAATCACGCCGTTTCCATCCATATCATAAAGACGCCCAATCAGCGAGGGAGAGATGGTAAAGGAGTCAACCAGTGTCCCCGCTGCTATAAGCGTATAGGCTCCAGGACTTCCCAAAGGCAACTGAATCGCCGTAGCATCACTGCTTGAACCCGTCACGGTGCCACTGAACACATCCTTGGGATTTGTCGATGTCTGAACCTCTGATATAAATGATGTAAAGTGGCCATAACTATCCTGTGTCAAAGCAACGACACTGGTAGTAATCGTAGTTGTCGCGACACCATTTGTTGTTGCGGTGTAGATTCCCGCATCCGCCTGACTATCACTGTTGTTATCGAAAACCTTCCAGGTTTCTGACAGAGTGCCATTCACCCTGGTGACGGTAGCAAGCAGATGATCAGCATTTCCGGTACTTGCCCAATTGACCGGCAGCTCAGCCCCATAAATAATGCACGTTGTCGGGCGACCCTGTATGTCATATTCAGTGCCGAAGGTATAGGTGAACAAGCCTTTTGCGGTCCAATGGGTCGTATCACTCCAATCCATCCTGTAATAGCCAGTGCTTGTTCCCAGGCCCCACACCCTTAGGTGGTCGATCGCTCCATCTTTGTCGGTATCATAGAGAGTACCTCCCTGAGAAGCTGATATGTAGAAGAAATCAAGCGGATTCTTTGTCGGCGTCAGCGCAATGGTTGACATCGTTGCCGTGGTGAAATCGTATGTCGATGTGCCTGCGAAATTATTTCCTGCCATGTCCTTTATCGAGCCATCGGAAAAGGTAACATAGTAATGCTTGCCGCCGGAGAGATCAGCCGTCGGATTGATGGTCAGTGTATTAACAGAAATCGCAATGCTGGAGCTTGTGGCTGCATCGTAGCTCTCCACCACTGTGCCGGTAGCCGAGCCGCTGTGAATTGCTATGGTGCCCGTGCCTTTCTGAATGGCCTCGCTGAAGGTCAGGACAAGATCGCTGCCGACAGCAACACCAATCACACCATCTGTGGGGCTGAAATTGATAACTTTCGGTGCCGTCGTGTCGGGGAGGATCTGAACGACAGTACTGCCAGTCGTGCTCAAGGCTCCACCCGAGCCCTGGGTGCCGGTGTTTCCGTCGGAAAATGTCCAGTCGATCTGTACTGGAGTTCCTGTAACGTGCGAGGTGTTGCTGTAGGCGATCTGCTGCAAAACGGCATTGACCAGATTTTGAGTAGCGCTGGCATTGAACGCGAGCGCAAGCATACCCCCGGAATTGGTGGTGACCGTACCAACGGTGGTGCCACCGACCACCAGGCTACCTCCCTGCGTAAGCGTGCCAAGGGTGCCTGCACCGGAGAAGTGATCTTCGGCGTTGGCGGCACCATGACGGAGCAGAGTGAGTGTAGCGCCACTGTAGCTCCCCAAATCTGCAAGCTGAATATCGGAAACATGCACCTTGCTGTCGAGCACGACTGGTGCGCTATTTTCGATATAAACCTGCCCGACATTAAGCGTATTGTTGACTATGCCAAACGTATGATCAAGCGAGCCGTCCGCATTGAGGCGAGCAAGAGCAAAGTTTCCGTTACCATCAATGGAGCTTGAACCGGCGACAAGAATCTTCCCGGCGGGCTGCAAGGTGATGCTAAAGGCCGTGTCCGATGCTCCGCCGAAGTCCATGGTGAGCTTGCCATCTCCGTCAAAAGTGGTGTCGAGACTGCCATCAGTGTTGTAACGCGCAAGAGCAAAATCAGAGGTGCCGCCTGTCAGGGTGCTGTTCCCGGCCACAAGGATCTTGCCGTCCGACTGTACCGTGACACTTCGACTGTAATCATTACCACCGAAGTCTGTGGTAAGCATTCCGTCTCCATCAAAGGTCGTATCAAGAGTGCCATCAGCGTTGTAACGGGCAAGCGCAAAATTGTAGTTGGTAATCGCACCATTGACCAGTACACCACTATACCCCGACAGGATAAATTTTCCATCGCTCAGTACCGTAACGCTTTGGCAATAGTCATAACCACCAAAATCCAGGGTTTCCTTTCCGGGAAGAGTGCCATCGGCATTGTAAACAGCAAATGCAAAATTTTGGTTAGACACAACACCATCAAGACCAACATTGCTGGTTCCCGCCACAATAAATCTTCCATCAGCCAGCACAGAAACACTTGTTGCTGAATCACTGCCACCAAAGTCTGTGATAAGCTTGCCATCCCCGTCAAAGGTAGTATCGAGACTACCGTCAGCATTATAGCGGGCAAGAGCAAAATCGCTGTTGGATGGTGTTACTCCAGGTACCGTACCGCTGGTTCCAACCACAAGAATCTTGCCATCGGCCTGGACTTTGATGCCACTCACCGTGTCATTGGTACTGGCAAAATCTGTCGTCACCTTGCCATTAACTGAAAAGGTAGTATCGAGAGAGCCGTCACTGTTGTAGCGGGCAAGGGCAAAATCGTTGGTGCCTCGGCTATATCCTGTCCCTGCAACAAGAATCTTGCCATCTGACTGCACGGTTACCCCCGTGGCAAAATCGCTATTTCCTCCAAAATAGGTGGTCAATTTGCCATCCTTGCCAAACGAGGTGTCGAGACTGCCGTCACTGTTGTATCGGGCAAGACCAAAATCGCCGATGGTATACGACATATTTCCTGTTGAGGCATTGATATATCCCGAAATGCCATTGCCAAGCCCGGCCACAAGAATCTTCCCGTCCGCTTGAACGGCGACACTCCGACCAATATCCTCTTTGCCAAAATCGGTGATAACAGCGCCATCGCCAACAGCGAATGTCGGGGCAGTGTTCACGCCAGGTATCGGAGTGTCGTTCAGCACAGTAACGTGAACCGTCGTACTGCCAACAGCACTCAAGGCTCCGCCCGTCCCCTGGCTGCCAGCGTTGCCGTCGGAGAATGTCCAGTCAATCTGCACTGCTTCGGCTGCGACAGGGCTTGTATTGCTGTAGGCGATCTGCTGCAATACCGCATTGACCAGATTTTGCGTAGCGCTGGCATTGAAAGCAAGAGCCAGGATACCGCCAGCATTTGTGGTAACGGTGCCAACAGCAACACCCCCCGCCACAAGGTCGCTGCCCTGCGTGAGTGCGCCAGGAGTTCCACTGGCCATGGCTGAAAAGTGGTCGTCAACACTGGCTCCACCGTGACGCGCCATAGTAAGCGTAGCGCCATTATAGTTGCCAACAGCAGCAAGCCCGTTGTCGGAAATTTGGACATCACTGTCGAGCACCACCGGTGTGCCGTTTTCAACAAAGACCGGATGACCATTGAGCGTATTAACCACACCAAAAGTGGTATCAAGACTGCCATCGGCGTTCAAGCGAGCAAGAGCGAAGTCTCCACTACCATCAATGGAGCTCGATCCAGCCACAAGGATCTTTCCGTCTGCTTGCAATTTAGCACTGTAGGCAGTGTCCGAAGCTCCGCCAAAATCCATGGTGAGCTTGCCATCGACATCAAAAGTGGTGTCGAGAGTGCCATCCGTATTGTAGCGGGCAAGGGCAAAGTCTGAAATACCAGTTGCAAGAATACTGTTGCCTGCCACAAGAATTTTGCCGTCTGACTGCAGGATGACGCTTCGAGCAGAATCATTACCTCCAAAATCTGTGGTCATGGTCCCGTCAATGCCAAAGGCGACATCGAGGTTGGTGCCAGCAGTATTGGAACGAGCAATCCTAAAATCAGTGTTGCCAGAAAGAGTGCTGTCACCCACCAGAAGGAATTTGCCATCACTCTGCACCACCACACTCCGGGCAATGTTATTACCAGCAAAATCGGTGGTCTCCTTTGATTCAAGGCTCCCGTCTGCATTGTAGCGAGCAAAGGCGAAATCGATGCTGGAGATGCCATTGACCACTACACTGCTACTGCCCACAACAATAATTTTGCCATCACTCTGCACGGTGACACTATATGCGGCATCAGTGCTGGTAAAATCCGGGGTGATTTTGCTGCCAAAATCGGTGACAATCTTCCCGCCTCCCCCGAAGGTGGTATCAAGAGTGCCATCAGCGTTATAACGCACAAGCGCAATATCGCTGGCGGAGGGTGTAACGCCCGTGACTGTACTACTGGTTCCGGCCACAAGAATCCTGCCATCGGCTTGCAAAAAAATACTTTGACCGAGGTCCTTATGGGCGATGAAATCTGTCAGCACGTTTCCATTGCCGGCAAAAGTGGCATCAAGGCTGCCATCACTGTTGTAGCGGGCAAGGGAGAAATCGTTCGTATTGCTCCCGCCTCTGTCGTACCCGGAGCCTGCAACAAGAATCTTGCCATCGGCCAGTACCGTAACACCCGTTGCAAGGTCACCATTGCCGCCAAAGTAAGTGGTCACCTTGCCATCCACACCAAACGTAGTATCAAGACTGCCGTCGCTGTTGTAGCGGGCAATCGCATGATCACCAATAGTATAGGCGATATTGGTGGTTCCTGCTGAAGTCAGATACCCGGAAATCGCATTGCCCAGCCCTGCCACAAGAATCTTGCCATCGGCTTGCACCGCCATGCTGCGTCCAACATCCTCCTTGCCAAAATCGGTGGTAACTTTGCCTGTCGCATGCCCGAAAAAGGTCGGCGAGGTATTGGTAACTAGCGCTGGAGGGGCAATGAACGGCGCAATCTGAACGGTCGTGCTGGTCGTTGCGCTCATCGCTCCGCCTGAACCCTGGCTGCCGGTATTGCCGTCGGAGAACGACCAGTCGATCTGCAACGATGATGGCGGTGTTTCTGAACCGTTGCTGTAGGCTATCTGCTGCACGACTGCATTGACCAACGTCGATGTGGCATTGGCGTTGAAGGTTAACGCCAGCGTGCCTCCTGAATTGGTGGTAACACTGCCAACGGTGATGCCTCTCTCCACCAAGTCAACGCCCTGCGTCAGCGCCCCGAGAGATTGACCTTCCATCGCGGAAAAATGGTCGTCTGCACTGGCACCGCCATGGCGCATCAGCGTCAGCGTCGTACCGGCATAGTTGCAGATAGTGGCAAGTTCGGCATCACTGATCTGGAGAGAGTTGTCGAGCAGTACCGGTGTGCCGGTTGCCGTGTAAAGCGTCTGGTGCACACCGGAAGCGCTGAAGGTGGTGTCGAGGGTGCCATCAGTATTGGGACGTGCGAGAGCGAAGTCGCCATTGCCATCAATCGTACTCACCCCACCGACAAGAATCTTGCCGTCTGCCTGCACACTGATGCTGTAGCTAATGTCTGCTGCACCACCAAAATCCATGGTGAACATCCCGTCTCCATGAAAAGTGGTATCGAGGCTGCCATCCACATTGTAACGCGCAAGGGCAAAGTCAGCATTACCACCAGTTTTGGTGCTGCTCCCTGCAACAAGAATTTTGCCATCACTCTGCAGAATAGCGCTGCGAGCCGTATCAGAAGAGCCACCAAAGTCCGTGGTGAGCTTGCCATCTCCATGAAAGGTGGTATCAAGCGTACCATCAGCGTTGTAGCGCACAATCGCGAAATCGCTGTTAAGTGTGGTGAGTGTGTTATTGTCCGTGAAAAAAAGGCTACTGGAGCCGACCACAAGGATCTTGCCATCACCCTGGACGAGAACACTTTGCGCCGTCTCATTCCCGCCAAAATCTGTAATAAGCTTGCCATCTCCATGAAAGGTGGTGTCAAGGCTGCCATCAGTGTTGTAGCGGGCAAGCGCAACATTGTTATTGGAGGTTGTGAGTGGTGTTCCCGTTGCACTATAACCATAAGTGAACGAGGTACTGGCATACCCTGCCACCAGAATTCTGCCATCAGCCTGCACTGTAACACTATATCCAGCATCATTACCGCCAAAGTTCGTCGTAAGCTTTCCATCTCCATCAAATGACGTATCCAAACTCCCGTCAGCATTGAAACGGATAAGCGCAAAATCGTTGTTGGATGTCCCGCCAGAAACAACCGTACCACTTGTTCCGGCCACAAGAATCTTACCGTCAGACTGCATTTTGATGCTGTTGCCAGTATCAACGCCACTGGCAAAGTCTGTCAAGACCTTGCCGTTGCCTGAAAAGGTGGTATCAAGGCTGCCGTCGTTGTTATAGCGAACAAGTGCAAAATCGTTCGTGTTGCTATTTCGATTGTATCCTGAACCAGCCACAAGAATCCTGCCATCAGTCTGAGCCACAACGCCTGTGGGAGAGAGGTTGTTGCCGCCAAAGTAGGTGGTCAGGGTGCCATCACCATGAAAGGTGGGGTCGAGAGTACCATCAGCATTGTATCGTGCAAGCGCAAAATCACCAATCAGATACGATATATTTGTTGCATTGTAGGTTACAGTACCGCTCACAATCGTTGGCATTGAGAGAAACCCCCCAAGAGCATCTCCAAGCCCAGCAACAACTATCTTGCCATCAGGCTGAACGGTCATACTCCTGCCGATATCATCACCGCCAAAGTCTGTTGTGACTGTGCCTGCATGGCTGTCAGAAAAAACAGGCGCAGTATTGGCCGATAGACCAAATGTTGTATCCAGAGAACCGTCACTGTTATAGCGGACCAGAGCGACATCACCGTTGCTCTGGCCTGAAACGAGAATCTTTCCGTCAGTTTGCAACGTCACATCCGTTCCAGTAAAGGCCTGACCGTTAAGAAGCGTAGCACCCCCAATATTGGTGGTCACAAGACCATCACTGGAAAAGGTAGCGTCAGGAGTACCGTCAGCGTTATAGCGCAAGAGCACAACGTTGCTGTCGCTGTGTCCCGAAACAAGAATCTTTCCATCGGAATCCACAGTCACCGCATAACCCTGCTCGTTACCTCCGTAATCCACCATAATCTTGCCGTCACCGGAAAAGGTGGTATCAAGAGTGCCATCCGTAGTATAACGTGCTACAGAAATATTATTGGTACGATTCAGGCTGTACCCGGCCACAAGAATTTTTCCGTCTGACTGCATCACCACATCAGAAACCTGATCATCACCACCACCAAAATCCGTGGTGACAATGGCACCACCGTGGAAGCTTGTGTCGAGAGTGCCATTAACATTGTATTGAGCAAGAACAAAGTCCTCGTTACCGTTATTCCAACTGGAGCCTGCTACGAGAATTTTACCAGATGGCAAGAGAGCCACACCCTGACCTGAACCCCCAATCGTTGTAATAACTTCCCCATTACCGTTGAAGCTTGTGTCAAGACTCCCATCAATGTTGTAGCGCATAAGAGCCATATTCGATGATATAGCAGTATCCACAGTACCCATCATCAGAATTTTACCATCAGGCTGTAAGATCAAGCTTTGGCCACACCCAAAGCTTGAAATCACCTTGCCGTCACCATCAAAGCTTGTATCGAGGGAGCCATCAAGATTGTAGCGGGCAAGAGTAAACTTGAAATTGCTGTCATTACTCCCGATATCCCAGCTTTGTCCCCCAACGAGAATTTTGCCATCACTCTGAACAGCCACACTCAACCCGGCATCTGAATAACCGAAATCTGTTATTATTTTACCTTTCCCACCACCAAAAGCGGTATCAAGGATGCCATCAGCACTAAAGCGGGCAAGCACAAAATCAAACTGCCCTCCGTTCAGGCTGGTTCCCGCCACCAGAATCTTGCCATCAGACTGCGTGGCCACACTGAAGCCAAAATCCTGACCCCCGCCAAAATCTGTGGCCACCTTTCCAAATCCAACTGGTGAAGCGCTGGCAGTTGGAGAAAACGTGTAAATCCCGACTGCTTCCCCACGAGTATCGAAAGCAAGTCGCCCGTAACTCTCCTGGGCTGATGCCATATCCCCTGTGGTCTGTTGAGCATGAAACATTCCATGAGCATCCCAGGTAATGGCTCCTGAATTATTCCATACAACTCCACTGCGGGTATACGTTTCGGTATACTTATCAGCCAGGCTGTCACTATTGGTATCAAATAAATCGTAAGTGCTGGTGATGCTTGCGCCCGATTTATCGAGCCACAGTGTCTGAAAAGAGGCCTGATAACCAGAAAAGTTTTGCGTTGGGGTGCCTTGATAGAAGTCCAAAAATGTTTCATTGGCCCCGACTGAGCTGGCAGGCGAGCCATTCATGTGAATGACAATATTCATAAGGAATCCCTGAATAAAGAGTTAACGCAAAACAGATAAATCACAAAACTAACAATAAGAAGACAAGAGTAACTGGCTATTCAAACTATGGTTCTAAACCACTTGTTGAACAGAAAAACGCAAAAAGCGACGTAAAACGCTCTATTCTACTCCAACCTGACACACCAAGATTAAAATCGGAGGTTTCTGTATATTCGACAATTTATAAAAAACCGGAGTAATCTTACACGTATCAAGTAATTATTACCTCAAAACCATGCAATTTCAAACTCAATTTGAATGGGATCATTCAAAACGTTCTATGGTGATTGGATGAAAAGTCCTTTCTCTCTATCAGTAATAGCGTTACAGGATAATCTGTAAATGAAGATTTTTCCAAAACTATTATTTTTTGAGTTGTTCGGGACAACGAGCAGGTATAACAAGCATTTTTACAAATAGTCTTGCGCTCACCACCCTTGATTGGTGAAGAGTGGTGAGCGCAGAAACAGTAGAGTGTTCAGGAAAACGAACCATCAGTAATCGGCTGGGGGGTATCATTCTTTTTCAGAATGCCATCCTCAACCATTTTATTGATCGCCTGTGAAAGTTGCTCATGAGTACGAAGCATTGCGGGAACTGACATCGCCAGTGCGCCAACAGGACGAATATTGGCTTTCTCTTTTTCAATCTGTGTGATATTGACAAGATCCAAACGAATAACACCATCAATCAGTGTAATGTTGGCAATTCCGTCAGCATAAATTGTCTGCATACTTTTACTCCATTAATTGTTTTATTGTTCGATGTGCATAACCTCTCTGCAAGCACACAATATATTATCACAACGCATTACAAAAAAAATAATTTAATTCAGGGGGCCGCAGGTGACTTGCACTTCCTTTTCACTTTTTGTGCGCTACCGACCTTTTCAATGTACCGTCACTTTGGCGTACAACGTGATTTCCCGGGAGAAATATAACGATGAAAGAAATATATTTATAAAATAAAATACGTTACCATATATTTATCCCTGATTTTCAAGAGAATGCAAGTTGTAATTATAACTAT
>CAJEXI010000026.1 GCA_903994455.1 uncultured Chlorobiaceae bacterium | reverse complement strand
TATTGTGAAAGCCATTGCTGCCATTGACAGGATGTTTAATGAAGAGGAGCGTCAAGTTTATGAGGTTCGTCTGAAAGAGTTCACCGATGTGGCAAGCATCATTGCCTCAGGTGATGCAAAAAATGTTGCCAAAGGCCGAGAGGAAGGCAAAGAAGAGACAACCAGAACAATAGCTCTCAGGCTGATCGAACAAGGCGTGGAGATTGCAATTATTAAATCGGTGACAGGGTTAAGTGTGACTGCGATAGAGGAGCTTGCAAAGCGTTGATCCGAGGTGCCCTTTATTCGCCAAAAAATAATTTTTTCCACAAAATCACTCCATTCCGGTAAATCATAAATCCACTCATGCGCACCTACAACTCCCGAAAAAGAGTTCTTGTTACGGGCGGGGCCGGGTTTCTCGGCTCTCACCTTATTGATCGTCTGCTTGAGCGTGGCGACGAGGTGGTTTGCGCCGATAATCTTTTTACGGGCACCAAGCGCAATATTGAGCACCTGCTCATCCATCCGCGCTTTGAGTTTATTCGCCATGATGTCACCTTTCCACTGTTTATTGAGGTTGACCAGATTTACAACCTCGCTTGCCCGGCAAGTCCTATTCATTACCAGCACGACCCGGTGCAAACCACCAAAACCAGTGTTCATGGCGCTATTAATATGCTTGGCTTGGCGAAGCGGCTGAAAGCGCGTATTTTTCAGGCCAGCACCAGTGAAGTTTATGGTGATCCGTCGGTGCATCCCCAGGTGGAGGAGTATTGGGGGAATGTTAATCCCATCGGCACGCGCAGTTGTTATGATGAGGGGAAGCGTTGTGCTGAGACTCTTTTTTTCGATTATTATCGCCAGCATCGTCTTGATATTCGGGTTGCCCGTATTTTTAACACCTATGGCCCACGTATGCACCCTAATGATGGGAGGGTGGTGAGTAACTTCATTGTTCAGGCGTTGCAGGGTGAGGATATTACTCTGTATGGTGATGGTCTACAAACCCGCAGTTTTTGTTATGTGGATGATCTTGTTGAGGGTTTTATCCGGTTTATGGATCTGCCCGCCGGAAGAGGTGGTGAACTTGGTTTTCCGGGCCCGATCAATTTGGGAAATCCGGGGGAGTTTACTATCAGTCAGCTTGCCACAAAAGTTATTGAATTGACCGGCTCGAAGTCACAGATTGTCTTTTTGCCTTTGCCTTCGGACGATCCTTTGCAGCGTCAGCCAGATATTACCCGTGCAAAAGAGTATCTTGGATGGGAGCCCAAGGTGCAGCTTGAGGAGGGGTTGAAGCGGACTATTGCCTATTTCGATGAACTGCTTTCTGAAGGGTCGAAACAATAGCGCGATGGCTGCCAGCTTGTCGAGGGCTCAACATTAACTTATTTTTGTATGACCGAACAACAGGTTACGATATACACCCCGGAATCTCTTCTTGCTAACCCGCGAAAAATGTTGCGGGAGATGTTCAGTGACCTTGCGGCGGGGCGCGAACTTGCATGGCGCCTTGTTGTGCGCGATATCAGCGCTCAATATCGCCAGGCGTTTCTCGGCATTTTGTGGGCTTTTATTCTTCCGTTGGCCAATACGGTGACGTGGATTTTTCTCAGCAAATCTGGTATCGTTAATGTTGCCAGTACGACGGTTCCATATCCGTTGTATGTTTTTACGGGCACAATGCTCTGGGCTATTTTTATGGACGCGCTTAATGCTCCCATGCAACAGGTTAATGCTGCTCGGGGTATGTTGGCAAAGCTTAATTTTCCGCGTGAAGCGCTGATTGTTTCGGGTATTTACCAGACGTTGTTCAATGCGGCTATTAAGGTGGCGTTGATCTTGGTCACTCTTGTGGTTGTGGGCATTAATCCTGGCTGGAATTTGCTGTTTTTTCCTTTGGGTATCGTCTCTTTGATTCTTGTTGGTACCACTTTGGGGCTTTTTATTACTCCGCTCGGGATGTTGTATGGTGACATCGGTCGAGCCCTGCCGCTCTTTATGCAGTTTTTGATGTATATCACGCCGGTTGTTTTCCCTATGCCAATGGGAGGCTTGGCAGCAACGCTCTTTATGCTCAATCCCATAACTCCTCTGATTCTCACAGCGCGCGACTTGCTGACTGGTCAGGTGCCACAGTTTATGACCTATTTTATCTCGGTGAACCTTGTCATGGGGTTGTTCTTTTTTGTTGTCTGGATGATCTACCGCTTGGCGATGCCTATTCTTATTGAACGTATGAGTTCCTGACCCCTATGAGTGAAACACTGATAAAAGTCGAGGGTGTATCGAAGAAGTTCTGCAAAAGCCTGAAAAAGTCACTTTTTTATGGTATGCAGGATCTCGGACGTGAAGTAACTGGTCGTCGGCATGGAGGGAATGGTGAATTACGACAAGATGAGTTCTGGGCGGTAAAGGATGTCAGTTTTGAATTGAAAAGGGGAGAGTGCCTTGGTTTGATTGGTCGCAACGGTGCTGGTAAGACGACGCTGCTGAGGATGTTGAATGGTCTCATCAAGCCAGATGTTGGCCGTATTGAGATGCGGGGCAGAATAGGAGCGCTCATTGCACTTGGAGCTGGTTTTAATCCTATACTTTCAGGCCGCGAGAACATCTATGTCAATGCGTCAGTGCTTGGGTTAAGTAAACAGGATATTGAGGGCAAAATAGATGAGATTATAGATTTTGCGGAAATAGGTGAATTTATTGATATGCCGGTACAGAGCTATAGTTCCGGGATGTCGGTCAGATTGGGGTTTGCTGTTGCTTCTACCTTGCAGCCTGATATTCTTTTGCTGGATGAGATTCTGGCTGTTGGCGATGCCTCATTCAGGCATAAATGCTATCACCGAATTAATAAGCTCATAGCAACATCTGCAGTTATTATTGTCTCTCACTCTATGGATCAAATTGCAGCAGTCGCAAAAAACGTTGGTCTTCTCCAACGTGGTTCATTTCATATCTATAATGATTTGTCTGAGGGTATTGATGCTTATAATGTTCTGACATCAGCATCAGGTGATGATTTTGACGGGGGTAAGGTTTTTGTTGTTTATCCACCGATCATTGATGCACAACTTACCTTTTCTGCACCCAGTGTTTTTTATGGGGGAGATCTTGAAGTGATAATTGATTTAAACTGTTCTTCTCCTCTTGAGAATATTTCCCTTTCATTTACCGGGGTGAATGGCAATTCTCAATCGGTTATGAACTGGAATAACAGGTATTTATCAGAACCAATTAATATTCCGGCTGGTAAATCAATGTTGAGTTTTACAGTCTCTCCTCTATTACTGCATCAAGGGAGATATTCTTGGAATTTGTGGATCGGAAGAAGAAAACATATTGAGGCATTAGTCTATGCAATGAGGGCTGGTTTTTTTACGGTTGAAAGTACACAGCCCCCTCTCAGCGATATTCCATATCTTCCATATCCTGCAGATGTCAAGTTAGCTACCGAAAACGGTGTAAAATTTTTTCAGGCCTTGATAAACACAAATATATGATATGCAATTATCTGTAGATTGAATCGCTATAAAAGATCCTTCTCGAAGCTTTGCTTCGTGAAGGAATTCGCAAACATGAACTTATACCGTATCTCTGCTACGGGGTAGTTGATTTTATAAAGGGTAAAATATGCTTAATAATTTCTCAATCCTCATCACCGGCGGCAATAAAATTGCTGCAGACTTTACCTATTATTCCGATAACAATATCGAATGGATGAGCATTGATGCTTTGCTTAACTGGATTGAGCAGAACCGCGAAAATATCGGCAAGATATGATGCCCATGATTCCCTACGGTCGCCAGGATATCAGTCAAGCAGACATTGACGCGGTTGTTGAAGTAATGCGTTCAGATTTTCTCACGCAAGGTCCGACCGTACCCGCATTTGAAAAAGCCGTTGCAACTTACTGCGGAACTCAACATGCCGTGGCAGTCAACAGCGCAACAAGCGCGCTGCATATCGCTTGTCTCGCACTTGGTGTAGGCAAAGGCGATATTGTCTGGACAACGCCGATTACCTTTGTGGCCAGCGCTAACTGTGCATTGTACTGTGGAGCAGTTGTTGATTTTGTCGATATCGATCCAAGTACCTATAATCTTAGTGTAGAATGCCTGGCAGAAAAACTTGCTATAGCTGAAAAGAGAGGCTCGCTACCAAAGGTACTCATTCCTGTGCACTTGTGCGGTCAATCCTGCGATATGGAATCTATCCATGCGCTCAGCCAGCAGTACGGTTTCAAAATCATCGAGGATGCGTCTCATGCCATTGGGGGGCGTTATAAAGGTGAACCTGTTGGCAACTGCCGATACAGCGATATTACCGTCTTCAGTTTTCACCCAGTCAAGATCATTACAACGGGGGAGGGCGGCATGGCGTTGACCAATGATCCGGAACTCGCCAGTCGTATGCAGCGATACAGGAGTCATGGAATCACCAGTACCCCGGATGAAATGGTTGCACGGCCAGATAATGAAATATGGAACTATCAGCAAATCACCCTCGGCTATAACTACCGGATGACTGACATTCACGCAGCATTGGGCATAAGTCAGATGCAGCGGATCGACGAGTTTGTCAGCAAGCGTCATGCCATAGCAGAGCGATACAATGAACTGCTTGCGGGTCTTCCGCTCACAACGCCGTGGCAACATCCATACGGCTATTCGGGTTGGCATCTTTATGTGATCAGGCTTAAACTCGATGAAATTCGGAAAACGCACAAAGACGTTTATGAATCACTACGCAAGCAAGGCATTGGGGTTAACCTGCACTATATTCCTGTTTATCGCCAACCGTTTTATGAAAAGATGGGATTTAAAGTGGGGTATTGCGCAGAAGCTGAACAATATTTTCAGGAAGTCGTTAGTATTCCTGTTTATCCCGGCTTGACAATAGAGCTGCAGGGTCAGGTCGTTGAGGCGATTCGTAAAGCATTGGAAATATGAACATAGCCATTATTCCTGCCCGCGGAGGCAGTAAGCGGATACCAAGGAAGAACATAAAGGAATTCGTTGGAAAACCCATGATAGCATGGTCCATAGAGGCAGCAAAGGCATCGAGACTTTTTGAGCATATTATTGTGTCAACTGATGATAAAGAAATAGCTGAGATTGCTCAACAATGTGGGGCTGAAGTGCCATTTATGCGACCTATGAAGTTGTCTGACGACTATGTTGGCACAGGTGCTGTTATCAAACATGCTGTTGAATGGGTAATAAATAATTTTGGAGAGCTTGATTTAATTTGTACCATTTATGCGACAGCGCCATTTATTACACCTGCAGATATCATTAATGGTTTGGCGTTACTAATGAAGAGTAGTGCTGAGATCGCCTTTACAGTTACAAGTTTTTCTTTCCCCATTCAGCGTGCCATAAGGATTACTAATGAGGGGAGAGTGGCTATGTTTCAACCAGAGCATTTCCTTACTCGCTCTCAGGATCTTGAACATGCATATCATGATGCGGGTCAATTCTACTGGGCGACAAAAAATGCTGTACTGAATGAGATATCTGCATTTTCAGATGCAGCAATACCCATCATACTTCCAAGGTGTCAAGTTCAGGATATCGATACCTTAGAGGACTGGCAGCGTGCTGAACTGATGTTTAAGGTATGGCACGAAAATATTCCCGTTAGTATTTAAGACAAGCAAAAGCATATTTAAGAGTAACAACATGAATACAAATAGTTTTCAAGATCATGAAGGCCCAATTGTTGCTGCCGAAAATGGTTTTGATGTTATCGACTGTCAGTATTGTGGATTTAAGCATATCATTCCAATCCCCTCAGTTGAAGACCTCACAAATGTCTATAAGCACGACTATTATAAGCAGGAAAAGCCGCTCTATCTTGATCGATATCAAGAAGATCTTGATTGGTGGAATATGGTTTATACTCGACGTTATGAAATATTTGAAAAGCATCTAATTGCTTCTCAGAGGAAAATGTTTGACATTGGCTCAGGTCCGGGCTTTTTTCTACTCAATGGATTACAACGTGGTTGGTCGGTAAAGGGTATTGAACCATCAGTAAAAGCTATGGAGCACAGTCGAGGTTTAGGGTTGGATGTTGATCATGGATTTTACTCTGAACAAACGGCAGCCAGTTTGGATACTTTTGATGCCATCAATTTGGGCTTGGTTCTTGAGCATATTCCAGACCCAGCATCACTCTTGAAGTTGATTCATCATCAACTGAATGATAACGGTATGGTTTGCATCATTGTGCCTAATGACTTCAACCCATTTCAGATTGTTCTGCGTGATCATCTTGGTTTTAAACCTTATTGGGTGGCCCCCCCTCATCATATTAATTATTTCGATTTTGATTCACTTGGTAAACTTGTGGAAAGATGCGGTTTTGAAGTAGTGCACAAAGAATCAACTTTCCCGATTGATATGTTCTTGCTTATGGGTGATAACTACATTGGTAATGACGAGCAAGGTCGGGTGTGCCATACAAAACGCATGAGTTTCGAAAAGGCAATGAATCAGAGTGGATCTGGTAAAGTTTTAGGGAATCTATATTCTGCCTTAGCTCAACATGCAGTTGGTAGGGAAGTTGTTATGTTTGCATCTAAGAAGTAAAATGAAAACAATTAATCGGCAGTGTTTTTGTTGTGCAGGTAAAGAGGGGGCCGTTTATCCGCTTGGTTACCACTTTATTGCAGGTGTTGGAGAAGTAGATATGACTATTCGAATTTGTGCTCGTTGCGGTTCAGTCCTCCAGGATCCAGCACCTACCCCACAAATGATGAATCGTTATTATACAAATTATTCAAATTATACTAATGTTAGTAGAGGGGGTCAACCAGATAGTAGTTATACGGGCGCTGTGAAAAGGCAAATCAACATTATCAAGAAGTTTCTTAAGCCAGGTATTGTATTTGAGGTAGGTTGTGCAACAGGCTTTATGCTATCCAAGTTAAAGAAAGATAATTGGATTGTTACGGGTTGCGATCCTTCTTTTGCTGCTTCAGCAGTGGCCAAAAATACGTATAATATTGATATTGAAAGATGATATAACTATAGAATCAAAAAGCACTGATCTAGTTATTTTCTCACATGTTCTTGAGCATGTATTTGATCCTCAATTGACTCTTAAAAAAGCGAACAGAGTACTGTCTCCATTAGGAAAAATATTAATAGAGGTGCCTTGCTTGATATATCCTAAAAAATGGCCTAATGGATATTTTACTTTTGAGCATATAAATTATTTTACAGAGGAAAGTCTAACTTCTTGCTTATCTCAACAGGGTTTTACTCCAATATATACAGGTGTTTATACTGATAACTTGGCGTATCCTGTAATATTGGTACTTGCCCAAAAGTCTCAATCAAAAATATTATCTGAAGGCGTTTTTGATTCACCGAAAAAAATCAGAAATTTGATTGATAAGTACCTGCTATTAGATTCAGATAAATGGAAAAGAATAGATCAGCTCCTTAATAAAGAATTAGAAGAGATAGATGATGTCGTTATTTATGGTGGAGGAGTTCATTCAAGTCAACTACTTAACAACACTGTTGCTCTTACTCATAGGGTGAAATGTATAATTGATACTAATCCACAGAAGCATGGTTTAGATATAAATGGCATAAAGATATGTGGCATAGAGGTTTTAGATTTAAATGATAAGAATTTGGCGATTGTTATTTCATCAAAAGCTTATGAGAATGAGATTTATGATTTCCTTGTTAATCATATGATGGTTGGTTCAAAAGTAATTAGATTGTACCAGTATTAATCTTTAATGTTTTCTTTGTGTGAATTGATAAATGTGTAGTATGAAAAAACCGTTAGTTGTAGTAGTTCAGGCGAGTTCAAGGTCATGGTCAGGTGGTAATGACCTTTGTATGAATCTTATGGATTCCTCTCCGGTTATCTCTCATACTGTTAATTCTTTAAAAACTCGTTACCAGAGCATTATCATAGCGGCACCTGAGTTCGACCGGGGAGGGCTCGATTTTCTAAAAGATACTGATGAGAGTGTTATAACTTATTATGGTCAGGATGAGAGCCCTTTAAGCAGAATAGTGGCAGCTACAAGTCATTTGAGCGGAGATGAATATATTTTGCGCCTCAATGCTTTAAATTTCTGCGTCGATCTTGATGCTGCGGATGAGATGTATTCAATGGCAACAGGGGATCGGCTGGACATGGTTCGTTTTTCTGAAAACTTTCCTGCACTCTTTTCGAGCGACATATACAAGATATCAATTTTGCGTCAACTGTTGAGATTGAATTTGGATTCAAAATATCATGTTCATCCCAAATATTACCTTTCCGAGTCAAAAGGCTTCAGGTCAGCCGTATATACCCCCCCCCCGTATCGTTATACTGATGAACTGCTAAAGACCGTGCGTAATGCCTGCACTTCATCGATTTATCAGAGCCGTATTGAGGTAGACCTTTCAAAGTCCGTGAAATCCGGGGACTCTATCCGCCATCATTATGAGATGACGATTCCCTATCTTGACTCGAGCTTTCATGTTTTGGATCTTGCATGTGGCAGTGGATTTGGTGCTGGTTTATTGGCCAGAAGTGTAAGGAAAGTCACCGGTATTGATATTGACGGCCAGCAGCTTGACCAATTTATCAGAGACGATAACCGGAACAATATAGAGCTTGTCGAGACTGATTGCCTTTGTACCGGATTTCCCGATGCACATTATGATTGTATCACCGCTTTTGAAATAATCGAGCATGTCGATCCAGATGCTCTTCTCAGGGAAATCATCAGGTTACTCAAACCTGGTGGACTATGTTTTATCAGCACTCCCCAAAATATTTTGGGTCATATACCGAGCACGCCGGATCATGTTAGGGAATTTTCTCTTTCCGGATTGCTTGCGGTTGTTTCTGGATATCTGGAGGTTGAGAGGGTTATTGGCATCAAGCAAGGAACCATCTCTTTCGAGAACGATCCTGTGGGTAGCAATACTTTTCTGATTTGCAAAAAGCAGATTACAACAGAATAATATTTTATGAATCACTTCTCAGTGTCCGATGTAATCGCTGACTACCTGTTATTTCAGGGTATTGAATCAGTATATGTTTATCCTGGCGGGACGATTGCTCCGCTGATAAATAGTCTGGTATCGGTGGGTATACGTATCGAAGTTTTCAAACATGAGCAAGGCGCTCTCTATGCAGCATTAGCAAAAGCTCGTCTTACTGGCAAAATCCAGATTGCAATGGTGACCTCTGGTCCGGGAGTGACGAATGCATTGACACCTCTTGCCGATGCTTATTACGATTCGACTCCGCTTCTTCTGATTACCGGTCAGGTTGGTACGGGAGATCTGCTTTCCGGACGCAATGTACGCCAGCGCGGTTTTCAGGAAGTTCCCACGGCAACTTTGGTTTCTGCGATATGCAAAAGGGTCGTTTGTCCAACAACGGTTGATCAAGCACTGCGGGCTTTACCCGAATTGCTGATAACAGCCGTCGCGGGTAGGCCGGGTCCGGTAGTTTTTGATTTACCCATGGATGTGCAGCGAGCCGATTGTGATTTCGGGCCGTTGCCTCATCTCGTTCCATCAGCTACCGGTAGTAATGAAGTTCCATGCAATCTACTTGAGGACGTTGCCCGAGCTCTGAGTCAGGCCAGGCGTCCGGTCATTATGTTTGGCCAAGGGGCGGTTGCGGCAGGTGCGTTTGAGTTGTATGAGCATCTTGCGGTCAGGTCAAATGCCTTTGTTGTATGCAGTCTTCCCGGTCTAGGTGCATTTCCGGGCGGCAGTGAACGGTTTTTGGGCTATGTCGGTCACACCGGTCATGAGGCGGCAAACCGTGTCGTACATGAGACGGATTTCCTGCTGGTTTTGGGTGCCAGACTTGATGTGCGTCAGACAGGCACTATGGTCAGTGAGTTTGTACCTAATGGGAAAATTGCATGGGTTAACAATGATCCTGCTGAACTTGAATTTGCAAGAGTACGGATCGACTGGTCGATTCAAGGCGATGCAGGCCAATTCGTCGAGGCACTTTTAAACATCATGCCTGAAACAATATCCGAACATGACAGGCAATGGCAATCCATATTGATGCAGCAGCATCAGGCTGACACCGAGGATTCCCACTCTCCATCGGGAGGTGCCGCTATTTCACCGAAGGAGGTTCTCGGTATCGTTGACAGGCACATGCGCGATTCCCAGGGGGTGGTTACAACTGGAGTGGGTTCACACCAGCAGTGGGCAGCGAGGCACCTTACGTACAGCCCCTGGGGTTGGAGTTTGCTTACCTCTGCAGGCCATGGGGCTATGGGATACGATCTTCCAACGGCTGTTGGTGCGGCCATGACATATCCTGATCGCACGGTACTTTGCGTTGTTGGTGATGGTTCATTTCTGATGAACATCCAGGAGCTGGCATCACTGGCCGAACGTCAACTGAATGTAAAGATTCTTGTGCTTAATAACCACCGACTGGGTATAGTTTCCCAGTTTCAGCGCATCACCTGGGGTGTTGATCCTGCTTCAGGTGATTTTGCAACTCCCGACTTTGTCACTATAGCCTCCGGCTTTGGAATTGCGGCTTCTTGTGTCACTGCCCGTGAGTCTCTTGAGGAGGCGATTAATTCGTTCTGGCTGACGAAAGGCCCTGTTTTACTTGAGGTTTATATCGATCATGATTCGGATGTTGTGCCGATGCTGCTTGGCGGACAAACCATGGACAAGATGTGGCAGGGATATTGAAGATGAAGATGAGAGTTGCTCTTGTGACCGGAGCGTCGCGCGGTATAGGGTCGGCCATTGCAAGGACTCTGGCAGAACATGGAATTGCTGTCGTGATTGGCTATCTCAACAGCAGGACTTCTGCTGAAGCTTTGGCAGAGGAGATTGTGTCAAGCGGAGGAAACGCTGTCGTTCAGCAGATCGATATTTCTGACCGTTTCAGCATCCGCTCGGCATTGGCTGTGGTAGGCGATATTGACATTCTGGTAAACAATGCGGCCATCTCTCAGGAAAAACCATTTTTGTCGATTACTGATGAGGAGTGGGACAGGATGCTTGCCGCCAATCTCCGTGGTCCCTTCGCGTGTATCCAGGAGGTGTTGCCAGGAATGATCCAGAACGGCTGGGGTCGTGTGGTAAATATCGTCTCCATAGGCGGTCAATGGGGTGGCATCAACCAGATCCATTATGCAAGTGCGAAATCCGGTTTGATCGGATTGACACGCTCTCTGGCAAAAACATTTAGTTCATACGGTATAACATTTAATGCAGTTTCACCTGGGCTTGTAGAGACTGATATGACAAAAAATGAACTATCATCTCCTCAAGGTATGAAAAAGGTTAAAATGATTCCTGCTGGCAGGATAGGTCATGCTGAAGAGGTTGCCGCTGCAGTAGCTTTTTTGGTTATTTCAGGCAGTGACTATATTACTGGTCAGACCATTAACGTCAACGGGGGTATGTATTTTGGCTAAAACTCTCATGATCATTGGTGCCGGGGTAGAGCAGGTCTCTGCGTATGAGGCTGCTAAAAAGCGAGGTTTGGTGGTTGTCGGCACTGATATGGATCCTGATGCACCTGGCTTTGTTCATGCTGATTATACTATTCTTGTATCAACCCGTGATGCTGATGCAACAGTGATAGCGGCTCTTGAGTTCCATCGTATACATCCGGTGGACGGCATCATGACTATTGCGAATGATGTACCTTATACCGTGGCACGGGTGGCTCATGCATTAGGCCTGCCTTCGATTTCACTTGAGGCGGCCAGATGTGTGACGGATAAGCTGCTGATGAAAGAGCGGTTTACATCTTATAATGTTGCCTGTCCATGGTTTGCAACTGTTGATAGTGTAGTGGAGTTACGTGAATATATAAATGCTGATGTAAATCAGGATTTTGTTCTCAAGCCAGTTGATGGTAGGGGTGCCAGAGGAGTATTACTGATAAACAGGGAAGTCGATCTGGAGTGGGCATTTCGTGAATCAAGGCGTTGTGGTGATTCAGGGCGTTTGATTCTTGAGAAATTTATTCCAGGCATGCAACTCTCAACAGAGTCATTTCTTCTTGACGGTCAATGTTTCACTGCGGCTATTGCTGAACGGAATTACTCTCGACTTGAGCAGTTCAGGCCGAATATTATTGAAGATGGGGGTACAATACCAGCGCCATTGGATGCAAAAACTAAAAAAGCGATAGATGATGTGATTCTTCGAGGTGCTGCTGCGATTGGTATCACGGCAGGTATTGTTAAAGGGGATATAGTCATAGACCATACTGGTCAGCCGCTGATAATTGAACTTGCTGCCCGACTTTCAGGCGGATGGTTTGCGACTCATCAGATTCCTGCTGCAACTGGAGTCAGTCTGGTTGATGCGGTTATATCATATTCATTGGGTGAGACGCTGACGCCTTCGCAATTGATGCCAACACATCAGCGCGCTACTGCTATTCGTTATTGGTTTCCTTCTGAAGGTAAAATTAGTCAAATTGATGGAGAAGAGGAGTTGAAACAGGTACCTGGCTTACTGCGCTACGGTTTTTTTCGTAAGCATGGTGATAGCCAGCCAAAAATTCGCATGCACCCGGATAGATTTGGATATGTAATTGTCATGGGTGAACATCGTGATGAGGCGTTACTTCGAGTGGCTCAGGCGATGGAATGTATTAAGATAAAAGTTGACTCATGATTGGTTTCATTGCTGAAGTATCAAGCAATCATCATTGTGACTTAACGCGGTCACTGAATTTTATCGATGCTGCTGCCAGTGTTGGTTGTACTGCTGTCAAGTTCCAGCTTTTCAAAATAGACCAGCTTTTTGCTCAAGAAATATTAAAACGATCTGCGAAGCACCGTAAGCGTAAAGAATGGGAACTGCCATTGGAATTTGTTCCTAAACTTGCTCAAAGATGCATAGATGTTGGTGTAGAGTTTTCCTGTACACCATTTTATCTGGATGCAGTCAACGAGCTTGAGCCCTATCTGGATTTTTATAAAATTGCCTCTTATGAATTGCTTTGGGATGACTTGCTGGCAGTATGTGCACGAACAGGCAAACCGGTGATTCTTTCAACAGGAATGGCTACGGTTGATGAAATAAAGCATGCGGTTGATGTTCTTCAGCAGAATGGCTGTAATAAGCCAACCTTACTGCATTGCACTTCTGCGTATCCTACGCCTTATCAAGAAGCGAATCTTGCTGCGATTGAAACGATACGGCAGGCAACAGGCTGTGAAGTTGGGTGGTCCGATCATACGGTTGAACCTGCAGTAATCTATAGGGCTGTTCATTGTTGGGGTGCAAAGGTAATAGAGTTTCATCTCGATCTCGAAGGCGATGGCGAGGAGTATGGGGCAGGTCATTGCTGGTTGCCGGATCAGATCGGAACAGTTATTCGTGAGGTTAAAAAAGGTTTTGACGCTGATGGCAATGGTATAAAAGAGCCGGTTCCCTCTGAACTGCCTGACCGTTTGTGGCGAGCTGATCCAATTGATGGTTTGAGACCGATGAAAGAGATTCGTGAACAGTGGAAAGCTGGGAATTTTACATGAATGTTTTGATTGTCTGCCATGCAGGTTCATCGCTTGGACTTGGTCATTTGACACGCTCGATCGTCGTAGCCAGAGCACTTCATGATGAGCTTGAGGCCAACGTTCAACTTTTGATTCAGGGGGAACAGGTTCAACGGCCCGATTTGAACCACTATTGTCATGAGTTCATAGAACTTGGAGAAAACCTGCTGAATAGAGTTCAGGAGCAAGTCATACAAATTAATGCCCAGCTTGTGGTTCTTGATTTGCACCCAAACCTGGTTCCGGAAAGTATTGAAAAGCTTTTGATTGCCTTAAGGAAAGCGAAATGCAAAGTAATTGCTATTGATGGCCTTATCAGTCAGCGCGATAATTTGGATTTGATCTTTATTCCTTCGTTTTGTTTTTCACTGCCAAAGGGAATTATCAATGCTACTCCGATACTATTTGGATGGGACTGTTTTTTGCTGAATGTGAAATGCCTGCCTGTTAATTGGATGCTTGGGCGGCAAGTTCTTGCTTTGACAGGGGGTAGTGATGCAACTGGTTTGGGTAACTCTTTGCCGGAGCGTTTGAACGATTCACTCACTGTTGATGCTGAACTGCATTGGGTAACTGGACCTTATGCGAAACAACCGGTATGGCCTGCTTCCCCAAGGCTGGCGATGGTAAGTCACCAATCGCCTTCGAGCTTGGATGATCTTATGGTGGCCTCTCATTATGCAATTACTGTTTATGGCGTAAGTTTCTTTGAGTTGCTCTATTATGGTCTTCCTACCGTTGTCTTTTCGCCTTACGGAAATAAAGACAATGCAGAACTTGTGGCAATTGCAGAAGAAGGTATAGCCTTGGTTGCAAAGGATGAATATGATGCAGTTAATAAATTAAAGAAGCTGATGGCAGATGATGTGTTGGCGGCTTCTCTTTCACAGTGCGCACGGAAGAGAATGTCCGCATCGGGTGTGTATAAATTTGTTCAGGCAGTATCTGGTTTGACGGCTTAGGTATATGGCACAGGGTTATTTGATTTTTCATCTTAATTTAGCATTCTCTTCAATAAAAACAGAGGCGCGTCCGGATGTCATCTGCAAGTGCTATTGGCCGTTGCTGGAGTTGGCTGAGTCAACAAGGATTCCAGTTGGGATTGAATTGACCGGATGGACACTCCAGCAGATTGCATTGCTTGATCAATCGTGGGTGGATCGATTCCAACAGATGCTTGCTGCAGGTCAGTGCGAATTGATTGGGAGTGGTTGGTCCCAGATTATAGGACCATTGGTTCCCTTCGAGGTAAATTGCTGGAATCAGAGGCTGGGTTTGGATGCTTATCAGCAGTTTCTTGGAGTAACACCGCGAATTGCGTTGGTGAATGAAATGGCATTTTCGACCAGTATGGTTGATCTCTATGCGGATGCTGGTTATGATGGTATCATTATGGATAGGGATAATGTTCGGCTTGCTATGCGGTTGGATCATACTCCTCTTTCGACAACTCCAACCCATGCATTAGGATGTGGTGAACGGTCACTACCTGTACTCTGGTCTGATTCGATTTTATTTCAACGTCTGCAGCGAGTAGTTCATGGGGATATCCCTCTTTCTGAATATGTAGAATATGTAAAGCAACGTGTCGAACGGGATGGTGCTTTGCTGCCGATCTATTGCAATGATGCTGAAATTTTTGATTATCGTCCGGGGCGATTTACTGCTGAATCACGAATGCAGTCGGAAGGGGAGTGGGAACGGTTGATGCGTGTATGTAAACACCTGAAGGATGATATTGCATTGGATTGGTTGAGTCCTTCTCAGGCATTGGATAAAAATGCAGCGACGATTCGACGGAATGTAGCTCGATTAACATCGGTAAGCCATCCGATACCGGTAAAAAAACAAGCAAAGTATAACATCAACCGTTGGGCTGTTACGGGCAGGGATAATTTGTGGCTGAACACCGCGTGCCATCAGATACACCGACTTCTTTTGCAAAATGAAGACGCATCTGACGAAGAAAGCTGGAGAGAACTTTGCGAACTATGGGCGAGTGATCTTCGTACGCACATCACAGATAATCGCTGGAATGCGGCTTGCCTACGCATTGATAAAGTACTGTGTCGATTCGGCCAGCCGAAATTATTGTTTCAGACAGGCGATAAACCTGAAGAGTATCAGGCTTATAATGAAGGCACGTTGCCGTTAGATATACAGATTGAGCAGGATGCTGAAGGCATACTCTGGACCATCAAGACCCCGTTTATTCATCTTGTTCTGAACGTACGTCGAGGTATGGCAATAAAATCCTTGTCGTTCAAATCTCATAACTTCGAGCATGTTCTTGGCACGTTGCCGCAAGGCTATTTTAGCTCGATTGAGTATGGCGCTGATTTTTACTCAGGAGGAGTTCTTATAGAAGTCCCAGGTGATCATAGCCGTATGACCGATCTTGAATGGGTTACGCCACAAATCAGGAAGCAAGGGTCCAGGGTAGTAATTAGTGCGATGATTTCACTAACCCATGGCTTTCTGGTAAAAACTATAGTTATCGATGCTGAAACGGAAAATATCAGATTGACATACGACTTTCAGCAATTTGAACGACCGTTGGGAATTGTTCATGCAGGAATTTTAACGTTGATACCCGAGTCGTTTTCCTCGCCATTTTCAGTGGGCAGTCTTAATGGAGGAAAAGAAATGGAATGGTTCAAGCTTGATCAAAATTTTAATCATGGTCAAGCAGCATCAACATTAGTTTCAAGCTCTTCTGGATTCGCGGCAACAGATGGCTGTCTGATAATTAAAGATGTAACAAACAGACAACTGGTGGTAAAATGGAATCCCGCAGAATGTGCAGTTGTACCAATGTTGAAGCATCAAAAAATACAAGATAGCCACTTAACTCGTATTTGCTTTTCTCTCTCCGAATTAGATGATACATCACGTATAGGGGGAAGATTATTGCCTCTATTTGTTGAATTGAGTGTAGCTTAAGCTGAATATATTGATTTGTTTATGAGTTCTGATATAATTCTCCCCGAAAATAAATATTTTACAGAAACACTAGGTCATAACCAGGCTTGGTCAGATCATTATGGTGCCCTCCATGTAGCTGCGAAGTATTGCAATATAAACGAGTCCTATAATTTATTTAATGGGATTTGGCAACACGGTTGTTTTGGCCCTTGGTATCAGGAAGTACCTCAATTACTTGTGTATAATGCGCCAAAGTCACAAAAAAATTCTGTCTTTGTTGCTCGAAAAGATGAAGAAGAGCTGTTGAAAAAGAACGGATTTATGAGAGCAAAAGCAATTGGATTGCCATTTGTATATGTAGATGCTGTTGATGTAGATAAGGTAACCAATAGTTTGCTTGTGGTTCCAACACATACTCTTAGTAGTAGTACTCCTTTAATAATGACAGAAGAAATGCTGGAGTATGTTGACTATATTCATAGTATATCTAATAAATTTTCAAAAGTAATAGCTTGTATTCATCCACTTTGTAAAGAAAATGGGCTTTGGATTAAACAATTTAAAGCGCATGGGATTGAATGTGTAACTGGAGCAGCGACAAATGATAAAAATGCTTTAAAAAGAATAAAGGTTTTATTTAGTATGTTTGAATATGTTACGACAAATAGCTGGGGTAGTCATGTCCCCTACGCGTTGTCTTGTGGTGCTAAAGTTTCAATTATAGGTAACTGGTTAAGAATAGATAAAAAAAAATTACTGAAAGATACTGGTTATGGTGGTAATGCAAATATTGTTGATATAGTTACATCAAATAGTTTTCAAAAAGAAAAAAACAAATTATTAAGTCATTTGTTTGTATCACCAGAATGTGGAATAAAAGATGTTGAATTTGGAAAATGGTTAATAGGGGATGATAATAAGCTAGCCCCTAAGGAATTAATCAAAGCTTTTAAGTGGAGTTATAAAGATAGAATATTTTATCGCCTCAACACTCAGGTGCGACATAAATTTTTGGCTATACGATCTAATATATCAAAGTTTTTTTGCAATTTTTTTCTATAAGTTAAGTTATGTGGTAAAAGTGAAACAAGAACATTATAAAGTTAAGTTATTAACATTCGTTCGGACATCCATGGCTCTAAAACATTTGGTGATGGCTTTAGCCCTACAATCAGATAAAAAATATGGTTCAAAATGATATTTACATTTAATGAAGTCAGGTTTGATAGCTTGCCATCGGCACATCTGGCTGGTGTTACTATTTTTTGCCTATAGAAAGCGCCTATTCATCTTTCAGGGTCGAATTTCACACACATTGCCGTGAAGTATGTTAAGATTTTTCAAAAAACCAGATATCCCGCTGCTCGTGGCGGAAAGTCATTGTTTATAAAAAAAGCATTTTTGGTGAAAAAAAAAGTTCTTGTTGTTGGAGGAGCCGGGTACATTGGTTCACACATGGTGTTGGCGTTAGTGGATGCAGGGTACGCCGTTGTTGTGTTTGATAATCTTTCTCGTGGATTTGCTGATGCAGTTGGTTCGGTGCCTTTAATTGTGGGTGACCTGCGTTCTTCAAGTGATTTGGATGCTTGCTTTGCTGAGCATTCATTCGATCTGGTTATGCACTTTGCAGCGCTTGCTTATGTGGGTGAATCAGTAACAGAGCCGGAGCTGTATTACCATAATAATGTAGTTGGGGCGCTTAATTTACTTGCTTCTATGCGTCAACATGGGGTGAATCGGTTGGTATTTTCTTCCACTTGCGCAACCTACGGAGAACCTGATAGTGTCCCCATTGCGGAATCTCACCCACAACGCCCAATTAACCCTTATGGCCGCAGTAAACTGATGATTGAGCAAGTGCTTGCTGATTATGCTGTTGCGTATGGTTTCCATAGCGTTAGTCTTCGGTATTTCAATGCCGCCGGTTGTGACCAGAAGGGAAGAGCAGGGGAGCGTCATGATCCTGAATCTCATCTCATTCCTTTAGTACTGGCTGAGGCTTTGCGTGTCAAACAAGGCGGTGAACCGGATGAGACCGCTTTAACGGTGTTTGGCACAGATTTCCCAACAGAAGATGGAAGTTGTGTCAGGGATTATATTCATGTTTCGGACCTATGTAATGCCCATTTGCGTGCGGCTGAGCGATTGCTTGCAAATGAAGCCCTTGGCGCGGAGATGTATAATCTTGCCAATGGTGCTGGATTTAGTGTTCTGGAAGTCATTGCTATTTGCCGCAAAGTGACTGCTCAGCCAATTGGTTTTAGGCAGTTGCCAAGGCGTGCCGGTGACCCTGCGGTACTTGTTGGTAATGCGGGTAAGGCTCTGGACGTTTTGGGGTGGAAGCCTGAAAGACCTGAATTGGAAAGAATTATTGAAACCGCTTGGCGTTGGATATGCAAGGCGGTTTAATGGTAAAAATAGCTTTTGAAAGTTTTATATGAATTGTAGTGAAAAGAAAAAATATCTTTCTTGGGTTCCCGGTCAATATTTTGGCGGTTGTGAGGCGTATGCACTACGTATGGCTCTTAAGGCAGAGGAACGAGGCTGGGATGTTAGTGTTATTTGCGTGTACGACAAATGTTTTCAGGTGTTCAAGTCTAAAGCAGGATCAATAAACATTTTTTTAGAGCCAGAATTACCTGAATTTAAATCTTCCTTAAATAAGCTGAAATCAAAACATTGGATAGTAAAGCTTCTCTGCAATTTTTACAATTCTTTTCATTATAGGTTACACCTGTGGGGTCGTTCATTTATTCTATCTCCGCGTTACGATACACTTCTTAAGAATGAAAATCCCGATGTGGTGCATGCTATTCTTCCCTGGCACTTCCATAGCGATATTTTTTTACTTTCCTGTAATCGTGCAAACATACCTTCCTTGGTAACTTTTCAGCTTGTTCCACCAAGCCTCTCACCATCTCGTTCTTATGTCAAGACGTATAAAAAACTTTCATCCCGGATGACAAAGTTTTGTGCGATTTCAGAAAATAATAGATCTTTGATTCAAAATTATTATGGAATTGATGATAAGGATATTGCTTGTGTTCCAAACAGACCAGAGAAAATACAGGTAAATAGTATTTCTGAAGAATTTCGCGAAAAGCTTCGTTTATCTATCGGTTGTACAAAAACCGATATCCTTATCCTTACAGTTGGCGCACTTGCTTATCAAAAAGGGTATGATCTGTTAATTTCTGCGATACCACAAATAATTGAGAAATACAAGAATATTCGCTTTATATTTGCTGGCGAGGGAGCTCTTCGTGAAAAATTATTTCAGCTATCTCACGATTTAGGAGTCTCTGATTCCGTCAGTTTTCTTGGAAAGCGTGACGATATTTCAGAACTATTACATGCGTCTGAGTATTTTCTTTTTCCTACCCGATATGAGGGTGAAAGTTTTGCTTTGCTTGAGGCCGCCGTGGCAGGTATTCCAATTGTCGCATCAAAAGCAAGTGGAATACCCGAGACTTTTAGAGATGGTGTTGATGCGCTCTTATTTGATGTAGAAGATGTTTCCGGAATTTCTGAAAAAATGATTTTAGCTCTTTCTGATCCTATTATGGCAAGGAAACGAGCAGAATCAGCGCGGTTGAGGGTTTTTGAATATCAGGAAGATAATATGTTTCGCGATACATTTGCATTGATTAATGAAATTAGTCGCTAAACATTCTATTAATTCTTTTTATCTCTCAGGGTTAAATTCCACCCCGCATGTGGGGAAAGCTTGCTAACTTCATCTAAAACTTGATACCTCGTTGCTTACTCATACACGTAATTCACTTGAACTTTGGCAAGGTTTTGTAAATAAATAATGACACATATTACCTCCGCACATAGTAAAAGTCAGCGTATTTTATTTATTTCACCAGTCCCAACTCATCCGACGATTAGTGGGAATCGGCAAAGGGTCAGACAATTGCTGAATTTTTTTGAGCAACGCGGTTTTGACTATAAGTACTTATGGTTTGAACAAGAATGTGGATCAGAAATAGAGATGATTTCAACGTGGGGAGATCACTTTCTAAAAGTACCATTTGATTTAACTCCTGGTATTGTAAAAAAAATCTATAGTAAAATTTGTATTTTAAATTCAGAAGCAAAATCTAAACACAATTCACTTGATGAATATAAAAATGCAGTCTTAGCTAAGGCAGTAATACAGGAAGCTGAATCATTTCAGCCGACACATGTAATTGTTATGTATGTTCTTTGGTCCTGGGTATTAGATCTGTTCCCTAAAACGGTCGTAAAAATTATTGATACTAATGATGTGTTAGGTGATCGACATGCTCAGTTTATAAAGGTAGGCATTACTCCTGAATGGTGGTCACTTAGCCGTAGGGATGAAGCGCGAGGTCTTGATCGAGCGAATTATATTATAGGGATACAGGAAAATGAGTCGGAATATTTTAGAAAAATATCAAAAGCTAAAGTTTTAACCATTGGATACTCTGTTAATATACAAGTTCTTCCTGAGCCATCTGGATCTGATTTCACCTTTCTTTTTATCGGTTCTGATAATCCAAGCAATATAAATGGAATACAGTGGTTTTTGAAAAAATGCTGGCCTAAAATCATTGAAAGAAATGCATCTACAAGGTTATTAATTGCCGGCAAGGTGTGTAATAAAGTCGTAAAAGTATATCCAGGTGTTGAATTATTAGGTATTGTTGATAAACCAGCAGATGCCTATAAACGATGCCATGTTATTGTAAATCCACTCCAATTTGGAACGGGCCTAAAAATAAAGGCTATAGAGGCAATGAGCTTTGGTCGTCCTATGATATCAACAAGATGTGGCGCGGAAGGTTTAGATGATTTCACGGGTGCATTTCTCTTGGCAGATGGTGCTGAAGAATTTGTTGAGTTGTGTCTTCATGTAATAGATGACCTTGAAATGAGGGATAATATTGCAAAAGCTGCCGTACATTGTGCTGAAAAAATGAATACTATGAATACAATTAACTTAAACTTTATATTAAGTTAACCATATACCAAGTCTTAAACGCATAGCATTGAATATCCTTGTTGTTACTCCAGAGCTGCCATGGCCACCAACCTCTGGTGGTCGTGCCGCACAATATTCTACTTTAAGTGCTTTATGTAAGGATCATTTATTTCGGATTATATATACAGGTAATGAACCGGATACATTGGTGCGTGTAAAGTATTTGGAGAAATCTCTTCCTAACGTCAAAGTATTAACTCCGAATTATTCTTCTTCTTATCTATATAAGTCAAAGTATTTATCTACTCACATAAATACTTTTCTTGATGTTTCAGTAAGAATTCTATTAACATGGCTCATTAATAAGAAAACACAATTCTTTTCCAATACTGATGTTCAAAATAATTTATCTGATAAATATTTAAACCTTCCAAAACGCCCTTACTTTCCGTTTAATCCAATGAACGATAAGGTTATTATTGAAATCAATAAACATCTTGAATGGGCGAATATTTTACAGGCTGAGTTTCATGATACTATATCTAGTGCCTTGTTGGTAAATCATCAAATTCCAACAGTGTTTATCTGTCATCAAAGTCATATTGGTTATGTGGAAAGTTTTTACAAAGTTAAATCTATAAATTCAATCACACAATTACCTACTACTTTCTATGATTTAAAAGTAACTGCAACCTTGGAAACCGCATACTTACTTGCTTTTGACAAAATAGTTACTTTTACTAACAAAGATAAAAACCGCGTTCTCGCTTGCGCAACTTCTGCAGATATTGTTGTGAGTCCATTTTCGTTACCAATTGACAGCACAGTAGTTAACCCTGGCAATCTTTTAAAATGGCCCCGTAAAGTAGTATTTATTGGTGCTGGTGGTTGGTATCCCAACTTTGATGCAGTTAAGTGGTATTTGTCAGATATACAGCCTTTACTTATTGATTTAGTTGGGATAGAATTATCTCACCTTCACGTTTATGGTCAATGGAGTAAGAAGGATATGTCTATTATTTTAAGTAAAAATATAACATTTCATGGGTTTGTCAATAACTTGTCTGAAGAAATTAAAGGGTCAATTAGTATTGTCCCAATACGTATTGGGGCGGGTCTGAGGACTAAGATTTTATCATCTGCAATTGCCGCTTCACCTATAGTTACTACCACAGTTGGATGTGAAGGTATAGAGCTTATTGATGGGCAGCATTGCTTAATAGCGGATGACATAAATATTTTTGCAAATAATATTGTTAGGCTTATTGATTCGGAACAATTATGTCGAACAATAGCGATCTCAGCTTATGAGCAAATAAATGGAACGTATTCTCCAGAAATTGTTCGAGATACCCGTAATAAAATATATGAAGACTTGGTCTCCCTATAAATTACTGCAATATATTTGCCTTTGCTATAAATTGCTAATATTGCATCCTACATGGATGCAAATATGTACCATTAAATTTTGATAGTTTATTATGAGTGATGCTATAAGTGATATAAATGTTAATAATACTAAAGCGCGAATAATTGCGTTTTATTTGCCTCAATATCATCCGATTACGGAAAATAATGAATGGTGGGGAAAAGGATTTACAGAATGGACAAATGTGGGAAGAGCTAAACCTCTATTTAAAGGTCATTATCAACCACGTGTACCTGCGGACTTAGGTTACTATGATTTAAGAATTGCTGAAATTCGAGAAGAACAGGCTATAATGGCAAAAAATGCAGGTATTTACGGTTTTTGTTATTGGCATTACTGGTTTGGTAATGGAAAAAGATTGCTTGAAAAACCATTTAATGAAGTGTTGGATAGTGGAAAACCAGAATATCCGTTTTGCCTAGGCTGGGCAAATGAATCATGGGAAGCAAAAGTATGGAATGCAAATGATGTTATAAAAAATAAAGTTTTAATTGAACAAAAATATCCAGGAAAAGCTGATAATGAGATACACTTTTATCAGTTATTAAAAGCTTTTAAAGATAATCGATATATAACGGTGGATAAAAAACCGATATTTTTAATATACAAACCTGAATTGTATAAAAATATTGATTTGTTTATTAAAGAGTGGAATGAGTTAGCTGTAAAGAACGGGATTGATAGTGGATTATATTTTGTTGCACATACTTCAAGTTTTATAAATTATGATTTGTTGATTAAATGTGGATTTAATGCTGTTACGGTTAATCCGATTTCGCGAGTAATTAATCATTATAATACTTTACAGTTTTTAAAAATTTATAATATTCTTAGGCGTTTAATCTTTGGGCCTTGTTATAAAAAATTGACAGTTATTAAATATAGTGATGCAATAAATTATTTTATTAATCTTAATGAAGATTCTCTTGATAATGTTATTCCAACAATTATCCCTAATTGGGATCATAGTCCCAGAAGCGGAAAAAATGGGTTAATATTAATAGATTCAACCCCAAAATTATTTGAAAAATGTGTTAACAACGCTTTACAATGTGTTCGATATAAACCACATGAAAATAAGATTATTTTTTTAAAATCATGGAACGAATGGGCAGAAGGAAATTACATTGAGCCAGATATTATATTTGGACATCAGTATTTAGACGTTATAAAAAATATTATATTTCATAAAAATATTTTTTAGTATTTATCGATTATACCTATAAATTCATTTTGATCATAAAGGGTATATTCCCTCACTGCCGTACGGCTATAAATAATTAAACTACTTTTTCATGGAAAAATTCTTATACACTATGTAAATTGTTTCAATTTTTTCGTAATTGTATATTTCTTATTCAGAGCTATAACTTAAAATTCTTTTCAAGTCGACCACTTCATATGACGCCGTAACTGATTTTATAAATAGGGATTTATAGAAATTATACTTTCAACAACGGGACAGTAGTGATATTTCCTGAAGTTTTGCTTCGTGAATGAATGGATTATCTTTAAATTAATACATTGAGGCTTACTTGAGCATTCTTTATTGTCTACAAATTCTTAAAACTTGATAAAAGTATTACAGGTTGGTCATTCTGATTTAATCGGCAAACGCTTTAATGGGTATGACCTTAATAAAGGGTTGCGCTTACAAGGGATTCAATGTGAGAATTGTGTTTGTGATAAACTTTCAGACGACGATAATACTTGGGAGTTATTTCATGTAAAAAACAAAAAATATATTGATTTCATCGCTAAGTATATAGAAAAAAAAATTGCACTTCAATCACTCCTCACACCATGGGCATTTACCTTACTCTATGATAAACGATTTAACACTTCTGATCTTGTTCATTATCATGTAATTCATGGCGGATATTTCAATATTGCGAGTTTGCCATTATTAACATATCGTAAGCCGTCAGTATGGACTTTGCATGACCCTTGGGCAATTACTGGGCATTGTATTCACCCTTATAATTGTAATAAATGGTTAACTGGATGTGGACGCTGTCCTGATCTTAACATTGATTTTGCGGTAGATAAAGATCGTACTGCATTGATGTGGAAATTTAAGAAATATATATATGATAGATCAACGATTGACATTGTTGTCGCTTCGCAATGGATGTATAATAAATCGAAACAATCACCCTTACTTTCAAAATTCAGAATTAATTTGATCCCTTTTGGTCTTGATTTAACAGTCTTTCATCCAATAGATGATCAAATTTCGAAAAAAGAGCTTGGTGTTATACCTGGAAGTATTGTTATTTTATTTAGAGCTACAAATTCTATATTTAAAGGAATATCATTTATTCGGTATTGTTTGAGAAAACTTACTACGGATAAATCTATTTGTTTATTAACAGTCAATGAACGTGGCTTAATGGATGAATTCAGAGGAAAATATCAAATCATTGATTTGGGTTGGGTAAATGATGATGAACAAATAGTAAAAGCATACAATGCAGCAGATATAGTTCTTATGCCATCGACAGCCGAGGCTTTTGGTATGATGGCTATAGAAGCGATGGCATGTGGTAAACCAGTTCTAACTTTTAGCGGTACATCATTATCTGAAGTCATTAATCCTCCAAAAGGAGGGATATCTGTAACTCAAGGTGATCCCGATGCGTTGTTTGCAGTTTTGGAAGATTTAATCAATAATCAAAATATGCGATTGAAGATAGGAGAAAGCGCACTTGACTTTGCACGCAAACATTATAATATTACTAATTATTTAAATAAACACTTAGAGCTTTATAGCGAAGTAATCGCAAGACGAAAATCAGATAAGTTAAAATGTGATTATTAATATGTAATATGTAATATGTAATATGTAATTTGGTTCTAATGGTATAAATGGATAGGGATCTACATGAAGATAATACTTATTAATCCACCACGAGAGGTATTGCAAGTTCCAGATTATCCTCCTCTAGGGCTAGCATATATCAGTGCTGCTGTCCGTCAGGATGGACATGATGTTAAAATATTGGATGCAGCATCATGGTCTTGGCAAAAATTAGCTAATGAGGTCAAAAATCAATTACCAGATATTGTTGGTATTACTTGCTGGACGATTGAGCGCGGTCAAGCATTTAAAGCTGCGAGTATTGTAAAAAAAGTCGCTCCGAATTGCAGGATTATTATGGGTGGACCACATGCAACTGCTTTTCCAAAATACATGTTTTTACAAGCACCAGTAGATTATGTTGTATTGGGAGAAGGTGAAGAAACCATTCGTGAATTACTTTCTGTAATAGAAAAATCTGGAGATTTGTCCTTAGTTAAAGGGATTGCATTTAAAAAATATGATGGTATCGTTGTTACTGATAGGCGAGAGATGATAAAGGACATTAACGAAATCCCATTTATCAATCATCTTGAGTTTGACTACAATACCTATAATGGATTGCCAGAAACAAAAAGAAAATCAGCAGCGATAATGACATCAAGAGGTTGTCCCTTCCGTTGTACATATTGCTCATCATCTATTTATTGGGCCCGTAAATATAGGACTCGTTCAATCGAAAATGTTATAATCGAAATTGAAGATCTATATTATAACCATGGAATTCGCGCTTTATTGATATTTGATGATAATATGCTGATCGCACGAAAACATTGCATAGAGTTCTGTAAGGCACTTATAGAAAAAAAATTAGATCTTGTATGGGTAGCAGAAGGAAGTGTAAAGGTAGATTCTGAAATGCTTCAATGGATGAAACTTGCTGGATGTTATAGAATTGATTTTGGAGTTGAATCAGGTAGCCCAATTATTTTAAAAAATATTAATAAACCATTTTCTGTTGACGATACTCGTAATGCGTTTAAGCTTTGTAAGGAAGTCGGTATTCAGCCAAATGCCTATTTGATTTTTGGCTCGCCAGGGGAAACTAAAGAAACAATAAATGCTACAATTTCACTTATCCGAGATATACAACCAGAACTAACTGATGGCCGGCCAGGAGTTTGGATATTACCAGATACTGAAATTTATGAATTAAGTAAGCGAAAAGGTGTTATAAATGATGAAATATGGTTAAAAACCGATGATACATTATACTATACAGCAGAACACTCGGAAGAAGAACTCTATTCATTAGTAAGGCAATTTAAACTTGGCATGTTTCGAGGAAAAAATTATTTTAAATATTTCATGTTAACTTTATTGGGGTGGCTACCATATAAAATAGAACATAAATTACTATTTATTTATAGAACTATTATTAGTTACAGATGTCTAATTTATTGATATGATTATTATAGTACTATTTTATTTTTTCATTGTCCTTTTTGCGGTTAAGGCATCTAAAGAAAAGTCAGATTTTTGGCTTATGCTTTCTTTCGTTCTTATATTTCTTTTTTTAGCGCTGCGTTTTGATTTTGGTAATGATTACATGTCATATCTTTACATGTTTGCTGATATAGAATATCTTGATTTTGATTCTAATGTAGAGTTTGGTTGGCAATTATTAAATCTTCTGTTTAAGCCGTTGGGTTTTTTCCCCATGGTGATTGCTTTGGCTGCATTCAATTGTTTTATTTATTATCGATTTATAATTCGTTATGTGCAGGCACCATATTACTGGCTGGCTGTTTTCTTGTATGTAGTTAATCCATCTTTTATGCTCGTGCATTCTTCTGCAATGCGACAGTCAGTTGCAATTGCAATATTTATTTATTCTATTGATTATCTTTTTAAGAAAGATATTTTTCGTTATACAATATCCATTTTAATTGCCTCCTCATTTCATCAAAGCGCCCTTATTTTATTGCCCCTGTATTTTATTTTTGTTTTTGATTGGCGCATAACTGATATTAAACTAGTAATTCTTTTTTTCTTTTTTTCTTTTTTTCTTTTTTCATCACAAATTATTAGTCCATATCTTATCTCTTTTGTTAATTTTTATTTTCAAAAGTATTCGATATATGAAGGTGGTATTTTGCTTGATAGTGGTATTGGGCTATTGTTTAGTATTGCAATATTTATTCTCATTTTATACTATACTAAGTTTCAGGATCGTGAAAGTATGTTGTTTTTTAAAATTATAATTATCAGTTATTTTTTTTTACCATTAGGATTTATTGTGTCTTTAATTTCACGAGTAAAGATGTATTTAGAGCCATCTTTAATTGCTGTATTCCCGATTATAGCTTCAACCATTCATGATAATTATACAAGAAATTTATTGCTAATAGTTTATTTATTATTTATCCTTTATTTATTTTATAATTTTATTGCATTAGATATTTCTAATATATCTTTTGCCGAATATAAAACAATAATTAATGCTCCGCAAAAATATTGGTAAGTAATATAATTTTACTATTTTTTATCTCTACATCTTAAAATCTTTATTATCGTCGCTATATAGCTTCATGGTTCAAATAAGTTATTATCCTCGTGTCTTGATTGTGATGATGTCAAAAATTAAAGCAGCAGATCCATGCAATCTTTTGATTCGGATGCAGTTTGGGGAATGGCCAAAAAATAATTTAGCACAGATTCATGCTTCAGCAGATCCTGATGGACAGGGTGAATTCTGTGGCCAATACTATCGTTTGCAATGCTCTGATAGATATTTTGGCGCTCTGTTCCATCGAATGAGGGCTGGCGTTTTTGATATGGTTGTTATGAATACTGTTCAAGAACATGACTCTGCGAGATCGAATAATCGATTTCGTAAAGTGTTTGATTTTATCAATAAGCGTTTTGGTGACTGGCTAATTAGGTATGGGTTATGGGAAATGATATTCCGTGTGCGTCTATCAACCCAAATTGAAAAGTTTGTTAAAGAATTTAAACCAGACATAATTTATTGCCAAGGCTACTCTTTAGGGTTTATCTCGCTTCCAATGCTTATTGCCCAGAGATTCAAAATTCCGATATGTTATCAGACAACAGATGATTGGCCAAGTTATACGTGCAAAGGTTTTCCTATGAGTTGGTTTCTCCGCCGAAGTACACAGCAATTAATATCAAAAGCATCTCTTCGAATGGCATTTGGAGAGAAGATGCAACGCCTGTATGAAAGCAGGTATGGTGAAGATTTTGACGTTACCTACCATTTAGATGATCCACAGCGATTCTTGGTGAATTATGATGTCAAAACCGATCTTGCATTTGATTCCAAGCAGTACCGCATTGTTTATACTGGTAGTCTTGCATTACGTCGCTACGAGGCTCTTCAAGACCTCCTTGTTGCTGTTAGATTGCTTTTGAACATCAATCTAAAGATTCAGATTGATGTTTACTGTTCTGGTTTACCAAAAGATTTGCCAAAAGAACTTCTTGACGCATCGGAGGTTGTGTTTCTTCCCTTACCCTCTCATGATAACTTACCAAGAATTCTTTCTACAGCATCAATATTATTTCTTCCAGAGTCTTTTAGTGTCGCACCAGAGTTGATTGAATACGCAATCTCAAGCAAAGCACATCTTTACATGTTGAGTGGTAAGCCAATATTGGTTTACGGTCCACCCTGCAGCGGGACTGTTGATTATGCAAAAACTGCAGGCTGGGGTTGTGTTATCACTGAACGTAGTACCTTAATGCTGAGGGATATCATCGTTGAGATGTTCATGGAAGAAGAATGGATACAGCAGTTACGTGCTAACGCTGAAAAGTGTATCCATCGTCATCACGATTTATATACGGGACAACAACACTTCCATCGAAGACTTTCTTCGGTTGTAAATTGATGATAAGTATTAGCTCCCTGAATCAACGAATAAGGTAGGATTATAAAGTTTGCATTCTATAAAGCCGACAATGGTTATCGTCAGTAATGGCATAACCCCCTATGGTATGCACTTTCTAAGGAGGGTAGCAGAGGAGCTTCATGAATTCAGGTTGCGGACAATATATACTTATGAATTCAGTATGGGTCATTGGAAAATATCTCTTCCACCTGCAATTAACGCAATAATACTTGGGAAGGGTGAGGAAGCAACAGACCGTACTGGTGTTTATGATGGTTTGACTCGATATATGCAGTTGGTGCAAGAAATAAAAAAATCCTGTCCGACGGTTGTGGTTGTTCTCGGTTACAGTAATATTCCCCACCTCTTGCTCATCGAATGGTGTAGTAAAATTGGTTTGCCCTGTTTACTTTTGGGCGATAGTAATATACTTGGAGATAAAAATATAGGTCTCAAGGCATGGATTAAGTCACTCGTCGTGACCCGCGTAGTTTCTAAGTGCAGCGCGCTTCTTCCTTGTGGTTCTCTTGGTGCAAAATATTTTCAGAAGTATGGTGCTCGTCCAGAACAGATCTTTTTTGTACCTGTTGAACCAGATTATTCTTCGTTTGAGAAGATTTCGCCGGAATTAGTAAACTCTTTGATCACGGAGTTCAAGCTTGAGCCCGGTCGTCGTCGTGTTTTATTTTCCGGGAGACTGGTTGCGATCAAAAGGGTTGACCTGCTGATTGACGCGTTCGTTAAAATTGCTGAGCAGAGGCCTGAGTGGGATTTACTGATTGCTGGTGGTGGGCTACTAGAAGAAGAACTTAAGTTGAGTGTTCCAGATTGGTTACATCAACGAGTACAGTGGACTGGGTTCATCAGTTCTCAAGAGCGCATGTTTTCTCTCTACAAGCTGGCAGATGTGCTGGTGCTACCCTCCGATTTTGAACCATGGGCCCTTGTGGTGAATGAAGCAGCGTACGCTGGTTTGGCTTTGGTTTGCTCTGATGTTGTTGGTGCAGCCGCTGAGTTGCTTTGTGATAAGAAAAATGGTTGTTTTTTCAAAGCAGGTGATCTTAAATTGCTTGTTGATGCTCTATTGGATGTGACTGATGAGACAAACCTTTGCGCTTACAAAAGCGCCTCAAAAGAGATGTTAACTCTTTGGCGAAAGAGTAGAGATCCCGTGGAGGGACTTGTATGCGCATTAGAATATTCTCTTCAGCAGTCACCATTAACACGTTTTCGTAAAAATGAACCCAATACAAATAATATTACCAACAAATTCTAAACAATATCATGCTTTACGTTTGGTAAAGATGTGGTTTCGGCGCCTCAAGTATGGGTTGAGATATGTTGATTCCACATTTTACATTGCCTCAGGATGTCATATAAGTAATGATTTGATAACTGGAAAATATGGTTATATCGGTCCGCGATGTATGATAGGACCAAAAGTACACATAGGGCATTATGTAATGTTTGCTCCCGGCGTAACGGTTGTTGGGGGAGATCATATATTTACCATTCCTGGAACGCCTATGATTTTCTCGGGACGGCCAGAAATGCCTTCTACGTTCATTGAAGATGATTCATGGATTGGATATGGTGCAACTCTTATGGCTGGTGTCAGAATATGTCGTGGTGCCATTGTAGCCGCAGGAGCAGTTGTTACTAAAGATATACCTGCCTATGAAATACATGGTGGTATACCAGCAAAAAAAATAGGAGTAAGATTTCAAAATATTCAAGACCGCCAGTTGCATGATAGTATGCTTGCAAAACCTCCAAAACGGGGATTTTATTGTAGTGCTATATAAAAACGGAATAAGCTCTCAATGATATTCATTTTTTTGCTCAATCCTTATACCTCCCACTTCATTGGCGTTTTAATCTTACTGTAATAGTCGTATATGTTCAAAAATAAAACACTTCTCATCACAGGTGGCACCGGCACCTTCGGGAATGCAGTCCTCCGTCGTTTTCTCCAGACTGACATCGCTGAAATCCGTGTATTCAGCCGCGATGAGAAGAAACAGGATGATATGCGCAAGGAGTATGCCAACTCCAAGCTCAAGTTTTATATCGGTGACGTACGTAATGCGGATAGTGTGCGCGATGCCATGGAAGGGGTCGATTTTATCTTTCATGCGGCGGCTTTGAAGCAGGTTCCTTCGTGTGAGTTTTTTCCTGTTGAAGCGCTCCGTACAAATGCTATGGGTACGCATAACGTGCTGACCCAAGCTACGGCTGCGGGAGTAAAGAGAGTTGTTGTGCTCAGCACGGATAAGGCGGTCTATCCGATCAACGCCATGGGTATTTCAAAAGCGATGATGGAGAAAATTGCGGTAGCACAGTCACGCGTTTCGAGCCATCGTACCGTCATCAATGTGACACGGTATGGCAACGTCATGGCAAGCCGAGGCTCGGTTATCCCTCTCTTCCTCAAGCACATCCAGGAGGGTAAGCCTTTGACCATCACGGATCCCAACATGACCCGTTTCATGATGACCATAGACGATGCGGTTGATCTGGTGCTCTATGCTTTTACCCATGGCCAGCCGGGCGATACGTTTGTGCAGAAGGCTCCAAGTGCCACCATTGAAACACTGGCGCTGGCGTTGAAGAAACTGCTCAAGGCCGACGTTCCTGTTACCATCATCGGCACCAGACATGGTGAAAAACTTTATGAAAGCCTTTTGACCCGTGAAGAGCTGGCGGTTGCTCACGACCTTGGGGGATATTACCGGGTGCCTGCTGACAACCGCGATTTAAATTACGCAGCATTCTTCAGTGAAGGTCGTGAAGAGGTCTCACTCAAGGAGGATTATAATTCACACAATACGGCACGAGTTGATGTGGAGGGGATGTGCGAGCTGCTCCTGAAGCTTGATTGCGTTCAGGATGCTTTAAATGGAAAACAAATTACCGTTTAAAGACTCTGAGATTCAAAACTCATCATTAAATGAGCCAAAAGGTTGCTTGAGAAAAGCACGGGTAGAGAAGAAGCAGCAGAGACTGCGGGAATAAGCGTCGATGTATTGAAAGAGATGGCGAAAAATATTGCAAGCCCAAGAAGATAACTCACAGAACACCACCCTGCTGGATGTTGATGGAATGAAAGTATTGATCACCGGTTCCGACGGATTTATCGGCAAAAACTTGCAGTTGCACTTGGCCGAGCGCAAAGATGTGCAGGTAGTGTGCTTTACTCGTGGCCAAGATGTAGCCAATTTGCCGGAGCTGTTGCACGGGGTGGACTTTGTGTTTCATCTGGCTGGAGTTAACCGTCCGCAAGACCCTGCAGAGTTTGTATCAGGTAATGTAGATTTGACGAAGGTGTTGTGCCAGGCAGTGGGCGCTGAGGCTGCAGTTACTGGCAAAAAGATTCCGATTGTCTATACATCCTCCACCCAAGCTGACCGGGACAACGCTTACGGTTCGAGCAAACTCTATGCTGAACATGCCTTGTTTGCGTTACATCGTGAGCACGGTGTGCCTGTGGCTGTGTTTCGTCTGCCCAATGTGTTTGGCAAATGGTGCAAGCCAAACTACAACTCGGCGGTCGCTACGTTTTGCCACAACATTGCACGGGGATTACCCATACAGGTGAATGACCCGGCAGCGCCTGTCACGCTGGTCTATGTGGACGATGTGATTACACGTTTTTTGCAGTTGATGGATGGCGTAGATGCAATGGCGAATGCAGATGGTTTTTCAAGTGTGGAACCGCAGTACATCACCACAGTGGGTGAGCTTGCTCGTTTAATCCATTTTTTTAAAGAGAGTCGCAACACGCTGATGACCGAGCGAGTGGGCACTGGATTGGTGCGGGCGCTTTATGCCACTTATGTGAGCTATTTGCCACCAGAGTTGTTTGCCTATACCGTGGCGCAGCATGCTGACCCGCGTGGTGTGTTTGTAGAGATGCTTAAAACGCCAGATTGCGGTCAGTTTTCATACTTTACCGCAGTGCCAGGCATTACCCGTGGTGGTCACTATCATCATACCAAGACCGAGAAGTTTTTGGTCATTCGGGGTCAAGCACGCTTCAAGTTCAGGCACATGCAAACCGGTGAGACGCATGAGCTTTTGACCAGCGGAGAAAAGGCTGAGGTGGTAGAAACCGTTCCCGGTTGGACGCACGATATTACCAATATTGGTACGGATGAGATGGTGGTGATGCTCTGGGCCAACGAGATTTTTGACAGTCAACAGCCGGACACTATTGCAATGAAGGTGACGTTATGAAAAAGTTGAAGGTGATGACCATTGTTGGTACCCGCCCTGAGATTATCCGTCTCTCGCGGGTGCTCGCAAAGCTTGATGAGCATACGGAACATCTGCTGGTGCATACCGGGCAGAACTACGATTATGAGCTGAACCAGATTTTTTTTGATGATCTTGGCATTCGTAAGCCCTCTCATTTTCTCGAGGCCGCAGGTTCCACTGCGGCTGAAACCGTCGGGTTGATTATAGCCAAAGCTGATGCCGTGATGGCCGTTGAAAAGCCTGATGCGCTTCTGATTCTTGGCGATACCAACTCTTGCCTTGCCGTCTATCCAGCCAAGCGCCGCAAGATTCCTGTTTTTCACATGGAGGCAGGTAACCGCTGTTTTGATCAGCGAGTGCCGGAAGAGATCAACCGCAGGATTGTAGACCATACGGCAGATATCAACCTGACCTACAGCGATATTGCCCGGGAATACCTGTTGCGCGAAGGGCTGCCTGCAGACCGGATTATCAAGACCGGAAGCCCCATGTTTGAGGTGCTGACCCATTATCGAGCAAAGATTGATTGCTCTGCTGTGCTTGAGCGCCTGGCTCTTGCTGAGGGCGACTACTTTGTGGTTAGTGCCCATCGCGAAGAGAACATTGATGCCGAGAGAAATTTCATGAAACTTGTCACCATTCTGAACCGACTTGCAGAGGAGTATGGCAAGCGGGTCATTGTATCAACCCATCCAAGAACCCGCAAGCGGATTGATGCCAGTGGTGTGGTGTTTCATCCTCAAATAGAGCTGCTGAAACCACTCGGATTTTGCGATTACGTTCATCTGCAGATGCATGCCAAAGCAGTGCTGTCGGATAGTGGCACCATTACCGAAGAGTCCTCAATTTTGAATTTCCCCGCACTCAATATTCGTGAGGCTCATGAGCGTCCTGAAGGGATGGAGGAGGCCAGTGTTATGATGGCAGGCCTTGAGGTTGAGCGTGTCATGCAGGCATTGGCAATTCTTGAGACTCAGCATGGTGGTGTGCAGCGAAGTTTGCGTCAGGTTGAGGATTACTCAATGCCGAATGTTTCCGACAAGGTTGTTCGGCTGCTACACAGTTATACCGATTATGTGAATCGGGTGGTATGGAGCAAGTATTAAAAGGTCTCCTTTGCGCGTTTTATTGTTGACTCAGTGGTTTGACCCGGAGCCAACATTTAAAGGGTTAGTGTTTGCACGTGAGCTGGTCAGGCAGGGTTTTGATGTGGAGGTTGTCACCGGTTTTCCAAACTATCCCGGAGGCAAGCTTTATCCCGGATACAAGATGAAGCTGCTCCAGCAAGAGGTCATCGAAGGTGTTCAGATATCGCGCGTTCCGCTCTATCCAAGCCATGACCAGAGTGCTGTGGGGCGAATGGTCAATTATATCAGTTTTGCTGCGGCGGCACTCATATATGGCGTGTTCGGGGCCAAACGCCCGGATGTCATCTATGCCTACCACCCACCGTTGACTGTTGGCATCGCCGCCTCCCTCATTCGGCTGTTCCGGCGAGTGCCCGTGGTGTACGATATTCAGGATATGTGGCCTGATACGCTTCGAGCGACGGGAATGGTCTCAAATCCTCGCATCCTTGGTATTGTCGGGGTGATGTGTGGTATGGTTTATAGTCTGGTCGATCATATCGTGGTTCTTTCTCCCGGCTTTAAGAAGCTGCTTGTAGAGAGGGGGGTTCCTGAGCAAAAAGTTGACGTGATTTACAACTGGTGTGATGAAGCCTCAATGGTTAATCCGGCAGGTGAGTTGCCTCAGGATTTTCCCGGTACAGACTCTTTTACCATTGTTTTTGCCGGAAATATGGGGAAGGCCCAGGCATTGGATGCAGTGCTTGATGCGGCTGAGATTGTTCAGAACAAAACGGAGAGAATCTGTTTTGTCTTTATTGGTGGGGGAGTTGAGGTGGATCGCCTGAAAGAGGTTGCCAAGCATAAGGCATTACGAAATGTGCAGTTTCTTCAGGCAATACCAATGGCCGAAATAGGAGCTGTTCTTGGCAAGGCCGATGCCCTGCTCGTTCACCTCCGAAAAGATCCGTTGTTTACCATCACCATTCCTTCAAAAACCCAGGCCTATATGGCTGTCGGCAAACCAATTCTTATGGCCGTTGATGGCGATGCGGCTGATCTTGTCAATATTGCCGGTTGTGGCGTTCTTGCTGAATCTGAAAATCCTGGGGCTATCGCAGAGGCGGCACTGCGATTATATGCAATGAGCTCTTCAGAACGGGAGGCAATGGGCATGAGAAGTCGGGAGTATTACCAAAAGCATTTATCGTTAACCGTCGGGGTTGGGCGTTTTGGCGAACTCTTTAAAAGGTGCTGTGGTTCTGCCCAATACAAATGATAGAGCAATCCATGATGAACGTGATCTGGTTATTCTCCCTATGCTGAAACGTCTTTTCGATCTGCTTCTCACCATTCCGGGCTTTCTTCTGATCCTGCCTTTTTTGCTGTTGCTTGCTCTCCTCGTCAGAATTTTTCACGGCAGTCCACTCTTTTTCTCGCAGGTGAGGCCCGGCCAGAACGGCAAACCGTTCCGTATGTTGAAGTTTCGGACAATGACCAATGCAAAGGATGCTGCCGGTACTCTTTTGCCGGACAGTGTTCGGCTTACACCCTTTGGCCGCTTTCTCCGTTCAACCAGCCTTGATGAGTTTCCCGAGCTTCTCAATGTGTTGAAAGGTGATATGAGCCTTGTGGGCCCCCGTCCACTGCTGACGGAGTATCTGCCACTCTATACAACGGAGCAGCATCGCCGCCATGAGGTCAAGCCGGGGATGACCGGATGGGCACAGGTGAACGGGCGCAACGCCATCAGTTGGGAAGAAAAATTCAGGCTTGATGTCTGGTATGTGGATAATTGGTCGATTTGGCTTGATATCAGGATACTTTGGATTACTTTTATCAAGGTTTTCAGGCGGGTAGGGATTAGTCAGGACGGGCAGGCGACTATGGATGCTTTCAGAGGGAGTCGCAGTAACAACTAAATTCAGGAGCAAAAAATGACAAAACAGGAATTTTTGAGGGAGCTGGAAGAGGTACTTGAGGCAGATGCTTCTTCAATCAATGGAGATGAGACGTTAGCAGAGTTGGGTAGCTGGGATTCACTTGCTGTCATGACATTTATTGCCATGGTGGATGAAAAATTTGGAGTCACCCTTGCAGCATCCAAGCTTGCTGACGCAAAGAGTGTTGGTGATTTGATTGCATTGCTTGAGGATAAAATTTCTGGATGATCGCCTTTAAATTAATTTTGGGTAACATGACACCAATTACGATAGCCGGGGTTCGCATAACAGGGATAGCCAGTGCTGTTCCCGAATGTATAAGAACGGTTGATGAAGATGCTATAGCGTTTCCTGATTCTGATGTATCAAAAATCAGTGACAGTACAGGTGTACGAAAAAGACACATAGTAACAGGAAACCTGTGTACCTCAGACCTTTGTTTTGCTGCAACAGAGCGTCTTTTTATTGAATCAGGAGTAGAACGAAATTCCATAGATGTCCTTTTGTTTGTTTCTCAGACTCCCGATTATGTGCTTCCTGCCACAAGTTGCTCTTTGCATAGTCGTTTGGCTCTTGATAAACATTGCGCATCTTTTGATGTTAATCTTGGTTGTTCAGGTTACATTTATGGTTTATGGCTTGCATCGAATCTGATTGCCTGCGGTAGCGCCAAACGTGCGCTGCTACTTGCCGGAGATACAATTAGCCGTATTGCTGCCCCTAAGGATAGATCCGTAGCTCTTTTATTTGGTGATGCCGGAACGGCAACCATTTTGGAGCGAGATGACGATTCCCTGCCAATGTCTTTTGTTTTAGGAACTGATGGTAGTGGTCAAAAGAATCTGATTGTTCCTGCCGGAGGATTTCGTATTCCTCGTTCGGAAGAGACTGCTATCCAAACTGAACATGAGGGAGGGAATATCAGAAGCGAGGAACACCTTTATATGAATGGACCAGAGATATTTACATTCACATTAAAGGAGGTGCCGGGTATGGTTAAGTCATTGGTAACTGATTATGATGCTATAGATGCTGTCGTTATGCACCAGGCAAACAAATTCATGCTTGATTATATTGCAAAAAGATTGAAAATTCCGAAAGAAAAACTCATTGTTACTCTTGAGAATTATGGAAATACAAGTTCAGCATCTATACCACTTGCTTTGACAGATGCCCTTTCTCAAAAGCTCAAAAATACTTCTCTGAATCTTCTTTTGGCTGGCTTTGGTGTGGGTTACTCATGGGGGGCGGTAACCGTTACCTGCGGTCCTATGGTTATGCCGGAGCTTGTTCTTGTGCCAGAAACGGCGGCGATGCAATTTTCGCAGGAGATCTGAATGATAAATCCAATGGAGTTGATCGATCGAACCATACTGGTGACCGGAGCGTCGTCAGGTATTGGTCGGGAAACTGCAATTTTGCTGAGTCAGCTTGGGGCACACCTGATTCTTGTCGGAAGAAACTCGGAGCAGTTAGAGAAAACCCATGAATTACTGGAGGGTACAGCACATCAGGTTTATGCTTTTGATCTTTCTAATGTTGATGAGATCCCTCGCTGGATGAAAGAGATTACTTCTGCAAGTGGGCCCTTGCATGGTCTGGTTCATAGTGCAGGGGTACAGTTTACAAGGCCTTTGCGTATCGTTTCCAGTGAGGGTATTGAAGAAATAATGCGGATAAATGTAACGGCCGCCCTCTTATTAGCCAAGGCGTTCCGTCAAAAAGGAGTTTCTGTTGATAGTGGGAGTATCGTTTATCTCTCTTCGGTGATGGGGCTTGTCGGGCAGTCAGGTCAATCGGCTTATTCAGCAAGCAAAGGGGCACTTGTAACGTTGACAAAGTCACTGGCACTTGAATTGTCTCGTGAAAATATAAGGGTCAATTGCGTTGCGCCAGCAATGGTAAGAACCGAAATGTCTGAAAAGATGCTTGAGTTATTGACGCCAGAGCAAGCCATACACATTGAAGCTATGCATCCACTTGGCCTTGGTCGACCTCGAGATGTTGCCAATGCTATCGCATTTTTACTTGCCGATACCGCTCGATGGATCACTGGTACAACGCTTGTTGTAGATGGCGGTTATACTGCGCATTGAATTGAAAATGAAGCGATTACTTATTATTGGTGCTGGAGGTTTTGGTCGGGAAGTTCTTCATTGGGCACTGGATGTTCGTCCGCAAAATCGAGATTGGGAGGTCAGCGGGTTTCTTGATGCTGATCCGGCTGTTTTGGATGCGTATAATTGTAGGTTGCCTATCTTGGCTGACCCATTGCATTACTCTCCGCAAGAGGATGATTGCTTTATTTGCGCCATTGGTCATCCTTCAACAAAGTTAAAGGTTTGTCGTTCGCTCAAAGAGCGTGGTGCGCATTTTATTACGCTTATCCATCCAACTGCAATTCATGGCAGGCGCTGTGTTCTTGGCGAAGGGTGTATTTTCTGCCCTGGCAGTATTATAACTGTTGATGTAACAATTGGTGATTTTGTTACAGTAAATGCACATTCGACTATTGGTCACAATGCAGTAGTCGGGCAAGGATGTACTTTGAGTGGCCATGTCGATGTAACGGGTTATGCTTCACTTGGCGAAGGAGTATTTTTAGGAAGTCATGCGGTCGTTTTGCCTGGAGCAACAGTTGGCGATTATGCGGTAGTCGGGGCGGGGAGCGTTGTGCTGAAAAAGGTTAAGGCTGGCGCGACGGTCATGGGTGTTCCTGCCAAACAGATTGCCGGATTTTAAGAAACTAATTGGATAAAAGGAGTAGAGCATTAGGATGCAGGCATTTATCAGTGCAATTGAATATGACCTTCCTGAAGGGTTGCTGACTAACGATATGTTGGCTGCTGAATTTCCGGGATGGTCTGTAGAAAAAATTGAAGAAAAGATTGGGGTTGGAATCAGACGAATTGCTGCAAAAGATGAATGCGCTTCTGACATGGGTGTTCGTGCTGCAGAAAAGCTCTTTGCCAGCGGCGCTTGTAGCTGCGAGAATATTGACTATCTCTTGTTTTGTACACAAAGTCCCGACTATTTTCTTCCAACTACAGCTTGCCTTATGCAGGATCGGTTAGGCTTGCCGAAAAGCTGCGGAGCTCTGGATTTTAATCTTGGCTGTTCCGGCTATATTTACGGTCTCGGCCTTGCAAAAGGTCTGATTGAAACAGGTCAAGCTAACAATGTTTTATTAATTACTGCAGAAACATACAGCAAACATATTCATCCCGGAGACAAAAGTGTTCGCACTCTCTTTGGTGATGCTGCTGCAGTCACTTTGATACAGGGTATGAGTGAAGCTGAACAAAAGATGGGGCCATTTGTTTATGGTACCGACGGCAGTGGAGGTAAAAACCTGATTGTTCCTACTGGAGGCTTTCGCACTCCTCGTACCGTAGAGTCAGCTCAAGTGGTTGAAGATGAGCAGGGTAATTTTCGTTCTCAGGACAATCTTTTTATGAATGGGTCGGAAATCTTTACTTTTACTCTGAGGACTATCCCGAAATCAGTGAAAGAATTGCTTACTCTCTCCGGAAAGTCGCTGGATGATATTGATCTTTTCGTTTTTCATCAGGCGAATAAGTTCATGCTGGAGCATCTTCGCAAGAAGCTGAACGTGCCGGAAGAAAAATTCTTCATGTCGTTCCAGAATTATGGTAACACAGTTTCTTCGACAATTCCGATTGCGCTTTCGGATGCGCAGAGAGAAGGCAAACTAAAACCCGGAGCTCTTGTTATGCTCGTTGGGTTTGGCGTAGGTTTTTCTTGGGGAGCGACGCTGCTTTATTGGGTATGACCCAAATTCACCATTAATAGTTTATTCCTGATACGAAAGTGAGCCACCCCGGCAAAATGGGCTGAGCTTAAGTTGATAGATTGGCTTGGTCATGCAGCGGAAAGGTGCAGGTCATTGGCAAAGGGAGCGTGCTCTTTGCCGGAGTTGTTGTCAATGCTTTTTCAACAACAGGTCGCGCTTGTATCCTCAATACTTCAGCGACTGTTGATCATGATTGCTGGCTTGATGATGGTGTGCATGTCAGCCCCGGGGCGCATCTGGCTGGCGGGGTGGTTGTCGGCAAGGCAACCTGGATTGGCATCGGCGCATTGGTGATACAGGGCATCAACATTGGCTCCGGTGTCGTGGTTGGCGCTGGTGCTGTTGTTGTCCGTGACATTGATTCCTGAGTAACCGTTGCCGGTGTTCCTGCCTGCCAAATAAGACCATCCCCCCTCCCTCGCGCACCTGAGCCCCTCCTGCGCTCTCATACACCGTCGCGCCCTCCTCCTTGTATATTTTCCAACGTTGTATTGTCTCCACAGAAGCTCTGGCTGATCGGAGTATTCCTGTGAAGAGTTGAAAAACACTATCTCTTCTCCCTGCTCTGCCGCTCTGCTTTTCTGCCAAAAAGTTTTATATTTTGGTGTATAGTAAAAAAGTGTGGAGTTGCGGAAGGATGCTTAAGCCAGGGATGGAAGAACGTTTTAAATTGAGGCTGACGATGAAAAAGCTGCCAGTAGGCATACAGACCTTTAGTAAAATCATTGAAGGTGATTATCTCTATATCGATAAAACAGAGATTGCCCGCAGTCTGATTGATAGCTATCAATACGTTTTTTTGTCGCGCCCCCGGCGATTCGGCAAAAGCCTGTTTCTCGACACGCTGCACAATATTTTTGAGGGAAATCAGGAGCTGTTCCGGGGGCTGCTGATTGAAGAGCAGTGGAACTGGGAGGTAACGTATCCGGTTATCAAAATAAGTTTTAGTGGCGGGATTCACTCGATAGCCGATTTGGAGGAGGATTTACTACAAATACTTGACTCCAATGAAGAGCGACTTGGGCTGAAGTGTGCGAACAAATCAAAAGCAAAATACTACTTTGCTGACTTGATGAAGAAAGCATTTCAAAAGTATAACCAGAAGGTGGTCATCCTGATTGATGAGTACGACAAGCCGATTCTCGACAATATTGAGAACATTCCCGAAGCCCTCCTTATTCGGGATGGAATGCGTGACTTCTACACAAAAATCAAGGAGAACGACCGTTATCTGCGCTTTGCCTTTCTCACCGGGGTGAGCAAATTCGCCAAAGTGTCGATCTTCAGCGGTCTGAACAATCTTGAAGACATCAGCCTTAACCCTGACTATGGCAATATCTGCGGCTACACCCAGCGTGACCTGGAGACCTCTTTTGCTCCATATCTCGAAGGGGTGGATATGGAGCAGGTAAAACGCTGGTACAACGGCTATAACTTTTTGGGTGACACTGTTTATAATCCTTTTGATATCCTGCTTTTTATCAAAAACAATTTTGAGTTTGACAATTACTGGTTTGAAACCGGTACGCCGAGTTTTCTGGTTGAGCTGATTAAAAAGAACAGCTATTTTATCCCTGATTTTTTGAATATCACCGTTGACAAAAGTCTGGTCAACAGCTTTGACATTGAAAATCTTAACCTGGAGACCATTCTGTTCCAGAGTGGCTATTTGACTATCAAGCGTTTGATACAGGAAGAGATGGGAGTGGTCTACGAGTTGGGATTTCCCAACAGGGAGGTGCAGATCAGTTTCCACAAATATATTTTGCAATCGATGACGAGTGGTTCGGAACAGGTCACGATTCGCCGTGAGCTGCTTGCTCTCTTGAACACCGGAGATGTTGGAGCGCTTGAACCCGTTATCAAGCGCCTTTTTGGCAGTATCGCCTACAATAATTACACCAATAACGACATAGAGAGGTACGAGGGCTTTTACGCCAGCGTGCTCTATGCTTATTTTTCCAGTATCCTGGTGGGCATCATCGCCGAGGATGTGAGCAACAAGGGCAGAATTGACCTGACCATAAAGGTCGGCGAGAGAACCTTTCTCTTTGAATTCAAGGTGACCGACGGTGAGCCGCTTGAGCAGATCAGGGCAATGAAGTATTACGAGAAATATGCAGGTGAACGGTATTTGATCGGCATTGTTTTTGACCCGAAGCAGAGAAACGTCAGCAGGTTTGAGTGGGAGAAGGTGTAACGCTCTGCGCCGCCAGGTGACTTAACGTATTGTTGTTCCAGTGTTCCTGTTGTCTTAGGTGGAGTTGCTTCGAAAGCAATGAGCGGAGACTTATTGCGACGAAACGTCGTATTCATCGTGATTGCCATCTAATCCGCCTTATACCGTAACGTTATGTGTCTTGATCATTGTCTTGGTCAAAAGAGTTATATTTGCCGTATAATTTTTTTTCAGTAAAGGAGTCAGTAAGCATGAGAGAAGCTGTAATTTATCCCGGTGAAGATGGGTATTGGATTGCAGAATGTCCAAGCCTCCCGGGTTGTCTCTCCCAGGGGAGTTCGAGAGAGGAGGCCATTATAAATATTAGGGAAGCGATTCATGGTTACATTTTGGCATTAGAGGGAGCGTGCTCTTTGCCGGTGTTCCTGCCCGCCAAATAGGCCCCCTCTCCCTCCTTCGCGCACCTGATCCCATCCTGCGCTCTCATACTCCGTCGCGCCCTCCCTCTTGCACATCTTCCGAACGTTTTATGGATTCCAGAACCTCCGACTGATTTGATTCTTCCAGGGAATCGCGGCCCCGGCGATTCGGGAAGAGGCTGTTTCTTGATACGCTGAAAAATATTTTTGAGGGAAATCGGGAGCTGTTTCGGGGGCTGTTGATTGAGGAGCAGTGGAATTGGGAGGTGATGCAAGCGTGAAACGTCTTTTCGATCTGCTCCCCACCATTCTGGGCTTTCTTCTGATTCTTCCTTTTTTGCTGCTGCTTGCTCTCCTTGTCAGAGTATTACACTGCACTCCACACCTTTTCTCGCGGTGAGGCCCGGTCAGAACGGCAAACCCTTCGCCCCAACCCTCTTCCTCTCCTTCCATCCGTGCGAAAATACAAGCTGATCTCAACATGACGTGCCTCATTGCGCAGGGAATCGTTAGAACGGTTGCAGGCACGAAGCCCTCTTTTTTTGATATGCTCAGCGCACGCTTTTGTTCCTGGTAATAAGTGTAAAAAATTGTTTCTCTGTGGAAATAAACGTACATTGAAAGTGTTAAATATTTTCAGTTTTGATGATATGGTGATGTTCAACTGGAGATGAAGATCATCGAAAGGAGTAAAACATTCAGACTGGAGTCCTGATGGTAGAGTATGATGCCGATCCCAAAGAGAGTACTGA
>CAJEXI010000025.1:34211-45036 GCA_903994455.1 uncultured Chlorobiaceae bacterium | reverse complement strand
GTGCTTTAGCCTTGAGAAGCCTTTGATCGTCACCGACAATGGTTACTACAGTCAGGAGAACATGATGAAATTCGCCTTGCGCAACATGAAATTCCTGACTCTGGTCGACCCAAACATCACCTGGGTTCGCGAAGCAGTGGACGCGCTTCGTGAAACGCTGGGGAGCATGTCCAGCACTTGTCCATTTGATCCGTCCGTTTGCGGTGCTATGACGATGAGAACGCACGAGTTCCGTCAAGTTCGCCAGCGGTCGCGCAACGGCAAGCTGGCAGGTGAAGAAGAGACGTTCGTGCGCCGCCTTTATGTGCATGTCTTCTATTCCCCCGACAACGACACCAGGAAGCAACTTGCCTTTCGTAAGGACTTGCTTGAGTTAAAGGCCCAAGTTGAAGACGGAGTGGCTGAGTTTACGAAATCCGCGCAAAGAAAAATAGACAGGTACCTGGTCTGCTCAAAAAAGGGGCGTGGTGGACAAGTGAAGGTTGGCTTCAACGACAAAGCCACCACCGAAGCAAAGAAATACTTTGGCTATTTCGCACTTGTCAGCAATCAGAGCATGGATACGTTCACTGCGCTTGAAGATTATCGACTGCGTGAAAAAATAGAGGAGCTCTTCGCGGTGAATAAGGGGGGGCTTGATGGCGCACGGCCGCGCACATGGTACCCCGACAATCTGCGGGGAAGGCAGTTCGTGCAGTTTGTCTCACTGGGTTATCACTGCTTTCTGACAAAGAAAATCAAGGAAATGCGAGAAGGGCTTGGAAAGAACAAAAGCGAAAAGAGTGCCGCTCTTGTCAAGCTCGAAAATAATCTGGACAAGTGGCTTGAGCAACGCTCACTCACCCAGATTCTGGACTGGTTCGACTGCATTGAGACGACCCACGTGCAAACAGCCATGGGCAACTACCGTTGGTCTACCGAATCAGTACAGAGAGACAGGTTGTTCCTGAAATATCTGGGAGTGCCCTGCAAATAGTGTGCGCTTTATCCTACTATCATTATTAACACGTTAACCCACACCACCATGAACATCAACTTCAACGGCACCCCTGTTGGTAATCCCAACAGCTATGAAATTTTTACTGACTTTATTTTTGATACAACCAGGCAAAGTTCAACCGGCTACATCGCCACAGGCATCGCACAGGCTCAAAACGGTAGCATCGACATTTTTGACATCAATATTGATGGCATAATCGATAGCTTTACGGAAACATGGACAGACTCCGCTGGAGTACCATGGGTTACTTCAGGCACACTGACGTGGGATACTAATGGTCTTGTATTGGCTCATAAGACTGCCGAAACTTTCGGAAAAAACGACACTGATCATTACGGACGACTTGCCTACAATGCACAAGGACAAGTAGTTGGCATGAACTGGCTGAACATCAGTCCCATATTTACGCTCACTCCTGATACTGTTGCTGGCGACGCTGCGGTAGCAAGGTTCCAAATAGTAGCCCCATCAGGAACACCTGGAAACTGGACATTGCTCGATAACAACCTTGATGGTACGATTGATCACGCAACAGAGGTACAAACATGGATTGACGAGAACAATGTGACACAATCCGAAACAGGGAATTGTTCAATAACCTGGAGTGATGCTACCCACTTTACAGCTCATGACCTCATCAAAATAAAGTGCTTAACATTCGATAGCCAAGGCAGACCAACCTCGTTTATTGACGTAACTCACACAGACGGAGGAGAAACGCCCTTTTCGATTCTTTGGCTCAACACAAAAGCGGCTGATAATGCCGTTGCCACTTCTCCAGATTCAAGTTCGAGGCTTTATGATACAAATGGGGATAACTTCCCGGATCAAATGCCATATACAACAACTCATCCTGACCGAAGTGGAATAGTAAGAACAGGATCTGGAGTTATGAATATTATTGGATGGACATCACTCAGCCCGACGAATCCTTTTTTGGTACTGGAAAATCAATCAGACTCATTTCCTGGTGGTGCTTGGACTGGCACCATCACTGGAACCAGCAGTAACCCGACTACGATTACCATGCCATCGTATCTTATGGGTAGCCCTGGCAATACCATCATTACACCGACAACAACCACGAACCCTGGTGGTTTGACCACTATCAGAACATCAACCATGTATTCAGCGCGTGCATCTTCTGATAGTATGCCACTGATAACTGATCCTGCGTTGACAAACCCAACAATCCTCAATGTTATCCGACCGGCTGGCCTTACCTTTATTGCCAAAAGTATAAGCGGCACGGCCATCACTGATCTGAAATCACATCTTCTGGCATCAGTCGGCACCACTCTTGCTGCTGATACAGCAATACAAAGCGGCATTGATACGTATCTCGCCACAATCCCGACTGCGGATCAAGCCAATGTGACAGTGCGTACCCTTACTTTTTCAGCACCATCTTCTGTATCGGCAGGATCGTTGATCGTTGACGGAAATACCGCCCACCAGGAAGCGCTGGTTATTGACACCACAAATTTGCCTGCCGGTTCTCAAATAGATCTTAATAACGTCGATTTTGCCGTTATTATTGGAGATAATGTAACAATACGCGGCGGCGCTGGCGCAAACCTGGTGTATGCTGGTAGTGGCGCTCAGGATATCAAGCTTGGGGTTGATGACGATACCATACATGGCGGCGACGGTAACGACAACATCGCCTCAACGACTGGAAACGATTGGCTCTATGGTGATGCTGGCAACGACACCCTTACCGGCGGCGCAGACAATGACCATTTGGATGGCGGCGCTGGTGACGACACTGCGGTGTTCACTGGCAAGTTTGCGGACTATGCCATCAGCTATGATGCTGTTGCACAGAACTATACGGTAACAGACAGTGTCGTTGGTCGCGATGGCACCGATGTTGTTTCCAACGTTGAGCACTTCCAGTTTTTAGATGGAACGAAAGAGTATATCATAGCTCCGGTAGTGGTCAGTATCAGCCCGATCAATCATGCGACCCGGGTGGGAGTTTCCGATAATGTTGTGCTTACCTTCAGTGAGGCGATACATGCTGGCACGGGAACGATTGCTATTCACAGCAGCTCAGCTACCGGTATGATGCTGGAGAGTTATGATGTAGCGACAAGCGCAAACCTCACTATAAGCGGTAATACACTCACCATCAATCCGACGGCAGACTTTGCAAACGGCATGCACTATTTCGTGACGTTCGAAAACGGTAATATCACGGATCTTGAAGGAAACATCTCGGCTGGCACAAATACCTACGACTTTACAACAGAGGCTCTCCCGCCTGTACTTCACGATCTCACCGGTAATTTCACCTTCTGGAACACTGGAACTGCCATTTCAGGTGTTTCAAGCACACTAACCTCTGTTCCTGCCAGCACCGGTACACACCTTGTCGAATTCAGGAATATCCAGACAGCAGCAGATGGCTCGCGAACCATCGAAATTTGGGAAACCTCTGCAAAAACAGACCTCAACAGTCTTCAACTGGAACTTGCCTTGCCGACAGGCTCAACAGCCTCATGGCAGGATGCGGCCAACTTGCCTGCTGGGTGGAGCGCTGTTGCCAATACCGGGCTTGCCGATCGGTTCATTCTTGGTGGCATGGGCACAACAGCCTTGTACGCCGGGCCAGTGAAGCTTGGCACCCTGACACTCGCAGCACCAGCCAATCCACAGCATTTTGAGCTTTCATTGAGAACAGGTTGGTTGGGTAACGACACCATTCACCCCTTCGGCATCGCTTCCGACAGCATGACCACAGGCGCTGATGGCCTCTACCAGCACTTCGACATGCCTGATGGCACCTACGCCCTGACAAGCGCCAAAGTTTCAGGGACTGCCGAGAGCAACGCAATCAGAGCCAATGATGCCCTCGCGGCGCTGAAGATTGCTGTTGGGATAAACCCTAACGCCGACAACAGCGCAGTGTCATCATACCAGTACCTTGCGGCGGATGTGAACAAGGATGGTCAGGTAAAGGCCGCCGATGCGCTCAATATTCTGAAAATGGCGGTCAAACTCACTACCGCTCCTGAAAATGAGTGGCTGTTTGTGCCCGACACCGTTGTCAATGAGGCGATGTCACGAACCCATGTTGTCTGGCCGGATAATCCGATAACGGTTACACTGGATGTGGATCAGGATGTACACCTGATCGGTATTGTCAAGGGAGATATCAATGGCAGTTGGGCAGCGTAACATGATTCAGAGTGAGTATTCCGGGTAACAGTGCCCTCTTCTCTTGCAAGAAATGGAATTACAGGCACTATGGATGGCTGGATAATGTTGCCACCGTGCTGTCGGAAGTGGTCGAAGTCATTGATCCCGAAAAGTTGGTGACGGTTGCTGAACTGTCGCCAATAACCTGGGTGCAGCGACTGGGATATTTATTGGAATCTGTTGGATCTGAGGAAATATGGCTGCCTTTGTCAGAATATATCAACGCCAAAAAACCTGTACGCTCACCACTGCTACCATCAGTCACCATCAAAGGCGCAGTGTTTAGTAAGCGCTGGCAAATTTATATTAATACCAAAGTGGAGTCAGAGATTTGATACCATCAATAGAGCGAATATCCACCAGTACCTACCGCGCAAACGACGGACAGAAGTGTTCTGAACAGCGAGCAGAATCGTCGATGTCGGGCTATAACGATTTTACCTTTCCAAATTTTTTATTAACCCCAGCTTTAGGATCGAACGACTCTAAATGTAAAACGCTTTGAGGAAACGCGGGTATAGATGCACCTGAACTAACCGAATCCATTGCCATAGAACTGGTGTTTGGTTGCTGGACAGCAGTTTGGGGTGAACTGGCTGGTTGCGACTCCCTCATTATTTGTTGTACTGGTTTTGGTCGGGCTGTGGCATTTGACATTTTGACTCCTTAATAATTTGGACAGGTGAAACAATTTGAACTGGCAGTGCTTGTCGTTCGTTGTGACTAAAATTGATTACCCATTGAGGGATACACAAAATAAGAATAGAAAATGATATAAATGCTAACCGCTGCGCTAACAGTAATTTACTTTTCCTGTGTTGATTTTGCATAAAGTTATAATCCACAGAGTCAGAGTATTCTTTAAGCAATCCCGAAAGCCCATCCTGAAGAGCAAGTGAAGAGTCGGGATGACCATCCACGTATGAAATTATTGACGATGGAGATGGTACCCGTGAATATTCAAATTTCCAGAGTAAAACATAAGCCAAATAGCATATCGACAGAAGTAAAGTTACCATTGCCGAAATAATTGGCAACCAGAAAAAAGCTATCGATGAAACTAAAAGTTCAAAAGTCAATTTTTAGGGTTCTTTAATAAAATATCAAACCCTGCTTGTTCAAAATGGTGATCTGTACTAAAGATATTACGGATACTCATATCTTTTGCAACAACCATACTACAGCAATCAACAAGCCCCCATTCTTTATCGATCATTTGACTGAACAACTCAATGCCTCTATTCATAATGCTTTGATCAATTTCGATGCTTTTCCACCTCTTTGACTGCATGATGGCATTAATCAGCTTTATCGCAAAAGGCTTGAGATGAATTGTACTGAAAGAATTCCAAAATTCAAGCAGGATGGCATTTATTGTAATAAATGTAACGTTTGATCTACTCAATTCATCATCGATAGCACATGCCTGATAATGAAAAGAATCTCGTTTATTACCCACAGCAATCAATGCCGATATATCAAAAAAATATGATTCATGATCGCTTGGCAATACCATACAGATAATGATCGTGATTTTCGGCAAAATCAACTCTACCAGTATCAACAGCTATTTCAGCAAAATTGAGGCTATCCCAGGCATCTGTTGACAACGGCTCGGGCGTTATTTCACCCACAATACCTTCCTGAGTAAATATTTCTTTTATTTTTTTAATAACACGCGATATTTCATCAGGAAGAATATCGGGGAATGTTATGGTCAATTGCATGGTAGTAATAAATAAAAGTGATCTCTTTTATCGAAATATGGTATTGAGCAGAGCGGGATAATATGTTGCATTTTACCCCTTCCAATGGAATTCCTGATGAGGGGTTTTGAGCATATTCAGCGCTTCTACGATCAAGTTCATCAAGTTGCCATTGAGTAGCTGAAATTTCTTCAGGCGTTGCTGACAATTCTGATGGTACAAAAACATTATCAGGTATCCACAGCCCAGCGACTGATGAAGCCAGTCGGCATCAAACATTAAGAAATATTCCTGTAATCCGCAATGTAATTCTGACTCTCCGGCAACTGCATGGTGATCAGCAAGTACTGCAATAATTTGCGTGACAAACCAATCCTTCTCGATGAAAGAGGGAACCGAAGCGCCACTTCCTCAAAAACTTCCTTTTCAGGCCGCTGGTTCATAACTGACATAAGCTCCACCATATCCTATCTTTCGGCTTATACGACCCTTGACAGCAATCACTCGCCCGGTTGGCACCTGGGTTGTTTTTCCGGCATTGTAATCTTTCTCTAAACGGGATGGAGCAGTTTGGATTCCAAGACGAGCAAGAGCCTCTTTCGCCAACTCAGGCAGCGGAACCACAGGAACAAGTTCACCTGTAATGGGTGACTTTTTGGCTTTGGCATAGACACCATAGCCTACCCGAATCAATCTCCCGTTTTTGGCTATGTTTCGCAAAGCACGCCCAACCTGATCGTAGTCACTCAAATCCCTAAAATCTTCACGCACGAATACAGAGCACTTCTTCCTTGCAATTCGAGCCATAATCTTATACTCTAAAATACCGTATCTACTCATGCATTATGAAGAGTTGGCATTGCAAACATACGACATCTTCTGTAAAGCAAATATACGACACTTGTCAAGCGAATACAAGTCGGACACCATTGAGCAACTCCTTGATGACTCTTTCAAAAATCGACTCTGGTCCCAAAGGAAATACTGCCATCTCACGTTCAAGGGCGTTTAAAGGTTTTTCTCCAAATTCCGGCACGCTGATGATCATGCGAAAAACATCCCCATTCAATGAGTTGCGGATCTGCCTCACCGTAAGCTTTGCCGTACATCATCATCTTGCGCATACCAGTACGCTGCTGTTAACCCTGTTACCCGACCAATCGGCGCGTTCACAACGCCCACAATAGGGCAAAACTCCTCTCGCAGTCATGAACTTCAGCAGGACTTACATGATAAAAAAGAACTTTTAAGCATAATTTTTATGATTACTTTATCATTAAAGCAAATTGGCAGAACGAATCACGTAGGTCGTTACAGCACGTGGCTGTTTGAGGTAGGGAGCTGTGCTATAAGTTGTCAACTCTTTTTTCCATAAGGAATTGCACTACGTACTGTGCTCTGAAAGAGTTTCACTTCAGGTTATGTTGAGTTGATTTTAAACGAGGTTCTGATGATAAAAAATAGCAGACATGTCGTTCCAAGACAAGAGGGTTGGGCTGTCAAAAAAAGCGGCGCAAGTCGTGCTTCAAAGGTTTTCGACACACAGGAAGACGCGATAAAATACGGGCGTAGCCAAGCCAAAAAGGAGAGTGGGGTGCTCTATGTCCATCGCAGAGACGGAACAATCCTTGATCGCGACAGTTACGGACATGACTCCAACCCACCCAAGGACAGAAAATAGCGTCAGTATCTACTTTTGAGACAAATGTTTTCGTCAACTGCCCTTATGACGACCACTTTCGTCCTCTGCTCCGACCACTTCTCTTCACTGTTCTTTGTGCTGGCCTTAATCCCAGAATGGCTGCAGAACGGCTCAACTCAGGTGAGACTCGTTTCAGCAAGATTGTTGAGCTGGTCAGAGAGTCGAAATACGCTATTCATGACCTCTCTCGCATCAAGGCAGAACGTGCCGGAGAGTATTTCCGTCTCATGCCTTTGGAGCTTGGCCTTGATGTTGGATGTAGCTGCTTCGGTTCAGGGGAACAATTGAGCAAGCGTTGTCTGATTCTTGAGAAAGAGCCTTACAGGTATCAAGTTGCTCTGTCCGATCTCTCAAACTCCGACATCGCTGCCCACTACGATGAACCGGTACGGGTGGTTACTGCAGTACGACACTGGCTTGTAAACGATGTCGGAATCGATCTACCAGGTCCTTCTGCACTCTTCGATCTCTTTATGCAATTCATGGCAGATAATTACGACTACTTATTGGAACACGGTTTTAACAAAGATGACATTCCTGGGCTTCCTGTGCCGGAGCTAATAAAGTATATGCGCGAATGGGTTGCGGCTAAAATTTCATAAAAACACAACAAAATTATCCTAAAAGCGGACTGAAAAATCCTCAGTAGTCCTTCCACATTTGCGCAATCTGTGGCATATTTTTTCCCATATGAAGATTTCAATTTCAGTTGTCGACAAATTGTCGACAACTCAAGACCGTCTTCAATTTTTACCCTGACCTTCATCCTGAACCAATAATCACGCGGATTGACGCTTTCGCTCAACACGGCAATGACATCAACAATCGAGAAGTACCAGGTTTCAGTAGCCTCATCGAAGTGACGACGAATTGGCGTATTTTCAAAAGCAATGAGCGTTTGTTCTTCTGTCATGATCCGCCTCTTTCTTGTACAGTTTAGAATTAAAATCCAATCCATCAAGTGCTTGCCCTTCTCAGTCAGACGGTATTGCTCATCAGTAGCCCTATAATTTTCTTCATCGTTTCAGTCAATCTGGTGTCATGCACCACGTACACCACGACTTATGCAACTTCAGCCGTCTCCTCTTGTTTTGCGCTGAATTCCGGCACACTGAAGATCATGCGAAATACATTGACCGACTCTTTACCATCAACATATTTTGCAGCGAGAATGTCGATAACAAACGAAAGCACATAATTCAGTATCAAATATACACTATTTACACAGACATTAAGCCGTCCTGGTCGAAGAATTAACCGACATAAGATGCCGCACAGTAAAGCAAGAGTTTTTCAGGTGATGGTGGCCAAACCGCGAAGAACCATTATCTCCGGCAAAGTTCAGGTCAACTTCATCGTCAGAGGTAATATTGAGGCTATTCCAACTCAACCACGCAATACGGTATCCGGTATTCTGAAGCTCTCAACACCAGAAGCGACCGCCTTTGATCTTACAGGATATTACAGGCACTGTGGATGGCTGGATAATGTTGCCACCGTGCTGTCGGAAATGGTCGAAGTCATTGATCCCGAAAAGTTAGTGACGGTTGCTGAACTGTCGCCGATAACCTGGGTGCAGCGACTGGGATATTTATTGGAATCTGTTGGATCTGAGGAAATATGGCAGCCTTTGTCAGAGTATATCAACGCCAAAAAACCTGTACGTTCACCACTGCTACCATCAGTAACCATCAAAGGCGCAGTGTTTAGTAAGCGCTGGCAAATTTATATTAATACCAAAGTGGAGTCAGAGATTTGATACCTCAAGCCTACATCATTGAATGGCGCAAAAACGCTCCTTGGTCATAGTCTTCTCAAGTTGAGCAGGATCTGGTGATATGCAGGGCTCTGGTTGAAGTAAAGATTATCCGACTGCTCAAGCTGCCAAGGCAAACTTTTCTGCGATATCAAAAATTACTGGTTGCTGTTTCATTAACTCTTTGCGTATCAGTGAAATATCCTCTGCATTTTGTATATCGTCAGAGGTATTGATAAAAGACGGCTCAAAAACACACTTTAAAAGCACGTTTGCCAGCATAGTATTCTTTTGCTGTTCCGGTTGAGCAGTAGACTTCATCCCTGCAAATGAACGCACTTTGGGATATATCTCAAGAAGCAACTTGCGCAGAGTATCATCTGTGGTGGTTGTTTCGAGCAGGTGGAGTACCTTCAAAACAAGCAGCAAAATAGTGCCATCAGAGCCAAAGGATTCAAGCTCTGCTTCTTCGCTATTGTTGATGTGTTCACCAAGACGAGTGCAAGCCTCTACAAAACCCAGCCGTAACCCTTTGGTAGGCCGCAAGTTCAATTGTTTTCGCAGGTTTAATTGTTCTTCAAAGTATATCCGGGCATCAGTGAACTGATTGCGGGCAAGAAGCAGAAAGCCTCGCGCTTCAATGAAGGCATCGCGGCATTCGCCAGTTAATTCGTCGGGTATATTCAAAAGATTTGACGCTTTTACAAAAAGACTTTCTTGCTCTAAAATATTGTCTGTTCTATGACGCGCCTCCCACTGGCAGAGAAGAGCACGACCGAGGCGTTGCGCCGGGCGCATTTCATCAACGGAGGTCTCCGAAAGCTCAATTGGCTCATCAGATGAGGTCTTCGGTAGTTCAATAGTCTCTGCGGATAAAGTTTCCGGCGGTTCAATGGATTTGTCGAAGACCTCATGGGCAACATTAAGTTGTTGGTGTGGAGTAAGATCCGTTAAAAGTTGGTCGAGATCTTCCAATCGGGATCGAACTACAAAATTATTCAATCTGGCTGACTCTTGAAGGAGTAAACGAGCCTCCTCTGCACGATTGGTTTTCTTCAAGAGAGTTACCAGCCTAGTATAAATGAAGGGGTCTCGAGGAGACTGCTTAATGGCCTCACGATAGATGGTTTCAGCTTCTTCTATACGGCCACTTTTCATCAACAGGTCGGCTAATCCGTTACGACAAACATCGTTCTTCGGAAACTTCCTGATAGTCTCACGATAGATGGTTTCGGCTTCTTCTTTGCGACCACTTTTCATCAACAGGTCGGCTAAGCCGTTACGACAAACATCGTCCTTCGGAAACTCCCTCATGGTTTCACGATAGATGGCTTCAGCTTCGGCTGTGCGACCACTTTTCATCAACAGGTCGGCTAAGCCGTTACGACAAACATCGTCCTTCGGAAACTCCCTCATGGTTTCACGATAGATGGCTTCAGCTTCGGCTGTGCGACCAC
>CAJEXI010000025.1:0-34111 GCA_903994455.1 uncultured Chlorobiaceae bacterium | reverse complement strand
TTTTCATCAACAGGTCTGCTAATCCGTTACGACAAACATTGTCATTCGGAAACTCGCTGATTGTCTCACGATAGATTGCTTCGGCACTCCAAAAATCACCAGCGTTTCGATAGAGGTGGCTGAGTTCGTTACGAACGATGTCATTCCATGGGAACCGAAAACGAGCTGTCCATAGTGTGTCAATCGCTTCATGGCAGATGGCCTCACCTTTTGCATGATTACCTGTTTGCTGCATCCGAATGCCTTGCGACCAGAGACACTGTGCATAAATTACCCAATTGTAAGGATTATTTTTATCCCAGATGAGTGCCTCTTCAGCTCTGGCCACTGCCCAGTCGGAATCATGCATAAGGGCAGCACTGGCAAGGCGATTGAATGTGCGAACAAGAAAGTATGGATTTCCTGTGATTTTAGCGTAGGCGCGTTCATTTTCTAAAACCAACGTTAATTCTTGGCAGTGTGCTTCTGGTCCATTCTGCTTTATTTTCCAAATTAGCTCATTTTTCTCTGCCAACGGGGTCAATGTAATGCCACAATGATTATGCGGCAGAGTCTCATGATTGACTTTCAAGTCTGGCAATATCTTCTTCAACCAAACCGGCGCATTTTTTGCATCCGGTCGTGCATTCAAGGCTTCTGTAAACTCTCGTATCCATGTTTCTTGAGAAAAACGATATCCTCCAAGGATCGCTCTTGTAGTCAGAAGCCAGTTCTTCTGTGAAGCACCGAAAATATCAGCGAGATCAATCAGTGTGGTGAGCAGTACTGTCGGCACTTTTTCTGGTAACCTGCCAAGCTCATCACGTGTTTTGCGCAAGCCAAGGAGACCGATATCGATGTAGTACGCTGGTTCATGGTCAGATCGCAAAGCAAGTCCCTGCCACAGCCCCTCCAAATGCTGATTGGTTTCAGCCCATGCAAGAGCGGCAAGGTAGGCAGCTTCAGGATCAAGGCTTTCGTCTCTGCGAAAAGGACGCAACCACGAGCGGATGTCGCGCAGGTGGTCACGAAGATACCGGGCGACTTGCGGTAAAGGCAAGCCTGCAAGAGCGCTGAACAGATCCTGAAGATGCGATGCCCAGACCAACGTTGGTGTGTTTTCCGGCGGCATTTTCATCAGGCGCTGTTCCAACCATCCGGCGACTGTTTCATCAAGAGCTGTCGCGTGAGTTTGATAGATTTCAATAAATGATTCGCGCAGGCTGGAACGCGACCACGCCACCACTCCTGCATACCCGAGTATGAGCTTCTGAATTGCCACTGACGGGGAATCCGTCAACTCATCGAGCCACTTTTTGACTGATTCGTTCATGGTTGAGCTGGCAAATCTTTAAAGTGAACAAGATCATGCTTAAGCAATTCGCAATGACTTTTGCGTGCTTCGGCGATTCGAGCAGATGAAACCTCCTCGGTGACAAAGCCAATGTTGCGAATATCTGCAAGTTCGTAACTGATATGCCCGTGGAGAAATTCCCTGCGGTATGTAGCATCAGTTGTGGCGAGGTCAACCGTGTAACCGTAGCCGTCCGGTGATGCTTTTGTGGGCGCAGGAAAGAAACAGGGATTTGGCATCTGTCCAGAGACATCATCAAGCACCGTAGGGGTTGCAGCCCATGCAGGTTTACCTATATGAGCGTTGTGGACACGAACAAGGTTGTATTGCATCAGCACTACCGTCATGGGATTCCCTCCGCACGGTCTGATATGCCCCAGTCCCAGAGAATCACGAAGACGATTAGCCCAGTCGGGTTGCGCCAGAATACTCTCAACCTCTGCGAATGGCGCAACAAATGCGGGACGTCTATCTCCGCCACCATTGACACGCTGAATCCACTTCTCCAAACGAGCTTCCATGAATGGATCAAAGGAATCACCAGAATTTCGAGCTAACAGCATTTTATCAATAAGCTCAGCGGCTTCAGATTCATCGACCTCCGAACCTCTTGCACGGCTACTCATTCCTGAGATGGTCTCTAATCGAACCACATCCCAATCTGGACTTATTCCCCGAATCCAGTTATCTCTATTGATTGCGGCAAATGTTCCGCTGACTACAGGAAGAGCAACGTAGTTCTTTGTGTAATCAGTGTGTTGCTTAAACCATGAATCTTTACTATATGCTATGTGGTTGAAGCCGTTAAAGTTAAAAAACTCATCCTCACGAACATCAGGAAGACGTTCGTCCAGAATATAATTTTCTGCAGGGGCAACTTCTTCCAACGTTGAACCGGATGCCTTGCCTTGCAAGAAAGAGAAAAATGAGTGTTTTTTTTGAAACGCCATGGAGATACCCTTACTAGTCATGTTCCCTCTTCTGTGCATATATAGGTATCCGACAGCTTTGTACCATCGTATCTACTTCCTAAGCGAGGGTTTAACTGTTTTCCAAATTGCTGACAACTTCCTCCCTGCACTTTGTTACATACACTTTCTCTCATATTACTACCTATTGAGTGGACTTGCAACAAAAAAATAGACACAGTCAGAAGCCTATTACCTCTTGCCGCCTGTTCGGAGCTGCGCTGGCGAAGTGTGGCGGTGATGTCTTGCTCTTTCATTGCTCGGATGTTTTTGGTTCGATTGCGTCAAACTGTATACCGTTGTCGCCTGGATATGGCTGGGTGTGGTCGTTTTTGCCAAGCCAGATGTTGGCAGGTATGCCGTCGGGGAAGGCTTTGCACTCATACCGGCACTCAGCATACAAGTGTTTGCAGCGGGGGCAGACTTCGCTGGGCATGAGTTCGTTCAATTCGCGATCATCAAGGCCTATAATTTCTGTCATTTTGTTACCTCCGTTCGTGTATAGAGTTGGCATAGTTGCCTACCTTGTCGCCAACAACAGTTTTAAATTCCTGAGCGGTGTTTCGTCACTCGCCTATTTTTGGAAATATAAATAGTTAATCGCATTTCAGTACAATTGCGTCCGCACTGCGGACGTAATTGAGAATGGATAGAAAATTTGCGATAAAGTCTTTTTTTTTCATGAAATCCCATCTATCAAGTGCTTGCCCTTCTCAGTCAGACGGTATTGCTGGTTTTTGCTGCGAGGCTTATCCGGCAAGGTCATTTCGATCAATTTAAAGTCCAGCAGACCTTTGATAGCCGCTTCGTAATTATGAGTCCTTCGAGGATAGCCAAGCTGCACCAGAAGTTGTGGAGTTGATTTTGGCTCAATCAGGAGCATTATAATTTTCTTCATCGTTTCAGTCAATCTGATGTCATGCACCCCATCATGCACCATGTCATACACCCTATCATGCGCCCCGACTTGTGCAACTTTAGCCATCTTCTCTTGTTTTTCTCCAAATTCCGGCACGCTGATAATCATGCGGAAAACATCCCCATTCAATGAGTTGCGGATCCGCCCCACCATAAGCTTTGCCATATTTCATAAGGTTGCGCATACCAGAACCGAGTTCGTCAGCACGGTCTATCTCTCTGAAAAATGCACCAATCACCGGATTTTTCGGATAGGGCGCGAAGAACATGGCTCCGGCGAGGTGATCCCGTTTTGCTTTGTCTCTGGATCCTTTTGATAGAGCTGCGCACTTTTGAGCAGTTGCAGGTCATTCGTATCCGCCCAGGGATGATTATCCCTGTTTACCCGTTTCACCAGTATTGAATGTCAGAACTATCTGATAATCCTTGTCACCAGACTTTTTAAGCTTCTCAATATCTTCTCGAGCAACGTCAGTATAGACAAGCGCATAGCCCATTACTCAAGTCCAAGGAAGTTTTTGATATCTGATTTTTTGAGAACCGTGGTTTTACCCTCCTCAACTTGCTGAAGAGAGTGCTGTAAATGCTCAACGACATTGGGATCCGAAAAATATCGGTCGGTATCACTCATTTTCCGGGCAGGAATAATTTCATAGGTTTCGTTCTTGCCGCACTGGATAATGACCCGTTCCTTGTTTGCGGTATTGAGGTATTTTCGAAGGTTCCGCCTCAACTCCGTTGTGCTTATTGCTATCATAGTTGTTCCTCTTTACGTATCACTATAGCGTACAAATCAATCGCAATATAGCTCAATTCCAGATAATCCCGCTCATGCCATATCGCATCCGACCACTGGCATCACTGACAAGAAGGGCACCTCTCTTTATTTGTCGTTGAAGTGAACCAGATCAGCCTCACTTATGTTGCAGCAAGTACTCGCGGGCGCGATCAACGGATAGTGCTGGATCAGCCATATCCTGAATGCAGCATAAGAGACACTTTTAACGAAAAGCTCATATTCGTCCTGATATTTCGTATCAGTTTCGAGTATCTGAATCATTTGCCGGAACTTTTCCTGCATACTCGAACCGGCAAATGAGGGATTATTTTTTGAGCGCCGGTCATCTTCGTGCATGGATGCAAAGAGGGTGCAATACTTTTGAGAAGCGACACTTTTTCAAAAACTTCCTCTTCAGGCCGCTGGTTCATAACTGACATAAGCTCCGCCATATCCTATCTTTCGGCTTACACGGCCCTTGACAGCAATCACTCGCCCGGTTGGCACCTGGGTTGTTTTTCCGGCATTGTAATCTTTCTCCATGCGGGAAGGGGCTGTTTTGATTCCAAGACGAGCAAGAGCCTCTTTCGCCAACTCAGGCAACGGAACCACAGGAACAGGTTCACCTGTAATGAGTGACTTTTTGGCTTTGGCATAGACACCATAGCCTACCCGAATCAATCTCCCGTTTTTGGCTATGTTTCGCAAAGCACGCCCAACCTGATCGAAGTCACTCAAATCCCTAAAATCTTCACGTACGAATACAGAGCACTTCTTCCTTCACAAATTTGTTTCCGGGTATCAGAATACGTTTCCTTTCTTGTTTCATCTTTTCTCCAGCAGTTTTCGACCTTTTTCGGTCAGGCGATATTTTTGCAGTCGGCTTTTTGGCTTACATTGGAGGAAAGATAATTTTACCAAGTTCGCCACTGATATGAAATGATTTATTGCTTCTGAGAAAACCCGACACAATGAAGCGATGCGTTATTGAAAAAACCTCATGAATTTACAAGTACAGGAGAAAGCTTGCAATGAGAAATTATACGGCAATTGTTGAACGCTGTACGGAGACCGGCCTTTTTACAGGATTCATCCCTGGATTCCCGGGCGCACACACACAGGGGGAAACCATGGATGAACTGCATCAAAACCTTCAAGAAGTCATCGAAATGCTGCTTGAGGATGGAGAGCCCGTAATGGAAGCAGAATATATTGGCACACAAAATATTGTTGTTGCCTGAACATGGGACATTTACCTGTTCTCACAGCCGCATTATGCGCTTTTTTGGTTAGTTACTGCGTACCAGTCTATGAGTTGCCTTATCATTCTTTGGTAAGAAGTATGATGTTTCTTTGCCTCATGCTTAAAAAATTCTACACTTGATTTTTTTAATGCAATAGTAATTTTGACGTTATCGTCCTTCAGGATTAATTGATCAGGCGAAGGCAGACCGTCTTTAATGACCATTAATTCTCCTAATGGCTCATCGGTATATTCAATCTTGGTCCTCATATATTTTTCTCCCTTTTCTCCAATATCCAGCTCCGAATATTCTGATAATATTGCCTCGATAGGTGAACCTTACAGTCATTATTCCTTCATCCACGCGCCCAATACAATAAAATCGATTTTCTTCATTACTGTGGCCTTTATCTTCGGCAATAATACGCTTCGGATCGAGAAATGCGTATTGAGCTAATGAAAAAGGCACATGGTGTTTATCCTGATTTTCCCTGTCTTTTTCTTCATCCCATTCAAAACGAGCGCTTTTCATAGGGTTAAGTTACAATTATATGGCTTCAATGGCAATATATTTATATGGCATCTCATAGAAACTGCGTTGGAAGGGTATCCATTTTTCGCTTCTCCCATGTTGTTGCCAGTACTCGCGGGCGCGATCAACGGATAGCGTTGGATCAACCATATCCTGAATGCGTTCATAGCCTACTTTTGCCAGCCATTGCTTGAATGGCTCTGCTTTAGGCGAGGGTATGGATTGAATAATTCTCAGTAGTCCTTCCACATTTGCGCAATCTGTGGCATATTTTTTCCCATCTGAAGATTTCAATTTCAGTTGTCGACAAGTTGTCGACAACTCAAGGCCATCTTCAGCCTTTACCCTGACCTTCATCCTGAACCAATAATCACGCGGATTGACGCTTTCGCTCAACACGGCAATGACATCGACAATCGAGAAGTACCAGGTTTCAGTAGCCTCATCGAAGTGACGACGAATTGGGGCATTTTCAAAAGCAATGAGCGTTTGTTCTTCTGTCATGATCCGCCTCTTTCTTGTACAGTTTAGAATTCTTGAGCGCTATTTTGTATGCCGGTGGCCCTGAAATACAGTGACTCAGGGTCTACATCAAAGCCGCAATCCCATGCAAGAGTAGGCCAGGAATCAAGATAAAAATGTGAAAAAGCTTCAGGGTTCCGCAATGGTTCCGCTATTGGAAATTTATAGACAAGATCACGCAGATCAACCTCGCCGGTTTCACCAGTATTGAATGTCAGAAATATCTGATAATCCTTGACATACTTTGCCTCTACAATTGAAATACATTCCATAAGTGAGTTCTCCGTTACATAAACAGTTGACTACAATGAAAATCCTTTGTTTCCCACATCAGCTATTCCATTGTAGTGGAATCAGATAAGCTGTACAAGAATGCGAACCGCTCGCACTGCCTCTGCGAAGTCTGGCACTTCTCCTTCGGCAGCATAAGAGACACTTTTAACAAAAAGCTCATATTCGTCCTGATATTTCGTATCAGTTTCGAGTATCTGAATCATTTGCCGGAACTTTTCCTGCATACTCGAACCGGCAAATGAGGGATTATTTTTTGAGCGCCGGTCATCGTCGTGCATAGATACAGCAACCAACGAAGAAAAAATTTTATCCGCAAATGCAAACTCTTTGAGTAGAGCAAGATCATGAATATGCCGAACAAGAGCTGGATCGTCCTCTTGCATTCCCCTTACACGGTCAGGGATTCGCCATGCCAAGGCACTGAGTTTATCAGCAGCACTTTCAACAGGATCGATACAGGCAATCCTGCTCACTTCGGCTGGTTTTTTGGTAACGGCACAGGCTATCGAGGAGACAGGCAAATAGCATGGTGGACGTTGAGGAGTGCTGATGCTTATCTCTATCTGGACATGGGGAAGAAGAGCATCAGAACGAGAGAAGTGGCTGGGATAACAAAAATCAATCGAGAAGAAGCGATTTTCATCTCTCGCCTGAATGTGACCTTCCTCGATTGCAAATCCGCTTTGCTGAAGCTTCTCAACTACTCCGTGTTTAAATTTGGAGAGCGTTTTTCGACTTTGGGGTGTCGTTGGAGCAATAACCCTGAAATCGACATCTTCAGAGAATCGCTTTATGAGATTATAGGCTTTTGAAAGAGCGGTACCACCAGTAAATACAAATTCAAAACCATCCGCATGGTGATCAGCAAGTACAGCAATAATTTGCGTGACAAACCAATCCTTCTCGATGAAAGAGGGAGCAATGCTTTTGAGAAGCGCCACGTCCTCAAAAACTTCCTTTTCAGGCCGCTGGTTCATAACTGACATAAGCTCCACCATATCCTATCTTTCGGCTTATACGGCCCTTAACAGCAATCACTCGCCCGGTTGGCACCTGGGTTGTTTTTCCAGCATTGTAATCTTTTTCCATGCGGGATGGGGCTGTTTTGATTCCAAGACGAGCAAGAGCCTCTTTCGCCAACTCAGGCAACGGAACCACTGGAACAAGTTCACCTGTAATGGTTGACTTTTTGGCTTTGGCATAGACACCATAGCCTACCCGAATCAATCTCCCGTTTTTGGCTATGTTTCGCAAAGCACGCCCAACCTGATCGTAGTCACTCAAATCCTTAAAATCTTCACGCACGAATACAGAGCACTTCTTCCTTGCCATTCGAGCTATAATCTTATACTCTAAACTACCATATCTACTCATTCATTATGAAGAGTTTGCATTGCAAAAATACGACATCTCCGATGACGCAAATATACGACACTTGTCAAGCGAATACAAGTTAACATTATTGAATGTGTCAGTAACCGAAACCGTCTCAGAACAAGCCGCAGCAACAGGGACGTGGATGGCATGGAAACACCAAGTGAAGAGCTGGAAAGTTGACGTAGTCGAGGGTGTCTGTGAATTTTTCGAGTGAATTTCGTCTACGATACGAATGTAATTTGAAAGTCCCCATCACCGAATAGAGAAACAATCATCGATCATCATAATGCCCATAAACAGAAAGCAGGTGAACGGTTACTGTTTTGTCATCTACTTTATAGACAAGGCGGTGTTTCCTGGAAATCCTTCGTGACCAGCAACCGGAAAAATCGTATCTGAGTTGTTCCGGTTTACCTGATCCTGTAAAAGGATGGTCAATAAGTTCTTCAAGCATTCTGGCAAGTTTGCGGCTCGCAACCATGTCGTCTGACTTTTTAAGCTTCTCAATATCTTCTCGAGCAAGGTCAGTATAGACAAGCGCATAACTCATTACTCAAGTCCAAGGAAGTTTTTGATATCTGATTTTTTGAGAACCGTGGTTTTACCCTCCTGTACTTGCTGAAGAGAGTGCTGTAAATGCTCAACGACATTGGGATCCGAAAAATATCGGTCGATATCACTCATTTTCCGGGCAGGAATAATTTCATAGGTTTCACTCTTTCCGCACTGGATAATGACCCGTTCCTTGTTTGCGGTATTGAGGTATTTTCGGAGGTTCCGCCTCAACTCCGTTGTGCTTATTGCTATCATAGTTGTTCCTCTTTAAGTGTCACTATAGCGTACAAATCAATCGCAATATAGCTCAATTCCAGATAATCCCGCTCATGCCATCCGCGCCCGACCACTGTCATCACTGACAAGAAGGGCACCTCTCTTTATTTGTCTTTGAAGTGAACCAGATCAACCATAAGCCATTATCGCTCCTCAATCCTCAATAATACTTGCACCGTCCGCTTTATTGCGCTACATTGTGGCTACAAAAGGAGGGTGTTGATATGACAGAAAATTCAGTTGTCAGAGCACGGATTGATGCCGCAACAAAGGCCGAGGCTTCCGCTGTACTGGCTTCCATAGGGCTTTCCCTGTCCGATGCCGTAAGGCTTATGTTGAAACGGGTTGTTGCTGAAAAGGCGTTGCCTTTCGAGCCACTCATCCCCAATGCAGAAACGATTGAGGCTATTAAAGCCGCCCGCCGTGGAGAACTCATAACAGCCAGTTCTTTGGATGGGTTGTTTCAGGGTTTAAATGCGGACGATGAAATACACCAGCCGATTCAAGCGTGACTATCGCCGCGAGAAATCAGGGATACACGGCAAGAAACTTGATGCGCTTTTGGCGGCAATCCTTAGCCTTCTGATTGAAGACAAGGGTTTGCCCCCTAATGCCGTCGATCATGCCCTTATCGGAACGTTGAATGATTGCCGTGATTGCCACATCAAGCATGATCTTATTTTGATTTACCGAAAAATTGACGACACCATTCTTGAACTGGTGCGCCTCGGTTCACATCGCGAGTTGGGGTTATGATGCCGTTTTCTTTTCCTGATTGCCCTGTATATAGGCTCTTCTTTCAGGGTTTTGAATTCTTGAACACTGTTTGGTCACTCACCTGTTATTGAGATATCGCCAGACTGAACTCCGGACAGTGTAATTGCGTCCGCACTGCGGACGTAATTGGGAAAGGATAGAAAATTTACGATAACGTCTTTTGTTTTATGCAATCCCATTTATCAAGTGCTTCCCCTTCTCAGTCAGACGGTATTGCTGGTTTTTGCTTCGTGGCTTATCCGGGAAGGTCATTTCGATCAATTTAAAGTCCAGCAGACCTTTGATAGCCGCTTCGTAATTACGAGTTCTTCGAGGATAGCCAAGCTGCACCAGAAGTTGTGGAGTTGATTTCGGCTCAATCAGGAGCATTATAATTTTCTTCATCATTTCACTCAATCTGATGTCATGCGCCCCATCATGCACCACGTCATACACCCCATCATGCGCCCCGACTTGTGCAACTTTAGCCGTCTCCTCTTGTTTTTCTCCAAATTCCGGCACGCTGATAATCATCCGGAAAACATCGCCTTCGATGAGTTGCGGATCCGCCCCACCATAAACTTTGCCATATTTCATAAGGTTGCGCATACCAGAGCCCCGAGTTCATCGGCACGATCTATCTCTCTGAAAAATGCACCGATCACAGGGTTTTTTGGATAAGGCGCAAAGGTGTCGGGGTTCATCAGGCCAAACCCGTGAGGACGATTGGCGTTCCAGGTGGTCACTTGACCATATTCGATGATAAGCCGAGCAGGAACGCCGCTGGAATATTCGCGGTGAATAAGGATGTTGGATGCAACTTCACGAAAGATGGCATCCCTAAGGCTTCTGCGCTCAATGCCTTCAAGATAAAAGGGATCGGGCAGATGCTTTTGGATAAAAGCCAGAATCCGGTCGTAGCTTTCGATAAGGTTTGTGCGCACCAGATCGCGGTCGTCGTAGCGATCCACATTGACCTTGCGCAGGATCAGATCAGTTCGATGCGCAGGACAAACTTTCAGGATAAGCAGGTCAGGCGCAAAGAGCATGGCTCCGGCGAGTGTGACCCCGTTTTGCTTTGTCTCTGAATCCTCTTGATAGAGCTGTGCACTTTTGAGCCGTTGCAGGTCATCCATATCCGCCCAAGGGTGATTATCCCTGTTTATCCGAACATATCGACGGCATTTTTCAATCAATTCCGGGCGAAGATCTGTCACCTGAATCCAGGGGTATACTTTGTTTTCGCTGAACGTTGCCTGTTTACGCTGGTAGAGATGCGCTACCTGTGTGGTGTGATCGGTAATATCCAGATCACCATCTTCATTGCGATCGTAAATACGCCCATTACAGCGATGCACCTGGGAGCTTTCCGGCACATAAATCCGCAGAAGAGATTTCCCATCAAGCTCGACAACATCCACAGAGAGGTACGTTGGCGGCGTGAGCTTCAGCGGGTTGTTCACTGAGGTGACAAAGTCTTTTTTGATCTGCGTTACAGCATCCGGCTCAATACCCTGAAGAGTTCCGTCATCCTGAACACCAAGCAGAATCGTGCCACCATGGCGATTGAGAAAGGCGCAAACTGTCTCATAAACATAGCGATTGATACTTATTCCGGCAAGTTTTGAATTCTACCGAAATCCCCTCACCCTGACGGATCAGTTCATGTATCTGTTTTATTATACAGTGACTCAGGATCAACATCAAAACCGCAATCCCATGCAAGAGTAGGCCAGGAATCAAGATAAAAATGTGAAAAAGCTTCAGGGTTCCGTAATAGCTCTGCAATTGGATATTTATAAACAAGATCGCGGAGATCAACCTCTCCCGTTTCACCAGTATTGAATGTCAGAAATATCTGATAATCCTTGACATACCTTGCCTCTACAATTGAAATACATTCCATTGTTATTGTGAAACTTCTACCGAGACTCGAGAAACTTTGTAACGTACAACATTCAACGCTGACGCAATATTTGGGTCAAAAACGGCAAGGTTTATTCCATCTCCTACTGAGCTTTTATAGATCACGCCATGGTAGCCGCACTTTTTGATGAATTCACAAATATATTGACTTGGGATGTAGTCAATAGCTGCTACCAGTGGGAGTACCGGTCGTGTCAATTCATCTCCAAGCTGTTCTAAAAAGCTGATATCTCCTCTGAGCAAAGCAACTTCCCTTTCATCGCTCAACAAGAATGGTGAAACAGTTTTGCGGGGAAAACGCAAATCGATGATTTTCAAATTCTTCGACATACAATAATCAGCCACACTTGCAAAATCACCCGTATGCGGGCGAAGTTCCGAAATCGCTGTCGTAACAGTGGAGGCAAGATACAAATATGGAATTCCTGCAGGATTTGCCCGGCCTTGCGAAGCAAGATGTTTCGGTGGAGCCCCCATGTCATCAGGCAAAAAGGGCTCTGTAATAGTTTGAAGACGGGCTCTATACCATATTTCATTGAGTTCATCAGATCCAAGCAGCAAATGAGACAACAGACCACGTAACCTCTCTGCGTCGATTTCGGTTTGAGGAAAGAATCTGTTTTCATACATCAACTCACTGCGAAGTTTCTCCCAGCGCTCAAGTCCATCTGAAAGACAATCGTCAGAAGGAACAAAATTTTCACGAACTATTGCTCCATCATCAAGAATATCAGCCAATAGTTCCTTTGAATGTGCAATATCCATTCTGGAATGAGAGAACATATCCCAATCATCCTTGAACCACTCAACAAGAGTTTTGCCAGTCTGATTCTTGATGTAGATATTGGCAAGCTGTTCAAAATAGCTTTTAAGAAAAGATAGTTGAATCAGTTGAGTATTCTGCGTTCCGCAATAAAGACAGTTTCCAACCTCAGAGGATAATGTTGGAATAATCGCTCTTGTTATTCCTCGGTCACCGATACAGTTGGCGCAACAACTTTTCATCATGCAACATTATGTTCCCGAATAAAGTAATCTGCCAAGGTCTCTATATGATGCTTCATTGATAATTTTTTAACCGGGCCAAGACCAGGAAAATGTTTCATTTCATGCAGTTTAAGAAATTCACCAACAGCATTACTATGAAATATTTGAGTATCTGAACGGGTCACCTCTTTAACTAATTTATCCAAAGCTTCTGCAAATTTACCAGCAGGATCTGTCGGGTCGTCCTGACGGTTCGATTTAAAATGATGAATATACATGCCATCATCTTTGTTTCTGTCAATGAAGGTCAGATGAATAGCAACGGCATAGGCTGGCCCACCCGTTTCTGAATAATCATCACCAACAATCAGAAAATCGCCAAAACCATTCATTCCCTCATCCATGAATGTTGCATGAATATCAGAAAAAAACTCAACGTAAGGATGCAATCTGTTCGATCGTTTTTCAAAACCATCACGCAATAATATTCGCTCACCTGTTCTAAAATGCTTTTGGTACAGTTTACCGCAACTTTCCTCAAAAAAAACATGTCGCATCTCACATGCCTCCCAACCCAGTAAATCAGCCAATGTTTTTGCTTCAGTGAACCCTGCATGAATCAGAGTAATATGCCTTTCGGAATACTCATTGCAATACTTGAGGGCATCATTTGCTGACATGTTTTCAGACAATAAAATGCCAACGGAGATATTCTCTTGCTCAAAGTCATTGTTCACCAGTTCAACAATACCATCACCGTTTCTTGAATGATCACCATAACGAGGATTGACAATAACCACCGCACGCCCACCAATATCTATGAGCGATGAAAGAGTTTTGCTTAAACCTCCCAAAGACTCCTTGACTGGCTCAATAATGGGAACAAACTGGCGCTGTACCATAAGTGGCGCACACTCTCGAAGAGTAAGCAGTTCGTTTTGTTTTCCTCGAAAATAGGGGTAGTACATAACCGTGTCACGTCCATTTTAAAGCTTCGATGACTGGAATATTCATAACATCCAGAAGTCTTGAGTACTCTTTCTTTTTCAAAGGGAGGGATAATACAATCGCCTGCAGTGAATGAGGAATGGCTTTAATAATATCGCTTATTGCAGATTGACTGCGAGTATTTCCAAGAACCTCCACCATCCCGTCATGCGCTTGATGCGGAGTTAATTCAAGAAACTTATGACGCAAAGAGCTATACATAAGGGTGTTTGGAAGAATTGGTATTTCAACACCATATTTTTTCAAAATATTCTTTGCCTCATCGAGTCGAATTGCATCAAAAATTATCTCCTGACGTATTCTTTCTGGTGAGTATTGAGATTTTCTTATAGTTGCTATCTGAAATCTGTCGGTGAGCAATAATACCCCAACGTCGTCAGGTACTGCTGCAAGAACATTCTTTAAATGATTCTCTCCCGTGATTACATTGACATGAGCAAAAAAACTCCTATACCAGGAAACTTGATCCTGAATTCTAACAAGAGAATCTCGTTCAGATTTTATTTCGTAGACGGTTGAAGTTCCGTTCAAAATAGCAATATCAGCTTTACTGCTTCCAACCCGAAACTCTGAAAGCATTGTGGCTGTTTGAAGCGAATGCTTTCCAAGCAATATTTTATGTGCAAGAGCCGACTTGTAAGTGTATTCATTACGGCACACTTTTCTTTTCAACAATGAAAAAGCCTTTTCAAAAAAAGTACAGAGCGGGGAGTCACATTGTGACTGGTCAAGCAGACTCGACTCTTTGGCTAACCTAGGAAATTGAGCTGAAGAGCCTTTCTGCGCCAGCTCACGAATCAACCCCTGAGAAAAAAGCCGGCAAGTAGCTGAAAGTCTGGAATTTTCAAGTGCCTTAACAGCTATCAGCATTACTGTTTTAATTTTAATATTTTACAGAGATTAAGAAGAACTTGTGTTTGAAACATACATAACATCGAAACAGAAGATCTGCGAAACACTTGCTGGAACAATGGAAGAAAATTCGCTGGACTCTCAACAGCTTTGACCAAAAAAATTGCGACGGGTTCAGTTTAAGAAAGTGATCGAACTAATTCAAATTTTAGAGTAATTTTAAGCGAATTGGAGTATTTCCAACGGCAATCAGCTTTTGTTCTGATGTCAAGAGCCGTCTCCTTCTTGTTTCGCGCTGAATTCCGGCACACTGATGATCATGCGAAAAACATTCCCGTTCAATGAGTTGCGGATCTGCACCACCGTAAGTTTTGCCATATTTCATAAGGTTGCGCATACCAGAACCCAGTTCATCGGCACGGTCTATTTCCCTGAAAAATGCACCGATCACAGGGTTTTTCGGATAAGGCGCAAAGGTGTCAGGGTTCAACAGGCCAAACCCGTGAGGCCGATTGGCGTTCCTGGTGGTCACTTGACCATATTCGATTCTATATCCGCCCAGGGATGATTATCCCTGTTTATCCGAACATATCGACGGCACTTTTCAATCAATTCCGGGCGAAGATCTGTTACCTGAATCCAAGGGTATGGCGGCCTTTGTCAGAGTATGTCAACGCCAAAAATTCTGTACGCCCCCCCCTTCTGCCATCAACGGCACCAAGTATTAATAGGCGCTGACAAATTTACATCAATACCAAAGTGGAGACAGAGATTTGATACCTCAAGCCTGCATCATTCAATGGTGCAAAAAAACACCTCGATCACAGCCGCATTATGCGCTTTTTTGGTTAGTTACTGCGTACCAGTCTATGAGTTGCCTTATCATTCTTTGGTAAGAAGTATGATGTTTCTTTGCCTCATGCTTAAAAAATTCGACACTTGTTTTTTTTAATGCAATAGTAATTTTGACGTTATCGTCCTTCAGGATTAATTGATCAGGCGAAGGCAGACCGTCTGTAATGACCATTAATTCTCCTAATGGCTCATCGGTATATTCAATCTTGGTCTTCATATATTTTTCTCCCTTTTCTCCAATATCCAGCTCCGAATATTCTGATAATATTGCCTCGATAGGTGAACCTTACAGTCATTATTCCTTCATCCACTCGCCCAATACAATAAAATCGATTTTCTTCATTACTGTGGCCTCTATCTTCGACAATAAGACGCTTCGGATCAAGAAATGCGTATTGAGCTAATGAAAAAGGCACATGGTGTTTATCCTGATTTTCCCTGTCTTTCTCTTCATCCCATTCAAAACGAGCGCTTTTCATAGGGTTAAGTTACAATTATATGGCTTCAATAGCAATATATTTATATGGCTTTTTATAGAAACTGCGTTGGAAGGGTATCCATTTTTCGCTTCTCCCATGTTGTTGCCAGTACTCGCGGGCGCGATCAACGGATAGCGCTGGATCAGCCATATCCTGAATACGTTCATAGCCTATTTTTGCCATATATCAACGCCAAAAAACCTGTACGCTCACCACTGCTACCATCAGTAACCATCAAAGGCGCAGTGTTTAGTAAGCGCTGGCAAATTTATATTAATACCAAGGTGGAGTCAGAGATTTGATACCTCAAGCCTACATCATTGAATGGCGTTTTATCAGGATGCTTTCGTCTCCCACAGCAACTTGCCGGTTGCCCTGAAATACAGTGACTCAGGGTCTACATCAAAACCGCAATCCCATGCAAGAGTAGGCCAGGAATCAAGATAAAAATGTGAAAAAGCTTCAGGGTTCCGCAATGGCTCCGCTATTGGATATTTATAGACAAGATCACGCAGATCAACCTCGCCGGTTTCACCGGTATTGAATGTCAGAAATATCTGATAATCCTTGACATACTTTGCCTCTATAATTGAAATACATTCCATAATAAAGTCCTCCGTTACACAAGCGGTTGAATCCGATGAAAATCCTTTGTTTCCCACATCATCAAAAGTTCATCACTATGCAATTCTGCCCATTCTTCCACAAGACCACGAACTTTCGCAGGAAGAGAACCAACTGTGATATTCAAATTCCTGATGTCCATTGATGCCCGATAGTCATTATACTGCACATGAAAATGAGGTGGGTTGTGTTCATCGAAATACATTGAAATGATAATCCCAAGAAATCGTGATATCTCCGGCATAACCTGTATTAGTTAAGTTTTTGTGGCAAAATATCATCAGCCATGATTTTTATTTTTACTCTTGAGTAAGGTATAAATCCGATGATAGTTATCAAATAACAGGACATACCCGTCAGATTAACTCACACTCACACACTTACCCTCACCTTCCAATGTGCTCTCTCTTATTGGCTTTAAGGATGCGATTTGTTTTTCGCATTTTCTTATCTGAAGCCTTCATTTTCATCCAGTACCCTGACCTTCATCTTGAACCAATAATCGCAAAAGGTGACGCTTGCGCTCAGTACGGATACGTCCAAGAAAAAACTTAATCACTTCTTCCAGAAAACTTTTATTGCTTACTTCAGATTAAATTGCCGCATTACAATATTATTTATACACATTATCACTTAACTGCAAACCACAATACCTTGCCCAAAGCATCATACTCAACTCCCGCTGTTCCCAGCTTATATCCAGCTTTTGTACTTTTTCAATAAAATCACGATATGTAATGACCTTGAATTTCTGTTCCCCATTTTTCAGCATACACTGAAATTCTGTTCCAGTTTGTAATGCACTATTATCATCTTGATGACAGAATAGACCCGTATACACAAATTGATAGCAAGCATTTTGAAGCAGTGCTTCAGCAATTAGCTGATTACGAAAAAGCTGGTTGTATTTAGGTGACGTAAACTCGTCATAAGTTGCTATAAATGAACTTTCTCGACCTTTTTCAAAAATACTTTCATACTCAGGTTTTTTGTACTCGGTAGAAGAAAAAGTATCTGTGTACTTGCACTCAAGACCTATAAAACCGCTTTTTTTGCCAGACATTACCTCAAAAGAAACATCAAAAGCTGAATTATCCTTGGTGTAGTTTTGTTGAGGAGCATATTCAAAAATAACATTGGTAACTTCAGTTAACTCAGGCCAATACTGCTGCAATATTTTTAATGCAAGACACTTATCCGCTTTTAGTTCTCCAAAAAAATTAAAACAAAGCGGTTGACTGGATAGAAGATTATTATACAGACGCTGTTCCTCTATAATACCAGAACCTGCTTTTTTTCTATCCTCAATTGTCTGTTCGACAGCAGCCAAGATACTTTTAGATAAAAAATTCTTTTTGTTTATGTCTCCATTTAAAATTGTATTACAAACTTTTTCTTTCTTTTGAACAGGGTTATTCCCTTCATCTTCAGCAAGAACAAACGTCCTCCACCAACCCTGATGAAATCGTATTCTTTTTTTAAAACCACTTTCATTTGGAAGTGTACCTACCAAGGTCAATAAATTCTTCTTCATTTAATATTTTTTTTGACTTTATCAAGCTCATCTCTTTTCTCTTTCAGATTTTTTTCCGCCTTCTTAATTTCGTCTTCAAGAATTGATTCAGTGCCTATCAGATCGCCATATAAAAGTTCCTGCTCATCTTTGAAGGGAAAAATAGGTGTGTATAGTTGGTGGTGGGCACGCCCCAAAGCTCCGCTAAAGAGTTCCACTACTGGACGCTTTTTTCCGCTTTGAAAGATATGGTCTAACGAAATTCCAGGATATGGGTCGATATAAAATATTTTTTTGATACCTAACTGATATGCTTTTTTAGCGCATAGTTCACAAGGGCTTGCAGTCGAAAATAGAATACCACCAATAATTCCCACTCCCCCATATTTTGCAAGCTGCAAAAAAGCATTTTCTTCTGCGTGTAAAGATCGTGTATGAACCTGATTCTTTTCTCCATCTATTCTATTCTGTAAATCTTTAAAGCAATAACAAGGTGTAAAGCCTAAAAAATGTTCGTGTTCAGGAAGATATTTATAATTTATGGAAACAAGATCCCGAAATTTCTCGTCCGTATTCTCATAAAAGCTAAACCCCTTCTTATCAAGATTACTTATTAAATCAGATGAACTTCTCAGCAAGCACGGTGTTTGTGCCTCAGCAGAGCTATTCCACCCAACGGCTTTGATAGAATAGTATTGATCTGTTATAACAGCACCAACTTGCCTGGAAATACAACCAGAGTTTAATTTAACTTGGTAAGCAATTTGCATTGTCCGTTCAAGCGGTGTAGGCGTGACCAATGCCGGATGTTTAATCAATGAAACATACCAAGCTAGTTGTTTTTTTAATTTGTTTAAGTCTTGTCCTTGATCATGAGGATTATTAATATGAATATCCGACAACTCTATACATTTTTGCATATCTTGTCGTGTAAACTTGTACACCCCTTTTAACTTCTTTGGGTATTCGTTATTATCAAGCGACTCTATTTTCTCCTTTGTGTAGCCCAGATTTGTTAGACGCTCAATTCTATCTGAATTAGGCGTATTGATAGAAATAAGATAAAATGCAGAGTATCTTTCGCGCAAGTATTGCGCCTCAAATGGATTTCGAATCGCATCAATAACAATGAAGCTTTTATTCTCTTCTACAACCCTAATTACTTTTACTATTTTGTTTAGACGTTTAGCGAAGGTGTAAATATTTTCATTCTCGTAACTCTCCTTTAGAGCGTTGCCAGAAGACCTTATATTGTTACCAAGCTTCTGAAAGAGTGAAGTAAATGAGTCTTCTGAATCTTTTAGATTAATCTTATCAAAGCATTTTTTTAAGTCCTCAGAAAAGCTTTTAATGCCTTTATAATAAAAGTCATACGAACGTTGAGCTTTAATTTTAATTTGGTCTTTTGTATATTCATCTAAATTACTAATATCTTTTCGTTCTTTGTGATATATTTCATACTGGTCTTTTAGTCTATTATTCATTTTTTGGGAAATTTCAATCTTGTCTTTTGTAACTTGGATAGACTTCATGATGTAACTTTCAAATTCACAGTATTCATTTTCCAAAACAAATGAAGTTATTACATCCCTCATAGAAATAACTGTAAATTTATCCCAGTGTTTCTGAGTATAACTGTAAATTATTCGCTTTTTTCGCTCATCATTATTATCGAAACAACTCAATTTTGGCGTTGGCAAATCAAAATCATTAACGTTATACGACAATAATGTGGCAGCAGTTGTGCAACCAGAACCAGTTCGTCCAGTTAAGCCAATCAATATAAATTTATCTCTTTCATGAAATATTTGTTCTAGTGCCTTTACTGCATATCTATTATTATCCATAGGATCACCCTGCCTTAGAAATAAATTAAATTGAAAAATTTCGCTTAGTTAAATAAACCATTCAATCCGCCTGTTCGCCCTGTTTGGCAAGCAGCACCCGCGACAAATCCAGTTCGCCTTTGAACGCCTTTTGGCTAATAGTTCCATAAAGCGATTCAAGGTTGATAAGAGACATGTTGTAATGGGCTTTCAGGGCTTCAACTTTGGCTACTATGGCCTCAAAACGGTTTTGAAGTTCAAGAGGAGGTAATGGAATAACTATATTTTTTAAATTTGCTTTTGAGATATTTGGCATTGAACCTGCAGCCCCACCAGCAAATGATTGAATTTTTTTTCTTTGCGAATCGTTGATGAGCAATTTCCAGATATACATAGGATTAACAGCCACATCGTCATCAAAAACAAACCGAAATATCAAGTCTGATATCATTAATTTTGCTCTTGTATCAAAAACATATACACATGCGGCAACTAAATCGTATGTATTTTTTCGACTGAACAGCAAATCGCCAACATGAACTTCATTCCTTGCTATTGGCAGAACATCAGGAAGAAGAGCCTTATTCTCATCGCATTTGAATACACAGCTTGTTATTGCCCCCAATTTCAGCACACCCCATTCAGAAGGGGAAGCAGCTCTTGTTTCACATACTGGACTCCAACCACTTTCAATATCTTTTAAAATTCTTGAAAAAGGAACGGTCTCCCACCCTTTCTCATTCCTGACCGGATCACCAAACATCTCCAGAAAAACACTTTTGAGCAGTTCATCAAGCTGTTTGAGTTGCTCACGACGGCGGGAGATCAGGTTCTCTACTTTGGAAAGAAGGGTTGCGATACGGATTTGGTCGTCAAGTGGTGGAAGAGGGATCTGATGATTATCAAAATCACCTTTGACCACATGCTTCATCGTTGAACCATGCGCAAATTTCCCCAATTCGCGAACTGTATTCTTTAAGGATAACTTGAAATACTGTTTATCTACCTTATGAGGATTGTAGTCAACTTTGAAAATATGCTGATTCAAGTAAGCATCTTCATCATCCCATTCAAAAACATCAATAGTTGCGGACCAAGAAACAAGAATATCTCCGCGTTTCACAAGGTAGCGAGCAGGAACTTCCTTTTGTGTCCGATTAAATGGCTTTGAATGATCGCTTAAATTCTGAATACGAATAATCTTGTATCCTGTAGAGCACCAATCACTTGGCTTAAAAGGAAAGCCATTATTAAAATTGGCAACCTCTGAAATAGCCGTCTGAGGATACCTCATCTCCCCCTCCCCTCAACCACCTTCATGCCGAATGAGGAACTATCTTTAAGCAGTTTCTCGTATCGCTCAAAATCAAATTGCGAACGCAGTGCGTTCGTAATTGTAACCACCTTATAAAAATGCCAGTTACGCCTAAATCGACCAACTGAAAAACTCTTCCCCCAACCGGTTATAAATGCTTGTTTCATCCAATCATCCCCTTCAACTCCAACAGCTCCCGTACAATCCCGCTCTGAATATGTACAAGCTCAGCCTCATCAATCTCCCCCACCTCTGCCGTAATCAGTTTGTCGAGAATCACCGACGGGCTTTCGTAGACGACCTCTTCAAACACATCGGTTTTATAGCGGGAAAGGGAGAGATCATATCCTCCTTCGCCTTCAATTTCTGCACGGGGAACCATGAAGAACTTTTGGGTTCTGTCGGTGTCGTGCTCAACGCTTCGCCGTTTATAGTTCGCGACAATATCAAGCAGATCGCCGAAACCATCCTGCTTGCTTCGTTTGTCGTCGAGCGAGTAGCCGTCCGACTGCATGTCGTAGAACCAGACGTGCTCTGTCGCTGGTTTGGTGACCTTGTCGAGCGGGCCCCATACTTTTGTGAAGAGCAGAATGGAGGTTGAGACTCCGGCATAAGGCTTGAAGACTCCGCTGGGCATGGTGATAACGGCTTTCAGGTCGCAGCGGTCTACAAGCAGCTTGCGCAGTGCCTTGAAGGCGCCGCCGGAGCCAAAGAGCACGCCTTGGGGCACAATAACGCAGGCGGTTCCCCCTTTTTTCAGCAGCCGGTAGATGTTTTCGACAAAGAGCAGCTCTGTTTTGGTGGTGGAGAGGGTAAAGCTTTCGTTAATGTCGCCCTTGTCGATGCTGCCGGTAAAGGGGGGATTGGCCATGATAATGTCGTAGCAGGACTCTTGCGTAAAGCTCTTGCTCAGGGTGTCTTTGTAGTCGATTTCCGGCTCGTCAATGCCGTGCATCATGAGGTTCATGAGCGCAAGGCGAACCATGGTGCTGTCGATATCATAGCCGAAGAGCGTTTTGCTGAGAATGGTTTTTGCCTGTTCGGTAAGCCCAGCGGAGACGGAGGTGCGGAGAAATCCATCTTCATCCGGCACGAGTTCCTTGTTTCCGGCACGAATTGCCAATTGCGTCACAATGTATTGATACGCCCCAAGCAGGAATCCACCTGAACCACATGCAGGATCGGCAATGGTGTGGCCAAGCTTGGGCTCAACCAGATCGGCAATCATTTTGATGATGTGGCGAGGGGTGCGGAACTGTCCGTTTTTACCGGCGGAGGCAATTTCGGAGAGAAGAAATTCGTAGACGTCGCCCTGAATATCCTGAAATGCCTGCCCCTTTTCATTCGAATCTTTCTCCATCACCTCAAAGATCTCGTCAACCGTTTTCACCGCCTCAACAAGGAGCGAAGGCTTGGGAATGATGAAAACCGCGTTTTTGATATGCCGGGTAAATTTCGACTCGGAGCCGTTCATGTCTTTCAGGTAGGGGAATACTCTCGACTGCACATGGGTGAGCATCTCTTCGGCCTGCAGGTGTTTGAATTCACTCCAGCGAAGGGTGCTTTTGTCAATGGCATAACTCGCAGCATTTTCTTTGTCACGGTATTCCGGCGGTATCCACATCCCTTCAAAGAGTGAGCGGTAGGTGTCGCCCGCCCACTCGGCGCTTGCCTGCTTCTCCCTGTCCTGATCGTCCATACGCTTCATGAAGAGCAGATAGGTGATCTGTTCAATGGCGGTGAGTGGATTGGAAATGCCGCCGCTCCAGAACTTGTTCCAGAGTTGATCTATCTTCGATTTCAGTTCAGGGTTGTGCTGGAGCATCGGGTTGTATCTGTACTATTGATGGTGAACTCTTGCTGTATGTTCATTGTCTGTTCTGCTTCAAAAATGTTTGACCTTGCTCGGTTGTTTTGTAGCGTTGAAAGCGACTTTGAGGTTTATCGGGAATAGTTCGCTCCAAAAAACCGGCCTCAAGCAATGGGTTTAAATAATTATTCTGGAATGTTTTCCAGTGTTTCAAACCCAATTCTGACATAATTTCGCTTGCGCTCCGTGGTTCAGCACAATAGTGCCCGACTTGTGCGGTGACTTGTGCGGTGACTTGTGCGGTGACTTGTGCGGTGACTTGTGCGGTGTCTTCAGTGACTTGTCCGGTGACTTGTCCGGTGACTTGTCCGGTTACCTGTTTGTCCATGGATTCTGCCTTTTCAGCTTGATCAAATCGTGACCTGGTCAACTCTGTCAAGCTATAGGTGGAGTTTTCCCTGGCAATGAAAAGCTGTTGATTGCAAAGATACTCAAGTGCATGGTGAGCAAGAGCAAGATTACCGTTTAATGCCATGGCTGCATCGGTAACGTCGAGGACAGGCTGGATTGAGGCTATTGCGAGAACAGTGGCTTGTTCAGCAGTCAGGTTAATATCGAGACCTTTCAGGAAGCGTTGTATGGCCTCACTCATCAATGGCGCTTGTAACAAGATCAACTCAAAGGACTTACCGGCTTTATCATTGTTGATCAGTGGTGGCCGGCGACCAAGTTCCCGCCAGTTTCGCAAGATCGACCGAATACCGGTACCCGCCTGGTCACTCAGTCCTATACGACGAAAAGCATTGACAATGAGGGGGTTGCGGATATCTTTTTCGTTTGATTCCAGCAATTGAGCTTTGGTGGCAAAGGCATCACCAGGGTTCCAGAATATGAGCCGGTCAGTAAACCATTTCAGCGATGCTTTGCGATTATGATCACCGTAGTCCTGATGGATAAGCATGTTGATCGTAGCTTCACGGAAAGCAATGTAGTCTGGAGGATCATCATTGCGGCGCATGGTGGCTGGGTCGACCTTGAAGGGATGTTCCGCGATGCGCGAGTATTTTGCCACCAACCCTCGCCAGGTTTTGAAAAGATTCTCTTCAAAAATCACGCGATCGTGCCAGCGCTCGTCGGCAGACCATGCATCAAAACGGGTATCAATGCGCTGATAATCCAAAACGGGTCGAGGAAGCAAGCCCCGAACATAGCGATCATGACCGAACAGGAGTACCGCAGCCCGAGTGAGTACACGCTTGCCATTCTGCTGGATCAGGAAATTCCACTCCTGCAGAAATTCCAATGAGTCGTCAACCTGTCGCTGTTCAGGATTGCGACGATAAAAGAGATCCTGATACCACCTGAGTGTCTCGGTATCGATACAGCTCTCCACCTCGATATCAGTGACTCCCTCGATATCCCAGGCTGAACGGGAACTATCGCGCAGAAATCGGTGAAGTTCACTATCCGTGACACGCTCGTCTCGTGCAGCACGCCTGATGTAACTATCCCAGGGATTGCCATTCAGATAAACAGGTTTCCGGTGCCTCTCAAGTTCAGGGATATGGAAAGCGAGAATACGTTTGCCATCAATATCATAAACATAGGGAGTGGCGTTGACGATCTGGTTTAACTTTTGCCCGGATCGTAAAGTGGTGAGAAAAGCGTTTTGAACGCGGTCAAAGGCATCGGGATCCACGCCAGAAGCTTCAAGCAGTCCATTTTTTTCTGTAACACCAAAGAGCAGCCAGCCACCTTGCGTATTTGCAAAAGCGCTTACTGTGGAGTAAACATCTTTGGGAACATCCCGTTGTGCTCTCTTGCACTCGAAATCAGTCCACTCATAGCCTTTCATACGGCTGATCAGTTCATCTTTGGTCATCCTTTACTCAATTTCATTTTCTTGGATCGCTCTTAATCGAATTGCGATCGTAATTTTCACCTTTCAGCACCTCCTTCTCAAGCCTGTCATTCAGCTCGCGCTTGTATTCGATGCGGTTATTTTCTGTCATGTTATGCTGCAAGTTGCCGGGCCAGAGCCAGGATTTCGTTAATTTCAGCCGGACTGAATACCCCGCGAATGCCTTGCGGGTGTATCACGGTAAAGGGTGCGTTGATGAGGTCTCTCTTTTCTACCTTTTCGCGCTCGATAATAAAGTTTTTGAGCAGGTTTAAAAAGTCCAGTTGGCGACTGGAAAGGTTGGAGTGCTGCTGGATAAACTGGTCGAACGCATCGGCAACCGTTTCAGGGAAACTCTTGAGAATTTCAATGCCAAGAATATGGCGAATAAACTGGATAAAATGTGCCTTGCGGTTCTTATAGACGGAACGCAGAAGCTCCTCGGTAATGTGCGGATGCTCTTCGTGGAGCAGCTCGGCAAGTTCATTGGCCTCTTCAGGCGAAATCTCTTTGCCCTCCTTGATTTTGGAGAGAATGGGATTCTGTGTTGTCAGTTCGGTAATGAGCGCCTCGACCATTTCACGATAGCGAGTAATGCTGACGGCCTCATTCCGGGGACCAAATTCCACCATCTCTTTGTGGTGGAGCAGATCCTGAAGATTCAGGTGGACTTGACCGATAGCGCCGCTCTCCAGCTCGCGAAACTTCATCAATGGTGAGAGTTTTTCGATAAGCTCGTCAAAGCTCTCTTCGGTTGCCTCGTTCCAGAACCGCTTTGTTTGCGCTACCCTGATCAGAGGCTCCTCCTGTTTCACAAAGCCGACGCTGAGGGGAAGCTGGCTGATCTGCTCGGCAATACCGTCGCTGAGGGTGTCGTACCTCTCCTTTTGATCGCGAAGTTTGGCCAGTGAAATCTCCACGATGTCGCGCTCAAAACGCATCGCCTTAAAATCAGCCTCTGAGACGGTTCTGAAGAGCGGCTTGACCTCGCTTCTCAGATATTCCAGCTTTTGCTGCGTAAGAGAGAGCCAGAAGTTCTCCTCTTCCAGAGGGAGAAGAGCTGATGCGGCCTCTTTGATCACCACTGAGGTACGCGGAAGCTCGGCTATCTGCTGGCGGAGTTTTACCACTTCCTGCTCTGCAAGGGCGGTGTTGCCGGTTGAGAGGGTAGACTCAATTTTATCAAGCCGAAGCCCGAAGAGTTTCACCGGAAGCGGCAGTTGTTGTTTGATCTCTTTGCCTTTGGGCTGAAGCTTGAAGTATTCGAAGTTATCCCAGCAATCCAGAATCAGAAAGAGCTCTTTTTCGGTGCACCATGGCTTAATTTTACCAAGCTCAAGGAGGCGTGTGCCCCGGCCAATCATCTGCCAAAATTTTGTGTAGGAGTAAACCGGTTTCACGAAGACCAGATTCACCAGCTCCCGGATATCAATGCCGGTATCAAGCATGTCGACACTGATGGCGATGCGGGGCATATCGCAGTTCGTGAACTGATCGAGCAAGCCTCCCCTGCCGTAGACGCGAGGGTCGTCGGAGACCAGAACCTTGGCAAGTTCACCCTTGTATTGCGGGTAGAGTTTGTCGAATATCTCCTCAATTCGGCGGGCATGGGCTATGGTGGCGCAGAAGAATATGGTTTTACCGGGAAGAACGCCGTTCTGGTCTTTGATGCACTCCTCCATGAACTCCTTGACAATCAGGCTGTTTGTCCCCCGATTGATCACCTGCTTTTCAAGCTGCGTGCCTTCAAAGTTGATCTCTTCGATATCTTTGCCTTCAAGAATCAACTTTTTCTGATCTTCAAGGGAGATGGTCCGCTTGCTGATCCCCTCCATCTGGAATTTCGTCTGGATTTTCATCACCTGAAAATTGCTCAGAAAGGGCGGAGTGTTGTTCACCGCCTCTTCGTAGGTGTAGGCAAAGGTTGGCAGGCCATCTTCGCAGTGAAAGAGGTTGAAGGTGTTGTGGTCAAGAATATCGGTCGGGGTTGCCGTCAGCCCCAGAGTGACCGTTTTGAAGTAGTCGAGGATCTCGCCGTAGGTGTTGTAGATGGAGCGATGGCTTTCGTCAATGACAAGAAAGTCAAAGAAATATGGTGAAATGTGCTGCGATTCATCCCTGATGAGATTGAGCATCGTGGGGTAGGTGGCAATGTAGATGCGACGATCTTTTGCAAAGAGCTTTTCACCGTCGGCGCTGGGCCAGCGAGGTTCGTGGGGCAAATGCTCCTTGAAGGCCGAAAGCGCCTGCCCCCGCAAGGCAATGCGGTCAACCAGAAAGAGAATTTTTTCGGCATGTCCGCCTCGCATCAAGGCATCAATCAAGGCAATACAGGTGCGGGTTTTTCCCGTGCCAGTGGCCATAACCAGAAGGAAGTCCCGCTTTTTCTGCTCAATGGCTTCAAGCACAGAGCGAATGGCCCGAATTTGATAATCGCGCCCGGCAATGGCGGTGTTGATCAGCTCCCCGGTGAGAGGTTTGCGGCTTCTGCGAATATATTGAAACCGCTCAAGGTCGTCACGGGTTGGGAATCCGATAACCTTTCGTGGCGGGTAGTTGTCGAGATCCCAGAAAAAGATCTCAAGACCATTGGTATAAAAACAGAACGGTATCTCAACGCCCAACTGGCTCTGAATGTGAACACAATACTGCCGCGCCTGTTCCCGGCCAATGGCGGCATCACGACTTGATTTTTTTGCCTCAACCACGGCAATAGGCCTGCCATCCTTGCCAAGCAGCACATAATCACTGAACTGATGCCCTTCGTACGGGGTGCGAGGCTCCTCTACTCCTTCGGGCAAACCGACAAGAATGTCGAACTCCTCCACAACCTGGGAGGGATCGTTCACACTCCAGCCTGCCTGCAGTAACAGCTTGTCAATCAATTCGATACGAGTTTGCTGCTCGTTTTTCATCAAAGTTCAAGGTTGGTTCCATCCGGTTGCTGATGTAGAGGTTATGTGGTAAGGGCTTCAGCCACTGGTTAACATAACAATTTCATCATCCAACCCATGACGGAGTAAGTTGATAGCGCTTGAGCTGCCCGCAATAGTGTCACCGGAGAGCACTGGAAGCTCGAACGGGAAAAACGCAGGGTGTTTCAGGAGAGCGGCAACGGATCCTGCGCCTTCCGGTGTTGCGTGCAGGGCCGATTCAAACAGCAAAACGGCCAATTGTCGATCATGAATCAGTGGTGATGGAGCCTTTTTATAGCATCCTTTGTTGTCGGATTCCTGCAAAACACCCCAAGCGACAAATGAACGAACGGTGTACCGGGCATTTCTGGCTACTGTCTCCCGATCTCCATATTGCTCCTTGATACGGTTAAAAATCTGCTGCTGGGTCACGATTTCCTGAAGGTTGAATAGCCGGCCAACCTGTTTTGCTACGTTAAACCATAATGGATATGCTGCCGAAATAACTGCCCAATGCAGTGGCAGCCACTCTTCTTCTGGAATTACACGCGCAATTTTCAACGCTTCATCTCGAAACCCGCGAAGATCATCCTCTGGAGCAAACCATGAGGCAAGTATCCCTATAGCCATCCCATAAGTTTTTTGACCTCGCTCTCCAATACCGCCGCTTTGCTTCTGCGTGGAGAGATATTGGTCAAGATCCTGGCGGATCTCCTTTTCAGTCATTCCTGCCAGCACCATTCTCAACGTCCTGTCCATCCACTCTTTCTGAATGGTCTGCTTTATCCCCAGCTTTTCATGGCGCTTGCTCATATTATAAACCCCTCTCGAACTTTATCAGAGGAACAATAACCTCTTCGATTGAGACACCTCCATGCCCTACAATGGTCGTTCCTGAAGTAACAAATGCATCCCTGCCGCTGGCAATAAGCGGGAAATAACCCTGAGGCAACCCTATCGGTTGCCACTGGCTTGCAAAAGGGAATTCACGAGCGACCTTTGTGCGAAGTTCAGGCGTCGGATAGACGCGAACCCGTTCTCCGCGAGTTTCAGCAATGACACCTTCAGAAGGACGACCTTTGCCCTGGCACTCAATATTGCCATGATCAGAGGTCAACCAGACTTCATAACCATGAAGCAAAAGATAATCGATAAGCGAATTGAGAAACCCTCCCTGACACCACTGCTTGATCTGATTATGCATGCCCGCCGCACCGAGCTGCATACCATGCATGATCTTGTCAACTTTGTCCACGACCAGCCCGAGTGCTTTTGTTTTACCGGGATGCACTGTCGCTTCAAGAGTGCTTGAAACATCTCCATCGCCCAGACCTCGTTGATAAGCGATGTCAAGACGAGAGAGTCCTGCATCCTCCCAGAACTGTTTCCAGAGATTACTCTCACTGTTTGTAGACTGTATTGACGCCGGGAAATAGAGTGGCGGCTTGCCTGAAAAAATCGCCTGTCTTGACACCGAGGTCAATGTTGGAATCCAGGCAAACACCGCTGACTCCCTCATGATTAAACTGCTGTTCTGAACCCGGAGAATCTCACGAACAGAGACCCACTGATCCAGCGATAAACCGTCTATAACGAGCAGTGCTACACGAGTTTTTTTGTCATCATCGAGTTCTCGGGCCAGACCTCTTGACACATGGTGCAGCATCGCCGGATTTTTTGGCGATAGATTGATGATACTTGAATAATGGGTGCTTAACCATCGAGCAAAGGCGGCATTCAGTTTATCACCGATTTGCAGCAACCGTGTTTTACGTTCCTCATCCTCAGCGCAATGAACCAATGCCGTCAGTTCCGCCCATTTCAAGGCATAAGTGATCCAATCAGAATAACGGCAATCCTCGACAGGCATCTCTTTTTCAATAATCTCAAAAAGCCGGGAAATCCGTAACGTTTGATCAGCCGTTCCTGAGTCAACAATACCGCTCCGAATCCAGGACGATACATCAATGGAGACTCCAGGTTTTTGAACCGGATGCAATTTCCCTTCAACAAAAAGATTGTCGATGTAAACCCGTATGTCATGATGATCAAAAGGAAGATAGTCTGGCCCCCGGTACTTCATGGGAATTTCACGAAGCTGTCTGTCATCACTGATTCTACCCAGAAAGAGTGGCCACCGCTCCTGAAGGAATGCAAAAAAAGCCTCCTCATCCGAAACGATAACATCCAGTGGCCATTCATGAAACCCTGCTTGCCCCCGGAGCTGCTGGACCAGACGAAGGGCCAAAATTTCAGGAAGAGCAATTTTACTGTAATGCAGGCGGAGCAGAACCCTGAGCAGATCGACATCGGACACAATCAGTTCTGCTGCAACCCTGAAAACATGGCGCAGGATAAAATCCCTGGTCGCATTGTCACCCATACGGTCAGGCGAGAATGTATGCTGAGCTTCGAACAATGCATCCAGAAACGAGCGATCCAGTTGCTCGAGAACCGGGTAGCTCAAATTTGGAAAAAGATTACCCAGATTAAACGAGAGTTTTCTTCCAGCCTGCAGCAGGTCATAAGGCAGAGATTCCAGTTCTGTATCCTGAAGTCGAAGAATAACCACCAAATCGGTATGCTCACCTCTGTCCCAAATTGCACGGTATTTTGATTCATAGGCATATCGAAACTCTACCGGATCATTGAATTCAATCCGCTCAAAACCGCGACGGCGCAGTTCAAGAGCAAGAGTCTCTTCCGTTAACAGGCTGTCAGGGTCCGCAACGAGGGTGAGCCTGCTCACATTCGGCACAAAGTCGTTCAGAATACTCTCTCTCCAGCTCTTCACTGTGAACCTCCCTTTATGATGCGCATGAGCAGCAGCGGACGAATCTCCGGAACTACCTGCCTTGCTGATTCAAGCTCTCTGCGCCACCCGGTCTCATCAACATTACACTGCGTTGTTCGATAATGACGCACCTCCGGTAACCCTGCCCGTTCGATAGCCCTTCTCCGGGCACTGAACGCAACAGCCCCCCGCTCTTCTTCACGATCAATAGCTGATTGATGTTGCTGCTGCAATGCATCAAACAACTCTTTACCCTCATCTTCACAAACCTTCAGAAGACGATCAAACATGGTGATTGATTCATCTGAATCCATAGCAGCAAGCACCTTCAGCTCTTCAGATTGCAATGAATCCCAGATGTGACGAGCCGTCGGCATAAAAACGGCCCCCTCTTCACTCAGAAAAACTGCGATGTAGCGACGACGAACGAGAGGGATTCTTATAAGCCCGCCTTTCTGGTGCATCCCAGCTTGCAGCCGGATTTCAAAAAGAGCCCAGAAACCTGAGATCGTTGGAGGCAGTCCACTTAAGGAGACGCAAGGTATTGGCTGGGCGGCAGTACTGTGCGGCAATTTGATCACCAAACCACGGAGTCGATTATTTTCCAGATTGAGCAACAGTGTATCAGGGTTTTTTTGTGCATCTCTGGAGCTGAAGACGCACCGATGAGCGATCTCACCATCCGGCCAGATCAGCTCCCACCCTGTACGTTTTTGTGTTGCTTTACCGCCATGAGCATGCAAATAATCGACCGTCATCTTCTCCAGCCAGTGAGGCAGAGGGTGTGAGCGTAGCCGCTCTGCCGCCTGAAGGTCAGGTTCGTCAGAAATGCCGTAGAGAACCGATGCGTTACGAACGTCAATGATCTCATTCCGAAGACGTTCTACACCCTGTTCAACCGCCAGTTCAACCCCTTCAGGATCCAGAACAGCCGAAGTAAAGAGCTCATCAAACAGTTCACCGGCGGCGGCAGAATCGAGCACATCCCCGGTTTTGTCGATACCGAACTCCTGGAAAATCACGGCCAGCTTTTTTTCAAGCACTTCAAGTACCCGAAATTCGACTGACTCTTCAAGCACAAAATTAATCGCCCTGACAACCTTCGTCTGCCCAATTCGATCAACACGTCCGATCCGCTGTTCTACCCGCATCGGGTTCCAGGGCATATCGTAGTTGATGACGACGTGACAAAACTGAAGATTCAATCCCTCGCCACCTGCATCGGTAGAAACAAGAACCCTCGCACGACGACAAAAAGCATCCTGTACTCGTTTCCGCTCATCCATGCTCATGGAACCATTGAGCGTTACAACCGTAATCCCTCGATCTCCCAGAAATTGCTTCAGCATCTCCTGAGTCTGCACAAACTCCGTAAAGAGCAGCACCTTCAATTCGGAGTCGTTCTCATCTGACTGAAGCTGGTATATCCATTCAATCAAGGCTTCCGCTTTGGCATCGGGACCGCTCTCTTCACATCTGCGGGCAGCTTCAAGCAGCGTTTCAACAAAAAGAGCTTCGTTCTGCAAAGCCGATACCTTCGAGGTCAGAAGCTCATCAAGCAGCTCCTGACCGTCAATATCATAGTACTCATCACTTCCACTGCTGTACTCTTCAAGACGCAAGATGGTTTGCCGTTCACCATCTTTCAATATTTCCAGACGGCGTTCCAGAGTAAAGCGGATAGCGCGGGTACTTGAAACCACCAACCTCTGCATGAGAATCATGAGAAAGCCAATATGGCGTTTCTTGTTGCGGATTGCCTGATTATATCCTTCACGAACATACTCGGTCACCGCTTCATAGAGGCTTTGCTGCAGATGATGGCGTGGCTCCCATGGTACCGCGATCAACTGCGTCCGGCGAGGCTTGAAAAGCGGTTTATTGTCGGCATCAACAGCCTTTCGTTTCTCAGTACGGATCACATAAGGCATCACCCGTTCACGAGACACACTCTCCAAATCGGGAAAGGCCTCCTTATCGAGTACCGTCATTAACCGGTGAAAAGCATCACTCTTCCCCTGATGGGGAGTCGCCGAAAGCAACAGCACATAAGGCGCAGCCTCTGCCAACCCTTGACCAAGCCTGTGACGGGCAACCTGATCAGTACTGCCGCCAAGGCGATGAGCTTCATCGACAATGACCAGATCCCATCCAGCAGTTATCAGCTCTTCATAGCGGCTGCGGTTATACTCACCCACTCGTTCCGCCGACCAGCCCCGCCGTTTTTCCATTGGTTTCACCGAATCCAGAGAGACAATAACCTGATCGAACATTGACCACAGTGAATTGCCGCTCTCCGATCCGGGAGCCAAACGCTGGAGCGTTCCGATATCATCACCAAGCACCAGCCGAAACTGCTCATTGAAGTGAGTCTGCATTTCCGCGACCCACTGAGTCGCCAAACCTTTGGGAGCAACCACCAGTGTACGGCGGACCAATCCGCGAAGCTTAAGCTCCCGCATGATAAGGCCGGCTTCAATGGTTTTGCCAAGGCCAACCTCATCAGCTAGCAAATATCGAACCCGATCACTGGAAACCGCTTTTGACAAAGCATGAATTTGATGCGGGAGAGGAATCACGTTTGACTCCATTGGAGCCAGTAAGACATGTCCATCAGAAGCACTACTGCCTCCTTCCAGAACTTCCGCCACCTTTGCTGCTGCCGCAATATATCCGATCCGGTGATCCTCAATCTCAGGCCGCAGGGAAAGGTTCAGTGCCTGCAATGCAGAACGGGGAACACGCACAACCGCGTCCTGATTCGGCAACCAGACCCGGCAAACCGTCTGACCCCACAAGGTCTGCTCCTCGATGACCTTGCAAGCACTTTTGTGGATGGTGCTGTATTGCCAGAGAGCATTCATGTAGTCGCCATCCTCCTGAGTCCATCACGAAAAGCCTGGAAACTTGGCGACTGATTGCGTTGCACATCAAGATGCTGACATATCTCTTTGGCCCAGATTCTTTTTTGTTCGAGTATTCTGACTGATCTTTTGCCATGCAGCCCTAATGCAGTCATACCTCCCGGATATATTGCATCAGCGAGCACTTCCCATGTGCCACACTGAGAGTCCTGAATATACTCGTCCAATACCTGTTGACGAGTTTCCGGGTATGCGTGCTTGAGCGCTTGCTGATCACCAAAGAACCATGCCTCAAGTTCCTCAATAGCGATACGGAAAAGTGTCTTTGGCTGTTGCTGACAATACGAGAGAAGTGCCATCATCTCTCTTTTGAATGCGTTGCAATCATGCCTGTCATCAAGATCGACCAACACGACAACAACAACATCATCACGACCTTCGTCTCCATAAGCTCGAAGCCTGGAAGGGAGATTATGCAGGAGTGACTGGTCATGCTTGTTGGGTTTTGCTGCTGGATCATCCGGAATACGACCAATTCCGCGATGCTTATGGAGGCGCCACGTATGAGGCTCACTAAAAGCACCAAGAATTTGATGCATCAGAATGGAGAGCGCAGTCAGCTCAGTCTGCCCTTCGACGAGAATTTCAAAGTGCATGGCTTACCTCGCATCCAGATAGTCACTGTACCACAGAGCGCCAAGAGGCTGTCCCTCATTAACCATGTTTTGCACAAACATGATCTCGTTTGCTCTTTTCACTGTCGTGAAACCATTACCTCCTTTTTCGAGCACCCAAACCTCGCTCGGATCCAAAGCATCAACAAAATATGGCTGATGTGTTGTAATGAATATCTGTGAAGCACCTTTTTTACCTGTAGCATGTTCCCGAAAC
>CAJEXI010000024.1 GCA_903994455.1 uncultured Chlorobiaceae bacterium | reverse complement strand
GACAATCATCCCCTTGCCGGCAAACACCTCCTGCCGGGCCTCGAAGTGCGTGACAATATCCTTTGCAATATTCCGGGTGCGGTTGGCACTGCCAATCAGCGCCTCCATTCTGGTCCATCTGGCCTTGCTTTTTTGCGTGTCGCTCAGTTGCTTCTGGTCAAGCTCTTCATCAAGCTCGGCAATCAGTTTTCTGCCTTCGTCTCCGAGTTCAACCTTGGCCAACCGGCTTTCGTAGAAAATCCGCACAGTTGCACCATCTTCAACAGCCTGGGCAATGTCGTAGATATCGACATAGTTGCCGAAAACCGCTGGTGTATTCACGTCGGTTTTCTCAATCGGGGTACCGGTAAAGCCGAGATAGGTGGCATTCGGCAGAGCATCGCGCAGATACTTGGCAAAACCGTAGACAACCTTTTTGCCAATCACAACACCATCAGCATCTTTCTCATCAATGGTTTTGGCGCTGAATCCATACTGGGTACGGTGCGCTTCATCAGCAATAACCACAATATTTCGGCGAGGTGATAACTGCTCGTAGAGATTTCCTTCTGAGGGCTGAAACTTCTGGATGGTTGAAAAGATTACCCCGCCGGAAGCGACTTTCAACAGCTCTTTCAACAGCTCCCGGTTCTCTGCCTGCACCGGCTCCTGCCGCAACAACTGTTTTGATGCGGCAAAGGTGTCGAACAACTGATCGTCGAGATCGTTGCGGTCGGTTATGACAAGAATGGTAGGATTATCGAGTACCAGCACAATCTTGCCGGTATAAAAGACCATCGAGAGCGATTTGCCCGAGCCTTGGGTATGCCAAACCACTCCCGCCTTCATGTCGCCCCTTGGCTGGCCAGCTACGCCGGGAAGGCCATAACTCAATGGATTTTCACGAGCCTGCAGGTGAGCATCCAGGTCGACCGCCCGCAGGGTTGAGGCTACAGCGGCATTGACGGCATAGTACTGGTGATAGGCGGCCAATTTTTTCACTGACGTAATGGAGACGATACCGGTAGCAGGATCTTCCTTTTTACTTTTCTCAAAAACAATGAAGTGACGGAGAAGATCGAGAAGCGTTGCCTTGTTCAACATGCCGGTAATCAGCGTTTCAAGCTGACTGACCAGATGTGAGGCTTCAGCTTTGCCATCAGCGCTTTTCCATGCCATGAAACGGGAGAAGCCCGCAGAAAGAGAGCCTGCCCTTGCCTCAAGCCCGTCGGAGATGACGACAATGGCGTTCGAAGTGAAGAGTGCTGGAATGGCCTGCTTGTAGGTTTCGATCTGCCGGAACGCTGACTTGATGGTTGCATTTTCATCGGCAGCGTTTTTCAGTTCGAGCACCACCAGCGGAATGCCGTTGACAAAGAGCACGATATCAGGACGCTTATTCTGGTGGTTCTCAATCACCGTAAACTGATTAGCCACCACAAACTCATTGTTCTCTGGAGTGTCAAAATCAATGAGCTTCACCAGATCACCGCGCTCGTTACCGTTCTGCTGGTAGCTCACGCCCACACCTTCAGTTATCAGGCGATGAAAGGCTTCATTATTGGCCAGAAGGTCAGGCGAATGGATGCGCTGTACCTCTTTCAGCGCTGTCTGCAACACTGCTGGTGAATGCCGGGGGTTAATACGGCGAAGAGCATCTTCAAGCCGCCCGGCAAGCAGCACCTCATCGTAATGACGGCGCTCAGGACTGGTCCCGTCAGGTGCAACATCCGGCCCGTAGAGAGTGCTGTAGCCCTGCCGCTCAAACAGATGAATGGCAAACTCTTCTATGGCTGATTCAGTCAGCTTTTGTGTCATGCTTTATTTGCTTTTGGAAGCTATGCGGCAAATTTATCTAACATTTCTCGCTGATAGCGTTGATCCCACAGAATAATATCAGCACCCTTACTTTTCAGGGCATCCAAATACTCTCTCTTTATCTCCTTGTCTTCATTATTTACAATAGCCAACCCTTTTAACTCTTTGCAGGAAACCTTCTCTCTGATTGGCTTTATATCCTCCCAACCGAAGAGAAAATTCGGAACATTAATTTTATTCAGAGAATTAAATGATTTAATGACAATTTCTTTTTGCTTGCCCGCAATTTGAAAGTCAAAGGTAAATTCAATACCTGTAGAGCCTTTCGCAATAAACTGTGGAGTGCAAATAATGCCTTGTTCATCGAGATAGGCTTTGACATCTTCCTTGAAAAGAGAAGAGACGGTATGTTTTGCCATCATTGCCATGTCCGAAATTTCTGAAATTGCACAAATCAGGTTATGCTTCTTTTGATTGAAATCCTTTTCTGTTCCAATAACCTGAAGTTCATTATCAAGCAATGCTATTCCATAATTCAGTAAAACCATGTCGAGCCACTCCTTGCGTTTCGAAGAACGCAATAGAGGCGCTCCTGCAAGTTCTAAATTAGCTAATGTTACGCCATCATCAGACAAGATGAGCCTGCCATTTTCAAGCTTGGCATAGATCTCAATAGTATCATTAAACAAGCCTGAATACGGGGTGCTTATAGCACTCCATCCTGTATTTTCATCTTTGGTTACAATGGTTTTTTCGTGAAGCCAGTTGTAATATTCTTTGATACTATTCTCTATCCAGCTCATAGCAGTAATGGATTTATGGTAATGACCGTCTCCAGATTGATCGTCTTTGCAAACACGTTAACGATAGCAGCCAGGGTGTTGTTCAACTGGGCACCTCTGTTCAACTCTTTAATTTGAAAATCATCATCGGTCAAAGGGATTGCCCAGGCAAGAGATTTATACCCTTCCACATGGTAATGAATGTGGTGTTCCTTATCTGAAAAAGATTTCCCAACGTAGGGATGAAATTTTTCGGGAACAAATTCTGAAATCCCTTCAGGGTTTTGATGCCCGCTATTATAATCGACACGCAGCAAGCCTGTTTTAGTATCGTTTTCCTGATGGTGAAAACTGACGCGAATACTTTTTTTCTGACTCTGTTTTATTTCCAATAAAAAAGTAAACTCATCATCTTTTGCCGAAATAATCTCGAAACGTTGGTTAAACGGAAACTGCTGGTCAATCGTCAAACTCTCCAGCAAACCGTCAGGCCCAACAATTTTTTTGGGCAATTTCAAGAGGTATTCAGCTTGTTCGTTCGATATTTTCATATCTGTAACTTAATTTATAACTGTCACTTCGCCGCTCATCAGTTTTGGCAACAGGGTATCACGGAGTATTTCAAGGATATTAATTTGTAATAGATTTGAACACGTTTTGGCAATACCAGGCATAACCATGTTCGAGTATTGCTCAGCACGCGCAAGTGAAGGCAAACTCGTTTTGATATTGAAAATATCTTCAGGCCGTACCCTTTGATGACTCCCACTGGTTCCAGATGCCGCCATAGACAGTGCATCTACTGCATCATTGGAACGCAGTAAAAATAATAAATATCCGTATAGCTTTATATTTTTAGGCCTTAACACTTGAAACTCTGTTGAACAGATAGAATTCTTACTCGGAAGAGAGCTAACTGGCCATATTCTTGGCACTTTGGGATTCAGCTTGGAAACCAGTATTGAGTACTCTACTACTTTGTATTTATTGCTGAGTATTTCACTTCCAAGTTCAAGAGTCGGCCTTTTACCTTCATCAAATGCAGGCAAGCTGTAATGATGATAATATTCACTCTTGGATTTAGCTGGAACCACATTCTCTTTAACGTGGTCAGCAAAATCAGATACGGAATATTCCTCACAAACATCCTGAGCCTCTTCAAGAAACCACTGCCGAAAGAGGGTTTCGGCCATGGATTCGAGGGTTTTGTTCTGGCGATGCAGCAGATCGATTTTGTCGTCAAGGCTGCTGAGGATATTAGCAATGGCTTTTTGTTCGGGGAGAGGAGGTACCATAATTTTAAGGGCTGACATCATATCATTGTTTAGACTTGCCCTTGTAGTCATGGATGACATGCTCGTAACTGTAGCTCTAAAATACGGTGACCTAAAATAGTATCCAGTATACTCCGGCCACACATCTATATGCCCAATTGGACGTAATCGCTTCGTAAAGCCATTAAAAGTTGCTTCTGGATAATCAATTAATGCGACAGAACTCATGCCAAGTTCCTCTTGGGTTTCACTCGTGCGAGTGAGAAAAACATCCCCTTTTTTTATAGAGCATTGCAATCTTTCCTTGATGCTCGTATTTGCTAAGTTCCCCAGCTTTTTTGGAAGAAAAAAATTATTGAATACGTCCTTGAAAGACAGAAAAGGAAAACCAAACCCGAATTGATCACGGCTTTTCGAAAGTCCTGAAGCAAAAGTATAAATTTCGTTTAAATGATATTCCTGCCACCCGCTCAAACCGTCACTCATCGCCACCTCCCAACTCCGCTTCAATCTGCTCGATACTCGGCAGGGATGACTGGAATTCTACCGGCAACTGTTTCATTAACTGGTATTCACTGATACCAATCGGCTTGTCAATACCTTTCAATGCGTATTCTGCAACAAGTTCATTTTTATCCTGACATAAAATCAAGCCAATGGTAGGCTGGTCATCAACATGCTTGAGCGTGCCATCCACAACATTGCAATAAAAATTCAGCTTTCCGGCATATTCCGGTTTAAACTTCCCTTTTTTCAGCTCTATGACTATAAAGCACCGCAATTTGAGATGATAAAACAGGAGGTCAATATAAAAATCATCCTTTCCGATGCTCAAAGGGTATTGCCTGCCTACAAACGCAAAGCCTACGCCAAGCTCCATCAGAAATTTTTCAATATGGTTAAGCAGCGTTGTTTCCAGTTCCCGTTCATGATAGGGTTCGGTGAGCGTCAAAAAATCAAATACATAAGGATCTTTTAATGCATGCCGCACCATATCCGATTGCTCAGGAGGCAGCAAAGCACTGAAATTTGACAGCTTGCACCCATCTCTTGCATGAAGTTGACTTTCGTACATCAAAGCAAGAACATTTCGGCTCCAACCATGCAGCAACGCCTGCTGCATGTAAAACAACCGATGTTGACGATCTTTGACCTTTTCCAGGAGCAGGATGTTATGACCCCAAGGCAGAGAAAAAATCAGAGACTCAATTTTTGCCTCGGGCTGTGGCAAATTTGAGGGTTGCTTATTTTTTGCCACAGGCTGTGGCAAAAACAGATCGGCATCAGGGTATTCGCGATAAAAAGCAATCATACGCCCGATGTTGCGGATCGAATAGCCTTTGATTTCAGGTAATAAATTATTGATATCACGACTCAGCCGTGGAATAATGGCGCTTCCCCACCCTTCCTGCTGTTGGCGCTGGGCAATCAGTTTTCCCGTTTCCCAGTAAAGAATGAGTAGCTCACGGTTAATGGAAAAAACTGCCTTCTGTTGTGCCTGTCTGATTTTTATCTGAACCAGCTCCAGCAATTCATTATACAACCGGTTATTTCCGTTCATATTTTTATCCTCGCCAGATTCTCTGCAATTGCCTTGTTCAGCTCAGCTTCTTCCACCAACTGCGCTTCAAACTCAGCCTTCAGTGTTGCAAAACGTTCAGCAAAGTCAAAGTCATCCTCTTCCTCTGCAAGGCCAACATAGCGACCCGGTGTGAGCACGTAGTCGAGTTCCTGCACTCGTTCCATCGGCACGGAGGCACAAAAGCCTTTTTCATCCTCATACTCACCCTCTCCGGTTCGCCAGTCGTGATAGGTTTCGGCAATGAGGTCAATGTCGTCACCCGAGAGTTCACGGGTACGGCGATTGATGAGGTGGCCCAGATTACGGGCATCGATAAAGAGAATTTCGTTCTTGCGCGGGTGGCCGTTGTTCCGTGCCCGGTTCAGAAACCAGAGAGCGGCAGGAATCTGCGTGTTCAGAAAGAGTTTGGCGGGCAAGTTGACCACGCAGTCAATCAGGTTGCCGTCGGCTATCATGGATTTACGGATATCGCCCTCACCGCTGCTTTTACTCGTGAGTGCACCTTTGGCAAGTACGACTCCGGCTATGCCGTTGGGGGCAAGGTGGAAGATAAAGTGCTGTAACCAAGCGAAGTTGGCATTGCCTGCAGGCGGAATGCCGTATTTCCAGCGGCCATCACCACGCAGTTGCTCACCGCTCCAGTCGCTGTCGTTGAAGGGGGGATTGGCTATAACGTAATCGGCTTTAAGGTCTTTATGGGCATCGTTGAGAAAGGAGCCTTCGTTGTTCCATTTCACCTGTGAGCTGTCGATCCCTCGAATAGCAAGGTTGATCTTTGCCAGCCGCCAGGTGGTCTGGTTGCTCTCCTGACCGTAGATCGAGATATCCTTTACACGGCCTTGATGCTCGTTGATAAATTTTTCCGATTGCACAAACATGCCGCCGGAACCACAGCAGGGATCCAAAACCCTGCCTTTGTAGGGCTCAAGCATGGAGACAAGCAGTTCAACAATGCTGCGCGGGGTGTAAAACTGACCACCCTGCTTGCCTTCGGCGAGAGCGAATTCTCCGAGGAAGTATTCGAAAACGTGACCGAGCACATCGCGGCTCCGTGACTTGGCATCACCGAGGGCGATATTGCTCATGAGGTCAATCAAACCGCCAAGGCTTGCGGGATCGAGGTTTTGGCGTGCATAGACCTTGGGCAAAACACCCTTGAGCATGGGATTTTCCTTTTCAATAATATCCATCGCCTCATCAACAAGGATACCAATATCCGACTGGCGGGCACTTGTCAGCAAATAAGACCATCGAGCTTGCTGGGGTACAAAGAAGATATTTTCTCCTTTGTACTCATCTTTATCTTCTGGATCAGCTCCGGCATATTCACCTTCGCCTGCCTGAAGTTTGGTGTACATCTCCTCAAAAGAGTCAGAGATGTATTTGAGAAACATCAGGCCGAGCACGACATGCTTGTATTCAGCAGCGTCAATGTTTTTGCGCAGCTTGTCGGCGGCTTTCCAGAGCTGCTTTTCTATGGGCTCTTCTTTGATCTCTTTTGGTGCTTTTGTTCGTGCCATGTTTCTACATTATTCCTGATCTGATCAATGGTTGAGTTGTCGTCAAAACCCAAGGTGCAACGTATCTGATTCCCGTCGTTTGTAAAAAAGGTAAGGTCAGTCTGGTTGCCACTCACTGATTGACTCCGGGTTGTTTTGATGAAAAGACTCAAACGGGTTTGTCAACGGGCAGCATTTCAGCAAGCAATGTTTCAGGCGCAATATCCTGCTTGTGTGGCCAGGTAACCGCACCATGTTCTATGCCTGCCTGATTAAAATAATTGATATCACGCAGTTCCCTGAAAACCCCGAAATCAAGATACGGTTTAACGTCAAATATACCCTTTCGCCCCGCCACAGTCTCGACGTAGATTTTATAGTCGGGCAATGGCTTTACTCTTTTAATATCCCAATACATGGCATTTTAATCATAGTTTGATGATACTTTTTGCTTTATCCAAACTACCTAAAATTTATCATATATAATAATGCAAAGCGGAGTAACCATGGCAAGGTATTGCTCAATCTCCAAGCACCCGATCAAGCACAGCAACAATTCGCCCGGCAGCGGCTCCATCCCATTTTTCGGGGATTTTTGAGCGGCTTGTGATGTGTTGATGTAAACCGGGATGGAGAATGTCGTGAATGCGGCTTTTGATATCATCCTCATCGAGACCAACAAGAGCGTTGGTGCCGATTTCGATGGTGGCGGGACGGGAGGATGTCTCCATGATGGTGAGGCAAGGGACATTCATGACGGTGGCTTCCGACTGCATCTCCTCAAGGTCAGTAAGCAGCAACATTGAATCCCTGAGCAGCTTCAAAAGCGAGGTGTGAGATGGAATTTCGATTATTTTTACTCCCTCTATTGTGCTGAACGAGTCACCCATACCGTGCTGCTGCATAAGCGATTCAAGCTCCGCAGCAAGCGGCATGACGACGGTGATTTTGGTGGAAATCTCCTGGAGAAGCCTGTTCATCATGTCAAGCGGCTCTTTACCGGCAAAACGGCCAGCAGGGTTCAGGAGTACAAGGGCATATTTTTTCGGCTTGACATCAGGAACCACTGATATATCACGGTCATTGGCCTGCTCCATCAGAGCGACAAGACTGTCGACAATGAGGTTCCCTGCAAAAAAGACCTTTTCATCGGCGACGCCTTCATTGATCAGGTTATATTCCCCGCTGTGTTCGCTGACAAAGTGAAAGTCGGCCATGGCATCTATGACGACGCGGTTGATCTCTTCAACGTCTGAACGCTCGTAGCTCCGCAGGCCAGCATCGATTGCAGCAACAGGAAGAGCAAGTTTTGCCGCAGTAATGGCGGCACCTAACGCGGCATTGTCGCAGCCACAGACCAGAACAAGATCGGGTTGTTCGCTCCGCATGATTTTTTCCGCACCGGTCATGACCGCAACCAGTTGTTCAACCGGAGTACCTTTCGGAAGCATGACGGTATGGCTCGCTTCGCCAAGACCAAAGCAGGCTGCGAGATCAGTGCTGATTGGTTCAACACCCTCCGGCGCTGCAAGCATGACGACCGGTTTGTAATTCCCGTTTTTTTTCAGTGCATCATAAAGGGGAGCAAGCAAAAGGGTTGCAGGCTTGCCGCCAGCGGTCAACAGTAATTTTTTCACAGTCAAAACAAAGCTTTGTTACATTAGGGGTAAAACAATCGGCGGGATGCCATCAATTTATCCATTACCATGCAAAGATTTTTTTCATTGATGTTTTTGACCGCCTGCATCGTATTGATTCAGGCCATCGCGCTCCCGGTTGTAAGCCATAATACACTACAGGCAGAAAAAAAGAAAATTATTCTCCAACATGCCGATACCATCGAAGGAGGCCAGACAAAAGCAGGAGACTACCGTATGGTTTCCGGCAATGTGGTGTTCCTGGACGATACCATAACCTTGCGATGCGACCGTGCCACCGATTATGAGCAGGAGAACAAAATCGTTCTGGACGGCAATGTTTTTATGACCGACAATTCAGTTGAAATCTACGGTGAACATGGGGTCTACTACACGGACAGGGAGATCGGCGAATTAAGCGGGAAGGTGCGTGGCCGGATGGTGGATAACTCACTGGCTGGCAAATCGCACAGAGCTGTGGTCAATAAGGCAACCAGCCAAATCTCGCTCTACGACGATGTTCTGGTCTGGCACCATGAGCAGCAGATCAGCGGTGAAACGATTCTGCTGCATCTCAAGGAGTCTGACGGTGGCGGAAAACGCAAACACGTTGATGAAATACAGGTCATCAACAATGCTTTTTTTGCCGCTCGGGATACGCTCTCCCGGTCGCCAGTCGTCTATAATCAGTTCAGTGGCAAGAAAATGGTGATCCTGCTCAACGACAATTCGAAAGTAACGGGAATAACACTCACCAGTCAGGCAGAAAGCCTCTATCACCTCTACAATGAAAACCGGAAACCTTCGGGAATCAACTATTCGAGCGGGGATGTGATCCGCATGTTTTTCACGGATGGCATCCTCGGCAAAGTAAAGGTAACGGGAAATGTTGAGGGAAAACAGTACCCCGAAAGTTTCAGGGGAAACAAAAAGATCAATCTTTCAACGTTTGCCTGGAGAGACAAGGAGAACCCGTTCAAAAAAAAGAAACGCCTCCCTTGAGAGAGGAAGGCTGTTTCGTGTTTCGACGGGTGGCATCAGACGGTGGAGCTGAGGTGTTCTATTTTGCCATTGGGCAACTGCCGCCAGAGCAGGCCGCAGTCGCACAGGGGGGAGCTGCAGGTGCTGCCGCTGGCTTGTCCCTGGCATAGTCTGTTTTGTAAAACCCGGATCCCTTCAGCACAAATCCCCCCTCGGCGGTGATGACCCGTTCAAACGTCTCTTTTTCACATTGCGGACAGATGGTCAAAGAATCGGCGCTCATTTTCTGGACTATTTCAAGCTCATTTCCGCAGTTGTTGCATCGATACTGGTAAGTCGGCATCTCTATTTTTCTCCTTGATTAATCGATTTCTTTACTCTTTAAAAATTCAGTTTGCCGCAGAGTGCAGCGTTTTTGTATATAATTATATTTACCAACATTTAAAAGTTCAGGCCGTGATCGTCAAAACCCGGGCAGTGATCCTGCGGGAAACAAAATACCGTGACCAATCAAAGATTTGCTCAATCTACACCCGTGAGTTCGGCAAAATGTCGGTTATCATAAAAGGTGCCCGCAACCCTAAAAACAAGCTCTCCGGCATTTTCAGCCCGGGCAATGTTGTCGACCTTATTCTCTATAAAAAAAGCAGTCGCGATATTCAACTGGTCAGTGATGGAAACCTTGTTTTAAGCCCAATGGTTCCCGAACCGGATATGGCGCGATTTGCTGTTCTCTATCAAATCATTGATCTGGTCAGGCAGAGTACGGAAAATGGTGAAAAAAGTCTCCCGCTCTTCACTCTGCTTGCAGGAACCCTTGAGCAGCTTTACCGTCCTGGTGTCAATTTTCGACAGCTTTATGCCTGGTTTCTTTTGCGGTTTGTCTCTGTGCTTGGTTTTCAGCCCTCCCTGCAGCGATGCGTCTTTAGCGGAGAGGAGCTTGTGCCTGCCATCAACGCCATGAAACTAACCGAGCTTTATTTTGTGATGAATCCTGGCGGTCTGGCGCTGCCCGGATCAGCAGGATATAATTTTGCACGAAAACAGCTCATTCCGGTGCGCCTTGCCATGCAGTTGAACACTCTTGCGGCTACACGCCATCCTGCCTGGAACTCCATCAACGCCGATGCCGCCGATATTGAAACACTTTGCGACCTTTTGCATGAGTACTGCGGAGTGCATCTGGAACATCTCCGGTCACGCAAAAACCTTGCTATCGTCTCACAAATGCTTCAGCAATAGCCATGCATGCTTTTTTTGGGGTTTCAAATCTTCTTGAGTATTTCTATCTTGGGCAGACTTTATATTTACTTTTGTAACCTCTTGTTCAATCCTAAACAGCATTGTCCGACATGCCTCAACTCACCAAATCAATTGAACTCTTTGAAAAAGCAAAGAAGTTTATTCCCGGCGGCGTGAACTCCCCGGTACGAGCATTCAAATCCGTTGGCGGAACTCCAGTCTACATGGCCAAAGGGTCGGGCGCATACATGACCGACGTTGATGGCAACAGCTACCTTGACTATGTCGGTTCGTGGGGACCGTTCATTCTTGGCAGCATGCACCCAAAAATTACGGCTGCGCTTGAGTATACCCTGAAAAATATCGGCACCAGTTTCGGCACTCCTATTGAGATGGAGATCGAAATTGCCGAGCTTCTCTGCAAGATCGTTCCTTCGCTTGAGATGGTGCGCATGGTCAACAGCGGCACCGAAGCTACCATGTCGGCTGTTCGTCTGGCTCGCGGCTACACGGGACGCGATAAAATCATCAAATTTGAAGGCTGCTACCATGGCCATGGCGACAGCTTCCTCATCAAGGCAGGTTCTGGTGCCCTGACCCTCGGCGCTCCCGACAGCCCCGGTGTCACCAAAGGCACTGCAATGGATACGCTCAATGCAACCTACAACGATATTGAGTCGGTAAAGCTGCTTGTCAATGAGAACAAGGGTAATATTGCCGCGATTATCATTGAGCCTGTTGCAGGAAACACCGGTGTTATTCCGGCTAAACCAGGATTTCTTGCCGCACTTCGCGAGCTGTGCGATCAGGAGGGCATTGTTCTGATTTTTGATGAAGTGATGTGCGGGTTCCGCGTAGCGCTTGGCGGCGCACAGAGCCTCTATGGCGTCACACCTGACTTGACCACCATGGGCAAAATTATCGGCGGCGGTCTTCCCGTTGGAGCATTCGGCGGCAAACGCGAGATCATGGAACGTGTTGCTCCGCTCGGCGATGTCTACCAGGCAGGCACTCTTTCAGGCAACCCGCTGGCGCTGACCGCTGGTCTTGCAACCCTGAAAATCCTGATTGAAGAGAATCCCTATCCTGAACTCGAAAGGAAAGCGGTGATCATTGAAGAGGGCTTCAGTGACAACCTGAAGAAACTCGGTCTGAACTATGTGCAGAACCGTGTTGGCTCTATGTCCTGCCTCTTCTTTACCGGGACTCCGGTCGTTGACTATTCGACGGCCATCACTGCCGATGTTAAAAGACACGGCAAATATTTCCACTCCATGCTCGACCAGGGAATTTACCTCGCCCCGTCACAGTTCGAGGCAATGTTCATCAGCTCGATGCACACCGACGCGGATCTGGAAAAAACCATCAAGGCAAACTACAATGCTCTTGTAGAGTCCGGGAAATAAGCCGCCGGGATATGAAACAATGTAAAAAGGGAAGCTTCAGTGCTTCCCTTTTTCGTTATTCCGGGGCTTGCGCACACCGATATGCCGCCACGAAGGAGCTTGTTATTCAATAATTCCCGTGCGCACCAGCTCCCTGGTAATCATCGCACGTGCTGAAGCATCTCTGACCATCTGCTCCACCATCGGCAGAAACGCGTCTATCTTCTCCGCAGAGTCGACAAGCTCGATAACCATGGGAAGGTTCGTCCCCAACTCCATGATTTTAGAGGTCTTGATGTGCATGTCGTGACCGTAGGAGAGCACACCTTTCAGTACCGTGGCACCAGCCATCTCCTGTAACCGTGCTTCACGAACAATCTCTTCATAGAGTGGTCGATGACCGAACCGGGCCTGTTCGCCAACAAAAATTCGCAGCATTTCTGAACTCTGTAGTTCCATAATTGACTCCGTTATGTCCAAAGTTTAGCAAAAAGTGTTCCTGTATAAAGTGCAATAAATCCCCCTGCAATACTGCCAGCAAGATAGATCGTTGCATAAAAAAGCTGACCATCCCTGAGAAGTGCGGTATCCTCAAACATATAGGAAGAAAAGGTGGTAAACCCGCCGCAGAACCCGGTAACCAGAAAAAGCCTTGCCTCAGGAGAAACAAGGGTGGTCGAGATTGCCAGCTCACTCAGAAGCCCGATCAGAAAACAGCCAAAAATGTTGACAGTCAAAGTGGCAAACGGAAACCAGGGCACCACAGGTGAGAGCAACAGCGACACCACATAGCGCACCACTGAGCCGAGAAACCCGCCCACGCCAACAAGCGCTATGGCACCGGCATGTTTCATAACACGACACTCCCGGGACTGCCCGTAACAGAAGGCACAATCCTAACGATCATGACCGCTGGTTGCATCCTCAATCCGCTTGTGTGCACAACACATTTCATCAAGAATACCGAGCAGGGTGTTAAAAATACCAATGCAAATAATTGTCGGTGCCCATAACCCGACAAAAATGGCAATCAGCTCATGGTTCACCCCCGTACCAAAAATAAAAATGTAGATAGAGAGAAGTATTGAAAAGGTTGCCCCAACAAAATAATAATGCGGCTTCATACCCTGATTTGGTTAAGTGATCCATACCTTCCTAAAATGTAATAATAATAAGGCCAGGAAAAAATTTGCTCACCGTGCCATTGAGAATATGTACATTGGATGTCGATATTCAGCAAGATGGAAAAAAGAAACTACCCCCGATCCAGCGCTATCGGGTATTAGCGAAGCGGAGGCTCGGAGAATCTGGCCCGTAGCGATTCAATTGAATGAACGAAAAGAAAAGACAAAACTAACCGCTTTTGCTATGACTCCCCAAAAGAGAGTGCTTGCCATCGACTACGGCACAAAGCGCATCGGTCTGGCCCAGAGTGATCCCCTCTGGCTCTTTGCCCAGCCAGTAGGTACTTTTGACCGGGCCGGGCTTTCCGAATTCCTGGCCACAATGGTGAAACAGGATGATGTTGCGCTGGTTCTTGTTGGATATCCATTGAGTGACCGTGATGAGAGCAACGCCATGACCGGAGTGGTTGACCGATTTCTTGAGGAGCTTCGTGCAGAGTTTCCCCAACTGTCAATCAAAACTGTTGATGAGCATCACTCTTCGAGGAGTGCGCACCAGATTCTGGTTGCTTCGGGAAAGTCAAGAAAAGAGCGGCAGCAGAAGGGGCGGCTCGACAGCGCATCGGCATGTGTGCTGCTCACCGAATATCTTGAACGTTGTGACAGGAATGGGTAGAAAAAGGGGTTACTATTACTACATTGATACAGACAACTTCCGTATACCAGTGATAACTCAACACCCACTACGGATACAATAAAAAGAGAGTATCTCTATGGAATCAGCCATCACACAAGGGAAAAAGAGAGGGGTACTGTTATCCCTGAAACAATACCAGCAATTATTAGAGGATTTACATGATCTGACGATTCTTGCTTCTCGTCGAAATGAAACCCCCGTGACGCTTGAAGAGATGAAACGAAGATTACAATTGCATGAGCGTTTTTAGTGTCACAGTATATCCGTCATCGTCGCGATAGTCTATCGAGACTTGTAGTTTAAACGAACATATCCTTTTTGGTTCACTGGTCTCGAGTCGTTTTTCCTTTAGCTTTTGGGAGCGGCTTCTTTATCTTTACCATCATTGGAATATAACATTCACCAGCAACACGCTTTTTATGAGTACTTCAACAATGCTTGATGTTTTCAAAGCAACAGGCGCACTGCTTGATGGACATTTCAAGCTGACATCCGGTCGCCACAGCAACGCCTACTTTCAGTGCGCCAAGGTGCTGCAACATCCTGAACACCTCACGACGGTCTGTAAAAAAATTGCTGGGCATTTTGCCGGAAGTGGCGTAGAGACCGTCATCTCGCCGGCTATTGGCGGAATCGTAGTTGGAACGGAGGTGGGCCGCCAGCTCGGAGTAAAAACCATTTTTGCCGAGCGTAAAGATGGAGTGATGACTATCCGTCGAGGCTTCAGCCTTGAACCTGGTGAGCGGGTGCTGGTGATTGAAGATGTGATCACCACTGGCGGCTCAGTTGCCGAGGTGATTGCACTCATCAACGCTGCTGGCGCATCACTGGTTGGCGTGGGTTCGGTTGTCGACCGCAGTAATGGAGTGGTAAAGCTTGCGGATGACCATTTTTCGGTGCTTTCGATGGAGGTGATCAGCTATACTCCGGAAGAGTGTCCACTCTGCAAGGAGAATGTGCCCATTGATGCCCCCGGAAGCCGGGCAAACAAGCAAAAGTGAGAGGCATAACGGTGGATTCACCTATCAGCAGCATCTCCTTTATTGGCCTCGGATTGATCGGCATGTCACTGTTGCAGGCCATCAAGCGCTCACCGCTTGCCAAAAAAAGCTCAATCCTCTTTCAGGGATTTGATCCGAACTTTGACGAGAACGATCGACAGAACGTCGAAGAACTCGGGCTTGACCGATTTGTTGACAATAAAAAGATCCTGTACTGCGCTGATCTGATCATCCTCTCTGCCCCGGTTGAGGTCAATATTGCTCTCCTTGAAGAGATAAAGCAGTTCGCGCCTCCCTCTACGCTGGTGAGTGATGTCTCAAGCACCAAATCACTCATTGCCCAAAAAGCAGAGGAGCTTGGCCTCCCTTTTATCGGCATGCACCCCATGGCAGGCAAGGAGCAGAACGGTTATCGTGAAAGCAATGAAGAGCTGCTGCGTGACCGGCGAGTTATCCTTTGTGACGACAAGGGTCTGCTTGAAAGCAAAAAAGGGATCTTTCTCATCAAGCTGCTCGAATCGGCTGGCTGCACAACGCTCTCCATGACTCCGGCGGATCATGACCGTATCATCGCAAGAATAAGCCATCTCCCCCAACTCCTTTCGACGCTGCTGATGGGCTACTGCGGAGAGTCGATCAGTACATCCGGCCCAGGGTTCGCAACGCTGACAAGACTTGCCGGCAGCTCCTGGGAGATCTGGCGGGATATCATCGCCACCAACAGCGATAACATTGCAGAGGAACTGGACAAGTTTTCCAAAGAACTATCCCGGCTTGCCAGTGAAGTAAGGCAAAGGGATCTCCAACAGCTCGAATCGCGCTTCAGCGAGGCCAATCGGCTCTATCAAACCCTAAAAGAGATGAACCGATCATGAAATTTGCGATTGTTGTCAATGTTTTACGAGAGAACGCGCTTGTTCTTGCCCGACAGCTTGCCGCATGGCTTGCCGTGCGACAGATCGAATATGTTTTTGAAGCGCTCTCCGCCGAAAAACTGCACCTCGAACCTTCAGCTCCAATAGAAGAACTCAGCACGCAATGTGACGCATTTATTTCACTTGGAGGCGATGGAACACTGCTCTTTACCTCGCATTACGCCGTCACCAAGCCGGTTATCGGTGTCAATGTCGGGTTCCTTGGTTTTTTGACCGAGTTTACGCAGGCTGAAATGTTCTCGGCTATCGAACAGGTGGTAAACGGAACCAACACCATTCATACCCGCTCCCAACTTGAGGCTACGGTATTTTTCGACAATGAGGTTCATCAATTCAGGGCGCTCAATGACGTGGTCATCGAAAAAGGGGCTTATCCTCGTATTCCGACCTTTATCATCAAACTGGACGGAGAACTGCTCAGTTCGTACCGGGCAGACGGCATCATTATTGCCACGTCGACCGGCTCAACGGCATACTCCATGTCTGCCGGCGGCCCGATCATTGCTCCAAAATCCAGCGTTTTTGTGATCACCCCTATATGCCCGCACATGCTGACAGTACGTCCTATCGTTATCAGTGACGAAAAAATTATTGAGGTATCAGTCGATGCCCCGGACGGACTTTTTCCCATGAACTGTGACGGCAATCTTAAAAAAATGCTCAATCCCCAGGAGAGCATCACGGTAAAAAAGTCATCGGTACTTATCAATCTTGTCGCTAATGAAAGCAGAAGTTACAGCGAAATTCTGCGTTCCAAGCTGCTCTGGGGGCGCGAGCATAATTTTGGACAGCAACCGGCCGATCATCTTTATGAGTAACAGTATCAGTTCCGTCTCACTCCACAAGCTGCTCGGGATTCCTCTGGATACTCCGCTGACCATTGACGAGATGTGCTGCCGGATGAAACCGGTCATCTATCCGGCACCTTTTCTCTCCGTTCGGCTGGAGCAGTTTTGCCATGCTCTTGCTGCGGCGATGCAGTCGCTTGGCATAACGGTTCTTTCAGAAGAGCAGGCATCCGGAGATGATGGGCGGTTTGTGCCGGGAACGGTTATTCTTGCACCCGGTTATTTTCCCGACAACCTGCTGGCAATCAACCGTGTGACGACCCTCTACAACAATATCATTGTCGGCATTTACGACGAACCGGTGCCGCTCACCCCGAAATCACTCCCCCAGGAGCGCCTGGATGCCATTGTGGGCAGACTGGCCCGCGATATGGTTCATATCCTCATTTTTGTGACTGACCATTCCTGGACCATCTGCACCATGAATGGCGGAGTCGTGACGTTTCATTCGCCGTATCCTTCGCGGGAGGATGTCCGCGACACACTGGTACCAAAACTCACTGCGCAGGTTGTTCCGCCAAAAGCTGAAGAGCTGGACATAGAGTATGGAGCGCTGAAAACAGGAACAGAGGAGTTTGAAGCGATTGCGGAAGATTTTTTGCACTGCAGCACCCTGTGGAGCAACAACGCAGCCCTTCTGACGCACACTTCAACTGAAGGGCTCGAATACCGCAGCACCTTTTACAAGCGGATAGTTGCCCGCTATCTCGACCAGCGCAGCGGCATGAGCTACGGCTTTTTTGCTCGCCAGTTGCCGGTGGCCGTGCAGCCAGCGTTCATCACCGCGTCAGAAGATCCCGGGCTTCTCCGTATCCGTCTGCTTGAGAAGAATTTTTTTGTTCCAGTGCCGAAAATCAGCGTTATCACCACCAGATCAGGGTGCAAAAAACATCATCTTGACCCAAAAAAAGATCTTGTGGAAATCGGACTCATACAACGGCAGGGAAAAGGATGCGCCTACCTGAAAACTCCGGCAGGGCTTTCGCCGGACATTGTTGCCAAGCCCTCTTTCGACACGCTGACCATTCTGGCCCATGCACTGGGTAATGCCCTGACGGCAAGCATCCTGATGACGCTGAGGCCGGGCTCCCGATTTCCCGGTCATCTCGCCCGCCGGGGAGCCTCAATAACCCACTGGCATGATTATCCTGACATCGAACAGGTGCCAAAAGGGTACTACCTGCACGGAGAGTTCAATCCTCCAGTCGCCTGTTCAACACCACAATCTGCGGCATACAGCCTGCTTGGAAAAATAGCGGCGCTTGAACAAGCACTTGAACAGGGAACAGAGTACCGGGGGGATGTGCATATTGAGCCAAACCATGGCACCAATATTGTCGGGATGCTTTCACTTGCAGAAACGGCAAAGCTCCTGAATCCAGCCCCAAGCCCTGCCTTGACCCCTGCCCTCACCCCTGATTTCCTTGTTGAAGGGTGAGAGAGATGCCAGAATTTATACCTCCTCTTCAGCTCGTTCAACGTAGGGCCATTTGCCCTGCCGGAGCAGAATCATCTCAACCAGCTCCCTGATACACCCCTTTCCGCCTTCATAACCCGAAATATAGCCAACCCGGTTTCGGAGATAATCTGCCGCATCAATGGCCGCAGCGGGCAAGCCGACCCTTGACAGCACCTCAATGTCGCCGATATCATCGCCGATATAGGCACAGTCGTCGTCCACAAGATCGTGGCGCTGAAGAAACGCTTGATAGGAGTAGAGCAGATTCTCACCGTTGAGGTAAAGATCATGCACACCGAGTGCTTCGAGCAGGGGACGATACCCTTCAGCATCCCGTTCCGAAAAAACCGCAACAAGCACGCCCTGTTTCAGCGCCTCCTTTATCGCAACCGCATCCCTGACAGAAATTGAACAAATTTCCCCTCCGTTGCAGTCAAAGGTAATCCTGCTGCCATTCAGCACACCGTCAACCGGAAAGACAAGTGCCCGGACGGCCTGAAGCGCCTGATCTATTCTTGATGATGGATCAGCCTGCGAGGGCTGCATCCCGAAATATTGAAAACCTTCCAAGAGCGTATGATGTTTTAGAGTGAATGAAGAGCGTGCACACACCGGTACAGGTGGAGCAATTGTTTGACCATTAACCTGAAGTCTGCCAGCGCCACCTGTGTTGCCGCATCCGAAAGAGCGGTTAATGGATGGGGGTGTACCTCAAAAAAAAGTCCGTCCACACCGGCAGCAACGGCGGCACGGGCAAGAGGCATCACATACTGGCGTTCCCCGCCGGAAACACCTGGCCCGGCACCTGGGAGCTGGAGACTGTGCGTGGCATCATAAAGCACGGGATAGCCCGACTCAGCCATTTTGGCCAGCCCCCGAAAATCAACAATGAGATTGTGATAGCCAAAGCTTGATCCCCTTTCGGTAAGCATGACCCGGCTGTTGCCTGTACGAACAACCTTGGCTGCCGCAAGCACCATATCCTCAGGAGCCATGAACTGCCCTTTCTTGATGTTGACCGCCAGCCCACTCTCTCCGGCAGCAATCAGAAGCTCCGTCTGGCGGCAGAGAAATGCCGGAATCTGCAGCACATCAACATAACGGGCAGCAAGAGTCACATCTTTTGTTTCATGCACATCGGTAATCACCGGCATATTGTATTTCTGGCGGATCTCGGCAAGCACTTCGAGCGCCTCAAGGTCACCAATTCCGGTGAAAGAGGAGCCCGACGTACGATTGGCTTTGCGATACGAACCCTTGAAAATAAAACGAACCCCCTCTTGCTCGCTAATGCGCTGCAGCTCTTCTGCCGTCTCCATCGCCATTGCCCGATTTTCGATCACACAAGGCCCTGCAATAAAAAGCGGACAGGAGTCGTCAGGAACTGAGATTGAACCAATCAAGAACTTTTGCACGTTGTTATCCGTTATCTATTTATCGGTTAAAGTGAATTCCTGTTATGGCATTCATGTTTTAAGCCTTAAATTTACAACAATAATTCTTATTCACACTCCGTAATCAAACGTTAATAACCATGAGTATTGCTGACACGAAACAACGGTTGGAGGAGATAGAAAAACAGCTCGCAAATCTTGTTGAGGAACAGACCGTCATAAAGGCCAAGTGGGAAAGCGAAAAGGAGTTAATACAGTCTTCGCGAGACCTGAAATCGCAGATTGAGCAACTCAGGGTGCAGGCCGAGGAGTTTGAGCGCCAGGGTGACTACGGCAAGGTTGCGGAGATTCGCTACGGAAAAACGGTGGCCATTGAGCGGCAACTTGAAGAGAACCGCAAAAAAATTGAAGAAAAAAAAACTTCCGGCGATCTGATCATGAAAGAGGAGATCGATGCGGAGGACATTGCCGATATCGTCTCCAAATGGACAGGCATACCGCTCAGCAAGATGCTGCAATCAGAGCGGCAGAAGCTCCTGCTTATCGAAGGGGAGCTGCATAAACGGGTGATCGGGCAGGAAGAGGCAGTCACCGCCGTCAGTGAGGCGGTCAAACGCTCGCGGGCAGGCATGGGCGATGACAAGCGTCCGATAGGTTCCTTTATCTTTCTGGGCCCAACCGGTGTCGGAAAAACTGAACTGGCCCGCACCCTTGCTGACTATCTGTTTGATGACGAAGAGGCCATGATACGCATCGACATGAGCGAATACATGGAGGCGCATAACGTCAGCCGCCTTGTTGGCGCTCCTCCCGGCTATGTCGGCTATGAAGAGGGCGGACAGCTTACCGAAGCGGTCAGGCGCAAACCATTTTCGGTGGTGTTGCTCGACGAAATCGAGAAAGCACACCCTGACGTTTTTAACATTCTTTTGCAGATTCTTGACGATGGACGTCTGACCGACAGTAAAGGGCGTACGGTCAACTTCAAAAACACGATCATTATCATGACGAGCAACATCGGCGCACAGCTTATCCAGTCTGAAATGGAGAGGCTGGAGGGGGCGAACCGTGAATCGGTACTTTCAGGCTTGCAGGAAAAGCTCTTCCTGTTGCTGAAACAAAAGGTACGGCCCGAGTTTCTCAACCGGATTGACGAGGTTATTCTCTTCACGCCTCTCACAAGAGAAGAGCTGAAAAAAATTGTCCTTATTCAGTTCGACCACATCAGGGCGGCGGCTATGCGGCAGCGTATCAGCCTTACCATTTCTGAGGCCGCGATTGCCTGGCTCTCCAACGCTGGTTTTGATCCCGCCTTTGGAGCACGGCCACTCAAAAGGGTCATGCAGCGCAAGATCACCAACAAAATTTCAGAACTCATCCTTTCCGGAAAAGTGCAGGAGGGTGCGGAAGTTGCGATCGGTATGTCGGGCGATGAACTGACCGTTATGAACGCCTCATGAAAAGGGTGTGGCTGTTTTGCGGCAGTTTAATCTTGTTCACAGGTCACTTCCATCTTCCTGATAAAATAATTTCTTATCCATGAAAACCATCTATCTTGTCCGTCACGCCAAAGCAGGCAGCGCACCTTCAGGCGATTTTGACCGGAATCTCAACGAAGCGGGACTGAAAGCTGCGCATTTTATGGCTGAACTGCTGGAGGAGAAGAGTGTGTCGCCGGATCTTGTCATTGCAAGCCCCGCAATCCGGGCACTCGCCACGGCAGAGATCTTCTGCGACATTCTCGGCTACCCGAAAGAGCAAATCGAGAGGCGAATTGAAGTCTACGAGGGAGGCGCAGGACGTCTGCTGAAAATAGTCCAGCAGATCTCTGATAACTGCTCAACGGCAATGCTCTTCGGTCATAATCCGACCATGACAGCATTTTCAAACCTGCTTTCCGGAGGTAGAATCGACTCGCTGGCAACCTGCGCGGTTGTCCAGATTGATCTGGATATAAAATCCTGGAGTGCAGCAAAAGCTGAAACTGGCAGGCAGGTCTGGTACGACTTCCCCAAAAAGCATCAGTAAGGGGTTAATCCCGCTCCTGTTTGGGATCGCGTGTCATCAGCTCTAATATTGCCTGCTGCGCGGGTTTTGCGTCGAAAAGCATCTGGTATACTGCCTTTGTAATAGGCATTTCGACTCCAACGGCCCTGCTCAGTTCATAAACCGCTCTGGAGGTGTGAACCCCTTCGGCCACCATGTTCATGGAGCTGACAACCTCGTCGAGCGAACGGCCACGGCCAATCTGCTCACCAACAGAGCGGTTGCGGCTGTGGCGGCTTAAACAGGTAACAACCAAATCACCAATCCCTGCAAGACCGGAGATGGTAACCGCCTCGCCCCCGAGTTTGATGCAAAGTCTTGACATTTCAGCAAGTCCCCGAGTGATAATGGCAGCCTTGGCATTATCGCCAAATCCTATGCCATCCGAAATACCCGCAGCAATGGCGATAATGTTCTTGACTGAACCGGCGATTTCAACCCCGATAATATCGGTATTGACATAGACGCGTAACATACTGGTATGAAAAATCTCCTGAACTTTTTTGGCGGTCGAAAGCGAAGGGGAGGAGGCAACAACGGTAGTAGGCTGCTCTTTTGAGACCTCTTCGGCATGGCTTGGGCCATAGAGCGCAACAACCTGTGTGGAACGCAGACCCGGAAGCACCTCAAGCAGCACTTCCGACATGCGTTTGCCCGTACCTGTCTCAATCCCCTTGGCAACATTAACCAGAATTTTGCCGTCAAGCGCAATATCGCTGAACCCGGCGAGCGTTTCACGGAGAGCCTGCGAGGGCACAGCGGTAACAATCATCTGAGACCATGAAACAAGATCACGCAAACGGGCAACAACCTGCAATGTTTCAGGGAAATGAACTCCTTTGAGGTAGCGACGGTTCTCACGTTCAGCCTCAAGCTTTGCGGCAAATTCAGGGTGGTGAGCCCACAAACGAACCTGATACCCCTTTTTTGCAAGAAGCACCGCAAGAGTTGTTCCCCAGCTTCCAGCCCCAAGTACGGCAATATTCATCACGATGTCACAGCCTTACGAATGTTTTCCAAAGGTCACACGGCTCTCTGTCCCTGAAATCAGTCGCCTGATATTGGACCGATGCGTGTAGAGAATGGCAAGCGCCACAACAAGCCCAAAAATCATGAGGTGATAGTCGAGGCTGTCATGAAAGAAGAGTTGCGAACCAAACAGTTTAACATAATAGTCAAGCCCTCCGCCAAGTTCAAAAATGTATTTCCGAACCGCAATAATAAGGGGAAAAGCAATTGCCGCAAGCATGGATGCGACAGAAACATGCCGCGAAAGATAGACGGTCAAAAGAAAAATCCCGACAACCATCAACATGCTGACAGGGGCAATGCCGATCAGCATACCGGCCGCCGTACTGACACCCTTTCCACCCTTGAAACCGGCAAAAAGAGTAAAAACATGACCAATGACAGCACTCATGCCAGCAAGAAGCCGCAGGGCAACCTCATTGATGTCAGGAAATGCACCTATTGGATGATAGCGAAAAAAGGCAACAACACCGGCTGCGGCAACAATGCCCTTGATAATGTCAATAAGCGTTACAATAAGCCCTGGCTTCCAACCAAGCACCCTGAAGGCATTGGTCCCTCCGGCATTGCCACTGCCGAAGTCCCGAATGTCAATCCCCTTGAGCATTTTTCCCGCCATAAGACTGGTAGGAATAGAGCCGATAACATAGCTCACCGCCAAAATGGCCAGTAACGTCATCATAAACTTTTCCGATTATCAGGTTAGGGATACCTTTCCAATAATGTACGCATTTTCCCCCTGAGATTTCAAGGCCGCGAGCACCTTCTCTGCCGCATTTTTTTCAACAATCAGCACTAATCCCACACCGAGGTTAAAGGTTCTTCTCATATCCTCTTCCGGCACCTGACCTTCCTTGCGAATGATATCAAAAATGAGCGGTTCCGGCCAGGAATTCCACTCAACATCAAGCGTCAAGCCATCAGGCACAATGCGCATGGTGTTGCCCATAAGACCGCCCCCGGTAATATGCGACAGCCCCCTGATATCAGGCGAACCAAGGAACGGCGCAATAACAGAGAGATAGGAGCGATGAACCTTCAGAAGCGCCTGGCCGACTGTTCCCTCAAGACCCGGAAACGTTTGGTGCATCCTGCCATCAAGCACTTTTCTTGCCAGAGAGTAGCCGTTGGTGTGCAGGCCGGTCGATGGAAGCCCGATCAGCACATCACCCTCGCTGACAGCAGTGCCGTTAATGATTTTTTCATGATCAACAACCCCGACAATAGAACCTGCAAGATCAAAATCCTTCTCCTGATAGAGGCCGGGCATCTCGGCAGTTTCGCCGCCAATCAGCGCACAGCCATTTTCACGGCAGGCATTCACCATCCCCGTCACCACCGCTGCGGCAATCTCGGGTGTCAGTTTGCCACAGGCATAGTAATCAAGAAAAAAGAGCGGCTTTGCTCCGCAGACAAGAATATCGTTGACACAATGGTTGACCAGGCAGGAACCGACGGTATCGTACTGGCCAAGCTCAATGGCTATCTTGAGTTTGGTGCCGACCCCGTCAATGCTGCTGACCAGCACCGGCTTTTTGTAGAGAGAGAAATCGGGCAGAAAAAAACCTCCGAAAGCGCCTATATCAGTGATGACCCCTGGCGTAAAGGTCTGGCGCACCTGTGGCTTGATCATGCGAACAAATTCCTCACCCGCACTGATATCAACTCCGGCCTTTTTATAGTCCATGCCTGTTACCTCTTTTATATTTTTTGGTTATAGCTTTTATATTATAGTGCTCCTGCCGGTGTTTCAAAAATTGCATGATCCCCGGGAGCCGAGAAAAACTCCTTGTGGAGATTGTTGACCGCAGTTGCAACCTCCGGTTCTTCAACAACAAAACCAACATTAATCTCTGATGCCCCCTGGGAGATCATCCTGAGATTGACATTTTTCAAAGCGCTGAAAATTCGGCCCGCAACACCACGCGACATACGGAGATTGTCGCCGACAACACTGATGGTTGCAACGTTATGCTCAATTTCAACCTCACCAAGAGTTTTGAGATCATGAATCAGCTCGTTACTGAAACTCTTGTCGTCAACCGTAAGCGATACCGATACCTCGCTGGTTGAAATCATCTCCACGGAGACCCCGTAACGAGCAAAGAGATCGAAAAGCTCGTTCATAAATCCGTGTCGTCCCATCATGCGGTTCGAGCGAACATTGATAATGCACTGACTCTTTTTGACAGCAATGGACTTGACCAGCCCCTCGTAACTCATGCCGGAAAGCCGTTCGGGATCATTGGTGATAATGGTGCCCTTGGCATCGGGGTGCAGTGCATTCAACACATAAACAGGAATATTTTTCTGCACGGCAGGCGCAATCGTATCGGGATGGAGCACCTTGGCTCCAAGATAGGCAAGTTCCGCCGCCTCAGAAAATGTCATAACCCTGATACTCCGCGCTTCAGGTACAAGACGCGGATCGGTGGTCATGACACCATCAACATCAGTCCAAATCTGTATCGACGTATCGTTAAGCCATGCACCAAGCAGTGCTGCCGAAAAGTCGGAACCGCCACGGCCAAGCGTCGTCGTCCTGCCATCTTTTGTTGCGCCGATGTAACCCTGGGTGACAACCGTTGTTCCCTTCGCAAGCAGGGGACGGATAATCTGGTTCACCTTTGCTTCGCACACCTCATCAAGCGGGCGGGCAGAACCGAAATTGTCGTCGGTAATCATCACCATGCGGATATCCACCCAGGCAACATTATGCCCCAGCTCCTTCATTGCAGCAGCAAAAACAGTCGTTGAAAAGAGTTCGCCGAATGAGCAGAACATATCCCTCGAACGCTCAGTCAGCTCGCCCACAATATCAACGCCCTTGATCAGCAGCTCAAGACGAGCGGCAAGCTGCTCGACAGTGTTTGCAAGCCCCACCTTCAGAGCGGCATTCTTGATCAGCTCATCAACAAGCTTGAGATGGAAGCTGCGCACCTCACCGGCAAGCGCCATCGCCTCATCAAGAGCGCTGCGCCCTGCGGCATCAGCAATATGAACCAGCTTGTTGGTAATGCCGCTGCACGCGCTCAGCACCACAAGCGGAGTGCCCTTTTTCTCTTCCCGCGCAACAATGGAAATAGCCTGTTGCATAGCCTGGGCCGTCCCTACGGAAGTCCCGCCGAATTTCATCACCGCCATATCTCTTTTAAACCTGTGAGTTAACTGTTATCTTTATCCACTGTCGTCCTCCACCAAAACCGGACTCCTCCTCCTGATGGCTATCTGTAACCGAAAGTTGGTCTTCTTGCAGAAAAAAGCTTCTTCTGAGCTGTTTCCCATGAAATCCAAAACCATTTTTAATGCTTCGTGGTATCATTCCATGAAACTCTCCAAAACATCGCTCCTCCTCCCACTCATTGCGCTGACACTATTTGGTCTGAGCAGTTGTCAGAGTTTCAGGACAGGAGCAGGATATAACCTCCAGTCTAAATATAGTTTAAAAAAGAGAAAAACGCATATCTCCTGTATGGCTGAACGAGGCGGCCCCGCAATCATCAAACCCCTTCCGCTGAAGGTATCAGAACGAACATTCGAGCGCCTTTTTCCCTTCATTGAGGAACTCCTCGGCACTCCATATCGGTCTGGTGGCGGCACCCCTGACGGCTTCGACTGCTCCGGGTTCGTGCAATATCTCTACAAGCAACAGTTTCGGATGATTCTCCCGCGCACTACCGGAGAACTTGCCCTGCTCGGCAGTGTGGTGCCGGAAAGTAACCTGAGACGCGGCGACCTCGTCTTTTTCAGCATTGACGGCAACAACATCGACCATGTCGGCATTATGACCGACCGCCATCGCTTTACCCATGCAGCACGAAGCGGAGTGAGAGTGGACGAGCTGTTTGAGCCCTATTATCGCACCCGTTATGCCTTTGGAGAACGTATCATAACGGCTGAGTGAGCTGTTTTGCTTCGGGAAATAGCTATATTGGCCTCTACAACCTTAACCCCATTTTATGCCGCAACCCGGATTGAACAACTCATTTGAACTGGCCTTTGACCTTGATGCCGACATCCACGAACTCTGCATTGCCCTGCTTGCTGGTGAGGGGATAGAATCTTTTCTTGAAGAGGATCACCAACTGCTCGCCTATCTGCCTGAATCGGAATGGAATTCTGAAAAAGAGCAGGCCATCCGCACCATGTTGCAAGAGCGGCTGGGGAGAGTTCCCGACTATCAGGCAACCCTGATTGCCGACAGAAACTGGAATGAGGAGTGGGAGGCAACCCTTGAACCCATTGAGATATCCAACCGGCTGCTCATTGTGCAGAAAAACAAAGGCACCCAGGGAAAACCCGGCCAGATCGTCATTGAAATCAACCCGAAAATGTCTTTCGGCACCGGCTACCATGCCACAACGCGCCTGATGCTGCGACAGATGGAAAAGCTGGATTTGAACGATAAAAAAATCATGGATATCGGCACTGGCACAGGCGTTCTTGCCATTGCCGCCCGCAAGCTCGGCAACAATCTGCCCATCCTCGCCTTCGACAACAACTCATGGGCCGCAGAAAATGCCGCTGAGAATATTTTAGAAAATAATGCGCCGGATATTCACATCCAGCTTCTTGATGCCGAAGAGGATCTTGTGGTAAACCTGAAAGAGGGCTACGACCTGATTCTGGCCAACATCAACAAAAACGTTATCGACCGCATTCTTCCGGCAATTCGCAAATACGCCCCAGCCGCCCCGGTACTCCTCTCCGGTGTCCTCGTTTATGACGAACCATGGCTGAAAAAACTGGGCAAGCAGCTTGGCTACGAGATGGTGAAGACAATTTACGAAGATGAGTGGCTTTCAGCTTATATACGACCGGTATGAAAAAGAGAGTCTCCTGCATCGATATCGGCACCAACACCGCCCTGCTGCTGATCGCCGACCTTGAACCGGAAAATGGGGCCATCTTGCCGGTTTTCCACAAACAGACCATTCTGCGGCTGGGGAAAAATGTTGATGCAGAGAAAATCATCGATCAGGCGGCCCTCCAGCGACTCATCGACTGCATGGTAGATTATCGCCGGATAAGCGATGAGCATGGCTCCGAAACCATCATTACCGCAGGCACCAGCGCCCTGAGAGATGCCAAAAACTGCACAGAAATTATTGCCGCAGTTGAGCGTGCGGCAGGAGTAACCATACAATGTATCTCGGGTCACGAAGAGGCAGAACTCACCTTTTGCGGTGCCGTTGCCGGGATGAATGAGCTACCGGAACTCTTCACCGTTATCGACATCGGGGGAGGCAGTACCGAAATCTCCATGGGCTCGCTTGAAGCTATAGAGGAAAGTGTCAGTATCGACATCGGCTCCGTGCGGTTGACTGAACGATTTTTTTCCACACTCCCGCCCTCTCAAGCGGAGTTTGATGCCGCCAAAGCACACATCAATCAGCTTTTTACCGCAAATATTATCTCCTTTTTTGCCGGCAGGGAACATGTTTACGGCGTTGCTGGCACGCTGACCACCATTGCTCAGGTGAGCCAGGGGCTGAAACACTTCGATGCCTTGAAGGTACACAACTATCCGCTCCAGTATCAGGATGTGCGCACCTTTCTCGACAAGCTTAACGTGAGCACCCTTGAGGAAATTATAGAACTCGGGATTCCTGACGGGCGCGCCGATGTTATCACTATGGGAACCCTGATTCTGCACCAGTTCATGCGGCTGCTTGGTGTCGGAGAGATCCATGTCAGCATTCAGGGACTGCGCTTCGGCCTGGCACAAAAGGAGCTGATGCGTCTCCAGAGAAACATTTGAGCCCGTAGATGCAGATGGGTTGACTCATTAGACATTCTAATTTATTACTTCACGACAAAACGACATTTTTGGGGCAAGTCTCCCCATAACTATAAATTCTTTTGAATCTTCCGCTGTTTTATGCAATATTAAAGTTAAACTTTACTCTTGCATATCATGATTGCGCGTCATCTCATCTCTACCCTGCAGAGTCGGGCCTCACAATATCCGGTTGTAACGCTGACCGGACCAAGGCAATCAGGAAAAACGACTCTTTGCAGAACAGCTTTTCCTGAAAAACCTTACAGCAATCTGGAGCGGCCCGATATTCGTATTTTTGCACAGCAGGATCCTGCAGGATATTTGGCCCAGTTTCCAAAAGGGGCCGTTCTTGATGAAATACAGCGTGTGCCGGAGTTGCTTTCATGGATTCAGGTTCGTGTTGATGAACACAAAACGGCTGGTGAATTTATTCTGACGGGAAGCCATCAATTTGAGCTGAACCGCCATATCAGTCAATCGCTTGCCGGAAGAACCGCATTGCTGAAACTGTTGCCCTTGTCTGTTGCCGAACTGTGCGATGCAGGGCAACCCACTGGCATTGATCATCTTTTGCACACCGGTGGTTATCCGCGTATTTATGCCGATCACCTTGATCCGGCAGTCATGCTCGGCGATTACTTTGCCACTTATGTTGAACGCGATTTACGGGAGTTGCTCCAATTACGCTTTATACGAGAATTTGAAAACTTTGTCCGTCTGGCGGCGGGAAGAGTGGGACAACTGCTCAACCTGCACTCTCTTGCTGCTGACGCTGGCGTTTCGAGCGTAACGGCAAAAAGCTGGCTTACCCTGCTTGAGGCATCTTATATTATTTTTTTACTTCCCCCATGGTTTGCCAATATCGGAAAACGATTGACAAAATCACCCAAACTCTATTTTTACGATGTAGGTTTGGCCTCATGGCTGATTGGAATAACGCAGGAATCACACCTGCAAGCTCATCCCTTGCGAGGCTCGCTGTTTGAAAATCTGGTGGTTCTTGAGATGCTCAAGGCACGCATCAATGCCGGCTTGCAGACAAACCTCCATTTTTATCGCGACAGCAGTGGCCTGGAAGTTGATGTTCTGCTGGAAGCGGGCAACATGATAACGCTTTTTGAAATCAAGTCATCGCAGACGATCAATCAGGAGTGTTTCATACTGCTCAACAAAGTTGCAGCCATTTTTGGCGAACGTGTGGTAAAAAAAGTGGTGTTGTATGGTGGTCATGAACAACAAAAACGCAGTAATGCCGAGGTTGTAAGCTATTTGTATGCCGGTGATGCCGCAACCAGCGAAGGCACCATCGACAGTTTTGGCTCATCCTGAATCCCAATCTTGAGAAAGAACGGCAAGACCCCTGGAAACTTCAAACGTCGTTGTTTCTTTCATGGAGCTTACCCGGAAGGGGCGGCTTCGTCTCCCGGAAAACATCTGAGCGCGTAGATGCATAGCGGATGGCCCGGAGCATCTTTGGTAAAAAAGAGAAATGCCCTCTCACTCTCACGAAGCCGATATGTGCTCCGAAGCTCCTCAGCCGAAAGGGGAAAATCGCGGCGCTGGATGCTTGCCCCTGTAATGGCATGGCGCTCAAGAAAAGCCCTGAAGCTTTTCGGCTTGTAAGGGATGCACTCAACCACGCGGAACGTCCTGCCGGGAAATGCCTCAATTTTGCGGTCAGCAGTGAGATAATCAACGCTTTTGTTCACAAACTGGAGGCCAGCATCACGCGCAAGCACCGCCGAAAGCCTCGCTTTGATAATGGCCGGATCAGGCTCATAGAGATAATTCTTCACCGCTACGGCAACCACTTTCGGCGCATCACCACTCCCCCCGGCAACTTCAGTTATCTCATCAGAATCCGCGTTCAGGCAAACCGCTTTTACCTGCACGGGCCCATCCGGGTGATACCCGCGCTCAAGCAGCAGCAGCATCTCCTTGCATTCACGATCAACCGACACCACAACGATGGTCTGCAGAGCAGGCAGCCGCTTTTTCAGCCCGCTGATTTCGAGAGCTGGCGAGGCCTTGATGCAGAGCTTTTGAGCTTTTTGAAGCAGCAGATTATGGCATGCCACAACATCCGGACTTGCCGCCTCCAGCACTATGGAGCGACGACCCTCTTCACGGCGGGCAGGATCAACATAAATCCAGTCGAAAGAGTTGTCGGGGTACTCTGCAAGCAGGCTGATACTGTCGCCGTTCTTTATCGGAACATTGTTGATGCCACTCGCCTTCAGGTTATGCTCAACCACGGCACAGAGCAGCAGGTCACGCTCGCAGTAAACCACCTCCAGAAACCTCCGCGCCAGAAACATTGTATCGACACCAAGGCCACCGCTTGCATCGAGCGCCCTCTTGCCTGACATCAGTGAAGCTTTGTATGCAGCAGTGCGCTCTCCGGAGGATTGCTCAAGTGCCAACGGGGTATAGAGCAGGTTGTGTTGTGAAAGGGTAGGCAGTTTTTTTACCGCCTTCTGTCGACAGGCAAGCTGTTCGGCCATTGCTCGAATCGGCAACTCCTTGTGGCCATGAAACTGCATGGCAAAGACTGCCGGGTCGGCGGAATGATGCGACAACAGCAAAAGCTGAACATCATGTTCCTGCAACTTTTGGAATTCAGAACCGGTCATGCTTCAGTAATACCCTTCAACCTTGCCGCTGTACCACCAGAGATTTTCAAAACGAATGCGGTCAGTAAGCTGTTCTTCATCAAAAGAGTGGAACGCCATTGGAAGTTATTTTTGCTTTTTGGATAAAAATGACGATTTCATGAGCTTATTTCTCACGATACGCTGGAACACCCTTTGTTCAGCATATCTACGATCTGGCGTTGCCGAAAGAGCTGGCCTTGGCGAATAAATATTATTCGTTGCAAGCGTTTACTTTGCGTCAACAGCTCTTTCTATTGCCAAGCGTATAAAGCGTTGATACGGAATACCAACACGTTGGGCATTATTACGCACAGCTTCGAGCAACTCTTCAGGTAGACGAAGACTGATTGACGTATCCTTGCGTTTCAACTCAAAGCGCATCGGAACCATATCTGAAAAATCATACTCGCTTAGGTCGGCACCCTCCACGAAGTCTTCTGCTTCGGAGTCTGTCTTGAAATCAGGAAATTTCTTTTTCATGGGCCTTTATCTCCTTTTTGTGCATATACCGCGCACTTATCGGTCTGATGAGGAGTGTTCCACCATTTTTTCTTAACGTGAAAACGATAAACAAAGGACGTTTTTTGATTGTCTGCCCTACAGCACGGAATCTCTGCTCCTGGATCGAATGGAGAGCGTCTGGAGCAACTAACGGCACCCCTGAAAACAGGCTTTCGATTTCGGCAATCGAAACTCCATGCTTTTGACATTTGGCACGGTAACCGCTGTCCCAGTCGAATCCATCAAATTTCATCGATTTTCAACTAAAATATGTATATCATTCTGCATACGCAAACGCAAACACAAACACAATTCTCAATTCACAAAGTTCCCTGCTTATACATCAACTCCTCGTAACTCACTGTCAAAAATGGAGTCGTCATAATCAAAAATGACAACCCCTTTTTGCGCCAAAATATCCATAAAACTGAGCCGATTACATCCCGCCAAGGCAAAAAGAAGCAGGAGTTTATCCTTATCCAGATTGAGGTTGAATGGCACATTGCTCCTGAAAAAAAAGAGGTTTTTGGTGTTGAACTGCGCTATCACTCTCCGCAAACGATGTATGCCACTCCTGGAGGCGGTTGGACAAGATTCCGTGAACTGGAAAACGCTGATGTGTTGCCAAGAATTGCTTATGTCCCCCCTTTTCAGGACTTGAACCGACAGAAAAATGGCTGGATATTGCCCCCCTTCGCCAGCAAGTGGGAAAGGGGCAGCCGGGCAGCGTCTTGCGCAACCTGCTGCTTCAGGTCTGCCAGCCCATAGAACCTGGGATTAATCGCGGCAAGTCGGAGCATCTGCAAGGGTGGCAGGAATTATCGAGCATCATTCAACGATGGTTTTCGGTGACAATTCTTGAACCGAAGTACGACTCTCAAAAAGATGTTTCCATCACGGTTGACTGCCGTCAGTATGGCAAAGAGTTCGATATCATTGCTGGCGGAAGCGGCTTTCATCAGACGCTGACATTACTTGCGTTTCTTTATGGTTATAAACCGACAACCATCCTGCTCGATGAGCCAGATGCGCACCTGCATGTGAACCTGCAGAACCCCTATCCATACGTATCAGCATGGCAGAGCACTGGACAATATCTCTGTCGAACGACTCTGGCGGAGTGTCAAATATGAGGATATTTATATAAAAGGTTACTCTACCCCGACTGAATTACATTGCGGATTAATGGAATATTTCATACCATTCAATGTAGAATAGCAGCATCGGTCATAGGATTACAGTATACTCGATAAAGTTTACCGGACATCTATCGGGGGCGGTGCAAAAATCGTTGATAAGTAATAAGATGAACAAACAGACAGACAGAAGAGTTAAAGGGAAAAGAGGGACTGCGCCTTTCCGCTGCATGAGGATGCTTGGTTACCAACTTAAACTCAGCCTCTATTTTTTCTATCGGCTGGGGTCCACTTTAACTGACAACGGGTGTAAGTGAACAACGATATTTTTCACACTCTTAATTCTTGACGGCAATGCAAAAAGATGATGCGCTCAAAATTCTGCGCGACCATAAACAGGAACTCGTAAGGCGGTACAGCTTAAAAAAAGTCGGTATTTTTGGCTCGGTGGCAAATAATACTGCCAGTAATGAGAGTGATATTGACATTGTTGTTGAAATGGAACCCGATTTGTTCCTCTCGGGACAACTCAAAGAAGAACTGGAGCAGTTGTTTGGAAGCAAAGTCGACCTTATCAGGTATTGGAAAAGAATGAATCATTACCTGAGGAAACGCATTGATAAAGAGGCTTTGTATGTATGATAAAATCCGGCTTCTTGAAAAACTGGTGCAAATAGAGCAGGCTCTGGTAACAATCGAACGGCGATTTTCATCGATTAAAACGGCTGATGATTTTCTTGATAGCGATCAAGGAATGGATATGCTTGATGGAATTGCAATGATGCTTATGGCTATCGGCGAGAACTTTAAAAAAATTGATAGCCACACAAAAGGCGCTCAGCGATACCGTTAAAAAGCATTCGTTCGAATTATCTATTTGCACGAAAAGAGTTGTGCATTTCTATTTTTTGAAGAGTGCAAACTGGCAGAAGAGGGTTTTGCCGGGGAGATTGAGGAATGGCCGGAATACTGAGAGGCGAAATACGATGGGCTGAACTGAATCCCGCCAGAGGCAATGAACAATCCGATTTGCGCCCTGTTTTAGTACTCAGCCATGACGTGTTTAACGAACGATCAGGTACCGTTATCGCAGCCGCCTTGACAAGTCAACCTCAAAAAGCGGGGTTTCCACTGACCTTGCAGCTTGAATCCACCGCTCTGCCCGACGTGGTTCAAAAGGAATACAGATTGTGCTTCCTAATTTCACCGCGTTACCGGTACCGGAGTTTAATCTTTTGTGGAAGGATAGAACTGACCGTCGGTATCCTCTTGTCGATGGCAAAAAGAAGCAGGAGTTTATCCTTATCCAGATTGAGGTTGAATGGCACATTGCTCCTGAAAAAAAAGAGGTTTTTGGTGTTGAACTGCGCTATCACTCTCCGCAATCGATGTATGCCACTCCTGGAGGCGGTTGGACAAGATTCCGTGAACTGGAAAACACTGATGTGTTGCCAAGAATTGCTTATGTCCCCCCTTTTTCAGGACTTGAACCGACAGAAAAATGGCTGGATATTGCCCCCCTTCGCCAGCAAGTGGGAAAGGGGCAGCCGGGCAGCGTCTTGCGCAACCTGCTGCTTCAGGTTTGCCAGCCTATAGAACCTGGGTTTAATCGCGGCAAGTCGGAGCATCTGCAAGGATGGCATGAATTATCAAGCATCATTCAACGATGGTTTTCGGTGACAATTCTTGACCCGAAGTATGACTCTCAAAAAGATGTTTCCATCACGGTTGACTACCGTCAGTATGGCAAAGAGTTCGATATCATTGCTGGCGGAAGCGGCTTTCATCAAACGCTGACATTACTTGCGTTTCTTTATGGTCATAAACCGACAACCATCCTGCTCGATGAGCCAGATGCGCACCTGCATGTGAACCCGCAGCGAGAAATTCTTGATTTTTTCAGGCAACAATCTTTTGAGAGGAACACCCAGTTTTTGATTGCGACTCATGCCGAGGAGTTTGCCAGGGGCGTTGATGCAAGTCAAATCCTCTCCCTGATAGGTCCACAACCACAACGGATTCAGTCTGTTCCAGAAGTTATAAGGGCGATGGCTGATGTCTCAAATGAAGAGATCGTCAGGCTTATAGCATCACCAGACATCCTCTATGTCGAGGGTGAAAGTGATGAACGAATTCTGCGGGCATGGGCTGCCAAATGCGGTGCGCAGGAGGCAATGGACAAACTGTGCTTCAAGGCGATGGGTGGCGGGAATAAAAGTGCCATGAAAAATGCCGCAGATGAACATTTTAAGGCGTTGCAGCAGATTATTCCTGCCGTTTCTCGGCTTATGCTCTTTGATTACGATAGCGCCGACAATGCATTTCACCCACAACCGGTGAATCCAACTCGTTTTGAGTGGAAACGTAAAAATATTGAAAACTATCTCCTTGTCCCTGATGGATGGAAACGTGCAGCGTTGCAACTGATTGAGTGCCGGGAAGATGATCTGTTTGCACAACCAGTGTTACTCTCAATTGATCAATTTTTTGCAGATGAAAATTTAACCCTGCCCCAAGGCAAAAACTGGCGGGATATTTCGGCAAACATTTTCACCGTTGTTGATGGAAAACGGCTGTTGTTTGAGAACGATAATTCCCTCTTCCATCAGTTGAGAAAACGGACTCCATCGTTACAGCTCTTGCGTGAGCAGATTGCACTCAGTATGACTCCCGATGAAAATCATGATGATGTGCATCATTTTATGAAGAAACTGCTGGCCATGACGGGGACCACCAGAAACCAGAAACTGGCGGGATCGCAGTAAAAGGTTATCAACCACCTCGGCGAAGAGATGATGAAGGCGTTTGTATGACCAATCAAAGGCATTATCCGGTCTACTGGTGCTAAAATGCTCTTCGGGATTTATTCACATCCAGATTGTGGTGGAATGGCAAATTGATCCTGAAAAAACGGAGGTTTTCAGTAACCATCCAGACAACAAAATATGACTCGCAAAAAGATGTCACTATCACGCTTGACTATCGGCAGCATGGCAAGGATTTCGACATTATCGCTAGCGGAAACGGGTTCCATCACGCGCTGATGCTACTCGCTTTTCTCTACGTTTTTTATTCATAACGAAGCTCCACGCCGCAAGCAGCGGGGTATCTGGCTTCAGAAAATACTTAACAAACCTCACCGCAAGCGGTGGAGAATTCAACCCTGAGAGATTAATCAGCTAGTAACCATTCTTTACCAATAATTCTAATTACAGATCTATCTGATGGATTTTCTTTGCTAAATATTTGAATTGTTGTAGCGTTTATTGGTTCCATCCCAAATGAAGTGTTTACATTTTTATTTGTCTTGCTAATAAGTCTCTTATAAAGCGAACTATCGCCCATGCTTTCTGGATGAAGAATTTGTTTTTTTTGTGTGGCCATACAATTATCTTGTTTCGTTATTATTAATTATTTCAAAAGATTTTGCATCCAATCGCCAGAAATCAAAAGACAAGAGCTCGCGTTGAGCATGTTTTCGGTTTTATGATGAACAGTATGGATGCCATGCATGTTCGTACAATCGGTCTTTACAGAGCAGCAGCAAAAATAGGCTTGACAAATTTGACCTACAACATGATGTGTTGTGTACAGCTCAAGAAAACAGTCTATGCCGTCTTTTTACATGACCAGTATGCGAAGGTCATGGGATAGGATAACTGCGTCCAATCCAAGGCAAATAAGGTATTTATACATCAAAAAGCTGTGCTTTTGAGACTATTGTGAAATAGTATTTTGGTAATACTCATTTTTCAATATGTATCAAAAGTCAATTTTTAGAGGTTCCCTTTATGAAGACTAACTTATAATGGAAACCAGCGACGGTCACGGAACCTTCCGCGATTAGCGCAACGCTACACCCCGCCGTCTGGTTGACCAAATTGTTGGGCGATTATATTTGTCTTTATTTTCGTTTTTGGTGTCTGTGAGCCAGTAATTACAGGTAATTGGCAAAAGCCATACTAAAACAAGTGACCAATTGCTGCAATAATAACATTACATTAATTGCAAATCAATTTAAATCCCGGAATTTGATCAAAAGCTTGTCCAAGAGTATAAACTTTCTTTTCATTTATCGCTTTTTTCTTTCCATTTGTATTTTCAATTTTACAAATAAGATATACATGCCCTGGTTCATCTGAGTCTGCTAAAACCTCCAAATGATCACTTGTATCAGTTTGTATTTCAACACTACCCGTGTGTTGATTAAATGTAGAGGATTTATTATCAATAGCAGCGCCATAATTCACAATACAGATGTAAAGCTCTGACAATTGATCAATATTTTTTACTCTTATCTCCTCGTTGGATTCACCGCCTGCGCTGGGTGTCTTGGCATCACCCATAAGCAATATAAATGGAAACTTATCAAAACAACCCAAATCTGAAACATTTTGCCGATACTCATTGGAAAAAACACCACCTTCAACACCATTATGTGTTTTATAAAAAACACATAAATCAAGATCCGTATTCGTTGACCATAATAATTCAATTTTAAATTTTTCACTAAATGTAAAGAGAGCAGAGTCACCCTTATCCCGAAGAGTCACCTTTCTTTTCAAAGTAATTTCGCTCATAATATCTAATATTTAGATTAAAAAATATAACAACACTGCCTGTGCTTTTAGTTAATTAATAACTGAAAATTCGACTATTCTATTATCTGCATCAGACGAATATCTTTTAAGTATACCTCTTCCAATACATTTAATACGCTGCTCATCAATTCCCTGTGACTTTAAATAATTAAATACTGAGGCAGCTCTCCTTTGAGATAAAATTAGATTATATGCGACTGACCCATTTTTATCTGAATATCCGGCAATTAAAACCTTGAGTTGCTGTTTATTTTTCAAAATTTCCACAAGCCTCAGAAGCTCAATGTTTGATTTAGAAATATCAGCACTATTAAATGGAAATTGATAAACTTTATATCTGCTTGAATTAGTAAGGTGATCAATATCATCAAGTTTAATATTATGCGAAACTTTATTCACTCTATTTTCCGAGGACCCCGAAATAACTCTTTCTGACTTACCGCTGAGTCTTGGCAAACTTTCTGTTTGTTCAGGACTGTATTTTGAAACTACAGAAGATTTTGATTCTATATTTTGTGATTTTGCAAGGTTTACCTGTTTTGGTGGAGCCTCTGAAGTGGTTTGACTCCGCGTTTCAGTAAATTCAGTTTTTGAAGGCTGTGCATTTGTAATTGGTTTATCAGAAACTGATGTTTTTGATCCACTGACAACAGCAGAAATTGTATTTTCTTCAACAGATTTGGACGTATTAGTTTTTACATAAAAGTAATAAATGCCAAAAACCAGTAATACCGCAAGAACAATTAACGGAAATATTTTGTTTTTATCAGGCTTTTTATCACCATCATTAGATGACAAAGATGGTGATTGTTTACGTTTTAGAGTTACATTATCGCTCATAATATTTCTTTATTTAAACAGTTTGAAGAACTATTTGTTAATACTGATTTATCTGAACTGAAAGATAACAGGCAATATCAGTAACAGAAAGGCTTTCTTTATCAATAGAATGAATGGAGATGTATATCATTCGCAAAATTAAAAGAATAAATCATGTTTTTTATTGTTTTTTTTATGGGATCCCGATTTTTTATCAAACAGGTTTTCATCTGATAAAATTATTATTGATTGATTTTGATCACTTACAACATAATTAGTTCCAAAAAGCTCTTCATCTGATAAATGATTATCAAGAGGGCCGTGTATGGAACTGTTAATTTCGTCAACTACAGTATTGCAAACGCAATCTTTATCATTGGATACTGATTTTTTGTTAAATAACTCTTCATCTGACAATATTTTGGTTGATTTCTTCTTATCTTTACTTTTCGTAAACCTATTTAAATCAAGAATTGAAAGCAAAGACAAAAAATCATAGATACAATTGTTGCGAGCTATTTTTAATTTGTTTTTGGAAATAATTGTTTCGAATTTTTTTCGAATATAATCATTGACAAAACAGTCGCCGATCATAACTATGGCAGCTACATTATCATACTTGCCAATATAATCTTGTCTGAACGTATTATAAATATCAGCTAATTCATTCACATAACACCCTGTATCGACATCAATATCATTTTTTGTAACATAAATGTCTCTACGAATATTGGGAGCTGATGACAAGCTGACTCCTTTTATAAGAATAGGTCGTTTATCATTTAAATCATCTATTCTTTTTAACCATTTATCAGCAGACTCTTCAAAGCGACTGAATTCCCTTTCAAAATTATACAGTGAATTTGTTGCTTTGTTTACTTCCGTTATAACAAATTTTATTATAGATTTTTTTCTTGGGTCAACACCTTTTTCCGGAAAGTTTATAGGCAAAAAGTCTTCATCAAGAACGACTTTATTATCAATGATATCAATTTTGTGAATAGAAAGCAATGAACTGAAAGCTTCCATAACGACAATAGTACCACTTTCAAATATAAACCGTGATTTATGTATAAAATAAAAACAACAGGCTAATTGTGAAAGTCCTAATAATGAATATTTTAATACAAAATTATTTGCATTAAAATATTTTATAATCTTAAACCTGATACTATCATTAATACTTGGTGAAAAAATAATTAATGCCCGTATTATAGAGTGATTATCACCAACATGCTCATTATATTTATCTTTAATCAATTTAAGAACCCCTGACTCTGCAAGCAAATCAATCAAAGGCCTTTCAATTCCCCTTATTGCAACAGTCTCAATATCAGATTCTATCTTATCTATAAAGCCACCATAATAATTATATTCATTATTATGATAATGTCTTTTATTATCATAACCAAAGCTAATTATATTCTGATGTGGATCATTAAAAAAATATAGCCAAATTAAATCGTCTACATCAGTCCGTATGATATATTTATTTGTTTCACCAACGCTTATGAGAGCCGCAATGTATTCTCGATTAAAAAACAATATCAATTTATCACTCATATTATTTCAAGACTTAAATACTTCCGGAATAAGAATATTTTCCAAATAACATAAACCTTCTGCAATAAGTATAGGTATTTTATATTCTAAAGGCGTGTTATTATTCTCTTTTTTTAATTCTGACGCTTTTCTATATTCAGAATCGTTTCTGATAAAAGCTTCCAACATGCTGGGCAATTCTTTACTTTTTTCTTCAAGTATGGATGTTTCGTTAAAAAGCCCTGTTTTTGGTCCAATAAAATTCAAAAAAATCTTAAGAAAAACGTTAAAATTTTCAAGTGTATCAGGAAATACAAAGTTATCAATATTAACAAACTTTTCAGTAGTAAGGACATCATTCTCGCCTATTTCTTCTTCTTTTCCGCTATTAAAATATTTAATATTTTTTTCACCAAAAACATCTGAATCACTACGAATACTACTTTGATAAACAAGGTTATCAATCTCTACTGCCAATCCAATTGCGACTTCCGATTTATTATCAACAGAAATATCGTTTCTATATTTTATTATTGGAACTTCTGAGTTCTGACCAAAACCTGCAAGAAAGCATTCCTGATAAAAATCATTCGCAAGCTGATAATCTGGAAAGGCTTGAAGCCAATTGAATATACGCCCACCTTTTCCAAAGGGAAGAAGATGTATTGTTTTTGCACATGACAAATTATTACTCTTTATTGCTTTTGATACAAGTTTACCCGAGTAATAGAGTAAAAGGCCCGTCACATAAGCTGGCAAAGCAAAAACAAACGATGCTTCCGTCCCAATATATGAGTAAAATAACCCGAAATTATCTTCCGATAATTGATCAAACAAGCTATTTAAAAAGAATGGTGCTTTATGACTTTCTGATTGAATATCTCGTATATTTTCGACTTTGATCAGATTTTGTTGCTGATGATAATCGTAAATAGCACGTCTGAACGTTTGCGAGTTTATGATTGCATCAAAAAAGACACCACTTGCTAATCGGACAGAGCTTTGCAGAAATAATGTTGGCGCATTGTTGTTTTGATCTTTGGCTAAAATTAAAATATCGCTCGTAGAACCACCAACATCTATACCCAAAAAGATATCATTTCTCAATCCTGATGCCTTTTTACTCAGAGCATATTTGCATACTGCTTCAGCTTCAGTTTGTGGATCCTTTGTCACTGGTTTTGCTCTTCGTGAAACACCAGATGACCAATCCAGAATTGGTGTAACAGGCGGCAAATAAGTTTTGAATATAGAAAATATCTGCAATTGATCATGACTAGACATCGAACCTGGATAAGACCATCTTATTTCTACAGGTAAAATTCCTTGCGCGTATAAATCTGCACATATACTTAACCAAAGTGTTTTAAGATATGCTATTTTTTTATTAATTCCGGAAGTTCCGGAAATCCATTTCATATTATAGTGAAGAACACCTGCCTGAGTTGTAATCGTCATGCGATCCATCTCCTTAACAATTATATTCCGTTCATTCACAGGAACCCCTCCTGCCAACTCTTTCCCTTTGTGAGGTCCTATAAATCTTACATCATGTTCATGCAACCATGATTTAACCTGTCCATTAATGGATGATTTATTTGAGAAAAACAATAATTCATCTCTTTCAGCAGTTGTATTACGATGTGAATCAATACCAATTAAAGCCATTCTTCTATTAGAAAATTTAATTGGCTGACTTTCGTTATCCCCAGTTCTTAAGCGGTAATGTACCGCAGTATTATTACTACCAAAATCAATCCCGACAATAGCCTTGTTATTTTCGAGAATAGGATTAGTTGATAAATCAGCAATTTGATTTTGTCCCATTGATAGATCATTAGGACTTTTCACAATTAAATAACCGGCAATTTTGGATGTCCCGGCTCTTTCAATTCGAATTTCCAAACCTGCAACTGGCTTATTAGACTTAATAACCTGATATTTATGAATATCTTGCCCAACTTGTCCAGCTGGATAGGTAATTAAATTTTCTACAGTTAATACAGGCCCTTTAATTTTCGCCATATCATCCAAACTGCTATTCGAGTAAATAGTTGACTGAATAATATTATTACCATTATTTTGTTCTATAGAAATTATTTTATGCGTATCAATAATATTGTTATTACTATCCTTCGTCTGACACTCTTTAAAAAACGGCACAAACTTTATGCCTTGTGCATTTAAGGGAAATTCGGTATATAAATAGTACGAATCCCAATTTTCAGAAATGAAATTAGGCCATATAATAACTTTGTTATTCTGTAAGTCGTTTGAATATGAAATTTCATACTCTTTTGGGGTAAGTTTAACTGGCTTCCCATCAATTTCTACAGTTAATTCAACAATAAGATTCCCTTGTTCATTAATTGATCCTGTTAATGAATTTTTATAGCTTCCATCAAGCAATGAGCCTAAATCTTTGTAAAACATCTTTATTCCTTTCATGCTCAAAGGAAGTGGGAAATATTTACTAGGATTTTCAGAATCACGAATATCATTTACTTTTAAATAATAAACTGCCGATGATGATAATAATTTTTTGTCATCACTTGTATCACACCAGCCAAAAATGGCTTGATCATCTTTCAATAATAGCTGTAAGTCATCAATAATTTCTTTTAATTCAGAATCAGCTGGCCTATGAAAAGACAATGACCCGTCGATATATTGATAAACTATCTGTTCAGAGGCAAAAAGAAATTTATAAGGGATAGCGAAATTCAAATACTTAGGAATTGCTCCATTATTTTCCAAGCCGGACTCTTTGCTCCCTATCTCCTCTTGCCATCTTCTCATAAAATTGGTTAACCCTCTTAAATCCATTCTATTTTTATCTCTTAATAATGTATATTTTGCTATATTTTTATTAAGATTAGAAATAAATAAATAAAGTTTTTGTATTCTATCTTTATCTAAAAAATTCAGCGGGTCTTCGAATTTACCTTTTCTGTACCATTTAATATCAGATATCTGACTAATCGATGAGTAATCGACTCCCGGGAATACTATAGAATAGGGCGAAGTACCGGCAATAAGTTGCTTATTATAACTTATTAATTGAAGAAAAGGCTTTTCATCAGGATTTGATCTTTTTTTAACTGGATCAACCCATAAATCAATATCATCCATTAACATCCGGCCCAAAGCACTTGTCATATCGTATATATTATTACTAAACGCATCCATATAAACTGGATTTGAAATAGTAATGCGGTCTGGATATAACGCCATAACAGCTATTAATCCTTTCCATTCATCAATTAATATTTTATAAAATTCAATTAACCCGGAGGTCTGAATATTAGCATCTTGTCTTTGCAAATAATCAAATGCAAACCAAAATAGTTTAGGCCTTGCCCATGGTGTTGGTATCCCGGAAATAAGTGCACTTGATACCTGTGAAATATCAAGATCAGATGTAATTACACCTTGTATAAACGGAATAACCTGATCATGTACATACCAAGCACCTGAAGGATTTGATTTTTGTCCTTCACTGCTTTTAATTAATTTTGCAACTGCCATAATTTATTGCTATTAAAATTTATACAGATTTGCAAGAGTGTCGTATGTGCGTTTAATTAATTTTTCACATTTGTTAGTAACATCCGATTCCGGTGTTTTAATAAACTCATTTAAAAAAGCCGAATATACCCTATTTTTACCGATTCCAAATGATTTTTTAAATTTTTTCAACTCAAAATCTGAGCCTCTTTGAAAAATCACCTCATTAAATTCAAACTTTTCAAATTGTTTAACTGTCGTGCAACTAAAAAGCTCTGGATTAAATAAATATTTGTCGCCTCCTCCCGATGAACTGTATAATTGTCGAAGCCAGCCATTTTTTATATTTCCATCTTTAAAGCTAAAATGGTACAAAGACATATATGCCTTCAAATTCTTAACTTCCTCATTATCTATATCTTCATAACCACCGATATTTACTTTCTTTAAATCACCTCTTTGAGCTTGACCAAAAAAATCATAATAATCTAGCAATACCAAAAAACTCATCGCTGTAAATAGTCCGTATTTTTTGGCTAATTCATTTTTTCTTTCGCTTCCTACAAAATCGGAAAAATCAATTTTACCATTTGATTCAAAAGTTCTGTAAAGAAACTCTGGTTTTCCGCTATTTTTTAGTTCTTCGAGTTTGTGTTCGTCAGTATTAAAAAAATCGTAAGCAGCAAAAGCTGCTAAAACCTCGATGTAATGTGATTCATTTTCTTGATCAAATCCCCCAGTTATTGTTTTGTCCTTGATTTTACCTGGCTTCCAATCAAGATTTTCAGTCCCCATCATATAAAACCTTTGATACGTTTTATTTACGGTTTTGTCTGCTTCGTAAAACATCATCGCGGCTTGCGAGTTCAACGCAAATTTATCAGACGTTGCAATAACTTTCTGAGCCGTCTTTTCAGCTTCATTTGGTAACGGAAAAGAGAAATAACTTGTCAGAAGTGTAGAACCAAAATATGAATTACGCTCTATATCTGTCGCATCCGATATTATAGAGGCTGCCTTTTGTATAGCTTTTGGAATAATTGGAATAGATGACGCACCTGTGCCTCCAAATATTGACCCAAGAATAAAAACTCTCGGCTTCCCAGCCGATGATGCTGTTATAAGCTCCTGGATAAATTTTCTCAAGTCACTTCTATCGTTAGATTTAATACTATCAATAATAGAATTATACATCAACATGCTACCTAAATGAGTCTGTGCTCTATATCCATGTTTAAGATCATAATTTTTAGTTTCATTTGTCAAGAGCAAATCTGCAATCATTGCCTGTTCAGGGCTTGAATACTTAATATCTCCATAGTGATATATCGCATCAAAAGTAGATTCTTTAGAATAATCCGGGCTATACTGATAATAAATCAAGTTCGCTGAAAAGAATGTATCTGCAAGTGCAAAATGAGTTTTATTAACTCCTTTTGTTTTTATATATGCTTCCTTAAGATTTTTTAATCGCGTAAAATTACCATTATCTTTATCTGTATCAAGTGCTAGCATATGTACATCGGTATTATCAAACATTCCCATAGCGCAAAGATGGACAAATGACTCTATGCATCGCATACCTGTCCCACCAATTCCTATTATAAATATTTGTGCCATAGTGATTCAATTGGTTAGCTTATTCCCCAAAATACTACCCCACCTTGATCCTCTAACAAAAGACATACTTCCGACTCCGACAAGAGCGTATGAAACAAGAAAGACAAACATGGAGATAAAATTAGCTTCTTCAAATTTAGCCAAAAGAGGAGCCTTGTGTATATTATCAGCGACAAATAATAAATTATACAGAAAAAATATAGTAGGGGAAACCAACCCTACTGCAATAAAACCAATTCGTCTTTTAATATGAGATCTATCATTTTTGCCTCCCTCAAAAAGAATAATATTCGCTATTAAAAACGAAACCGACAAGGCCAGTAAAATGATGATCGCCGTTAATATATATGTCCAACCAATAAGAGCC
>CAJEXI010000023.1 GCA_903994455.1 uncultured Chlorobiaceae bacterium | reverse complement strand
GCACTGCAATAATGTATGTTGCTCTATCAAGTGAATTGAAATCAATTAAACCAGTAATTTCATCTTTATTAATTTTTTGATTTTCATTTCTTCCAATACTATTCAATTCTTTTTCAGTAATTTCATTTTCTAAAAATAGTTTTAATGTTTTAAAAGTATCATTCCCGATAAAAGCATCATGATAAATGCTTACAATTTTTCTGCTTTTAGAAAGCTCATCTTCAATAACTGAGTTGAAAAAAGAAAGAGTTGAAAAATAATTATCAGAAAAATTCATATATGGTTCTCTTGCAAGTTTCATTATTGCGAATCCACCTAAAAGAGAATTAAATTTTTTTATTTTTTCGGAATAGTCAGGTTTTTTATCAACAGTAGGTAAAATAATATTTTCAGTATTAACAGGTCTTTCGTTTTGAAACGTTTTTAAAATATTATTAGGAATAAACGCCGTGCTTAAGTTTATTAAAGTTGATATTTTATCTTGAAGTTTTTCCGTTTCAAAATATACTGAACTAACTCTTGAAATCGGTAATGGAGCCGGATAGAAAAAGAAGTCATCATTTGTTTTAGCTATAAGCAAATTATTGATCTCATTCTTCGTTAAGATTAATTCTATGGAACAATCTGAATTTAGAGAACGCTTCGCTGTTGATAAAAGAAGGTAATCACAAAACCTTGATTGAAAATCTTCAGACCTTGATGTGAAATATTTACTTGGTTTAACACATGCGCAACCAAAATAGTGTGCAAGATTTACTGAATTGATATGTAGATAAAATATATTTTCCATTACAGTATTATTTTTTCAATTATTTTTTGTTTCCCATCATGTGGTAAATTATCAAATTCTGAATTGCTTATCATAAATAAATTGCTTTTTGTTCTTGTAATTCCAACATACCAATCACGCCAATCCACTATATTGAATTTTGTGTTTAGTAAATGAAATTCAGGCAAGATTACGACATCAAATTCAAGACCTTTTGCTGACTTAAATGTTGTGATGTGAATATTTTTTATTTCAAGATTTCCGTGGTATTCATTTGTAAAAATTGAACAATCAATTTTATTGCTTTGCAAAAGATTATAATAATATCTTGCCGTAGCCAATTCACTTGCAAGATGATTTTGATTTGCAAAAGGAACCAAAATTGCAATATTTATTGATTCATTTTTGGCAAACTGATTTACAATTTGCAATACAGTTTGATTCAGTTGTTCCTTGTTGCGATTAATTATAAGTCTAGGATATTCACCAACGGTTGTACATTTTTCAATTAGTTCTTGTGGAATAACCGCTTGATTTAATAATTGTTTAGCGAATTGTAGAATTCTTTTTGAATTTCTATAATTTTTTGAAAGAGTATGGATAGAGTTATGAAATACTTCGTCCAAATTCGCCTCAGGTGAACAGAAATTCAAATTATAACTTCCATCAGTGTTTCTTGCGTTACCCCTTATTAATTGCTGGTCATCTGCACCATAAGAAATTTTATTTGAATAATGTTTCAATTTTTTATTGAACTCTATAGATAAATCTTGTGCTTCATCATGTATAATTTCATCTCGTTGCCCTGAATTATTAGTCATCCAATTTAGGGAGGAGTCGACTTTATTTGCAGCATTGGTATTTTGAATTCGGCAACACCCTGCTAAATAAAATGCAAGTGAAGTTGTAAAAGTGATTAACTGACTGTTTACAAGGTTATTCCTTGTGTGATTTAAAATGTGACGAAAAATCGACACTACACTTTTTCCTGTTCCGGGCCCACCAGAAAGGGCTATTGCACTTTCGTCAACCACTGCTTGATTTTGACTTGGGCTTAAATCATTAAATTGTGGCAAGTTAAAATAATAGTTGGGCATATCTATTGTCCAGTTATAGTTTCTACATAAGGGTTTGCTATATGCGATTTATAATTTTGAATAGCAATGCCTTTTGATGTATTTGCATAGCAATAAACACACTCATGTGGACAGGTATTGTATTCTCCAATATCCTTGCTCATTATGCAACCGCAAGCCTCCCGTTGGCCTTTATCTTTAATAGTTTTCATTTTTTTTATTCCTTCGGTTGGATTAAAGAGTGTTAGTTCAATAAATTCAACGCCTAAGAATTTCATTAACTCTTTGTCATTGTGAAAGAGCTTTATCATCAGATCATCATCAATACATTTATTAGGGTTGATACCATACTGACTCAAATCAAAGTTCTCCGCACAGGTAGCTAATTCCAAATTCCATTTTTTATTGAGTTTATTCAAACCCTGTGCAAATTCAATCATCGTGTCCTGAGTAAATTCGATATACTCAATATTTTCTTTTCTAAGATTGCTTTCAACCTTTTTATACATTGATATATCTGCGAAACTGAACACCAATTTATTCGTGTATGTATAAAGTTGATTCCCGATATTTTCAAGCCTTAGTAGTAATTCCTTTACATCAATATTCTTTGTAAGTAGCATAGGATCAAATCTCCAAACAACCCTATTTTTCCCTATCCGATTCGATAATTCCTTGAAGGTGTTAATTCGATTTTCCACTTTTGGTACTTTCCCTTCAAATCCCTCTTTGTCATAGTCGTTTAGGGTGAATTGGAAGTAATAATTCTTTACATACTCATCAAGGAAATCAAGATGCTTAAACATTGGTTTTGGGTTCTTAGTCCAAAAAACAACGGCTCGTGTTTTCTTAAAAGAAATATATAGCAAAGTGCCATTAAATGGATTTTTCCATTTAACATAGCCAGCTTTCCATCTCTCAACAAACCAGTCAGCATAAAATGCAGGTATGTCTGTTGATCGGCTTGCAGAAACTATTACTGGTGTTTGTGCAAATATTTTTTGTCCTTGTTCGTTTACTATTTCTGATTTATCCCAATTCATTTTATTTATTGCGATTAAGTGTCATAAATTTGTTATGATTGTGGCCTTTTTCGATAGCATACTATAGATGCAATAGCAACTCCTTTTTTGCCGTTCGAGCCTGTTCACCGGTGATGCCTTGCTCAAGGCTTGCCCAGTCAACAGGGGAGTGCTCCAGGTCGTAGAGGTTTATCCTTGCAACGGGAGGGTTCTGGTTCTTGATGGCCTCATTGGCGTTCGGGCCCCACTTGTTGGTGGTTGATATCCAGAGCCGCTGGGAGAATGTGGCGGTTTGCAGCTTGTCGTTTTTGAACTCCCGGCTTGAGGTGGAGAGAAAGGAGTCAACCGCCTGTTTGTCGATGGTGGCGGCAGCATCAAAGCATTTGCACTGAATAGCCCAGTAGTCGCCTTCCAAGGTCAGCGCCACGAGGTCTATTCCGGTATCGGTTCCCCCCAAATCCTTGCGGCCGGAAAATTCATTCCAGAGCCAGACATGCCTGAAGCGATAGGCGTACTCGGGGTCAGTTTTGAGGTACGCCTGCATGAACCGCTCAAACCGGTCGCCCTTGTCGCGCTCGGAGAAGGAGTGTTTGCGGTAGTTGGTCAGGAGGGTCTGGAAGGTCATTGTACTGGGTGTAAAATTTAAATCATTTCGTCTTGCACCATGTATAATAAGGCTGCAACATCCATGGGAACATCAATGGTGAGAAGTCTCGTTATTGGATGCACAGGCAACCAAATGACACTGGAACCCCTGTTATCAAATTTATTCAAGTTATGAAATTTATTGAATTAGTACGGCTTTCGCAAGGCTGGCCTTACAATCCACCATGGTACTCAAGCCGAGTGCAACTACCAGGACTGCCGACAACGATATTCTTGTGGCTTTTGATGGAGCAGCAACCTCAAGCCGTTATTATGGCGTGCTTTTTTCCCTTGAAGATCTTCTGGGTTGCAGTGTTGATTTTGCAGAAAAAAGCTGAAACTTGTCGTATAATGCTGAGCACTTATCAATTCAAACTCAAGTGAATGGCTATAAAATATCATCCAGAACCGGGCACTATTGTAATTTGTGACTTTAAGGACTTTAAAGCTCCTGAAATGACCAAGAAAAGACCTGCGATAGTCGTTTCTCCAAGATTTCGAGACCGCCCGGGACTTTGCACTGTTGTGCCGTGCAGTACTACTCGGCCAACATCAATTCAGCCATACCACTACGAACTGGTGCTATTCCCCTCGTTACCCGCACCGTATTACACCTCTCGGTGTTGGGTGAAATGCGATATGTTGTATGCGGTTTCATTCTCACGTCTATCAATGCCGAGCTTTGGCCGTGATTCCCAAAACTCAAGAATGTATGATGTTCGCGTAGTAAGTCAAAGAGAGTTCAGAGATATCCGGCAATGCATCATCGAAGGGATAGCGAATATTTAGTTGTTTTAAACAGCTGGTTGTCGTATATTTCCTTTGTCCCGCTCTGCTTTCGGCACCGGATTAAAGTCCTCGAAAGAGGCCTTCATGCAAAGGAGATTGCAATCCAGCATGGCGACACTACCAAGGCTCCGCATTTACGTGTGGAGCCTTTTGCTTTTCTACCCCTATTCCGCAAAACTCCGCCGTCAACCGCAGGCAATGCCGGTATCCGTTCCCCCCAGATCCTTGCGACCAGAAAATTCATTCCAGAGCCAGACATGCCTGAAACGGTAGGCGTACTTGAGGTCGGTTTTGAGGTACGCCTGCATGAGCCGCTCAAACCGGTCGCCCTTGTCGCGCTCGGCGAAGGAGTGTTTGCGGTAGTTGGTCAGGAGGGTCTAGAAGGTCATTGGATGCCGGAGATGTGAACATTGTTAACTGTAATGGTATGTGCTTTATTGGGAAAAGCACGTGATAATATAGACAAGGGTTTTGAATTTGCAGGGGTGGAGTGATATCGCTTTCCTTTTTTCCCACGGAATCTTCAACCTTTGCTTATGGTTTGTTACTTTGTATTCATAAAAACAAAGCTTTGTATTAACGAACAGGTCAAGATACGGTGAAAAAAGCCACGATTGCTCCGCGTGAGATCCCTTTTAACTATACCTCTGCCGGCGACAGGCAGGCAATATCGTTTCTGCTTGGAGCCGATATTGTGCAGATGCTCGAAGAGCTTCGCGAGTTGCGTGTTACCGGAAGGTCGTCGCGGCTGCTTATGGGCATTATCGGTGAAATTCTTATTCATCGCCGGAACCCCTACCTTTTTCAGGAGCTGGTGAACTCTTCTGCCCGCCGTCGTCGACTTTTTGAGAGGGCATTTAAAGAGCTCGATACTATTGCCGATATGGGAAATGGTGAAAGCAGGATTTCGGCGATTGTGGCGGCTGTGCGTGAGCAGCTTGAGCGGTTTCGTTCGGTGGTTGAAAAGACACCAGAGCTTCGTCGCCGCCTGAAGCGCGAACTTGGTGCGGTGGTCGGTGCCAAAAATGTGCTCTTTGATCCCTTTTCTCTTGCAGCTCATGCCACCGATGCCACTGACTGGAGGCTTCATCTTCCTTCGGCGGTCGTAACGCCTGACAGGGAGTCGCAAGTGGCTCCGCTGATTACGGCCATTGCTGCACTCGGGCTGCATGTCATTCCCCGTGGTGCTGGCACCGGGCTCACTGGCGGGGCGGTGCCGCTGCGGTCGAAGTGTGTGATTATCAATATGGAGAAGCTGAACCGCAGCCGAGGTATTTCGGTGCGTGAATTTCAGCTCGACAATGGTCAGATAGCGCAGGCTTCAGTGATTGATGTTGAGGCGGGTGTGGTGACGGAGAGCGCGATGGAGGAAGCTGACGAGCATGGTCTTGTTTTTGCCACGGATCCAACCAGTGAGTGGTCCTGCACGGTGGGGGGCAATATAGCCGAAAATGCCGGAGGAAAGATGGCGGTACGTTGGGGAACCTGTATTGATAATCTGGTTGAATGGCGCATGGCGATGCCTTCCGGGGAGAACTGGATGGTGAAGCGTGTTGATCATCGGTTGCGGAAAATTCTGCATGAGGATACGGTCACCTTTGAGGTGTGGAGTGAGTCGGGCAAGAGGATTGATCGCATTGAGCTGCTTGGCACCGATATTCGGAAAAAAGGGCTCTGGAAGGATATTACCAACAAGGCGCTCGGGGGAGTGCCAGGGCTTCAGAAGGAGGGAACAGACGGGGTGATTACCTCGGCGCTTTTTGTGCTTTATCCCAGGTATCCTGAAAAACGGACGCTCTGTCTTGAGTTTTTTGGGCCCGACATGGATGAGGCAAGCCGGGTGATTCTTGAGCTATCGAAAATTTTTCCGCTCCAGTCGGAAAACAGGGAAGCGCTGTTGGCTCTGGAGCATTTTGATGATGAGTATATCAGGGCTATTGACTATAAGGTGAAGGCGCCTCGTGCCCAGACGCCGAAAGCGGTGCTGCTGATTGATATTGCCGGTAACAGTGCTGCGGAGGTGCAGAGTGGGGTGGAGCGGGTAGAGCGTCTGCTTGTGCCGCATCCGAATACCCTGATGTTTCTGGCCAGGGATCATGCGGAGGGTGTCCGCTTCTGGGCCGACCGTAAAAAGCTTGGCGCTATTGCCCGCAGAACCAATGCTTTCAAGTTGAATGAGGATATTGTCATTCCGCTTGAGGCTCTTGCCGAGTTTGCCCGCTTTATCGACAAGCTTAATATTGACGAGGAGCGTTATGCCCAGCGTCGATTTGTGCAGCGAGCCGGGGATATTCTTTCGACAGCAACGGTGAAAGGGGATGGCGGTCAATTTTCCTCCAAGATTCCTGCAGGGCTCGAACTCTGCCGCATTTTTGATGAAAGGATTGTTGCGGAGCCAGAGGAGTCTCTTCGATCTCTGGCTGTGGTGCAGGTACTGGCCAGAGAGCTGGGTGAGCTGGTGCAGGGATATCCTGAAATGGAGGCGGCCCTTGAGGGTGCTTATCATCATGTTCGCGATCGGCGCATTGTACTGGCGACACACATGCATGCTGGTGACGGTAACGTCCATGTCAACGTGCCCGTTCTTTCGAATGACCGGCCCATGCTTGATCGTGCCGACAAGGTGATTGACCATGTTATGGAGAAGGTGGTCACTCTTGGTGGAGTGGTGTCGGGCGAACACGGTATTGGTGTCACGAAGCTGAAATATCTGGATCCGGCAATTGTTGAAGCACTCTCGAAATATCGTCACAAGGTTGATCCGCAGGGAATCATGAATCCCGGCAAGCTTGATGATTATGATGCACTTAACCATATTTTTACGCCATCATTTAATTTGCTGGAACTTGAAGCACACATTCTCAAGCGGGCCCAGATTGAGGAGCTTTCAAAAAAGGTTGACTACTGTATCCGGTGCGGCAAGTGCAAGACCGACTGCTGTGTTTATTACCCTGCGAGAGGGATGTTTTATCATCCGCGCAACAAGAATCTTGCCATTGGCTCACTGATTGAGGCGCTGCTTTTTGATGCCCAGCGTGAGCGATCGACCGACTTTGCCCTTTTGCAGTGGCTTGAGGAGGTGGCCGATCACTGCACGATCTGCCATAAATGTCTGAAACCCTGCCCGGTTGATATTGATACGGGGGAGGTCTCAGTGCTGGAGCGTGAAATCCTGTCGGAGTGGGGTTTCAAGCACTCGTCGCCGGTTACGGAGCTGACGCTACGCTATCTCGACAGTCGTTCACCTGCCTTCAATGCCCTTTTCCGCCATGCAGTGCTCAGGATGGGTGGCGCTGCTCAGCGGGCAGGGAACAAGCTCTCGGCACCGCTGCAGCCAGAAAATGATCCGCCAGCCTTTTACCCGCTCCGGCTGTTGCGCTCTCCGGTGCCACCGGTGCCAGAGGAGACGTTGCGTGATGTGCTGCCGGAGTGCGGCCCTGACCAGGTGCTGGTCTTCGAGCCTTCGGGAGAGGTGACAGGAAATGTTTTCTATTTTCCGGGATGTGGTTCCGAGCGGATGAACTCTGTGATTTCTATGGCGGCAATTCATGTTCTGCTTGAGCTTGGCACCAGAGTGGTGCTTCCACCTCCGTTCCTTTGCTGCGGCTTTCCGGCTCATGTCAATGCCAAAACGGATCAGTATTCGAGTATTGTTTTGCGCAATACGGTGCTCTTTAGTCAGATCAGGGAGATGTTCTCCTACCTCGATTTTGATGCCTGTGTGGTGAGCTGTGGCACCTGTATGGAGGGGCTTGATGCTATTGAAACCGGCAAGCTTTTTGGGGGGAAGATTACTGATATTTCGGTCTATGCTCTTGGCAAGGGGATGAAGCTGAATGGCGATGGTGATTATCTCTACCATGCTCCATGCCATGATTCACTCTCGGGCAAAGGACGTGAAACACTTCGAACGACGGGAGGTTTTGGCCGTGTGACCTCTGTATCGCATTGCTGTTCGGAGGCGGGAACGCTGGCATTGTCGCGTCCCGATATTACCGATTCCATGCTTCATCGAAAACGGGATGCCATTACGGAGGCAATGCATGGTCAATCGAAAGCGGTCATTCTCACCAATTGTCCGTCGTGTGTGCAGGGGCTTGGCAGAAATCTTGATCTTGGCATTGTGCCGCAGCATCTTGTGGTTGCGGTGGCGGAAAAATTGTCTGGCGCTGGCTGGATGGAGATGATGCGCAAGCAGTGCGCGGGGGCAACGGCAGTGAGTTTTTGAAATAAAAAAAGCTGAAATCGAAAGCTGTAAGCCGAATTCTGTGGATTACCCGGAAAACCGGGTAAAGCTGCAGCCATTTATCTTATGCGGCTTACCCGAAAACTCTCCTTGCGGAATTGAACGGGCCGCTCTCTTCCCTTGGGAGGGAAAGCTTTCCTATTTAGCCTTGCTTCGGGGAGGTTTGCCAAGCACAGTGCATTGCTGCACTGTCTGGTGGTCTCTTACACCGCCGTTTCACCCTTACTCCGCTTTACCATTGGTAATTCGGGGCGGTCTGTTTTCTGTTGCACTCTCTGTGATAACCGGCTTGCGCCGTCATCCCCGGGCTTGAGCCTTGCAGCTCTCGACCGGCACCCTGCCCTGTGAAGTTCGGACTTTCCTCTGCGCAACCTCGATGTTGCACGGCGACTGCACACTTGCGATTTCAGCTTTACAAAGAACGGGTGTAGAAGGAGTTAGTCTTCGGCCTCTTCAAAAAGCCGTTCATGAACAACAATACGCCCGCACGACTCGCAGAGGTAGAAGCCGCCCTGCACAATCATGGTATGACGATTGGTTGGAACTCTTGTGTTGCAGCCTGAGCAGGCGTTGCGGTTAAGCTTGACGACAGCATTGCGCAAGGTGCCGCTTCTGAGATGGTCATACTTGTCGAGCAGGCGTTTTGCCTCAAGGTCAATGAGTGTCCGTTGGTCGGTAACCTTTTTTTTCAGGGAGTCAACATCTTCTGCTGTTTCAATAACAATGCTTTCAAGCTCCTCTTTTTTGTGGGTGACCTGTTTGTTCAGGTCTTCGAGCTGCTGCTGCAAAACGTCATCAGGCATCATCTCCTCGGTAATTTCGTCATACCGATTTTCGGTAATCAGTTGTCTGCCTTTTTTCTGGATTTCTTCTACCCGTTGTATGGTATGGACAATATCCTGAAGCTGAATCTCTGCCTGGGCGATCTCTTTCTCTTCATATTCAATCTGCTTGGAAAGAGCATCATACTCCTTGTTGTTGCGGGCCAGTGTCTGTTTTTCCTTGAAGTTCAGAATCTTGTGTTTACACTCGTTGATGGTTTCGTGCAAACGTGATCGCTGTTTCAACTGTTCATCAGCTATTTTTTTGCGTGACTCAATCTGACGGGTTGTAAACAAGAGATCTTCGTCAAGAGCGTCTATCTCTTCTGGAAGTCCTTTTTGAAGACTGACTATGCTTTCTATCTGATTATCAAGGTGCTGAAGCTTGACAAGGAGGTTTATTTTGGTATGATCCACTACTGCTGATGTTTTGGATTATTAAAGCATAAAAAAAGCACCTTCTCAGGAAAAGGTGCGTATCGGCGTGTTGTATGTGCAAAAACCTGTCTGTGCTGATCTGACTGCTACTCTATTGTCTATCTTCTTCACCTGCATATCGCCCTTGAATATTGTTTGTGCCCGAAAGGAGACTCGAACTCCTACACCTTGCGGCGCGCGTCCCTGAAACGCGTGCGTCTACCAATTCCGCCATTCGGGCCTTGCGTTATGCCTGTACCAGAACAGAAAGCCTATTTGATCTCCTTGTGCAGTGTATGACGCTGCATATCAGGATTGTATTTTTTCAGAACAAGACGTTCTGTGGTATTTTTTTTGTTTTTTGTTGTGGTGTATCTTGATACTGTTTTTCCCTCTTTTTTTGCCTCGGTGCATTCCAGTGTGATAACGATTCTATTTTCTTTTCCTTTTGCCATGGTGTAGCCTCGTAAGGTGTATATAATTATAAAGAGCTTCAAATATAAGTCTTCTTGGGTAATTTTGCAAGTTATGGTTTTTTTCTTTCTCTCATAACGGAAGAAAAGTTACTTTTCCTCTCTTCACAACACTTTAAAAGGGTCGGAACCGTGCTTGACAGTAACTATTTTCATTATATCGACAAGAGGCTTAACTGTGATGAAGTCAGGCTTGAAGAACTTGCCTGCACTTTCAAAACTCCTCTTTATGTGACTTCCACAAGAAGCCTCGTTGACAGTTGCATGGCTTTCGAGCATGCTTTTGCGGCGTTACCCCATTTTACCTGCTATTCCGTCAAGGCGAACTACAATCTCAGTGTCATCCGAACATTTGCCGAACTTGGGTGTGGATGCGATGTTACTTCCGGCGGGGAACTCTATCGTGCACTGCAGGGCGGTGTTGCACCTGAAAAAATTATTTTTGCAGGAGTTGGTAAAAAAGATGAGGAAATTGCGTATTCTCTCTCTGTTGGAGTCTTGATGCTCAAGGCGGAATCGTTGTCGGAACTTCGGGCTATCGACCGGATTGCCGGAGGGCTTGGTAAAACGGCATCGGTCGCGTTAAGGATCAATCCGAATGTGACTGCTGAAACTCATCCCTATATTACGACGGGTGACAGCAAGGAGAAATTCGGGATTGACGAGATGGAGCTTCCGGCGGCGCTTTCTCTTCTCCGTCAGTTGCCGAACCTTCGACTTGTCGGTCTTGACATGCACATTGGATCGCAGATTTTTGATCCGGAATATTTTGTTGCAGCGACGGCCAAGCTCCTTGCTCTTTTCAATTTGTCGAAAACGATGGGATTTTCTGTTGAATTCCTCGACATTGGCGGCGGTTTTCCGGTTACCTGCGATCCTCTCAAACCGGCCACTCCGATTGAGCGGTTTGCCGAAAAGCTTGTTCCTATGCTTTTGCCTGCCGGTGTCACGGTGATATTTGAGCCCGGACGTTACTTTGTGGCCAATGCTTCAGTGCTGCTGACCAAAATTTTGTACAAAAAGCGCAACCATGCCGGCAAGGAGTTTTTTGTGGTTGATGCAGGGATGACGGAACTGATTCGTCCAGCGCTCTATCAGTCGTACCATGAGGTTCAGGCGGTGACCCGGCATGATGAAACTGTTGTTGCTGATGTGGTGGGACCAATATGCGAATCGAGCGACTTTTTTGCTCGCCATCGGGAAATTGATGCTGCTGATGAGGGAGAGTTGCTGGCGGTGATGTCATGCGGCGCTTATGCTGCGGTCATGAGCAGCAACTACAACGGCAGGCTTCGACCGGCAGAGGTGATGGTCAACGGGAGTGACGTGAAACTTGTTCGCAAACGTGAAACCCTCGAACAGCTCGTCCAGAATGAGCTGTTCTGACAGGTAAGCGGTTTATGGGTGCAGGTTTTTGAAGATTCTGAGAGTTGCATCGGCCATGTTCAGGGTGTAGAAGTGAACCCCTTTGATATGATGGTCGATCAGCTCCTGAACCTGGGATGTTGCCCACTCAATTCCAATTGATGCCACATCGCTATCGTGCTCAGCCCTCAACACCCTTTTCAGGAGCGTTGCAGGAATTCTTGCCCCAAGAGCGAGTTCAGACATTCTTGTCATCCCTTTTTTGGTGCTGATTGGCATGATTCCCGGAATAATGGGCACGCTAATACCGGCAATCTGGCAGCGCTCCACAAAGTCGAAGTAGTCGCGATTGTCAAAAAAGAGCTGTGTGACAATATAGTCTGCTCCTGCATCCACCTTCTCTTTCAGGTACTCAATCTCTTTCATTCGATTTGGTGTTTCGGGGTGCCCTTCCGGAAATCCTGCAACGCCGACACCGATAGCGGGGTAGTTGTTCTTGATGAAGCCTACAAGATCTATGGCGTGTGGAAAGTCCTTGATGGCCTCCTCAATTGAGGCCACTCCTGCGGGTTTATCACCTCTCAGGGCAAGCACGTTGATGATGCCGTTTTCCAGATAGTTCTTGAGAATCATTCCAGTCTCCCCGGTATCTGAAGAGATGCAGGTGAGATGTGATACAACGGTCAGTCCGGTCTCCTGCTGAATTCTGGTAACCAGTTGGTGAGTTCGTGAACGGGTTGATCCTCCAGCTCCGTAGGTCACGCTGACGTAGGAGGGGTTGAGCGGCGAGAGTGCCGCAATGGTTCCAAAGAGTGTCTCCCACTCTTCGTCTTTTTTGGGAGGGAAAAATTCGAAGCTGAAGACAGGTTTGGCGGCGGAGGCCAGTATTTCTTTGACAAGCATGCAGAGCGTGATGTTTAGAGGCTTCAATAAAAAAAAGAATATACAAAAACAATGATGTGCCTAACGTAAAAAAAAGAAAGGAGCTGCGCTTGCCCGGGCAGTTCTCCATGGCACCCTTTCCTGCGGTGCGGCTGCTTGTTGCCGTTGTTGGGGGGATTCTTGCAGGGGTGAACCTTCAGCTTCCGCTTGAGGGGTGGATGCTCTTGTGCGCGTTTGCCCTGATCGCTCTTTTGGCTGGCCTCCTGTATGAAAAGATCAAGGGCAACTCTCATTTCCCGCTCCTTTTCAGCGCCATCAGCTACACTCTCTTTGTCGTGTTCTGTTTTGCGGCCTTCAGTGCTTACCGGCAGGACTATACGCCGCGTGATGGCCTGTTGCCTTTTTGCGGTAAAAACGTTCTGATTTATGGACGCATTGATGGTCGACCAAATTTCTCTGATTCCGGCGTTGGCTGGACAATGGAGGTCGAAGAGATTTTTGAAAATGGCCGGACGGTGAAACTGCAAGATCGGGCAAAGGTCTTCATGCGCAACGGAGGGCAGAGTGGTGTCAGGGTTCGCAATGGCGATATGGTGCGGGTAAAGGGGAAGCTTGACCTGATTCCGGAGGCTTCAAACAGGGGAGAGTTTGATCCCCGCAAAGCAGCTCGCATGAAGCAGCTTTCGGTACAGCTCTACTGTTCGGGACCATGGCAGGTGCTGTACGACGGGGAGTCGAGGCTCAATGGATTTGAACGCTTTATTGTGCAGCCCACCTACGACTATATCATGCAGAGCCTTGAAGAGCTGCTACCGGAGGGGCAGGAGCGGAAACTCTCTTCCGGAGTGCTTACGGGTGAAAGGGAGACCATGTCAGAGGAGGTTTTTGAAGCCTTCAAAACGACGGGTACTGCTCATATCCTTGCCGTATCAGGGATGAATGTAGGACTGCTTGCCCTTGTTATCCAGATTTTTCTTCAGCGACTGAAGGTGACCACAGTTGGCCGATGGCTCTCTTTTGCACTCTTTGTCTTTCTTCTTGTCGTCTATTGTTATGTTACCGGCAACTCAGCCTCGGTCAAACGCGCCGCGTTTATGTCCCTGGTGCTGATCGGTGGAGAGACGCTCGGCAGAAAAACCTGGCCAGTTAACTCGCTTGCCCTTGCCGATATCCTGATTCTTCTCTCTGATCCTCTCGACCTGCTGAATCCGGGATTTTTAATGACCAATGGGGCTGTTCTGGCAATATTTCTGATATACCCTGTTTTTGTTCCCTCTCAACAACAGGGAGGCGGGTTTCTGCGGAGCCTGGCAGGCGCCTTGTTCAGCAGCGTCATGATCACCCTTGCTGCTATTCTTGGAGTGTCGCCAGTGATTGCCTACTATTTTGGTACGTTTTCGGTGATCAGTATTCTCGCCAATATTCCCGTTGTGCTCTTTTCCACCCTGCTGATGTATGCTCTCGTACCGATGCTGCTGGTCAATCTTGTGTCGGCCTCTGTTGCCTCATATTTTGCTGCCAGCTCGTTTTTTCTTGCAGAGCTTACCCTTCAGTCAGCGCTCTGGTTCAGCCGCATGCCCTTCGCCTCTATCACAATAAAGCCCGATGCAACGGAGGTCTGGATTTACTACACGATGCTGGTCATTACTCTCATTTTCATCAATCAAAAAGCGTGGGCAAGGGTGGTGGTGACGATCCTCTTTGGTGCCAATATGCTCTTCTGGTACTCGTTTTTTCTGCAACCACCATCCATTGCTCCCGCTATGGTGACGGTCAATCTCGGCAAAAACCTTGCCACTCTTTTTTCTTCAGGCACCGAAACGGTACTGATTGATGCCGGCAAGGCACCACGTGACCAGAAACGCATCGTCCAGCAGGTTAACGAGTACGGCCTCGACACTCCGACGGCCGTGGTACAGTTTTATTCTCTCGACACTCTGATTGCGCAGGTGCCCGCCCGCAAGCACCTGCTCCAGGCCGATACTCTACTTGCCTTGCCCTCAATGGTCATTGTTCGCCCGGAAGAGAAGGTCATCAAAATCTGGAGCCGCAATCGTTCCATGCTCATGGTATCGGGCTCAAGCCGACTGAAAGAAGAGGCGCTCTACAAAGCTGATATTGCCGTTCTATGGCTTTATCGTTTTGGCGACAAACAGCAGCAGCAGATTGGAGCGTGGCTTGACTATGCAAAGCCGAAGCGCTGCATTCTTGTTCCGGGCTCATTTCTTTCACACACCCAGTTTGTTGTGATGCGACGATTTGCTTTGGAGCATCCTGGGGTTGAAGTGCGAAGCAAGACGAAGCAGGTGGAGGTGAGAGGTGTTCAGCCCTGAAAGCAAGATTTCTGCATTCGGCAGCTTATCCTCGCATTCTCGGATCAAGGGCATCGCGAACGCCATCACCGATCAGGTTGAAGCAGACGACGGTGGTCAGGATGGCAATACCTGGAAATGTTGAAATCCACCAGTAGTTTAACAAACTGTCGCGCCCTTCATTGATAATGTTTCCCCAGCTTGGGGTGGGAGGTTGAACGCCAAGGCCAAGAAAGGAGAGCCCCGCTTCCGTAAGGATAATGCTGCCAATTCTCAGGGTTGCCGCTATAATGACTGGTGTAAGGGTATTGGGCGCAAGGTGGCGGAAGATTATTCTCATGCTTGAAAGCCCAAGAGATTTTGCTGCCAGGATGAACTCCTGCTCTTTAAGTGAAAGGACCTGGCTTCGGACTATTCTTGCCACTCCCATCCAGCCGGTAAAGGAGAGGGTGATGACGATGAGATAGATGGAGTTGCCGAAGGTTGCTATGATAATAAGAATGAGAAAAAGTGCAGGAAAGGCGATCAGGACATCAACGATTCTCATCATGACAGCATCTATCCAGCCGCCGAAATAGCCGGAGGTGACTCCGATGAGGGTGCCGAGTGTAACGGAAATCAGCACAACCAGAAAGCCTATTGAAAGCGAGATTTTTGAGCCGTAGATTACCCGACTGAGAATGTCGCGCCCGTATTGGTCTGTACCAAGAATGAAGGTACGGGTAACAGCAAGGTTGTGGTCTTTGGCTCCTGCCAGTTCTTCGAGAGCTATGGATTTCGTGCGTATGCCCTGACGATAGATCACCTTGTTGCCTTCAAGGTGGTATTCGTTGACAAACCTGATGGTGTTTGGTTCATTGCGTGTTTTCAGTATCTGGAAATCACTGATCAGGCTGTTTGCAAGGTCGATGGTTGTTCCTGTTCCCCTCTGCAAGGGGATGATCAGGTTTTTTGGTTGATTGAGCACGAGTGCCTCCAATCGTGTGAGAGGTGGCTGACAGGCTGTGACAAGGAAGTCCTGTTGGTCATAGGGGCTGAAGGGGGCAATAAACGGAGCAAGGAATGCTGCCGAGTAGAGAACAAAAATGACGGCAGAAGCGTAGAGGGCTATGGTATGGCGCATGAACGCCCTGAGGCTTATTTTGCCGAGGCTCAGCTCGTTGTGTGTCGGTGCTCTTTTTTCCCGGAAAGATTTTCGGGCGAGAAGCGCAAGAATGACCGGTAACGCAACCAGATAAATCGCTCCAGCCCAGAACTCAATAATCTCCGGAGTGAATATTTCCATGAAGGCTTCCGGAGCTGAGACAAAGAGCGCGGTCGCTGTAAAAAGGGACCGGAAACTTGTCAGCACAAGTTCTGCCTTGGCAAGCAAAACAAGCAGAAAAAAAACGATAGCGATCATCAGAAAAAGGCGCGTTCCTTTATTCTGGACTTTGGCTGGCCCCGCTGTGGGTCTGTTGTTCAGCAGGGATGAGGGTGTGCTGCTGTTGGTGTTCAAACTTGTAGCGCTATCGGTGAATGTGATTGCATGGAACAAAAAAAAGCTGCTTTTCCCGGTAGAAAAGCAGCTTTGCAGAGTAAAGAACCGGATTGGTCAACAGCGGCTGAAAAGGTCTCAGCCTGCCGTTGCGGGAGCCTCTTCGGCAGTGGCTTCGGCCTCTTTTTTCGAGGCAAGTATCGTAATAACCGGAGCGTCCGGGTCGTCCATGATGGTGAGTTCTGAATAGGCATCCATCGGGATCTGTTTGACATGAAGCGAGTGACCGATTTCAAGCGCGGTAACATCAATCACGATATGATCAGGCATATTTTCCGGTTTGCCCTTGATGGTGAGCGCATGAAGGATAATCTGAAGTTTGCCACCTTTTTCAACTCCGGCACTGTCGCCGGAAACAGCAACAGGGACTTCGAGTTCAATGATCTCGTCTGCGGAGAAGAGCTGAAAGTCGGTGTGAATGATTCTGTCGGTCACCGGGTGAAATTGAACGTCCTTGATAAAGGAGCGTTTGATTTTACCGTCCGGAAACTGAAGATCAATAATATGCGATTCAGCCGAATGCACAATTTTTTTTAAGGCCAACTCATTGACACCGATAGCGACGGTTTCTTCACCTTTATGATAGACAACCGCAGGAACAATACCACTCTTCCGCAGTTTTTCAGCGTCTCCCTTTTTAATAATACGAGGCTCTACCCCTAATACAATAGTTTCCATGCTCTTCCTTTATCTCTTTTATCGCTTGTGTTTAATGAAGATTCGTAAGTTTTTCGATGATATTTTTACTGTCGAACAGGCAACTGACAGAATCATCTTCATAAATACGTTTTATAGCCTCGCCGATGAGGTGGCTGACCGATACCGTCTCAATTTTCGGTGAGTAGGCGTGATTCGTGACAACCGAATCGGTAACAATCAATTTTTCAAGTAATGAAGCGTTGATTCTCTCAATGGCCGGACCCGAAAGAATGGGGTGTGTTGCTGCTGCATAAATCTTGAGTCCGCCTGCTTCACGAATGGCTTTTGCTGCGTTGACAATGGTTCCGGCAGTGTCGATCATATCGTCAACGAGCAGGACGTTTTTGCCTCTGACATCGCCGATAATGTTCATGACTTCTGCAACATTGGCTGCTGGCCGGCGTTTGTCGACAATGACCAGATCGGTACCGAGTTCTTCCGCAAATTTTCTGGCAAGCTTGACACCGCCAACATCAGGAGAGGCTACAACAAGATTGTCGCGGAACTCTCTGTGACGGATATCGTTGATCAGCACAACACTCGAATAGAGGTGATCAAACGGGATATCGAAAAAACCCTGAATCTGCGGAGCATGCAAATCCATGGTCAGAATACGGTTAGCACCGGCATGGGTAAGCAGGTTTGCAACCAGCTTGGCGGTGATGGCAACGCGGGGCCGGTCTTTTCTGTCCTGTCGGGCATAGCCGTAATAGGGCATAACGGCGGTGATTCTTGCTGCTGAAGACCTTCTTGCAGCATCAATCATGATCAGCAACTCCATCAGGTTATCGCCTGGTGGATTCGTGGACTGGATAATGAAGAGGTCAGATCCACGGACTGATTCGAAATAGTTGACCGAAATTTCCCCGTCGGAAAAATTATCGACCTTGGCATTACAAAGCGCCATGTCGAGGTATTCGGCAATCTTTTCAGCGAGGGCAGGATTACTGCGACCTGCGAAAATTTTAATAGGTTTTGCCTTTGTGTCCTGCATTTTCAATTGAAAGGGATTATATTAATGGCAGTACATTCAACGCCGGGGTGTATGTTCAAATCGTTTTTTCTTGAGATGATATACATTCAAGCGAACCCGAATATAACTAAAAAGGCTGAAAACGTAACTAATTTTTTCCTCTTTCTAACGCGGGTTTATTTGCTTGAAAAATATGACTATTCAGGAGATCAGGGACTATCTTGGGCAATTTTTTGATGCCGTTGAACTGGCAGGCAGCGCTGAGCGGGTTATTTCTGGCCCGGCAAAGATCGAAACCGCCGTGAGTGGGCAAGTCGGCTTTATTGCCAACGACAAGTATGCCCGGTTTCTTGCCACCACAGCGGCTTCGCTGGTTATTGTTCATCGCTCGGTGAGTGTTGATGAGTTTATCCAGAAAAGCTCGTTTCTTAAAGTTGACGATCCCTATACTGCGTTTGTGTTCCTCTTGCAGAAATTTGCACAGCCCCGTTCCATAGCGGCGAAAGGCATTGCATCAACGGCCGTGATTGGCAAAGCGGTTTCAATTGGGGAGGGTGTTGCCATTGGAGAGTATGCTGTTATTGGTGATCGCTGTTCGATCGGGAGAAACGCCGTTATTGGTGCTCATACCGTTTTATTGCACGATGTCTCTCTTGGTGAAGAGACGGTTCTTTTTCCTGGTGTTACTTGCTACGATGGAACTCTTATTGGTAAAAGGGTAGTTATCCATTCGGGAAGTGTGATTGGAGCTGATGGTTTTGGCTTTGCTCCCCAGAAAGATGGTTCTTATGTGAAAATTCCCCAGATGGGTATTGTGGAAATTGGCGATGATGTGGAAATCGGGGCCAATTCCACTATTGATCGTGCCACCATGGGCAGCACTGTTCTTGGCAGGGGAGTGAAGATTGATAATCTGGTACAGGTTGCCCATAACTGCACGATTGGAGAAGATACCGTCATTGCCGCACAGGCCGGAATTTCGGGGAGCGTCACGGTTGGCCGTCACTGCCTGATAGGTGGGCAAGCCGGATTTGCAGGTCATCTTGAGCTTGCCGATAACATCCAGGTTGCTGCCAAAACAGGAATCTCGAAATCATTTCTTCAGCCAGGTATTGCCCTGCGCGGAACTCCCGCACAGCCGATGCGCGACCAACTGAAACATGAAGCGATGCTGCGCAACCTCGGAGCGATGAAGGACAAGCTTGATCGCCTTGAAACCGAAGTGAAAGAACTGAAGAATAAGTAAAAAATTGCAGCGTCTTCGGAACTCCGCATTCGAAAAGTCAGCTTTTTGAGCGAACGGCTCAGTCGTCAAAGGACTCCGCAATGGAGTCGTCAATGTCGTCAACGGACTCTTCTGCTTCGAACCAATCGTCGCGATTCTCTCCGTGTCGTTCGCCTTTCTTTTTCCACAGGTAATATGCTGCGAGCCTGACCGATTCATCACGCTCTTTTTCTGGCAGGCAGGAGCCGCTCCTCTTGCCCTTCCTCTTTGCGGATGATTTGTTTGACATGGCGGTTTGATTTTTTTCAAGGGTTAGAAAATATCCAGCGTCAATGTCCCGATGTAGTTATTATTTTTTCACCTCTTCACCCCTCCCAGTGCTCATAGCCGGAAATCCTGCACGTATAAGGATTATTTCCCTCTATGTTAAAGTGCATCATCATTGCATCCCACTCCACAAGCCTGATCTCATTCAGGGTACATACAAACCCCTCTTTTTTGATGTGCGCCATCAGCCTCTCCCTGCACTCCGAGTCTGATTTTAGCTTGTCAATAAACTCCTTCGCCTGTATTTTTGACATAATCGCCTCCATTTGTTGGCAGTGAAACAAACTTCAACTTAACGCAAGAACACCCATCACTCTATCAAAATTACATCCAGTTCTAAAGACAATTCTTCCGTGTAAAAAGTTCCTTTTCTTGCCATAGCTATCGTTGCATTCCCGGTGCCGTGCCTGCATTGTTCGGTAATGGTGCCAGAGAAAGAGACGCTTATGAGAGATTTCTTGGTACCTGGGAGGAGTGGTGGTGCAGAATGGGTGTCGAAAGTGAAATGTCCATCACAAAAGTAAAGCGTGAAGGGAAGGAGAGCAGTACCTGGTCAACCTCGAATTCAAAGGAGTAGATGCCGCTCAGGGTATGGAGAGTCTCGCATTGTGAATGTTTTCGGAGCGCCTTGTTGTGCAGGCGCACTCCAAGCCCTTCTCTTGATGCAAGCTGCCCGAAGTAGTCTCTTATGCCATCAAGAGTTATGACGGTATGGGGTGAAAATGTCGGGATTAGGACTGCTGATTCATTGTAAAGAGCTGTAATATCATCGGCGTTGCCGCTGCAGACTCTTGTAACCCATTGAAAAAGAACCTCTTCGGCAGTTTTAAAATACATCATGGTATGTGCGTTTTGTTTTCCATTGTAGTACTCTCCTGGCACAAGAAGCCGTGAGGCCAATATGTGTGGATGGAAAGGTAAGCAATTTTTGATTTTTCTCAGGCCAATAAAAACAAAGCCCGAACGGAAGGTGTTCAGGCTTTGCGGGGAAAAAGATAGTTTCGGTAACGTTACAGTTTCAGTTCACCGGATTCTGCCTGGCGTTTGAGTGCTTCGTTGGCATAGATCAGTACTTCAACACGGCGGTTAAGCTTGCGGCCGGGTTCCGTTTCGTTGGATGAAACAGGTCGTGTTTCACCGTATCCTACAGGGGAAACTCTGCTGCCTGAAACACCATAGGCCTTCAGCAGTGTAGCGACCGATTCAGCGCGTCTTTCAGAGAGCAACTGGTTTGTGGCTTCGCTGCCGATATTATCGGTATGGCCTTCGATGACAAGGTTCGTGTCTTTGTAGCGGTTAAGAATTTTGGCGAGCTGTTCAATATTACTCCGGCTGGAGGCAGTTATGGTTGAGGAGCCTGAGGAGAAGAGGATACCGGAGTCAAAAACAACTCTGATGCTTTCGCCAACACGTTCAACTTTTGCTCCATCAACATTACGATCAATTTCAGCGGCTTGTTTGTCCATGTAATTACCGATAATGGCTCCAGTAGCTCCTCCGATAACGGCCCCGATAATTGCACCTTTAGCCCAACTGCCCGATCGGCTGCCGATAAGACCGCCAAGAATGCCACCAGCGGCAGCTCCAATTTGAGCATCTCGCCCGGCATTCGTTGTTGTCTGGCAACCCCACGTCAGGCTTGTCATGGCAAGGATAAGCAACAATGCCAAAGGTTTAGTGAATTTTTGAAACGGTGTCATAGCTGTATAATGTTTATGAGTTTAAGAAAACCTTGCAAAACCCCCGCCGTCCAAAAACAGACAATTTTTAGATCGGAGTCTCGTTGTTTCAAAAGGGCCGGAGAATCCACCAAATCACCCGGTCACCCCAAGAATAATATAACAAGTTTAAATCCTCTGAACCTTAAACTTTAAACTTTGAACCTCGAACTCCAAACTCCAAACTCTCCGCCGATCACAGAAAAAGCTCATAATACTCAAATCATTGTTCCGCGACAACTCCCTACTTTGGCCTCAATGCCTCCACCGGATCGAGATTTGCGGCTTTCCATGCCGGAAAAAGCCCAAAAGTCATGCCGATTCCCGAACAGATAACCATGGAAACAGTTATCCACAGCCACGGAAAAATCGGCGGCAGATTAAATTGCAATGCTACAATATTGCCGATAGCGATACCGGTTGTAATGCCAATCAGACCGCCAGCGAGGGAGAGAAAAAGAGATTCAAAGAGAAACTGATGAAGAATTACTTTACGGGGGGCTCCAACCGATTTTCTGATTCCGATCTCCCTGGTTCTTTCTGTGACGCTTACCAGCATGATGTTCATGATGCCAACTCCAGCGGTCAGGAGGGCCATAAAGCTGATGATAAAGGCACCGGTGCTGATGGAGCGCTGGATATCCCTGAATGAGTCAATGAGTGATTCATTGGTTCTGATCTCGAAATCATTGGGCTCCTTGACCGTCAGACCTCTGGCCAGTCTCATGGCACCGATTGCCCGGTCGATGGCAAGTGGATAGTCCTGACGTGAGCGTGCTTCGACGGTGAGAGCGATGCTGCTTTTTTCGTTGACATGGTCGAGGTATCGTGTAATGGGGATGAGCACAAAGTTATCCTGACTTTGACCAAACGCGGCCCCTTTTTTGTTAAAAACACCCGCAACCGTATAGAGCTCTCCGTTTATCTTGATACTTTTGTTTTGGGGGTTTTCGCCTGAAGGAAAAAGTGTTGCAGCAACTTCATTTCCAAGGATGGCTGTATTTCTTGCAGACCGGATATCACCCTCGGAAAGATTACGGCCGGATGCCACCGTATAGCCACTTGAAGCGGAAAAGTTTTCATCACCCCCGGTCATGGTGACATCGGGGTTGGTGGTCAGGCTTGCATATTTTGCCTGATTGGCCATACTTGAGATGATAAAGCCGATCGTGCGGGCTTTTGTTTCCATGCTTTTCCTGAAAATCAATGCCTGCTGGTAAGTAATATCTTTCCTGTTTGCAAGGAGGTTTCTGTTGTGCCCGCTTCCAAAAACAGTTGCAGGATTTTTCTGTATCTGGAAGGTGTTGGCTCCGAGGCTTGTCAGGCCCGATTCGACGCTTTTGTCGATGGCATCGAGGGCTGTCATGACCGCAATAATGGAAAATACCCCGACAGCGACACCCATAATGGTGAGCCAGGAGCGAAGCCTGTTGACGGCCAGAGAGGAGATCGCCTGGGTGATGGTTTCACGCAGCAGCATAAGCACTCTTATTCATAACGCAGTGAGTCGGCCGGGTCAAGTTTTGATGCTGAAACAGCCGGAGCAAGGCCCGAGATAATCCCTGTGATGACCGAAACAGCAAGACTTGCAATGACAAGGTCAAAGGAGAACTGTATCGGAAAATCGGGCACAATTTTTTCGATGGCAAAGGTGATGAAGAGCGCTGTTGCCAGTCCGATAGCTCCGCCGATAAGACATATCATCACCGATTCGATCAGAAACTGCAACAAGATGGTTTGTCGTCTGGCTCCAAGGGCCTTGCGGAGTCCGATCTCTCTGGTGCGCTCTTTCACGCTGACAAAGGTGATGTTCATGATGCCGATAGCGCCGACAAAGAGTGACATGCCGGTAATGAAAATCCCGGCCACGGCAATCCCGTTTTTAATGGGGTCAAGCTGGCTTTTGAATGCTTTCTGTTCGTTGATAGAAAAGTCCTCCTCTTTTCCTGGAGCAATTCGCCGGATCCTTCTCATGAGCCCGAGCAGCTCCTCTTTGGCCTCTTCAACGTGGGTCTGGTTTTTGATTTTTACTCTTACCGTTATAAACATGTTTTTCCCGTAAGCCTTTTCAAAGGCACCGAGCGGCATGATGATCTGGTTATCAAAACTGAAAAGGCCAAGAAACTTCCCCTGTTTTTTGAAGAGCCCGATAATCCGGAATTTGCGATTTTTGATCTGGATCGATTTTCCGAGAGCTGGCTCGTTGGGAAAGAGTCCTGTGGCAATATCGTCACCGATGACACAGACCATTTCACCTCTGGCAGACTCACCAGGAGTAAAGAATCTGCCGGAGGAGAGATTGCCGGAAGCGGTCTGAAGATAGTCGTGGGTGGTACCAAGAGAAAAGACCTGTTCGAGGGTTCGCTCCCTGTATTTTGCCGACGCCTGGTAGGTCGACATCTGCGGAACAGCTATGCTCAGTTCCGAACGGGGATTATTGGCAATAATCCTGTTAAGCTGATCGGCATACTCTGTTTTCAGGTCAGGACGGTTTCTGTACCGCCACCACTGGCCCATCGTGCTCCAGGATGATTTTTGCACATAGATGACATTATAGCCCAGCATGGCAAGGCTTTTATCAAATCCTCTGTCGATACCGTTGATCGCAGTACCCATCATGGTAATGGCAACAATGCCAATAATGACACCGAGCGCGGTGAGAAACGACCGTGTTTTGTTCGCCTTGATCTGAAAAAGTGCCATTTTCAGACTCTCAGTGGTTTCATAGCGGAACCGTCTGCGGGTCAGGTTCATTGCCTGGTGTCGCTTTCGATTTTTCCATCCCGAAGACGAATGACCCGGTGGGTGTAGAGGGCAATATCCTCTTCATGCGTGATCAGGATGATGGTGTTGCCTGCTTCAGAAAGAGCTCCAAAGATATCCATGATGTCGCGGCTTGTTGCTGTATCAAGGTTGCCTGTTGGTTCGTCGGCAAGGATGATTGATGGCTTGTTGATCAATGCCCTGGCTATGGCCACCCTTTGAATCTGGCCACCTGAAAGCTCTGAAGGCTTATGCGTCATCCGGTCACCAAGGCCGACGTTGATCAGGGCCTCTGCAGCACGCTCCTGGCGCTCTTCAGGTGCAACACCGGCATAGATCAGTGGTAGTTCGACATTGCGCAGGCAGTTAAGGCGGGGAAGCAGATTAAAGGTCTGAAACACAAACCCGATTTCGCGGTTCCTGATGCGCGCAAGTTCATCATCGTCCATTTCGGCAACATTCTGACCATTGAGTTCATACCTGCCGGAGGTAGGGGTATCAAGACATCCGATAATATTCATGAGTGTTGATTTTCCGCTGCCCGAGGGCCCCATGATTGCGGCATAGTCGTTCAGCGTGAAATCAAGGTTGATCGAGTCCAGTGCCCGGACGACCTGATCACCCATTTCATAGAACTTGCAGAGTGACTGCATGGTGATGATAGCGTTGGTCTGCATTGCGGGGTATTAATGTTTCGATGGTTTGACCATGCAGCCATTTTTGAGGTCACTGGTGATGGCGGTGTAACTTCCTGAAACGACCTCTTCTCCTGGTCTGAGGCCCTCAGTGACAATAATGTGGGTATTGTCAGTAGTTCCGGTTTTTACTGGACGGAACCATGCACGGCCTGATTTGATGACAAAGACTCCCTGCTGCCCTTCAATTGCTTTGCCGGGGATGGCAATGGTAACGGCGTTTTTCTCCGGCTTTCGAGTCACTGCGGGCTCGGATGTTCCTCTTATGGTGACACTTTGAATAGGGACGACAAGGGCGTTGTTGACCCGTTCTGACTCAATATCCGCCGTTGCACTCATGCCTGGTTTCAGCAAGCGTTCATGGTTGAAGATGCGGATCTTCACTGAAAAATTGGTCACCTCTTCCTGGGTGCCAGCCGCTTTGGAAATCGCCGAATTGGAAATTTCATGGACAACTCCTTTAAAAATCCTCTCACCAAAAGCGTCCACCGTGATGGAGACGGGATTGCCGGGTTTGATGTTGACAATGTCGTTTTCATTGACCTCAACTTCAACCTGCATGTTGTCAAGATTTGCAAGACGCAACACTTCAGTCCCGGGAAACTGTCCTGTGCCGACAACACGCTCGCCCAGCTTGCTGTTCAGCACAATGATGGAACCGTTGATGGGTGCCTGTACGACAGTTTTTTTCATTCTGTCCTGATTTTGCTGAAGCAGGCTTTTATTCTGTTCTATGGTATGAACCGAGGCATTAAAGCTCGCCTGAGCTGCTTGTACATTGGTTTTCGATGCTATGTAGTCGGATTCGGAGATCAGTTTATCCTTGTACAACAGCGATGCTTTGCGGAAATCATCGTCTGCTTTGAGCTTTTTTGATTGTGCCTCAAGGCTCTGCGATTTCGCGGAATTGAGCTGCGCAAGGCTTTGCTCGACCTGGTTGATGTAAATATCCGGCTGGATTTTAAACAGCAGCTCTCCTTTTTGTACCATCTGGCCATCCTTGACAGGCAATTCAATAATTTCGCCCGAAACATCCGGAGAAATGTTGAGAACAAGTTCCGGTTCAATTTTTCCGGTTGCCGTAACGACATGCACAACCTCTTTTATAAATGCTTGTTCGGTTGTTACCTCAACGGGTTTTTCACGAAACTTGAGAAGCGTTACAATGACAGCAGTTCCGGTCAGCAGAACGGCAAAAGTTATCAAGACTGTTTTTTGTTTCAGAAAGGATGGTCGTTTGCTCATCGGTATGGTATACTGAATTCAGGTTGCTATGGTAATGTTATTTTGCCCATGGTAAAATCAAGGACATTTTTTTGAAGTTCCAGATTATAGGTCGCCTGTGAAAGAGTTGAGCGGGCATTGAAAAGAGCGGCGCGGGCCGTGCTGAGTTCAATAAAGCTTGCTGCTCCCAGTTCATATTTTTTCTTGATGCCCTCAAAGGCCGCGTGTGCAGCCTTCAGGCTCACCCTGGCAGTTTCGATTTGGCTGAAGGCTGATGTATACTCACCTGCAGCCAGCCGAAGATCAATGACAATATTTCTTTTCAAATCGGCAAGATCCAGCAACTTGCTCATCTGGTTAACTTTGGCTGATTGTACATTGTAGCTGGTCTGAAATCCGTCAAAAAGTGCCCAACTCATGTTCAGCGCAACAGAATAACCGATGGAATTGCCAAGCTGATCTGAAAGAGGGGGATAGGCGTATTGGGTGGTTAATCCGTTGTATGTCTGGCGCATGGACTCTATTCCTGCAGTGCTTGCGTTGAATTTGAGGTCAAGGCTTGGATACCACTGGGCCCTCGCCTCGGTGATCTGCCATTTGGCCACCCTGGTCTCAAGCTCTTTGCTTTTAAGATCGTTTCGCCGGTTCAGGGCAACGGTGACAAGGCTGTCGATATCAGGCTTTACAAAAACCTCCGTTTTCAGCTCATCGGGTGATGATTCAAGAGTGATTTTTGTCTCCGGCTCAATCTGCAGACGGCGCAACAGCTCAAGAAGACTCTGTTGCCAGCGGGTCTCTGCCTTGATGACCGAAAGCCGGCTTTCTGCAACATCAGCCTGTTGCTGGTATCTGTCGATCATTGATTTCAGCCCCAACTGAAATTGTCTTTCTGTGAGGGTCAGTTGATCCTGGGCGGCCAAAAGATTTTCGCGTGAAATATCAAAAAGTTCATGATTCAGAAGTGCCTGGTAATATGCCTGGGTGACATCGAAGGCCACACTCTGCAGTGCATAGGCAAGAGTGTGGCTGGCAGCCTGTTTATTGTCGAGAGATGATTGCAGTGCTGCGTAATCGTGAAAGCCGTTAAAGAGATTCAGAGATGTTGCAAGGGTGAAATTCACCGATTCGTTTTCTGATTTGATTTTTAATGGTGGTGCGTCAGAGAAATATTGAGCATTGGTGGTATAGGTTCGACTGAGGTTATAGGGAGTATAGCCCGCTGATACCGATAGTCGAGGGAGAAAGCTGCCGTAACTTCTCAGAACATCAGCGCCCTGGAGTTTCAGGTTGTACTCAGCCTTTTTTGCTGAAGTTGCGTTTTTCAGCGCTCTCTCTATACAATTGGCAAGAGAGAGTTTTTGTTCAGCCATTTCAGCGCTCAGAGCAGTCAAGGGCCAAGCGATGCAATGCGCAACCATAAAAAGTGATAAGAAAAGTCTTGAAAACAAGATACTTGTGCTAACCGTTTAAAGAAGTCAATTATTGCCATTCATCCTGGCTGCAATATACGTTATTCTGCAATCTCCGGACCAGCTCAATTGTTTCATTTCATGGAGTCTCATGTCGCAGGGCTTTTAAAGCCGATCAAGGAGCAAGTCGATCTGCAATTGATACTGTTCAGCGTTCCAGGGTTTAAGCTGGATAAGATGCGTATAGATTTTTATGGCTTTTTTGTAGGCACCTTGAGCGGTAAAAAGATTTGCCAGACTTTCGGTTGGCACGGCAATGGCGGTGTCGTCTGAAAAAGGCATTTTTTGTTCAAGGATAGAGGTCGGATCGGAGTTTTCTGTTGTTTTTACCGGTTCAAAGTTCATGAGCGCCGCTGAAAGTTGTTCCAGTTCATCAGTGACAGGGTCGAAAATGGCGGATGTTTCGCTCGAATGCTCTCCGCTTGATGATGCCTGAAGGTCAAGGAGCTCTTTCCATGCGACCTGATTCGCTGGCGCAATGAAGCAACATTTTAGCAGATATTCACCAGCCAGCGCACCTTGATGACGCCCAAGAAGTGCTTTTGCATAAAGCATGGAAAAAAGATATGAGTTCTCAAACAGCCCGGACAATGAGTCAAGCTTTTCAATTCCTGACTGGAACTCTTTTCTTGAGAGATCAAGCGAAACTTCTGCAAAAAAAAGGTAGGGGTTTGTTGTCACAGGCGTGTCGTTTCCAGGGCGAGCTGAATCAGACGCTCTGCAAGTTCCGAAAAAGGGATGCCGACAGCGTCCATAAGCCTTGGATACATACTGATATCAGTGAATCCAGGAATGGTATTGACCTCGTTCAGGACAATCTCACCACTCTCCTCATCAACAAAAAAATCAACTCTTGACATGCCCCGGCATCCCAGTGCCTTGTATGCCCGGAGTGCCGCAGCTCTCACCTTTTCCTGAAGCTCGGCGGAAATTCGTGCTGGAATAAAAAACTTTGATGTGTTTAAGACGTATTTGTCCTGATAATCATAAAACTCCCTGCCGGGCACAATTTCGCCGCAGAGGGAGGCTTGCGGTTGCTCATTGCCCAGCACGGCAATTTCAATCTCCTTTCCCTTGATTGTTTTTTCGACCAGAACCTTCCAGTCAAGTGAGCAGGCATGTTGAAGAGCCTGGAGGAGTTCTCCGCTGTGATGCACTTTTGAAATGCCTATCGAGGAACCAAGATTGGCTGGTTTGATAAAAAAGGGATACCCAAACTGCTTTTCAATCAGGGAGTGAGTTGTTTCAGGGTCAGCCTGGTAATCGGCGCTGAAAAGTGTTATGGAGGGGGCTACAGCAAGGCCGGCATCGGCAACACAGAGTTTGGTGAGCGCTTTGTCCATGGTGAGGGCTGAGGCCAGGACACCACATCCTGTATACGGAATTCCACAGGTATCAAGAAAACCCTGGATGCGCCCGTCTTCTCCGTAAGTACCATGAAGAGCGAGAAAAGCCACTTCGATTCCGGCCGCTCTGAAATCAAGATCAAAAGGTTTCTGGTTGCTGCGCTGAACCATGTCACGCACTCGTTCTGTTGCAGCTTCAAGTGAAGATGTTCTTAAAAGAGCAGAGAGATTAAGGTTCAGCATGTCGGAGGCAATGCCCTCCATAAGCCAGTTTCCATCATGGGTGATATAGACCGGAAGAACTCTGTAGCGTTCAGCGTTGATGTTTGCGGCAATTGACTGAGCCGAGATGATCGATATTTCGTGTTCAGCAGACCGGCCTCCAAAAATGAGAGCAACAGTAATGGGTGACATCATAAGCTTTGGTGAGAGTTGAACAATGGGTGCATTTTTCAGGAAAATACCGGTCTGGGAGAACATTTCCCTACACTTTTTTTGTTACAAAATCCTTTTCAACTATCTTGATCGAAATTTTCAATGATGAACACACTTTTTTCCAGAGTTTATTGTCTGGATTCCGGTTTTCATACCGGGGAAGAAAATATGGAAGTGGACCGGCGTCTTATGGCCTCATACCTCGATGGCCGGTTTCAGAAGCGGTTCGGCCCAGGCAGTTGTCTGTGGCGGTTTTATGCCTGGCACCCTTACGCTGTTACCCTGGGGTACAATCAGGATGTTTCCGGCATTGACCTACAGAAGTGTCGCTCAGCAGGAATTGATGTTGTCAGAAGGCCTACCGGAGGTCGTGCCGTCTTTCATGCCGAAGAATTTACCTACAGTTTTTTTGCAGAGTCAGCGGAGAAGAATTCTGAACTGTACCGTATGGTGCATGAGGTGATCAGGCTTGCGCTGGAAAGCCTTGGCATTCATGCGGAGTTTTGCCGTTCGACTCTTGGTCGTCCGCAGGCGGGAGGATCTCCTGAAGCCGTGAGCTGTTTTACGGCTTCAGCCAGATATGAACTTCAGGTCGACGGCAGGAAATTGGTTGGATCAGCCCAGCGGAGAACCCGTAACATTCTTTTGCAGCACGGCTCACTACCACTCTCATCACGCCATAAAGAACTTTGTCGCTATGTTTCTTTGGATGACGGAGAAGGTTTTGAGGAGATCAGGAGTGAAATGGAGCGAAAAACCTCTTCGCTTGAAGAGATTGTCGGCTACATTCCACCATATTCCCGTCTTGTGGAACTCATGCGGAGCGCTCTTGGAAAGCTGCACGGCATCGAAGCGGTGGAGCTTCAGCCTGACGAATTGTCAGAGCTTATGACATGATGATGAACATTCAATTAATTAAAGAGGTAAACCCCATGAACAAAAGCATTCAGCAGAAAGGTGCCCATGTCACGACAAGACGGTTGCTCGACATGAAACAGAATGGTGAAAAAATATCAATGCTGACCGCTTATGATTATACCATGGCAAGAATTCTTGATCGGGCAGGTGTCGATGTCCTCCTTGTCGGAGATTCTGCATGTAACGTTTTTTCCGGACACAGTACGACCTTGCCGATCACGATTGAAGAGATGATCTATCATGCAAAAGCTGTTGTCGGTGGAGTGCATGCCGAAAGTGGTCGGGCCATGGTGGTAACCGATATGCCGTTTATGAGCTACCAGCTTTCAGGGGAAGAGGCATTGCGCAATGCCGGAAAAATCATGAAAGAGCATGAGTGTGATGCCGTCAAGCTGGAGGGTGGCAGAGTTATTGCCGAGACGGTCAAAAGAATTACCGACGTAGGGATTCCTGTTATGGGCCATCTCGGTCTTATGCCACAATCGATTTACAAGTACGGGAGTTACCGGGTTCGGGCCCAGGAGGAGAAGGAAGCCGAAGAACTGCTTGAGGATGCCAGACTTCTCGAACAGGCGGGGGCGTTTGCCATTGTGCTTGAAAAAATTCCCTCCTCACTGGCCGCACAGGTTACCCGATCTCTTACTATTCCAACGATTGGCATTGGTGCCGGGGTTGCATGCGATGGCCAGGTGCTTGTCGTTAACGACATTCTCGGTCTCAATCGCGAGTTTCATCCCCGTTTTGTCAGGCAGTATGCCGATTTAAACACGGTTATCGAACAGTCGGCCAGGAGGTATGTCGAAGATGTCAGGCAGGGCGTTTTTCCTTCGGCTGATGAAAGCTATTGAGCGTGATCAACCCATGAAAAGGCAACCTCACCGGCATCTTTTCTCCATGCAATCCGCCATCTCCCGTGCAGGGTAACGCCTGCCATACCAACATGGTTTCCGGTTTACCACAGTTCAAGGGGGAAAAGTTGTTTTTTCATCCATGAGGATTATTTCGCCATTCTAAAAAGAGGATATAATTCGTTACCTTTAAGGACTGAATCCCGAAAAAACGGATAATAGATCGAGATACTCCTCAATGATATGAATGATGCAGACAAACAGGGTGGCCAAAAACGCTATCCTCCTTTTCTGAAAAACAGCTCGAAAGTGCGCTCACCCCGCTTTCCGTTTGTGTCGCGATCGTTTGTCCCTTCGGTGTTTACGGTCATGAATATGGTTTCCGGCTATATTTCTATTGTTATGTCGGGAGAAGGGAGTTTTGTGGCTGCGTGCTGGTTTATTATTCTGGCTGCATTTTTTGATACCATTGACGGATTTGTGGCAAGAGTAACCAATGGCACCTCTGATTTTGGTGTTGAGCTTGATTCTCTCTCCGATCTTGTCTCTTTCGGTGCAGCTCCGGCCTATCTGGTTTATAAGTTTGGTCTTGAGGGATTACCCGGTATGGCCGGTATTTGTGTCAGCTCTCTGCTGATGATCGGGAGTGGTCTGAGGCTTGCCCGATTTAATATCAGCATGATTGGATATGAAAAAGAGTCATTTTCCGGCCTTCCGACACCCGCACAGGCTTTAACTATTGTTGGTTTTGTGCTCTGGATGGGTGGTGATCGGGTTTTCCCTGTTGCATCAATGCAGATTGTTCTGGCCGGGCTTTCAATTGCTCTTGCCCTGCTTATGGTCAGCAAGGTAAACTATGATGCCCTCCCCAAACCAACAGCAGACTCTTTCAGGCGACAGCCCGTGCAGATGGCGCTCTATATCATAGCCATGTTCTGCGTGCTTCTCTTTCACTCCAAAGCTTTTTTTCTTGCTATGTTGTTGTATATTCTGCTCGGTATTGTGAGGTCAATCACCCTGCTGTGGCGTCGTCAGTGGCAGACCTGATGTTTTTTCATTCACCCATTATTCTTGATCATGCCATATATCGCAAAAATAAAGGTTACCCTGCGTCAGTCAATTCTTGATGTTCAGGGCAAGGCGGTCGATCATGCCCTGAAAAATCTTGGCTATAGTACCGTGGAATCGGCAAGAATCGGTAAATATATCGAGGTCACTGTCAATGAAGAGGAACTTGTGCAGGCTGAACAAATCTGCAATGAGATCTGTCAGAAATTGTTGTCAAATCCGGTTATGGAAAATTATTCCCTTGAACTGGAACATGTCGAATAATCAAGTGCTGCCGGCATGTTGCCCTTGTGGGCCCTATAACTCAAAACACTCTCGACAATTAAAGAGGTTGCTTTATGTCTGAAATATCCGTAGGGGTTGTCGTTTTTCCGGGCTCAAACTGCGATCATGATACTGAACATGCTCTGACATCATTCAGTGGTATCAAACCAGTCATGCTCTGGCATAATGATCATGATCTCCAGGGGGTCAAGGCGATTATTCTGCCTGGCGGTTTTTCCTATGGCGACTATTTGCGAGCAGGCTCAATTGCACGTTTTTCTCCTGTCATGAAGGAGGTTATTGAGTTTGCAGGCAAAGGATTTCCGGTGCTTGGCATCTGTAACGGATTTCAGGTGTTGCTGGAGAGCGGATTGCTTGACGGGGCTCTTTCCCGAAATCGGGATAAAAAATTTCTTTGTTGCCAGACCACCGTCAGGGCTGTGAACAGCTCGACGATGTTTACCAGTCTGTATAACGCGGATGAAGTGCTCAGAATACCCATTGCGCATGGTGAGGGTAACTACTTTGCACCTCCTGAAGTGGTAGAGCGTCTTGAAGAGCATGATCAGGTTGTTTTCAGGTATACCGATGCGCAAGGCCTTGTGACTGATGAAGCCAATCCAAACGGCTCACTGAACAATATTGCCGGTATTATCAATCGCCAGGGGAATGTGCTCGGACTGATGCCACATCCTGAACGGGCCAGCGAAAAGCGGCTTGGTTCCCTTGATGGAAGAGGGCTTTTTGAGTCGCTTTTCCGTCACCTTGCCAGTGTGTAAAGGGTTGTTGGGAGGGATGCAGAGATATAAAGTGTTTTTTTGGCTGCTGTTTGATTTCGCAAACACCTCCTTCAGTGTGATGATGGTCACGTTTGCCTTTCCCCTTTACTTTAAAAACGTGATCTGTAATGGTGAACCCTCAGGTGATGCCTTATGGGGGATCAGTGTCAGTCTCTCCATGCTTCTTGTCGCCGTTATTTCACCGGTGCTTGGAGCTGCGGCCGACTATTCCGGCAAACGGAAGCGCTTTCTTTTCGTTTTTACCATTACCTCAGTTGTGGCTACTGCCCTGCTCTCCTTTTCGGGGCCTGGAATGGCGATGGCGGCTATGCTTCTTTTTATTCTTGCCAACATGGGTTTCGAGGGCGGACTTGTCTTTTATGATGCCTATCTCAAGGAACTTGCCTCCGATAAAAGTATCGGGAGGGTTTCCGGTTATGGTTTTGCCATGGGTTATCTGGGTGCGCTCTCTATTTTGCTTCTTGTCAAACCGCTGTTGAGCAAAGGAATTGTTGTTTCAAATATGTCAAATGTGCAGTCAAGTTTTTTGATAGCCGCAATATTTTTTGCCCTCTTTTCCGCACCGCTTTTTTTGGTGCTGCGAGATGCAAAAAAAGAGAAGAGGGCCGCAATCTCTTTTGCAGCACTCAGTCGTTCCATCAGGGAAGTAAGGTATACGGTGCAGCATATCATGAACTACCCTGATCTTGCGCGCTTTCTTCTGGCCTATTTTTTTTATAATGATGCCATTTTGACGGTTATTGCCTTTTCATCAATTTATGCGCAGAACACTCTTGGCTTTACGACAGGCGAGCTGATTGCCTTTTTCATGCTGGTGCAGACGACTGCCATCGCCGGGTCTCTTATTTTTGGCTTTGTGACTGATAAAATTGGCCCGAAAAGAACCATTGTGATGACGCTCATGATTTGGTTTGTGGTTGTTGTTGCGGCTATTTTTGCCGATAGTAAAGAGCTGTTTTTTTATACAGGAATGCTTGCCGGTATGTCGATGGGCTCATCCCAGGCCGCCTCGCGTTCAATGATGACCCGGTTGACGCCCCGTGAACATGTCACTGAGTTTTTTGGCTTTTATGACGGCACGTTCGGCAAGGCTTCGGCGGTGGCGGGCCCCTTTGTGTTCGGGTTGGTCTCCTCACAGGCTGGCAGTCAAAAAACGGCGCTCGCATCGCTGTTGCTGTTTTTTACTACTGGGTTGCTGCTGATGACCAGGGTAAAATCTGTTGGATGTGGCTACTCCCCTGAAAAATAATGAGAGTATTTTTTGGATGGCAGAGAGAAGAAAAAAAGAGGCGATGAAAGAGAAGGACGCAAAGAAAGTGAAAAAATCGAATGATCGTCACCGTCCCCCTTTTACCGGGTATGTTCGGGCATTCATGCCATTTTTCTGGAAAAATTTTATTCATGACAGAATTTTTCTTGGTGCCGGTTCCCTGGCATTTCAGACGTTGCTCTCCATTGTTCCTCTTCTTGCCGTTGTGCTTTCAATACTGAATGTTTTTGTGGTTTTTACACCATTGAAACACTCTCTTGAGGATTTTCTTGTTCAGAATTTTATGCCAGGCGTTGGCACTGTGCTCAACCACTATCTTTCAAATTTTATAGGAAAGACCACCAGTATGTCACTGTTGGGAGGGGTGTTTCTTTTTATTATCGCGCTCTCTCTCATTTCAACAATCGATAATACCCTGAATGAAATCTGGGAGGTACACTCTCCCCGCAAGGCGCTACAAGGCTTTACTCTCTACTGGACGGTACTGACACTCGGGCCAGTGCTGATCGGAAGCAGTCTTGCCGCAAGCTCTTTTGTCTGGTATACGATGTTTACCGAGGGAGCGCTGCTTGAACTAAAAACACTCCTTCTGTCGTACTTTCCCTTCATCAATTCTATTCTTGCCTTTTTTTTGCTCTACATGCTCGTTCCAAACCGCAGGGTCAAATTTGTTCATGCTTTTTCAGGTGCTCTGCTTGCCGCGTTTCTTCTTGAGTTGTCAAAAAAATGGTTTACCTTTTACGTTTCCCATGTTGCAACCTTTGAGCATATTTATGGAGCATTGTCGGTTATCCCGATGCTTTTTTTCTGGGTTTATCTTGGATGGGTTGTTCTGTTGACCGGCGCTGAGTTTGTCTATTGTCTCGGAGCGCTGGCCCCTGCAAACCGTCGTATAGAACCATTCAATCCTTTGCGGGGCGTTCCTGTGATTCTTTCGGTTCTCGGTTTTATCTGGAATGGCCAAAAAAACGGTTCTTCCATGAATATGAAGAAGATACTGAAGTCTGATCTTTCAGTAAATCCTTCGGGGTTAAGAAAAATTGTTGATATCCTTTTGCACCATGACCTTGTTCATGTTACGGCAAATGGTGATCTTGCGGTCAGCCGCGATCTTTATGCTACGACACTTTTCGATATTTACGCAATTATTCCGCCCGATTTGGCCAATGATGAAAACGGTTCGCTGATTTCAGCCAGTAATAACGTACCTTTACAAACGATCAGCACGGGAGTTACCGAGTGCCTGAAAAGCAGTATGGATATGCCCCTTGCGACCTTGTTAGAAGAGAGTAATCAACAACAGTTATGAGTTATCAGGTTATAGCCCGGAAATACAGACCGGCAAAATTTTCAGATATTACCGCACAAGGGCATGTCACTCGTACCATTCAGAATTCCCTCCGCATGGGGCGAGTCGGCCACGGCTACATTTTTTCGGGGTTGCGCGGAGTCGGCAAGACCACAGCGGCAAGGATTTTTGCCAAAGCGTTGAACTGCCAGAAACTGATGGACGACCCCGAATACCTGCAACAGGTCACCGAGCCTTGTGGCGAGTGCGAAAGTTGCCGGGACTTCGATTCAGGTATCAGTCTTAACATTTCGGAGTTTGATGCCGCTTCCAATAACAGTGTTGACGACATCCGCACGCTCCGCGAGAATGTTCGGTACGGACCGCAGAAAGGCAAGTACAGGGTCTATATCATCGATGAGGTGCACATGCTCTCCATTGCAGCTTTCAATGCGTTTCTGAAAACTCTTGAAGAACCGCCGCCTCACGCCATTTTTATTTTTGCGACTACGGAACTGCACAAGATTCCGGCTACCATTTCTTCACGCTGTCAGCGCTTCAACTTCAAGCGGATTCCTCTGGAAGATATCCAGAAGCAGCTTCAGTCTGTCTGTGATGCCGAGCATATCACCGTTGAGGGTGATGCTCTTCAGCTTATCGGGCGCAAGGCCCAGGGCTCAATGCGTGACGCACAAAGTATTCTTGACCAGGTTATTGCATTTTCAGCCGAGAATGATCATGAGGGAGCCATCAGTTATCAGGGTGTTGCCGATCTGCTGAACTATATTGATGACGATACCATGTTTGATGTTACCGATGCCGTCGTAGCGCAAAACCCGGCAAAAATGCTTGACGTTGCGCAATTTGTGATCAAAAACGGTTATGACGAGCAGGATTTTCTTGAGAAGCTTGTTGAACATCTGAGAAATTTTCTGGTGGTGCAGAATCTCTCTTCCACCCGTCTTGTTGAGCGTCCGGATGCCGTTCGTGAGCGCTATCAGCGGGATGCCGGAAATTTTTCCCCATTTGCGGTCATGCAAATGGTCGATTTTATCATGCAGACACAAAAAGAGCTGAAGTTTCAGTTTGAGTATCAGTTTCGGTTTGAACTTGCGCTCTTGAAATTGATTGATATCGTCCACTCTGTTTCTGCAGAAGCGGCGGGAGTGACTCCACCTCAAAAAAAAAAGCGCCTGACCAGCCACTGAAGGGAAAAACACCACCCCAGCCCCAGGGTTCTGTTTCGGCACCTTCCGCTGGACGGAAACCAGCAACATCGGAAGATATTGATCTTGGTTCATGGCAAAAAAAACTGTCGAGTTTTGCTTCAAGTCCTTCACCAAAGCCGCTGCGGGTGCATGCAGCGCCTGAAATCCTCCTCGACCCTGGCGCGGCGGGTCTTGAAAAAATTGCAAATCTTGACTCGTTGAAGGTTGAATGGCACCAGTTTCTTGATCATCTGGCCCGAAAAACCCATAACTTCATGGCAACGCATCTTCAATCCTGCGAACTTGTGTCATGCAGCCCGGCCGGAGTCCTGGAGATTGCCTGTTGCAGAAAATTTTCTTACGAGGAACTTTTGCAGGAGAGAGCAACGCTTCAGCAGGAAATGTCCGAGTTTTACGCACTGCCACTCCAGCTTCATATTCTCTATGATGCTGAAAAAGATGCCTGTACCAAAGAGAAGACTGTGTTTACCCTTTTTCAGGAGCTTTCACAAACCAATGAGGTCGTCAGGTTTCTCATTACGGAGTTTGGCGGGGAACTTGTCTACTGACCTGTTCGGGCTAAAGTTTTACAAATTATTAAAAATTCTTCATATTCAGGGTTTTCAGTTTCTTACAACCTCTTAATGCCAAAGGACAAAAGCGCTTTATGAGTAATGCCGATAGCCAGCAGATTCAACACAACAGGTTCCGCTCTCACTCTTGCGGGTTATTGAGCCCGAAGCTTGAACACAGCCCAGTCAGGCTTGCGGGCTGGGTTCACAGAAAACGGGACCATGGCGGGCTGATTTTTATTGATCTGAGGGATCACACCGGAATCAGTCAGCTTGTTATCCAGCCCGAGCAGCAGGCGCTCTTCCTGAAAGCCGAGCAACTGCATCTGGAATCGGTTATCTGCATCGAGGGTGTTGTTGTACGTCGGGCTGATGGAGCCGTCAATCCCCGATTGGCATCAGGGGAGATTGAGGTCGTTGTCAGTCAGATGACTATCGAGAGTAATGCGCAGCCATTGCCCTTTCCGGTGGCCGATGAGGTGCCGACTTCAGAGGAGCTTCGTTTGAAATATCGCTTTATTGATCTGCGTCGTGAAAAAATCCACGAAAATATCATTTTTCGCAGCCGTCTGACAGCAGCCATCCGTCGCTATCTCGAAGAGAAGGAGTTTATCGAAATACAGACTCCTATTCTTACCTCCAGCTCACCCGAAGGGGCAAGGGACTTTCTTGTTCCAAGCCGCCTGCATCCGGGTAAATTCTATGCGTTGCCTCAAGCTCCACAGCAGTTCAAGCAGCTTCTCATGGTATCGGGTTTTCCTCGCTACTTCCAGATCGCTCCCTGTTTTCGGGATGAAGATGCCCGGGCAGACCGCAGTCCTGGCGAGTTTTATCAGCTTGACATGGAGATGGCATTTATCGAGCAGGATGACCTCTTTACCATTCTTGAGGGGATGATTGAGCACCTCACTCGAACCATGTCGCACAAACGCATTGCGCAGTTTCCCTTCCCAAGAATCAGCTATAAAGAGGTGATGAACCGTTTTGGTGCTGACAAGCCGGATTTGAGAATTCCGCTGGAAATTTGCGATGTCACCCCGCTTTTTGTCGGATCCGGCTTCAAGGTTTTTGCCAATAATACCGTTGCAGGCTGTTGCGTTAAAGCGCTGGTTCTCAAGGGACGTGGCAACGAATCGAGGCTCTTTTATGACAAGGCAGAAAAACGGGCCAAAGAGCTTGGTTCGGGCGGTCTTGCCTATATACAGTTCAAGGAAGAGGGGCCAAAGGGGCCTGTCGTCAAGTTTCTTTCGGAAGCTGATCTCTCGACTCTCAAGAGCCATCTTGCTCTTGAAACCGGCGATGTGGTCTTTTTCGGGGCAGGGAAGTGGGAACCGACCTGCAAAATCATGGGCGGAATGAGAAGCTGGTTTGGCGACCTCTTTACCCTCGACAAGGATGAACTCTCCTTCTGCTGGATTGTGGATTTCCCGATGTTTGAGTACAACGAGGATGCCAAAAAGATCGACTTTTCCCACAATCCCTTCTCCATGCCGCAGGGAGAGATGGAGGCGCTCGAAACCATGCCTCCGCTCGATATTCTTGCCTATCAGTACGATATTGTCTGCAACGGCATTGAACTCTCCAGCGGTGCCATCCGCAACCATAAGCCGGATATCATGTACAAGGCTTTCGGTATTGCTGGCTACTCACGCGAAGAGGTTGACCAGCGCTTTGGTCACATGATTGAGGCCTTCAAGCTTGGTGCGCCACCGCACGGAGGCATTGCTCCTGGACTTGACCGGCTTGTGATGATTCTTTGTGACGAGCAGAACATCCGCGAGGTTATTGCTTTCCCCATGAATCAGCAGGCGCAGGATTTGATGATGTCTTCCCCTTCTGAAGTAACTCCTGTACAGCTTCGGGAGCTGCATTTGAAGGTGGAGTTGCCGAAAAAGGCGGAAGCAAAAAAATGAGGCAACTGCAAAAAAGGCTGGTAGTGCCAGCCTTTTTTACTGCAGAGCCGGAGACTTTTTCAGCACAGCAACCGTAAAACGGCTGACACAGGTAAGTTTTCCGGCTTCGTTTCTCAGCTTGATGTCCCAAACCTGTGAGCTTTTTCCAAGATGGAGGGGAGTTGCCGTTGCGTAGACGAAACCGCTTTTTGTCGGACGAATATGGTTGGCATTGATCTCCTGCCCGACAATGTAGAATAATTCCCGATCGACACAGTAGGATGCGGCGATACTTCCCACAGTTTCAGCCAGGGCAAGTGAGGCCCCGCCATGCAGAATACCGATGCGCTGGATGGTGCGATGGTCGACGGGCATTTTTGCCGTCATGTAATCAGGGCCGATTCCGGTCATTTCAATACCGAGGTGACGGGCCATCTGGCCGTCAATAATTTGTGTCGTGTTGATCTCTTCAACGCTGACGGGACTAAAAAAAATAGATGATGGAGTCATAACCAGCAAGGAGAACAAGAGGTTTGGAAAGGCTTTATCCACTGAAGTGGAGCGGGTGACGAGATTCGAACTCGCGACATTTTGCTTGGGAAGCAAACACTCTACCAACTGAGTTACACCCGCTTTTCCATGGTGGTGAGAGAGGGAGTTGAACCCTCGACCTCAGGGTTATGAATCCTGTGCTCTAACCAACTGAGCTACCTCACCATTTTATTGGGTGAAAATATACTACAGGCATCATGAATAAACAAGCGGGAAGAAGTTTTATTTGTTCTTTTTTGAGGTGTTACGTTTTTGGAACAGATCTCTGCCTGAATATTGCGTTGGCAACCGGAATGTCTTCAGGAGTTGTGATCTTTATGTTGTGGTATCCGGTTTCAAAAATCCTGATAAGCTGTTCCGGAAAAAACCGCTCGACCAGCGCGGCATCATCAGTGGCGTACCACCCCTCAAGCTCAGCCTGTTCATGTGCCTGAATCAGGAGTGCACTTCGAAAACCCTGGGGAGTCTGTACCTGGAGAAGCCTGCTGCGGTCAAGTGTTTCTCCAAAAAAACCGGGCGTATCTCCCATATATTTAATCGTGTCTTTTGGTCTGGTTGCCGGAACACAGGCACCGTAGAGCAATGAGAGACGCGAAATTTCATCAATCTCTTCAGGGGTTATAAGTGGTCGAGCGCCATCATGAACAAGAATCGCATCGGGCAAAATACCCGTCAGGTCTCTTTCCTGCTCAATTGCCTTGATGCAGTTGTAGACAGAATCCTGCCGCTCCTTGCCACCTTCAATAATTGCCTTCAGCTTGCTGAAGCCCAAAGAGGCTGCCATCTCTTCAAGTATGGCTCTGTTCTCTTCTTTCGTGGCGATATAGAAGGTTGTTATGGAAGATGCCTGTTGAAACGCCTTTAACGTAAGAGAGATAACCGGAAAACCTCCGATTTCAAGCATCTGCTTGCTTTGTCCCTCATTGAGCTGCATTCGTTTTCCGATACCGCTTGCGGCAATAATCGCTGTAGAATTCATAGTGAAGAGGTCAATCGTTCAAGGATTAATGAATGAACATGGCATCGCCATAAGCCAGAAACAGGTAATCCTCTTTGAGCGCGGCTTTATAGGCCTCCATCAGAAGTCGGTGTTCGGCAAACGCGCTGACGGCCATAAGCAGAGTGGTTTCAGGCTGCTGAAAATTGGTGAGCAGAGCATCAACCACTTTGAACTGATAGGGAGGATAGATAAACTTGTCTGTCCAGCCTCGTCCAAATTTGATTTTTCCGTCAACCGTGGCGTTGGCTTCAAGCACACGAAGAGTTGTTGTTCCGACAGCAAAGATACGTCCTGTTTTGTTGATCTTGGTTTCATTGATCTCCATGGCCGTCTGGTAGGGAATATTGAAATATTCAGAATCCATTTTATGCTTCGAAACGTCCTCGACTTCAATGGCGCTAAAGGTACTCAGGCTTGGATGAAGGGTTATCGGCAGGATCTTTACTCCAATCTTCTGAATTTTCTGCAGAATCGGCATGGTGAAATGCAACCCTGCCATTGGAGCAACGACGGCACCGGTCTCGCTGGCGTAGACGGTCTGGTAGTTTTCTTTGTCAGCCTCCCTTGGTGGTCGTGTAAAGTAAGGCGGAAGGGGAATGCTGCCGATTCGTTCAACAAGGCTGAAGACATCAATATCCGGATTGAGAAATCTGATCGTCCTGCCACGTGATGTGGTGTTATCCACGACTTCAGCAACAACATCCTCCTCAAAGTAAATCTTGTTGCCTACCCGTACTTTTCGGGCAGGATCAACCAATACATCCCACAATCCAGCCTCTTTATTGAGGACCCTGAGCAAAAAGACTTCAATTTTGGCATCAGTTTTTTCTTTCTGTCCAAATATTTTGGCAGGAAAAACTCTGCTGTTGTTCAAGACAAGCAGGTCTCCTTTTTTAAAATACGAGACAATATCGTCAAAAACTTTGTGTTCAAAATCTTTTCTCCGCCGGTTCAGCACCATCATTTTGCACTTTTCCCTTGGCGAGGCAGGCTCATCAGCAATTTTTGTTTTAGGTAGAGTATATCGAAAGTTTGACAGGCGCATAAGAAGTTTAATAGATCAACAAGAGGAAGATAAAAGACAACAGAAAAAAACCAGGGGGAAGCATGCTTGAGGCATCTTCCCCCGTGGTTCTTCAAACGGAGGCTGAATGATAGGGCTCGTCCTTTTTCAGGGTGAGATGGCGTCCGGCAATGCATGCGAGCGCTTCATCTTGCTCCGATTCGATCAGAGTGACCATAATATCGTTTTTTTCGATAGTAAGAGCATAACGATTGTTCCTGAAGCAGACACTTAACGACAGCTTTTTCCATTGCGTTGGCAGGTTTGGATGCACATTGAGCTTTTCATTGTAGAATGAAATACCTGCAAAATAACGGATAACCGTATCAAGCGTTCCGGCCATGACACCGCAGTGAATGCCTTCCTGTGTGGTTCCGCCCTGGGTGTCCTGAATATCGCTTTTAAGCGCTTCGGCAAACCACTTCCATGCCATCTCATGGCCGTCATGCAGATAGCTTGAGATGATGCTGTGAACCACCTTGCTCAAGGTTGAACCATGACTTGTCCTTGGTTCGTAATAGGCGTAATTGTTTCTGACCAGCGTAACAGGATCTGGCACCTGATAGCCGATCTTTATCAGCAACTCGGCGACTTCCCCAGGAGAGATGGTATAAAAAGTCATCAGAACATCCGGCTGTTTGGCCACCTTGTACAGATCGGGAGAATCATCCTCAGCCTTCAGAATCCTGTCCATACGGTGAATATTGCCGTACATGGTTCTGTAGTGTTTCCAGTCAAGTTCCTTCAGGCTCTTGTAGCCCTCAAACTGCTCAATGATACCTTCGTTATCAATCAGGATATTCATGTGCAGGCTGATATCCCGCCATTGTGTGATCTCATCAGGATTGAGGCTGATTTTCGACATCAGACTTTCGAGAACAACCGGATCAATGGTTTCACCGATTTCAACCGCTTTGCCAAACAGCCAGACAGCCATGATATTCGTGTAGGCATTATCTTTCAGCCCTTCCGACGCACTTCCGGGAAGTGTTTCATGAAATTCGTCCGGCCCCATGACACCTTCGATGTGATACTTGTTTGTAACCGGCGAATAAGCAGCAATCGAAGCCCAGAACCTTGCAATTTCAAACATCAGCTCCGCACCGTATTCGTTCAGAAACCGGGTGTCGTCAGTGTCATAGATATAGCGCCACACATTATAGAAAACTGCTATCGAAACATGTCGCTGCAGACGGCTGAGGTCAGGTCCCCAGGCACCGCTTTTTGGATTGAAATGGAGTACCTGCGTATCTTCACGGCCATCATCGGCTGTCTGCCAGGGGAACATGGCACCCTTGTAGCCGTTTTCACGAGCATACTCTCTTGCCGCATCAAGCCTCCGATAACGGTACAGAAGAAGCGCCTTTGAGATTTCGGGAAAGTGGCGGTTGAAAAATGGCAGAATAAATATTTCATCCCAGAAGATATGGCCACGATAAGCTTCGCCGTTCAAGCCCCGTGCAGGCATTCCTGCATCAATGGAGGGATTGTGCATTGATGCCGTGCACATCATGTGATAGGTGTGCAGCCGGAGTAATTTCTGGCTGTATCGATCGCCTTCAACAACCATATCAGCCTTTTTCCATATTTTTTCCCAGGCGATGGCATGTGCCTTGAACAGTGAATCGAAAGAGTCCTCGCTTTCAAGTGAAAGTTTCGCTGCCTTGACCGGATTACTGCCCTTAGGGTCAAGTGAGGTATGTATCGAGGCCAGTTTTTCAACAGTACAGCTCTTGTTCGGACTCAGCGCCATGGAAAACAATTCACCGATATAGCGGTTTTCACTGACGGTTGAACGTTCAGGAACTGCAGGCTTTCCGTGAGACAAAATCCTTGTCTTCGTTCCTGTGACAATATTGTAATGCGACACATTGGTTCGAACGTGCAGGAGAATAATCTGGTCTTCGCTGAAGCCCTCCACATGTTCCAGATGTTCACTTGCGAGCTCACTGTATCGAGCCACATTTTTGTTTTGTATCCGTCCGTCGATTCCGGATCGGAACTCGACTTCTGCACTGTAATTGACCGGCTTGAGTGTGAACTTCAGGGCGCAGCGATGGGGATCGTCCATGCTGGCAAACCTGCTGCTGCTGATACTTGTTATTCGTCCGAGATTGTCCTGAATAACGATCTCCCTGTCCATAAGGCCGTTGCGCAGGTTCAGGTTCTGGCGGTAACTGAGTATTTTCTGCTCAAACGGATCAATAAACGTTCCTCCACCAATCCTGAACTCAACGGGAAGCCAGTTGGGAGTATTGACAAAGTCATTGTTGAAAACGGTCTGGCCGTGAACCTCCGAGGGCACTCTGTTGAAAACCCCTGCAATATAGGTGCCCGGGTAGTGGTGTTGAGCACTGGAACACCCCTCATAAGAGCCTCTTACACCAAGGTATCCGTTGCCGGAGGAGGTAAGTGTTTCGCGGACTTTCTCCTCTTTCGCAGAAAAGTCGGTATAGGTCAGGTTCCACCCTTCATAATTGATGCCGTTACTGAACCACTCCTCAATCTCTTTAATCGTAATTTCTCCGAGGTCACTGACAACAACATCAGCGCCCTGTTCTCTCAATTTTGAGCCTTCAATGTCGCGGGCAATACCGAGCACCATACCAAAATTGCCACGGAAACCTGCCTGAACACCAGAAATAGCGTCCTCAACGACCACGCATTCGTGCGGTTCAAGTCCGAGATTTCGAGCAGCCATGATGAAAATATCAGGATTCGGCTTGCCCTTGAGACCGAGTTCAATGGAAACCTCTCCATCAACACGGGTTTCGAAAAGATGCTCCAGTTTGGCAAGCTTCAGAATCAGCCGGCAGTTGCAACTTGAAGAAGCAATACCAATTCTGATACCCTTCGATATCAGCTCATTGATGAGGTCGATCGATGAGGTATAGACCTCAGGCCCCTCCTTGATCAGGATTTCGGTAAAGAGGCTGTTTTTTCGGTTTCCCAGACCACACACCGTCTCCTGTTCCGGAATGTCGTCCAGTTCGCCAAAGGGTAATTCAATATCTCTCGACAAAAGAAAGCTTTTGACACCTTCCATGCGCGGTTTTCCGTCTACATACTTGTGGTAGTCGTGAGCGGGATCAAACGGAACGTAAGGTTCGTTGTTGTTTTCCGCATAATTTTTGAGGAAGGAATTAAACATCGACTCCCATGCCAGGCTATGGACCTTCGCCGTGCCGGTGATGACTCCGTCAAGATCAAATATAGCCCCTTTAAAGATGTTGCTCATACTTTTTATTTACAAGATTATCATGAGGTAAAGATTGTTTTAAAGAGAGAGTAAACCAAGAATGGTCAAAAGAACGTCAGGGTAGGGAACCGTAAAGCTGTTTGGGCAGATCTCCTTAACCTCCTGTTTGAGCTTCTCGTCTCTCGTTACAAAAACAGCCCGGACATCCTTGCACATTTCCATTGCCTTTTTCAGCATGGGGATGTCCGACGGGGTATCGCCGCATACAAGAGTTGAGCCTTCAGAGCCACTTATGCCCAGTTTGTTGTAGATAAAGGAAAGTCCGTCACCTTTGTCAAAATCCTTGATGGGAGAGTCTTTTGATGCCCCGTCAATCGTTAAAATGATCTCGATGTCAAGACCGGTATCTTCAATTCTGAAATTCCTGCCACTCGGGTCTATTTCCAGGACAACGCTTTGTACTTTTTCAAGGAAAGCAACCGATTCGTCATCTCTGATGGAGTTGGTGATATCCTGACGGGCAACAGTTGTCTGTCCAAATTTTATCTGGAGCGCCGAACCGATAAAGTTGAATTTCTCAAAATCCTGTTCCTGGAGAAGGACAAGGATTCTTTCGTTTAAAAGCTGAATCAGCTTCTGCTTTTGTTCATCAATGGGGAAGCTGTTGAACTCGCCATTGATGTCGATAAACTCCCTTCCCTTGGAACCGGCATAAATGAAGGTGTGGCTTGGATTGATTGAAACATTCAGAATGCCGAAATCTTTCAATGGTGCCGAGGTGATGATAATGGGGTGGTTACAGCAGTTTCTTGCAAAGCGAGTCAGAAATACCGAGTTGTAGATTGGCTGTACCGAAGAGCGGTAGCGACCGCAGTAGTTGTTCGTTGTCCCGTCACGATCGGTGATGAAGGCGTTAAAGTACTTTCCCTTGAGCGTATTGAAGCCTTCGTTGATATAGGTGCGAAAATCGGGAATAAATTTTGCAAGGTAATCAATGAACTTGTCCTCACCGTGTTCAAGGTAGTAGATGTCTTTCTGGAGCTCCCTGATTTCATAAGTGAGATCGACCTCAATCTGTTTCTTGCCATCAAGGCGCAACAGACGTTGCCCTGTATCATCATCAATATAAATGGTTTCGAGTGAGTAGAGGGCGTTTTTCAGGGATTCAACACAGGCTTGCCCTACGACTCGCTGCTTGATGATGTTTTTGACGACAGGCTCCCTCAGTTCACGTGTTTCTGCCTTCAATTGATAGAGCTCTTTCAGGGTACGAATATCCTGCAACGTGATTGACGTGGAGCTGGTGCTCAGCCTGCGCTCCTTAAGAATACTCTCGTGCATGCTTTACTGGTAGTGAGTGATGATAGAGTAGCTGGTCCTCAATCTAAGCAAAATCTTTCAAAAAGAGGTAGAAAACTTTAACAAAAAACGTAAACAAAGCAACAAATATTTTTGCGTTATTTTTGCGTATTTTTAGAAAGAGGAGCCGGGTCGGTTTCTGATATGGGGGAGGGGTGTCAAACAGGAAATCGATCCTTCAGATGCCGGGTAATGTGGTGGTGTATCACATTTGCCGGTTCAAGGGCATTGATGCTGACAAAGCGTTTCGTATTCAGTTGCATGATCTCTCGATATCCCTGCTGGACGCGGCGGTAGAACTCAATTCCTGATTGTTCCATACGGTCAAGCTCGTCGCTGTCAAATTCCAGAGGGATTGATTTTTCTGAATATTTTCTCTTCAAAGCATCTTCTGGCTCAATATCAAGATAGAAGGTGATATCCGGAGCTATGTTGCAGGTTGAAAGAGCGATAATTGACTGGAGTAACTCAAGGTCAATACCTCGCCCATAACCCTGGTAGGCGGTCGTAGAGTCAAAAAAACGGTCGAGAATGACTGTCTTTCCTTCTGCAAGCGCAGGTACAATAATATCCTGAACAAGTTCGGCCCTGCTTGCTGAAAAAAGGAGCAGCTCACCAACAGAGCTGATTTTGTGCTGGTTTTCAAGAAGGATAAGACGAATTTTTTCAGCGACGACCGTGCCGCCGGGCTCTCTCAGGGTAACAACTTCAACTCCCTGACCCGTCATAGAGTTGGCGAGTTTGCTTATCTGGGTTGATTTGCCAGCCCCATCAATTCCTTCAAAGGTTATCAGCATTATTCTTTATTGAAGCAGATACCGGAAAAGTTGCAAGATGTAAAAGATCAATGCTGTTGGCCTGTTGGTCTGATCAGGATATCGTTGACATCAACATGGGGCGGCTGACTGACTGCAAACATGACCGCACGGGCAATATCGTCCGGATGCAGCTCAGGAGAGGCCGGTTTCTGGAGATGATCCCAGAATGGAGTATCAACAATACCCGGTTCAATCAGCGTCACACGGATCCCGGTTCCCACCATTTCATTGCGGATAGCCTGAGCCATGCCGGTGACTGCCCATTTGGTTGCCGAGTAGAGGTTTCTTATGGAGGTAACTCGCCCAACCACCGATCCGGTTATCAAAAAGTGGCCGCCATTGTTTACCAGTTCGGGCAAGGTCAGCCGAGCCGTCACGGCAGCTCCATAGACATTGACCATGACCATCTCACG
>CAJEXI010000022.1 GCA_903994455.1 uncultured Chlorobiaceae bacterium | reverse complement strand
AGCTGGAGCTCGGCGTTCCCGGGTATAAGCTCAAAGATTGCAATACATCCTTACCGAATAACCTATAATTCATGGAATTAGAAACATTGCTGTGCTGTTTGGCACTTCCTCGTTATAATATTATCGGGAAATCAGGGTACAACGTTGCAGGAAAACAAAATCCCTGTCTTTTTTTCGAATGTTGCCGATGCATCCCGACACGTATAATACACAACAATCACAAGAATGAATGACGCAGAAAAAATCTCATTTTCACCAAAAGCACAAGCGTTATTTTTTCTATAGAATGTTTATTGATATATTCTTTCAAGAGAAACGCCGCAAGCAAAGATACACCAAATGCAGCAAACCATAGTAGAACCAAAACAGCTTAACAAGTCAGCAGTGCTTTCAAAGGCTGTCCTGAACACTGCGGAATATCTGAGCATTCCCAATGCTAGACTTGCCCGGATTCTTGGCGTGAGTCCCTCGACGATAAGCCGTCTCGGCGCTGGTAACTATCTGCTTTCAGACGAAAGAAAAGAGTGGGATTTTGCAGTTCTGTTTGTCCGGCTTTTCCGATCTCTCGATTCAATTGTCGGTGGTTCTCCTGATGCGGCCAAAGCATGGATGAACAATGAAAACAAGGGACTCGCCGGGCAGAAACCAGTTAACCTGATAGAATCAACAGAGGGGCTCGTCCATGTCGTCAACTATTTGGACACCATCCGTGGTGTCATCTGAAGCCTTTGAGCTTCACTACAATGCGTGGCGGATGGTTGATGCCCAGCATCTTGTTTCGACAATGAAACTTGTAGACTCACTTGCGGAGCAGGAGGCGCTTGAAGAAATTCTTGATCGGGGCAAACCTCCTATTGTGTATGAGGCCGCCAGATTGCATTCTCTTCTCTCAACACCTTTCCGTTACGAAACACATCCCCCGCATGGATCACGCTTCAGGGCAGTGCATGATCCCGGGGTATTCTATGGAGCCGAATCCATAAAAACCGCTGCCGCAGAAACCGGTTTCCGGCGCTGGCAGTTTCTGCAAGACTCAACAGGTCTGGAAAGGCTCCCATCCGCTCAGTTTACGGCATTTTCCATAGCAGTATCCGGCAAAATGGTTGATCTTCGCAGTGACCCCTTTATGAGGAATAATGCCGAATGGACTCATTCGAATAACTATCAAGCAACTCAAGCATTTGCAAGGGTTGCAAGAGAAGCATCTCTTGCTGCAATTCTCTACCGTTCAGTACGTGACCCTGAACAACTGAGCTGCATAGCGGTACTCACCCCGACAGCATTTGCAACAAAAAATCCTGATAAATCCATGCAGACATGGTCCCTGAGCATTCTGCCAAAAGAAGCTGTCTGGAAACGGGATGGGTTTCAATCCTTTGCCATCAAAACGTCGTTCTGGGATCAGCAGCGAACAGAACAATCCTCTACGCCGAAATCTCACAAACAAACGCACTTAATTACTCCTGAATTTGGAATGTAGTCACCGATACAAGTGATCGCTTGCAGGCTTTACGGTGGAGGATGTGGGCGATAGAAGATTCGAACTTCTGACCTCTACAGTGTCAATGTAGCGCTCTAACCAACTGAGCTAATCGCCCTTGCATGAAAAGGCCTCTAATATAGGCTTTCAATAATCAAACACAAAACGCAAGAGTCCAGAATCAGTGCTTTATGCACTTTTTTTCTTTTTCCGTTCACCAGAAAAATATTCCGGCAGAGCTTTATTCTCGATGGTGTCAGCCGTAATGCGACATTTGTGAGTGTTTTTCATTGACGGAATGTCAAACATGATATCAATCATCACATTTTCAAGCACTGAACGCAGGGCCCGGGCTCCTGTTCCCCGTTCAATGGCAATGTTCACCACCTTGTCAAGCGCCTCTTCAGTAAATTCAAGCTCTACACCGTCCATTTCAAACAGCTTTTTATACTGCTTGGTAATGGCATTTCTAGGCTCAACAAGAATGTTGCGCAAAGCCTTTTCATCAAGCATTTCAAGCGTCGAAATCACGGGAAGACGACCAATAAATTCAGGAATAAGGCCGTAGTCGTGCAGATCATCCTGGGTGACAAGCTTGAGTATCTCCGGATCATAACCGGTATGGGTGGTTTTGACCTTTGCGCCAAAGCCCATCGATGATTTCGAGACTCTTTTGGCAATAAGCCGATCGAGGCCCTCAAACGCTCCTCCGCATATAAAGAGAATGTTCTTGGTGTTGATGTTGATCAGTTGCTGTTCAGGATGTTTGCGCCCCCCTTTTGGCGGAACCCCGACAACCGCTCCTTCAAGAATCTTCAGCAAAGCCTGCTGGACTCCTTCGCCGGAAACGTCGCGGGTAATAGAGACATTCGCCGATTTGCGGGCAATTTTATCGATCTCGTCAACGTAGATAATGCCCCGCTCTGCCCGTTCCAGATTGAAATCGGAGGCGTGGAGCAGCCGGGCAAGAATGGTTTCAACATCATCACCGACATATCCCGCTTCGGTCAGCGAGGTGGCATCAACAATGGAAAAAGGCACTTCAAGCAAATTGGCCAGCGTCTGGGCCAGAAGAGTTTTACCTGTACCGGTCGGACCGATGAGCAGAATATTGCTTTTTTCAATAACAACATCATCCTTGTCATCTTTCATTTCCTGCGAATCAATCCTCTTGTAATGGTTGTAGACCGCTACCGACAGTGACTTTTTGGCTGTCTCCTGGCCAACAACGTACTGGTCAAGAGAATCCATGATCGCTTTGGGACTTGCAAGGCGGGGCTGAAACGGCTTCTCCTGAACCTTTTCGGCTTGCTGCATCGAATTGACCTCTTTACGCAGGATCTCGTAGGATGTTTTAATACAGCGATCGCAGATATATGCTTTCGGCCCGGCAATCATGCTGTTGACCTCCTGAGCGCTTCTACCGCAAAATGAACAATAGACCTGATCAGCGGTGCCGTTGCCCCCTCTTGTATTTCCTCTTCCCGGTTCTCGTTCTCTCGTCATGAAACAAACATGCTTTTCGTCAAATTAATAAGAATATACCTAAAATCCCATCTTTGCCAGACTGTCCAGAATATGCTGAATGGTCAGGCTCAGTTTGGGATGATCGGTCTCAAAGTGATCAAGGGCCTCGTTCATGCGCTCCACAAGCGATTCGTCCTCGTGGGTAGTGCTGTCAGCTTTTTCGTCCAATAATCGCTGCATATCCGCCCTGAGATTCGACAGAACAACTTCAGTGGTTTCATCGACGGATGCTACCTGTTCAAGCTCATGGTGAAGCGTATCAAGAAGTTCCCTGAGTTTTTGCTGTTCCATAAATCCTCCCTGGTTAAATAATTGTTTACGGAAGACTGGTGTAGCCCATCAGAAACCGGTCGCACTCACGCGCAGCAGATCTGCCCTCGTGAATTGCCCAAACCACAAGGCTCTGTCCTCGGCGGGCATCACCTGCAGCAAAAATTCTTTCCCGATTGGTGTGATATGTTTTGTCTGTCGCCTTAATGTTTGAGCGCTCGTCCTGATGCACCTGAAGCTGCTGCAGCAGATGCTCCTCTGGCCCGATGAACCCCATGGCAAGCAGTACAAGCTCTGCGGGAATAATTTGTTCAGTGCCAGCAAGGGGCTCTGGCATAAAACGACCGTTATCTTTGATCCATTCCACCCTGGAGACCTCGACCGCTTGCAGTGCACCTTCTTCGTCAGCAAGGAACTTTTTGGTCATCATGGAGTATTTTCTCGGATCATCTCCCTGCATAACCGCCGCTTCTTCCTGCCCGTAGTCCACCTTGAAGGTTTTTGGCCATTCGGGCCAGGGATTATCAGGCTGGCGATCGAGATGCGGTTTCGGCATAATTTCAAGCTGCAGAACACTTTTGCAACCCTGACGCAATGAGGTCGCGACACAGTCTGTACCAGTGTCGCCGCCACCAATAACAACAACATTTTTTCCGAAGGCTGACAGGGCCGGGGCACTTTCGTCAAGCAGGGCTTTCGTACTGGAACGAAGAAAGTCCATGGCAAAATGGATGCCCAGCAATTCACGGCCCTCTTCTGCAAGATTGCGAGGTTTTGTGGCACCAGTACAAAGCACAACAGCATCAAACTCTTCAAGAAGTTTGTCGGCAGGATAGTCTACACCAACCTCAGTGCTCTCCATGAAAGTGATTCCCTCCTGTTTCATCAGATCAATACGGCGCTCTAAGACAAACTGTTTGTCGAGCTTCATGTTCGGAATACCATACATCATAAGACCACCGAAACGATTATCCCGTTCAAAAACCGTTACGCTATGACCTGCTTTATTGAGCTGGTCAGCACAGGCAAGCCCTGCAGGACCCGATCCAACAACAGCCACCCGCTTTCCTGTTCTGTGGAGAATTTTTTTCGGTTCAACCCACCCTTCAACAAATGCACGCTCAATAATCGAACACTCGATATTTTTGATGGTAACCGGCAGCTCTATAATGCCGAGCACACAAGAACCTTCGCACGGAGCAGGGCAAACCCTTCCTGTAAATTCCGGAAAATTGTTGGTTTTTATCAGCCTGTCATAGGCCTCGCGCCAAAACCCGTTATAAATATAATCGTTCCACTCGGGGATAAGATTGTGGATCGGGCAACCGCTCGTCATACCGTTCAGCATAAACCCGGTATGGCAGTACGGTGTCCCGCAATCCATACAACGGGCTCCCTGTTTTTGTAACTCCGCAGGAGCCATTTCCTTGTGAAACTCCTGCCAGTCTTTTATTCTCTCCAGAGGCTCTCTGTCCGCAGGCAATGCTCTCTGATACTCCATGAAACCCTTAACTTTGCCCATATCAATAGTTTAATCTTTTCCGGTATCAATTCCCTGAAACTCGTGCCGGGTCGTGAATATTTTTATGAAATGCCGCCATAACGGCCTCGTCTCCACTGAGCCCTGCCGCCTCAACCTCTTTCATGGCTTCAAGAGCACGACGATAATCATGCGGCATAACTTTGACAAATCGTTGGAGAGCACCCCTGCCATCAAGAATTGATCGCCCAAGGTCGCTTCCGGTATAGTCGATATGCCTTTCAATCAACGTCTGAAGTTCTGTGCGCTCCTCGGGATCGTCAATTGAAGAAAGAGCCACCATATCGTGATTGCAATTGCTGGCCAGGGCACCATCAACATCGTACACATAGGCCACACCGCCCGACATACCAGCGGCAAAATTTCTGCCTGTTTTACCGAGAATGACAACAATTCCGCCAGTCATATATTCGCATCCATGGTCGCCAATAGCCTCAACAACAGCCCGCATACCACTGTTACGTACACAGAAACGCTCTCCGGCCATTCCCCTGATAAATGCCTCTCCTGAGGTTGCACCATAAAATCCCACATTACCGATGATGATGTTCTCTTCCGGCACAAAAGAGGAGCCTTTGGACTGATAAACAATGATCCGTCCTCCGGAAAGCCCCTTACCAACATAATCGTTGGCATCGCCTTCGAGTTCAAGAGTCATCCCTTGCGGAATAAATGCACCAAAGCTTTGACCGGCAGAACCGATAAATTTCAGGTGTATCGTATCATCCGGCAATCCTTTAGCACCATGCGCCCTGGTAACTTCATAACCCACAATAGTACCAACAACCCTGTTGGTATTTCTGACAGGAAGAGTGGTGACAACTTTTTCCTTGTTCTGAATCGCTGGCTGGCAGAGCGAGAGCAGTGTTGAACGATCAAGACTCTCGTCAAGGCCGTGCTCCTGCTTGACGGTGCAATAGCGTGTTTCGTTCTCTCTAACCTCTGCCTGATGAAGAATTTTGGAAAGATCAATTCCCTGTGCTTTCCAGTGATGGACAGATTTCCTCATACCGAGCAGTTCGGTACGTCCAACAAGCTCGTTGAGGTTATGCACACCAAGACGCGACATATACTCACGCACGCCCTCTGCAAGAAAGCGCATGAAGTTTTCGACATGTTCGGGTTTTCCCCTGAAATTCTTGCGCAGTTCCGGGTTCTGGGTTGCGACACCAACAGGGCAGGAATCGTCCTGGCAGCAGCGCATCATAATGCATCCCATCACCACAAGGGTTGTTGTGGCAAAACCGAACTCCTCGGCACCAAGCATGGCGGCAATAACGATATCCCTTGCTGTTTTCAACTGGCCATCCACCTCAACAACAATACGGCTGCGCAGGTTATTCAGCACAAGGGTCTGGTGCGCCTCTGCCAGGCCAAGCTCCCACGGCATACCTGCGTGCATAATGCTTGAAACAGGCGATGCACCTGTTCCGCCATCGTGGCCACTGATCAGCACCACATCAGCATGGGCTTTGGCGACACCGGCAGCAATCGTTCCAACTCCAACCGTCGAAACCAGTTTGACGTTGATACGCGCACTCGAATTAGCATTCTTGAGATCATGGATAAGCTGCGCCAGATCTTCAATCGAATAGATGTCGTGATGGGGTGGCGGCGAAATAAGGCCAACACCCGGCGTTGAATGACGCACTTTTGCAACCCACGGGTAGACTTTCGAACCCGGAAGCTGTCCCCCCTCTCCGGGTTTTGCGCCTTGCGCCATTTTGATCTGTATCTCATTGGCACTGGCAAGATATTCGCTGGTAACACCGAACCTTCCTGATGCCACCTGTTTAATTGCTGACATTCTTGAATCACCATTGGCATCCTTGATGAAGCGTGCCGGATCTTCGCCCCCTTCACCGGTATTACTCCTTCCCCCCAGCCTGTTCATGGCAATGGCAAGCGTTTCATGGGCCTCCTGACTGATAGAACCGTAAGACATGGCACCGGTCTTGAACCGTTTCAGGATTGCCTCAACCGGCTCAACCTCCTCTATCGGCACAGCCTGACCGTTGAACCTGATATCCATCAAGCCACGGATGGTACAAAGATGCTCGCTCTGGTCGTCAATGAGGTTTTCGTATTTTTTAAACAGATCATAATCGGCTGTTCTGCAGGAGTGCTGCAGAAAATGGATCGCTTCAGGACTGAAAAGATGATATTCACCGTTCTGGCGCCATTTGCGTTCACCACCAGCGTCAAGGCCGCGATCAACCTTGTTGCCTGTCGGCGGAAAGACCGTTTCGTGGCGTCTATGCACCTCTTCGGCTACAACATCAAGGCCGATACCTTCAATTCGGGTCGGTGTACGGGTAAAATAGGCATCAACAAACTGGGTAGTGAGGCCAACCGCCTCAAAAATCTGGGCCCCACGGTAACTTTGGATAGTTGAAATTCCCATTTTTGCCATGGTCTTCACCACACCTTTAACGGCTGCCTTGACATAGTTCTTGACGGCAATCTTTTCCTCCAGTTTTATACGGCCCGACGAAACCAGCGAACGGATAGTTTCAAATGCCATGTAGGGATTCACGGCACCAACACCATAACTGATGAGCATGGCAAAATGGTGCACCGTTCTCGGCTCGGCCGATTCAAGCACCAGACCGATCTTTGTTCTGATACCGGCATTGATGAGGAAGTTGTGCAGCCCGGAAACAGCAAGCAAAGCCGGAATCGGGGCGCGGTCACTTTCGAGCTCTCCCTTGTCGGAAAGGATAATAATATTGACCCCTTTGCTCGCCGCCTGTTCGGCATGGCGATAAAGATCCTGCATGGCAACTTCAATGCCCTTGCCGCCTCGGGCTACGTCGTAAAATATAGGAAGAGTGACGGCTCTGAAACCGGGCTTGTCAATTCCGCGAATCTTTTCAAGCGCCTGGTTCGTCAAAATAGGATGTGGCAAGCGAATGCGGCGGCAATTGACCTCCGAGGGCTCCAGCAACTCTCCTTCCGTGCCAAGCATAACGGTGGTGGAGGTTATCAGCTCCTCGCGAAGCGAATCAATCGGTGGATTGGTCACCTGTGCAAAAAGCTGCTTGAAATAATCGTAGAGCAGCTTCGGTTTGTTGGAAAAAGCCGCAAGAGGGGTGTCATTGCCCATTGAGCCAACCAGCTCCACCCCTTTTTCGCTCATAATCTTTATCTGAAGGCTGATATCTTCCTGGGTATAGCCAAACACCTTCTGACGGGCAGTCAGACTGTACTTGTCTTCATCTGGATTTTTCATCTGGGGATGATCAGCCAACGCCTCCAGATCAATAATATTTCGCTCAATCCATTCGCCATAAGGTTTTTCACCGGCAATGGTTTGCTTGATCTCTTCATCGGAAATAATGCGCCCCTGGGCAGTGTCGACCAGGAACATGCGACCCGGCTGCAGGCGGTCTTTTTTGAGAATTCGCTCTGGCGCAATATCAAGCACGCCCACCTCTGAAGCCATGATGACAAGATCATCTTTGGTAATGTAATACCGGGAAGGACGAAGGCCATTACGGTCAAGAACCGCGCCAATCTGCACGCCATCAGTAAATGTTACGGACGCAGGGCCGTCCCAGGGCTCCATAAGGCAACTGTGATACTCATAGAACGCTTTTTTCTCCGGGGAAATCGCATCATTGCCTGACCACGGTTCCGGAATAATCATCATGGCTGCATGAGCCATCGAGCGACCTGAAAGCACCAGAAACTCAAAGGCATTGTCGAGAATGGCCGAATCACTGCCATCTTCGAGAATCACCGGCTTGATATTTTCAAGGGCATTGCCAAATACCTTCGATTCAATATTTTTCTCCCTCGCTTTCATCCAGTTGACGTTGCCCTTGAGCGTATTGATCTCTCCATTATGACTCAAAAAGCGATAGGGATGCGCCCTGTCCCAGCTCGGGAAGGTATTGGTGCTGAAACGGGAGTGTACCATGGCAATGGCACTCTCCATGTCAGGATCGTGCAGTTCGGGATAAAACAACCCAACCTGCTCCGGAAGAAGCATGCCTTTATAAACAATAGTTCTGCCGGAAAAGCTTGAAATATAGAAATAGCTGCTGCCAAGAAGACCTGCGGTATACTTCACCCTTTTGGTGATGCGGCGACGGATGATATAGAGCTTGCGTTCAAATTCAAGTTCCGAAACGGTATCCTTTCCCCAACCAACAAAAAGCTGTTTAACGACTGGCTCCTGGGAAAGGGCTGTCTGGCCAAGTGAATCGTTGCAGGTCGGAACTCTTCTGAACCCGAGAAATTTCTGCCCCTCAGCCTGGATCATCTGACGGCAAATATCCTCAATAGCTCGCCGCTGGGAGATGTCCGGCGGCAGAAAAAGCATCCCCACACCGTACCGTTTGTCAAGGGGAAGATCAACATTAATCTCACCACAGGCCCTGCGCAGGAACTTGTCTGGCACCTGAAGAAGAATTCCTGCGCCGTCACCGGTATTTTTTTCACATCCGCTTGCTCCGCGATGTTTCAGGTTTTCATTGATTCGTAAACCCTTCTCTACAATATCATGGGACTTGACGCCTTTGATATGGGCAACGAACCCTACACCGCAAGCATCATGCTCAAACTGAGGATCATAGAGTCCCGTATTTAACATAACGTTCATATTTTCAGGCAAAACTTTTCAAACAGTTTCAAAAAAAAAGCAATCGACGGATACTGACACAGAGTATAAATGTTTTTCCGCAATATACCCTAAAATCAAAAATAGCCGACAAACTATGCTTTCCCCTGGCTGGCAACCGCATCAACCGCCTTTTTCAAGGCTTCCTGATCGCCGAGATAATAACTTTTCAACGCTTTAAGGTCATCATCAAGCTCATAGACCAACGGAATACCGGTCGGAATATTCACCCCAACAATATCCTCCTCTGAAATATTGTCAAGATACTTTACCAGCGCACGCAGGGAGTTGCCATGGGCGGCAATGATAACCTTCTTTCCCTTACGAATTTCGGGAGCTATCGTCTCATGCCATATTGGTAAAAAACGCTCCACGGTATCCTTGAGACATTCACTCAAAGGCACCTCTGTTTCGGCAAGAGAGGCATAACGGGGCTCGGAACCAGGATAGCGCTCGTCACCCTTTTCCAGCGATGGCGGTGGAGTATCATAGCTTCTCCGCCAGACCAGAACCTGTTCCTCACCATACTTCTGCGAGGTTTCTGACTTGTTGAGTCCCTGCAGTGCGCCATAATGGCGTTCATTCAGTCGCCAGCTTTTGAACACAGGAATCCACATCAGATCCATTTCATCAAGAACACTCCAGAGCGTTCTGATCGCTCGTTTCAGAACCGAGGTATACGCCACATCGAAAACAAATCCCCCCTCCCGAAGCAATTTGCCTGCGTTTGCAGCCTCTTTTCTGCCCTGCTCGGTCAGATCAATGTCGTACCATCCGGTAAAGCGGTTTTCACGATTCCACTGACTCTCTCCATGCCGCAATAAGACTAGTTTTATCATAGTGCCGTCCCCATTTTCAGGAAATTTATTATTCAGGGAATTTTTCCTTCCCCCGTTGTTTGGCCCCCAATTTAATATTCTCTGCACCGTTTCTCAAACTTCATCCACTCAAGAGCACAAAAGTTTCCTTCAGAAGCAAGCGAATAGTTCAAAAGGAGGGGGTTTTCCAAGAATTGTCTGTAGATTTATAAATCGAAATATGATATCTTAGGTAATTTTTGGCGCAGGAAGCGGGCAGCCAGGAGTGCCTCCTTCCCCCCTGTTCTCAGTGGTAATGATGATCTGTAAATGCTCTTATACTGATAAAAATAACAATGAACGTCGACAATTTCAGGTTACAGTTGGGTGGAAAAGAATACGTCCCCATCATTATTGGCGGCATGGGTGTCAATATTTCAACAACCGAACTCGCTCTTGCAGCGGAAAAACTCGGAGGAATAGGTCACATTTCCGATGCTCTGGTCACCTATGTCTGCGACAAGATTTTAAACACGACGTTTGTAAGCCGGAAAAGGAAAAAATACCTTCAATACCAGAACAATCCCGACAAATCTGCGGTACTGTTTGATCTTGAAGAGCTTGCTGAAGCACAAAAAAAGTATATCGAGTACACGATTTCCCAGAAAACGGGGAACGGGGCCATTTTTCTGAACTGCATGGAAAAATTGGCCATGAACAACAGTAACCCGACACTGAAGGTCAGGCTCACCTCAGCCATGGATGCCGGTATTGACGGATTGACTCTCGCTGCGGGACTCAATCTTCGGACGCTTGATCTTATTCAGGATCATCCCCGGTTCCGGGATGTTAAAATAGGTATTATCATCTCCTCGGTCAGAGCGCTTTCCATTTTCCTGAAGCGGGCAATACGATTGAACAGACTGCCTGACTATATTATTGTCGAAGGGCCTCTTGCTGGCGGACATCTCGGTTTCGGACCAGAAGACTGGCACACCTTCGATCTCAAAACAATTTTTACCGAAGTCCTCGCTTTTCTGAAAAAAGAGGCGCTGAACATTCCTGTCATTCCAGCAGGAGGTATTTTTACGGGAACAGATGCCGTCGACTATCTTCTCATGGGCGCTGGAGGAGTGCAGGTAGCAACCCGCTTTACCATCAGCAAGGAGGCTGGTCTGCCTGCCAACGTCAAGCAGCATTATATCAATGCAAGAGAGGAAGATATCGTGGTCAATATGGCCTCGACCACCGGCTATCCCATGCGGATGCTCACCGAATCGCCCACGCTTCGCTATGCGATAAAACCAAACTGTGAGGGACTTGGCTACCTGCTTGAAAATGGCGGAAAGTGTACTTATATCGATGCTTATTACGCCGCACTTGCCGAAAGAAAACCGGGAGAGCCGCTTGCCGTCAAAGAGAAAACCTGTCTCTGTACGGGCATGGCCAATTACGATTGCTGGACATGCGGTCATACCACCTATCGCCTCAAGGAGACAACAAACCGGCTTGCAAACGGACAATGGCAGCTTCCAAAAGCCGAGGATATTTTCCGTGACTATCAATTCAGCAGCGACCACTCCATCAGGCTTCCAGAGACCGAAACGACATGAGACGAAAAGCGGCCCTGTTTCTTTATGCCACACTGGTAGCCGCAACGCTCCTTGTCGTTGTTTTTACCGTTAACCAGTTAAGTGTGGCCGCAGCACTGCTCCGTTCTTTACACCCATACGCCGGAGCACTTTTTCTTCTGTTCAGCACCATCATCATACTCTCAGCCCTTTATACCGGGTTCAATCTTTTTTCTGTTCCCAAAACCCCGCCGCTGCCTGAAGATGAAAATTCAAAGCTTATGGCAGCTTATGTCAGCTATCTTGCCAGCAGGTTGCCGGTTCACCCCATGCACCCGGATCCATCAAAAGTCCGAAAAGATCAGCGATGGCTCCGTACGAACCTCAAGCTTCTTGATGTGGACTCCCTCAACATGACCCGGAAGATTGCCGAAAAAAACTTTTTTGTGGGAGCGTTTGCCCAGAACACATCCTACGGAACAACCACATCACTGTTCAACAACTTCAGGGTGTTGTGGAATGTTTACTGCATACACAACCGCAAGCAGCATCTCAGAGAATTTATGGCACTGGTTCGTTCTGTCTACGACTGCCTGCCGCTTTCAGACTTTAGGAAAGAGGACATTCCGGAGCATATCAAGCCAATTATACAGTCCTCATTCAGCAATACACTCTCATCACTGCTGCCAGGCGGAAATCTGCTGACTCCTTTTTTTCTCAACCTCTTTCTGGCAGGCTCTACAAACAGCTACCTCACCTGTCTTGCCGGTATTATTGCGACACGCCACTGCCAGATCTCGACTGAAGAGGAGAAGAGAGAGGTCATGCAGCAAAGCAAGTTTGAGGCATCATTTATGCTCAAAGAGATTATCCGGGAGTGTAACCCGATTTTATCGGTGACCATCAGCAAAGCCGTCAAAAAAGCGGGCATTGAAAGCCTTGATACCATTCAACCTCCTTCGACGGGAAGTGGTGTTGCGCAGGATATTGTGTCTCATTTAGCGAGTTCGCTAAAACATATCCTTAAAGAGAATGGATAATTGGCAGTTGTCAACTGTTCTTGCGCAGTTCCCTGAAAAAATCCTTTAACAGATTCTGGCATTTGTTTTCCATGATTCCTCCGAAGACTTCCGGCTGATGGTTGAGCTGCTGACACCCGGTCACGTTCATCACCGTACCTGACGATCCCATTTTTGGATCGTATGCGCCAAAAATAACCCTTGCGACCTTTGCATTAACGATAGCACCGGCACACATTGGGCAAGGCTCAAGAGTGACGGCAAGAGTGCAATCAGTCAGATACTTGCTGCCGATCGTTGCCATGGCCGAGGTCAACGCAATCATCTCAGCATGCGCCGTAGCATCGCAGAGCGATTCGACCTGATTATACCCTCTGCCGATAACATGGCCACTCCCATCGAGCACAACGGCACCCACAGGAACCTCCTTTCGTTCAAAAGCCTTGATCGCTTCCCGAAAAGCCAATTCCATGCAAAACGTAAAGTCCATTATTTTGCTCAAGTTATAAACTACCAGAATAACACATTTTTCTCGACAACAAGCCAATCTCAACCCGGCCAGAATATAAATTTTTTTTCACTCCTCCCTCTTTTCTTTCTTTCAGGCACAGAGCATCGATAACGGTAACGTGAGGTGTACCCCTATGGAATCCCTTCCTGATTGTTTTCCATTTGCTCTGCGATTGAAAATATCTTAACTTGCAGCAAGAGTAACAAACGGTAAACGCAACATTTTAAGAACACCCTTTTATAACCCTGAAAACAATAAAAACTATGTCAAACGGAACAAGCAACGACGTATCAGGTGCCATCGGCAATCTCCTTGATGTTCTGGGAAAAGTTGCCCAGCAGCAGGTTGGGCTTTTGACCAGTGGAATCCAGAGCGCAGCACAGTACGCTGAGCCTCTTGGCAAAACGGCCACAGATCTTGTTGGCAATGTCATCTCCGCTCTTAACCAGATCTTGCAGAGCATCTCTTCTGCTATTGCACCCAAAAAGTAAGCCAGGCTTTTTTACCAAAAAGCACCTTATACGTAACGTATAGGGTGCTTTTTTTTTCTATTCTATGCTTTTAAACTTATCTCTTCTGTTGAAACAAGGCCGACAGGATGTTGCCCTATGACCATCAAGAAAAATATCACCGCTCTTTTCAATACCTGTTGCGGCCAACTCCTTACTCTTACAAAAATACAGGGCGATGCTTCAAGCCGCCAGTATTTCAGGATTATCGGTACAACGGACACCTCTGTAGGCTGTTATGATCCGGAATTTGAAGCCTCAACGCCCGATACCTACCCGTTTCTGCTCATGCACGCGCTCTTGTCGATGCATGCTCTTCCGGTTCCGGCAGTCAAGGCCATCGATCCCGAAAACGGGCTCCTGCTTCTTGAGGATTGCGGAGAGCTGCTGCTGCAGAATCTCTTTGGGTCACAAAAAGAGGAGACTATTCCTCCCTTGTACCGGGAGATCATTGATATCCTCGTACAACTTCAGACTCTTGACGGTGAAAAAAACAAAATCCCGTTCAACAGAAGTTTTGACAAGGAAAAACTCATGTTCGAGTTTGATTTTTTTATTGAGCACGCTCTGCTCAACTACTTCGCTTCAGTGTTCGACCAGAAACTTGTTGGAATATTACGCCGTGAGTTTGAAGCCATTGCCGAGCTTCTTGTCAAGCCCCAACACTTTGTGCTGAACCATCGGGATTTTCACAGCCGTAATATTCTTGTTTCCAACGGCAAACCGGTGATTATTGACTTTCAGGATGCTCGTATGGGTCTTCCGCAATATGATGCCGTTTCCCTGATAAAAGACTCCTATATCCAGCTCGACCCTTTACTGACCGAAGAGTTGAAGGCCCGTCACTTTAATGCTCTTCGTTGTCACAATCCGGGCACCATGAGTTTTGACGAATACCTCTATTATTTTGACCTTATGGCCTTTCAACGAAATATCAAGGCCATTGGAACCTTCTGTTACCAGACCAGTGTAAAAAAAAACAACGCCTTCGAACACTCAATTGCGCCCACACTCGCCTATATTCCTGATTATCTTGAAGCAAGAACCGAACTGAGAACCGCAGGAGATATTCTGCGTCCACTTCTTGAAGGAACCGCATCATGAAAGCATTTGTCCTTGCCGCCGGCCTCGGCACCCGTTTGCGCCCCTTGACCGATCATCTCCCGAAACCACTGATTCCGATTCTTAATATTCCCTCTCTTTTCTACACTCTGTTTTTGCTAAAGCAGGCGGGAATCCGGGAGATCATTTGCAACATTCACGCTCATGCCGATGCCATCAAAAACGCTCTTGATGCTTGTGATCTGCCAGGACTGGAGATCTCTTTTTCGGAAGAGCCAATAATTCTCGGGACCGGGGGAGGACTGAAAAAATGCGAACATCTCCTTGGTTCGGATGAGTTTCTTCTGGTCAACAGCGATATTATTACCGATATTGACTTCAGGGCACTGATCCTGCATCACCAGCAATCAGGTCGCCCAGGCACCCTGACCCTGTATGAAACCCCGGAAGCCACCTCTATCGGTTATATCGGTGTTGAAGGTGGCCTGATCAAAGATTTCAACAACCGGCGGCAGACTGGCCTTGTTTCCTCATTGATCTATACTGGCACAGCCGTTCTCAGCCCGAAAATTTTTCGTTTTATGCATGCAGAGTTTTCAGGCATTGTCGATACAGGATTTACAGGACTTATCGATAACGGAGGCCTTGGCTACTACCAGCATAAAGGATTGTGGATGGATATCGGCACTATGCAAAGCTACTGGCAGGCAAATATCAACACCGCATCCATCATGAACGGCCTCGCCACAGCAATGGCCCAGGCTATAGGGATGCGTCCCCATGCCATCTCTCCTGAAGCCTTTATCAGCCCCAATGTTGAAATTTCGAAATCTGTCATTGGAAAAGGGTGCCATATTGGAGAACATTGTCGTATAAGGAATTCAGTGCTTCTGCCGGGAGCAACGGTCAAACCCGGAAGCACGCTTCTCAATGCCATTGTTGATCCCTACAGCACAACCGTCATCGAAGAATCGAAACAGGAGAAGAGGAGCTGATGGTAGCAACAGGTCTCGACATCCTGCTCAGCAATACTGACAGCATAAGACACAGAACTATTGGGCTGATTGTCAATCAAACATCGGTGACTCCTGATCTGAAATACTCATGGAACGTCCTGAAAGAGAAAGGCCTTCACCTCCAAAAGATTTTTTCTCCCGAACACGGCCTCTTTGGGACCGAACAGGATCAGATAGCCGTCGTGAATCAGCCGGAATCTGGCTTTGAAGTGGTTAGTCTCTACGGTGCTTCAGCGGAAACACTTCTTCCTGACAAAGCAGTACTCGACAAGCTTGACCTTATCATTTTCGATATTCAGGATGTCGGATCACGCTACTACACCTACCTCAACACCCTGGCACTGTTTATGGAAGCTGTTTCGGGCAGGGATATCGAAATCATGGTGCTCGACCGCCCGAATCCTCTGGGAGGAACCATTGTCGAGGGACCACTTCTCGATCCGGCATTTGGCTCCTTTGTCGGCGTTTTTCCGGTACCGGTACGGCACGGCATGACGGCGGGAGAGTTGGCTCTTTTCTACCGCGATTTCAGGAAACTTGATGTCAAGCTCAGCGTCATTGCCATGAAAGGCTGGCAGCGCTCGATGCTGTTCCATGAAACAGGACTTCCCTGGATTCCGCCATCACCAAACATGCCCACTGTTGCTACGGCTGAGGTTTATCCGGGTATGTGCCTGTTTGAGGGACTTAATGTCTCTGAAGGCCGAGGCACAACAACCCCGTTTCAGCTTTCCGGTGCGCCATTTATTAAACCTTACGACCTTGCGGCACACTGCGCCTCATACCGGCTCGAAGGGGTTCTCTTTCGTCCGCTATGGTTCAAGCCGACCTTTCACAAGTTTTGTGGAGAGGTTATTGGTGGTATCTGGCTGCAAGTGACCGATCACGCCCGCTTCAGCTCATTCGCCACCGGGGTTGCCATGACAACAGCGCTCCATGAGCTCTATCCAGGGCAACTGCAGTTCTTGCGCGGCGTCTATGAATTCAACGATACCATTCCGGCATTCGATCTTCTTGCAGGAAACAGCAGCATCCGCACCGCCATACTGAACAATTGCAAGACCTGCGACATTCTTGCGTCATGGAAGCATGAAGAGGCTGAATTCTCTGACAGAACATCTGCCTTCCACCTGTACAAACTTTAGGCACTGAAACAACCTTGAACAGCCACTTAACCATTCTCCTCCATGCAGCCGATTGATCTTGCCATCGTTATACTCTTTCTGGCCGGAAATACACTCTTCGGGCTCTGGCATGGAAAAAGCAACAAAAACAGCAACGACTATTTTATCGGCAATCACAACTTGCCCTGGATTGTCTCAATGCTCTCTATTGTCGCCTCAGAGACGTCTGTACTGACCTTTGTCAGCGTTCCAGGTTTAGCCTACCGGGGTGACTGGAGCTTCCTGCAACTCGCTATGGGCTACATTCTTGGACGAATCCTTGTCAGCGCAATTCTCCTGCCCATGTATTTCAAACACGGCGTGAGCTCTATCTATGAAATCATTGGCATCCGTTTTGGTACCGGCATGCAAAAAGTGGCTGCTCTGGTTTTTCTTGTGACCAGAACGCTTGGCGATGCCATCAGGTTTCTGGCCGCTGGTGTCGTGGTGCAGGTGGTCACTGGCTGGTCGCTGCCGCTCTCGGTGATGATTATCGGTATGGTCACCCTTGTCTATACCCTGTCAGGCGGCATCAAGGCTGTCGTCTGGCTCGAAAGTTTTCAGTTCAGCCTTTACCTTTTAGGCGGACTCCTCTCGATTGTTTTTCTTCTTCAGAGTATTGACAAGGGCCTGCCGGAGATATTGACATCACTGCTCAGCTCAGGAAAACTGAATATCATCAATACCGATCCTCATTTTTTGACCAACCCGCTCACCTTTTTCAGCGCATTTATCGGAGGAATCCTGCTCTCTCTTTCATCGCATGGAGTCGACTACATGATGGTCCAGCGGGTACTCGGCTGCAAGAATCTCCGCTCAGCAAGAAAAGCGATGATTGGAAGCGGTTTTTTTGTCTTTTTTCAGTTTTCTGTTTTTCTTTTTGCAGGCACCCTGATTTCAGTGTTCATGCATGGTGCTCCAATGGAAAAAGACAGGGAATTTGCCTTTTTTATTGTTCACTATCTTCCCGCCGGACTGAAAGGATTACTGATTGCAGGAGTCTTGTCAGCAGCCATGTCAACCCACAGTTCAGCCATCAACGCTCTGGCCTCTTCAACCGTCAACGACATTCTGGGCGGAACGGCTTCTCTCGGGTTTTCAAGGATTATCAGTTTCGTCTGGGCGATCGTGCTTATTATTATTGCACTCATGTTTGACGCAGGAAACAAGGCAATTGTTATGGTTGGTCTTGAAATCGCCTCCTTCACCTACGGCGGACTTCTGGGGCTCTTTCTGCTCTCCAAAAGCAAACGCCACTTTCATACGGCAAGTCTGGCCACTGGTCTCGTCGCCAGCATGGCTATTGTTTTCGTGCTTAAACATTTTGGACTTGCCTGGACGTGGTATATCCTGGTCTCCGTCATGATCAACATCATCATTGTCTTCATCACCGATATGGTCATCAAATTAATCGCTCCTGCGCACCACGATCTCTGAAAAGTCTAAAATTGTAACCCATCATGCAAAGAGAGGTGCCAGAATTATACATCGAACAGGAACAACTGCGAACAGAAAATGCCGCTCTCCGAAAAAAACTATCTGAGATTGAGAGGAAAGCGGCCACTTATGAAGCTGCATACAGAACCTGCAACATGGTTGTGGAAGCAATGCATGTCGGATACTGGGACTGGCATGTCAGGACAGGAGAGCTGACCGTTAATAACGAATGGGCAGCGTTGATTGGTTATACCCTTGACGAGCTGGAACCAATATCGATCCACACCTGGACAGAACGGTGCCATCCCGACGACATTGCCGAATCCAATCGTTTGCTTGAGGAGCATTTTACCGGTAAAAGCAGTTTTTACCGAATGGAAGTCAGAATGCGCCATAAACTTGGTCACTGGGTCTGGTTGCTTGACCAGGGGAAGGTATTCGAGCAAGATGCGCAGGGCAAGCCACTCCGCATGGTTGGATCCCATGAGGATATCACCGCACGAAAAAATTCTGAAATCGCACTCACGCAAAGCATCGCATTTGAACGTCTGGTAACGGCACTCTCAAACCAGTTTATCAACCTGCCGTTCGAGCATATTGATACGATGATCAACAGCACCTTACAACTGATCGGTGAATTTGTTGAGGCTGACCGCAGCTATATTTTCCAGTTGCGCGATGATCTTCGCCTGATGGACAACACTCATGAATGGTGCGCAAAAGGCATTGAACCGACAATAGAGCGGCTTCAGGAAGTTCCCTCCAGTATCTTTCCCTGGTGGATGGAACAGATCCGAAACAACAAGATTATTCACCTCGACCGAATTGCTGATTTACCCGATGAGGCGACGACCGAAAAAGAGATTCTGGAATCCCAGAACATCAAGTCGCTGATTGTCATCCCGCTTATCGCCGGTTCATCCCCCTTCGGCTACATCGGTTTTGATGCCGTAGAACACGAACAGCACTGGCGCCCAGAAACCGTTTCCGTCCTGACGCTTGCGGGAGGCATCATTGCCAATGCACTGCAACGCAAGCAGGTTGAACACTTTATCAAGGCCGAGCTTGATCTTGCCATTACCCTGAACAGCTCATCATCGGTCGAGGAGACACTGCGCACCTGCCTTCAGGCTGCCTTGTCAGCTTCGGGACTGGATTGCGGAGGCATTTATCTGGTCAACAAGAACGAAGCAAAAATCACCCTTTGCATTCATGAGGGATTACCGCAATCGTTCATTATTCATTCGTCATCATACAACTTCGATTCCGAAAATGCCCGGCTTATTCTGAAGGGAAAGCCCATATACCATAAGTTCAACGAGCTCTTGATGGAACACCATGAGGAACTCCTGACTGAGCAACTGAAAGCCATTGCCATCATCCCGATAAGCTACAGGGGGGAGGTGATCGCCTGCCTCAATGTCGCATCACACACCCTTTCCCAAGTCCCGAAACTTGCCCGACAGGGTCTCGAAACCATTACATCACATATCGGCGCAGCCATCATGCAGGCTCGTCAGGAAGAAGAGATCGCCGAGGCAAAAAGCAACCTTGAATCGCTGTTTGACACCGTTGACGATTTACTCTTCATCGTCGACATGGATGGAAATGTTATTCACACCAATGCAGCCGTCAGAAAAAAACTGGGCTATTCCAACGATGCTCTCTGCGGTAGACATGTGCTCTATTTTCACCCAAAAGAACAATGGGAGACCGCACAAGCCAATATTGAAGGGATGATTGCCGGTGAAAATACCTCTTGCCTTGTACCATTAATAACAAATTCAGGAACACTGATACCTGTCGAGACAAAAATTACCAGGGGCATCTGGAACAAAATGCCCGTGTTGTTCGGAATCAGCCGCGATTTTTCAGAGCGAGTGCTCTCGGAACAGACCTTGAGAGAGAGTGAAAAGCGGTTCAGAGAGCTGACCGAGCTTTTGCCACTCGCCCTGTTTGAGACTGATTTAAAAGGGATTATAACTTATGCCAACAAAAAAAGCTTTGATATCTTCAGACACACCCCTGAAGATCAACAATTGGGTATTTCCGGATTCAGTTTCTGTATTCCACAGGAGAGAGAAAAAGCATTGGTCATTTTTGAAGCGGTAAAACAGGGCAACCATGTTTCCAAAGAGTTTATGGCCATCAGAAAAGATGGCAGCCTGTTCCCTGCCCAGATCTACACTCTGCCGATCATCCACAACGGTCTTGTCAATGGGGCGCGATCAATGGTGGTTGACCTTACCGACCTAAAAAAAGCGGAAAAAACCTTACGCGCCAATGCACTGCACAAACGAATGGTCAAGGAGTTCAAAACCCTGATCAACAATATTCCGGGCGCTGTCTATCGCACCAATGAGGAAGGAAAAACGATCATGCTCTCAATGATCAGTGATTTTCTGCATGATTATACCAGAGAAGAGTTTGAACACGAACTTTTTGAAACCGGTGCCATGATCCATACAGAAGACCGGAAAGCCATTATTGCCGCAAACCACTCCCTGCGATCAGCAAAAACATCGCTCGCGCTTTGTTTTCGTATTGTCATGAAAAACGGATCCATCAGATGGCTTGAAGATCGAAAAACTTCAGCGTTTTCACCGAATGGCCTCTTCACAGGAATCGACGGCATTCTTTTTGACATCACAGAACGCATCATGGCACAAGAGGAAAAACACCAGCTTGAATCAAATCTCCGCAAAACTCAGCGCCTTGAAACCATTGGAACGCTTGCCGGAGGGATTGCCCATGATTTTAACAATATTCTCACCCCTATCCTTGGATATGCTGAAATGGGTGTGCTCAGCCTGAGCAAAGAGGAGCCACTCCACGACTATTTCATCGAAATTGCACAAGCGGCAGAACATGCCATAAATCTTGTCGCTCAAATCCTGACGTTCAGTAAGGCACAGGAAAATACACCCGATATTGTCAGCATTCAAAAAATTGTCGCCGAAGTGCTGAAACTACTCCGTCCCCTGATACCCTCGACAATCACCATTGAACAACATCTCGACACCTCCTGCAGCAATATTCTGGCCGATCCCTCCCAAATCCATCAGGTTATCGTAAACCTCTGCACCAATGCATTCCATGCAATGGAGGAATCCGGCGGATTACTGACCATTGAACTCTCGGAGATTGTTCCCGACACTGGCATGCAGAAAATGCTCCCGAAACTTCAAGCAGAAAGCTATATCAAGCTCAGCGTTTCCGATACAGGAACCGGGATGGACGAAACCACCATGGAACGTATCTTTGAGCCGTTCTTTACCACAAAATCAGTGAACAAAGGTACCGGCCTCGGACTTTCCGTTGTCCATGGTATTATCACAAGCTTTGGAGGTGAAATTATTGTAGAGAGCCGTCAGCACCAGGGAACCGTGTTCACCGCATATCTGCCAGTCATAAAAAAAGAGCCCGAAAACATTGCCCTCACAGACGAACCAGCAAAAGGAAACGGAAGTATTCTCTTTGTCGATGATGAATCGTCGGTACTCAAAATAATGACGATGATGGTCACAAAACTCGGGTTCAGCATTGAGGCGATACGCTCTCCTTTGCTGGCTCTTGACCTGTTCCGTCAGAATCCTGAACGTTTTGATATCATCATCACCGACCTGACCATGCCTGAAATGACCGGAATCGAACTTGCCGAAAAACTTCACAAGACCAAACCTCAACTTCCAGTAATCCTGATGACCGGTTATGGAAAAGATCTTGAGCAGACAACTCCTCTCAGCCATTATGGAATCTGCAAATTCCTGAAAAAACCGTTCAAACTCGCAGAGTTGGCCTCCACAATCAATGAAATAAGTTCCGTACATAACACCTAACCTGACTTCCCATGAAAATCCTTGTTGTCGACGATGACGCTTCCGTACGAAAATTTATCAGCATAACCCTGAAACGAGCAAACCATACCGTTTTTGAGGCGGAAAACGGCAAAACCGGACTTCAGCTCCTGCAAAAGCAGCAGGAGATTTCTCTGATGATCACCGACCTTATCATGCCTGAAATGGAGGGTATTGAAACTATTATTGCCGTCAAACAGAAATACCCCGCGATAAAAATCCTGGCTATTTCCGGCGGTGGCAAAGTAAGCCCTGAAAACTACCTTGTTCTGGCCAATGCACTCGGAGCAAACAACACTCTGAAAAAACCATTCAGCGGGCAGGAATTGATAAAAGTCATTGAAAATCTTGACACCGAATACTGATTCAGTTATTCAGGAAGTGCGTCATAGTATCGCTCAAGAGTCGTCTGAGGCTCTTGAGTCCCGTTAACCACTTCAAAAGTTTTGTTTTTTGCCTTGTCAAGCCATAATGCCAGAACAAGCAGCTCGGCAACATCGGAACGGTTGATAAATCCGTTCCACAACCTGTCGCCAGTATCAACATGAAGCTTATACTGCAAAGGTTCACCATCTTTCAACCCACCGGGGCGTACAATGGTGTACGAACGCCCTTCATTGGCAAATACTCTCCTCACATGCTCCTCTGCTTCCCATTTTTTCAGCAGCACACCGGCAAAGAGATTAAGCGGATGATACCACCGGGTAACGGCAAGAGAGCTGACAAGTCCAAAGTGCTTTACTCCGGCCTTTGCTGCCTCGTCGGCCAACCTCTCCACCCCATCCCGATCCACCTCCGCAGGTGAAGATTCTCCAGAATAAGAGCTGGAACCAAGAGTCGAGATTACCGCATCACATCCGGCGACCGCAAGTGCAAGAGCACGAATATCCTGAATCTTGCCGGTAAAAATTTCGACACGATCACCAAACAGACTCAATGCCTTATCCTTATCCCTCGAAAACACTCTGACCGGAACACCATAATGCAAAAGGCGCTTGACAACCCACTGACCCGTCTTTCCCGTCGCCCCTGCCACAAGAACCTTCCCTTGGTACACTCCTTCGTTCGTCATGAAACACCACTTAACTTATTTTAATCACAACCAATTCTTCAAAAACGCACTCTTATAACGAACAGTGCTGATTAAAAGCCTTCCGTAGCCGACCGGATACCGCACACGTACCTTGAAACTTGTTCATGGAAAGTGGCGCAAATCCAGACGGTGCATCTCTGTTTGATGCTGATCTGAGTGAAGCAACACCGTCACTATCCACCATTTTGCCGTCAGGAGAACAGGCAACAGAAAAATGGTCACTCATGAAACAAGCGATATTTGTAACGCCTTAATTCATATCGGGAAAACGCTTGCGATAAAATAACTGCTGAAGCAGATGAACTTTGCTGATATTGGGATCACTTGCCAAAAGCCTGTTTTTTTTCCCTGTTCTGGTAACAACATCAAGAGTTCCGTCATCATTGACCCTGTCGACTTTCCAGAATTTGTCCACCACATAGTGATAGGCCTCACCATGTTCAAGAGGATAAACCTGCCTGGCCCTCGGACCCGGGCAGAATGAGCTTTTCGGTTTATGGTAAATAATGTTATCGCCTGCGCTGAACCGTCTCATGTTACCGCCCTCTCCGGCCACATAACCGGACATCGTTGTTATAATCAGCCATCTACAAAATCAATTTCCTCAAAATCATGGTATACTCACTCAAATCTGACATCGGTTTACATCTGATATACAGACAACATTCAACATTCATATAGCTCCCTTCGCCAGTTTTAAATCTCGAATGAAAGGATACAATATCATCATCCTGTCGCTCTTTGTTCAAGATGCTCTTCACCATGACATAATCTTCCGGGTGAACCAACGAGGTCAAGGCAACTTCTGATAACGCGTTCAGCTCGTATCCTAAAAACCTTTCAATCGAACCGGTCAAATCAACAAGGTATTCTCTATGATCAATAACAGCATAAGCCTCAATGACTGGCTGGTAGCGATCAGCCTGCCTGCCAACTTTCAAACGAATCTGCCGAAGCAAATTATCGATATCCATACGAGAGCATGACAAGGCCATAACATTGCCGAGCGGCACTAATGAACCCTCGTTGGAATGACCGTTCAACAACCATTGAATGTCAGCGCCATCTTTATCCAGACGCTCAAGTATTTTTTTGCCGGGCCGACACTTCCCTTTGAGATAGGGAGTCATCTGCGCAGGATATTTTATACCAACTTTTCTGCAAAAAGCGTTAACCGAACCATGTTTTTTAAGAATATATTCTTTGAGTCGTTGACTGAACCCGGCGCTTGACGCGATATAATAATGATTTTCGCTTGTTGATATCATTGTAATCTTTGAACACTTTTCAGTCATAAGCCAAACTTCCGAGGCAACCAACTGCATAGCCAACAAAATAAAAAACGAAGCTCATCGATTTCCGAACGCAGGGGCAACATCTCTCCACCACGTCATAGGCTGGATAATATAGAATTATATAACGTTATGCAACAATTTTTCAAAAAAGGGCCGTGATTTTACATTATATCAGCACAACATCAACCCTGTTTCAAATCTGAACCAGCAAGCCGATCTCAATCACCTGACCTGCAGGAAGATCATAGTATGCCGTTGCACTGAGAGCATTACGAGCCATCAAGGCAAAAAGTGTTTTCCGCCATGAAATCATTTTCGACTTGAGCCCTGCAACAATTCTCTCCCGGCTCAGGAAAAAGCTGATCGCCTCCAACCTGAAATGTAACCCCTGATGATTGGCAAGGGCAATGACCTGACGAATATTCGGGTGCTCCAGAAATCCGTATCGCGCCACAACCTTGAAAAAACCGTCACCAAGTTTGGTCACCTCGACTTTGCGACTATTTGGAACCCTCGGCACCCGTTCCGTACTGAAATGAAACAGAGCTATTTCCGAATGCATGATCTTGTTGTGACGGAGGTTATGGAGCATTGCAACGGGCACTAAATCGGGATTGGCCGTCAGATAGACCGCCTGACCGTTGACTCGATGGGGCTGTTGTAATGAGAGACTCTGCAGAAACTCTTCAATGGTCAGGGTACGATCCGTAAGTTGTTGCAACAGGAGGCTGCGTCCCTGTTTCCAGGTAATCATCAGGGTAAACACCACCAGCCCTATAACCAAAGGAAACCATGCACCATGAAAGAGCTTGCTCATGCTTGCCGCAAAAAAGGAAAGATCAATAACCGCAAAAAAGCTGATCAAAATATTGAGGGCAATCTTGTTCCATTTCCACAGATCGCGTGCGACATAATAAAAGAGGATGGTTGAAATCAGCATGGTTGCCGTAACAGCGACACCGTAGGCAGAAGCAAGATTGCTTGAAGAGCCGAAACCAGCCACCAAACCAATCGTAGCGATCATTAATGACCAGTTAGCGGCCGGAACATAAATCTGCCCGATATGCTTTGCTGAGGTATGGGTAACCGTCAGCCGAGGCATGTACCCAAGCTGAATTGCCTGCTGAGTCAGTGAAAAAACACCGGTAATCAGTGCTTGAGAGGCAATAATGGTGGCCGAGGTTGAAAGCAGCACCATGGGAATCATGGCCCACGAGGGCACAAGGCCGTAAAACGGATGATGCGACTCCAGAGGAAAGGCAAGAAGCAATGCACCCTGCCCAAAATAGTTCAGGAGCAATGCAGGAAGCACCAGCAAGACCCAGGTCAGCCGGATAGGATGTTTGCCGAAATGGCCCATGTCAGCATAGAGCGCTTCGGCACCCGTAACGGAGAGGAACACCGCCCCCAAAACCATAAAGCCCTGAAGTTGATTGTTCAAAAGAAAGGAGATACCGTACCATGGCAGAATCGCCTTCAAAATAAGCGGATACCGAACAATTTCAACAAAACCAAGAATACCGATAACGACAAACCAAACAAAAATAATCGGGCCGAACAAAGCGCCGACCCTGGCTGTTCCATGATGCTGAAACAAAAAAAGAGCGACAAGAACGATAATCGTCGACGGTATAACAAGCTCCTTGAATGCAGGGGCGATAATCTGAACCCCTTCGATCGCGCTGAGAACTGATATGGCCGGAGTAATCATACCATCACCATAAAGCAATGCTGCTCCGAACAACCCTATGACAACCAAAAGCCACCGCTCATAACCTTGTTTCTTGCTTTGAGTGATAATGAGGGCAGTGAGAGCAAGAATCCCCCCCTCGCCATCGTTATCGGCCTTCATGATAAAGGTGAGATATTTCAGGCTGACAATCAGAAGAAGGGCCCAGACAAGCAGAGAAAGAACTCCGAGAACATTGGCTTGTGTGATAGCAATACCATACTCACCATGAAAACACTCCCGAACAGCATAAAGAGGGCTGGTACCGATATCACCGAAAACGACCCCAAGAGCAGCAAGAGAAAGCCCTGCAAGCCGCTTCATGCCGGATTGTCCTGCATGGCTGCCTGAATCGGCTTCTTCCGATCTTTTTAACATAATCAATTACAGAAAATGAAAATAGTGGAAACGATGGGTTGTATTGCCAAGAATAAGTATCTGCCAATATAGACAATAAGTTCTAAATCAAAGAGATCAGATAAATGAAGCAAACTTGCTCACAGGGCGGACGTCAAGCTCTCCATATTGAATATTATTCACAATAAAAGAATCGACAACCTTTCAATTGACATTCATTCACTGAAAAATATAACCTGACCATTTGATTAAACGGCAGATAATCCGACATTACTACGCCAATATCAACTACAACCTCTCAAAAAACAAGGTTTCCGGCAAATTTTGCCTCTTTTAAAATATTTTCCTTATATTGAGCTATCGACGCAACATGAATAGTGTGTTAATTTTTATTCATTTTTCCTGTCCTTTTGAAAAAAACTGAAAGGCACAGCGGGCTTAAACCTGAGCGTATGAAACATGCAAAACATTTTTTCAACCCGTCTTTTTTTACAATCCTGATGGCAATTGGTCTGACAGTAAGCCAGATCAACATTTATAATTCCGCCAATGCCACAAACCGCGTCCCATTGCTCTCAAAAGAGAGTTTGCTGGCAAAGAACAGCAGCTCCATTGCCGTTACCGAAGGCAAAGCCTCCTTTTACTCCGATGAGTTTCATGGCCGCAAGACCGCAAACGGCGAGACTTTCAATATGGATAAATTGACAGCCGCCCATCCATCCCTGCCGTTTGGTACCTGGGTAAAAGTAACCAATCTGCGAAACGGAAAAGATGTCGTTGTACGCATTAACGACCGGGGGCCCTTTACCAAAGGAAGGATTATTGATTTATCAATCAGCGCAGCAAAAGAGATTGGCATTATAAAATCCGGAACCGTGCAGGTAAAACTTGAAGCAATCCAGTCGAAACCTGGTCGAGTTATCACCGGCTGATTTGCAGTGCACAACCTGTCATAAAAAAGCCTGCCTGTTACGGCAGGCTTTTTTATGAGCATCAAACCGAAAACTCACTTGCCCATGACAAATTTTGTGACATGGTCAAAAAAGGCTTTCGCATCAAGAACACCGATGATTCTGCTTTCAGGAATCTCTTTGCCTTTTCCATCAAAAAAAATGATTCCTGGAGGCCCAAACAGACCAAACTGCTTCATTAACGCACGGTCGTCATCGGTATTGGCGGTAACATCAACCCGCAAGAGTTCCATAGTTTTTAACTGCCCCATAACTTTCTGATCATGAAAAGTGAACTCGTCCATCTCCTTGCAGGCGACACACCAGTTTGCATAAAAATCAAGCATAACCGGCTTCCTGGCTGAACGCAGCGCTTGATCCAGCTCACTTGCCGTTCTGACAGGAGTGAACATGACTTTTTCTTTCTCTTCTGCCGCTCCTGAAGATGAGCCATAAATCTGCGAGAGAGGCTTGAGAACGTTGGTTCCACCACAAGCAGCTCCAACAAGTTCCAAAACACCAAGAACAAAAAGTACCAGGCCAAAGGTTTTGCTGAAACGTAAAGCTATCGATGGTTTTGCCGATAACGCATCGAAAACCCCGATAAAAACCGAGCACAGGATGGCAAAGACACCCCAAAAAAGCAGGACAACCGACTCTGGCAGAATTGGCGAAACCATCCAGATCGCAACGGCAATCAGCAGAAGCCCGAACACATTCTTCACCCCAATCATCCATGCGCCAGCCTTGGGCAACAGGCTCCCTGCCGACAAGCCGACAAGCAGCAAAGGAACGCTCATTCCCGTAGCCATCGAAAAGAGCGCCAGACCACCGATAAGCACATTATGAGTCTGGCTGATATAGACAAGGGTGCCTGCAAGTGGTGCCGCGACGCAAGGGCCCACAATAAGCGCCGATAAAGAACCCATAAAAAATACCCCGACAAAACGGCCACCCTTTAAGCTGCCTGATGCCTTGCCGAGCTTGTTTTGCAGGGAGACGGGCAACTGCAATTGATAAACATCAAACATGGAGAGAGAAAGAAGCACAAGAAGCAGGGAAAACATGACCAAGACCCATGGTTTCTGCAAAGCTCCAGCCAGCCCTTCACCTGCAAGCCCTGCGGCAACCCCAAACGAAGTATAAACCAGCGCCATACCGAGACAATAGGCGAGAGCCATCAAAAAACTGCGACGGCGAGTCACATTTCCCTCTCCCACAATGATTGACGAGAGAATTGGCACCATCGGCAACACGCAGGGAGTAAAAGACAAAAGCAATCCGAATGCCAGAAATGCGAGGGAGATTTTCCATAAACTTCCACCAGCAAGCGTTGATTTTGCCAAAGAGAGATCATTGTCCGGGGCGCTCTCTTTTGGTGAGACCGCAGTAGTCTTTGTCGGAGAAACCGACGCTCCAGCGACAACAGCGCCCGCGCCTGTATCCGCCCCTGCCTGGTCACCAGTAATCAAGAGTGCGCCCGGTTTACTGGGATCAACCCTGAAAAGCTTTGTTATCGGTGGATAACAGAGGCCGTCCTCAGAACAACCCTGATATCCTGCGCTCAACGTAAAGACCCCGTCAGCCTTTACAACAGGCACCACGACATCGAGTTTGTCGTGATAAAGAGCAATCTTCTCGCCGCTTGTTGGATCGGTATAGGAGATTCCTTTCGGTAATACAGGAGTCTGCACCTGAGCATTACCGTTTTCGACACCGATAGAAACCTTGTCACGATACAATTTGTACCGCGTTGCAATCTCCCAATGCAACGCCACCGTGCGGTCGCTTCTCAGCTCGGCCTGAAGCTTGAACGCTTCATCAGGATCAAGAAAGTCAGCGGCAAAAAGAGTGCTCACCCTGAAAAAAAGTAACAGAACAAGGCAAAAAAAAGCTGCCCCGCGCCTAAAAAAAGAAGCGTTCATTTTGTTTGCATCAAAAAAATTATTGAAGACTCTAACCCCGCATTACGCATTCTTGTGATAAATCTTTCCACTCTGGTCTACCGCCAGATATCCCATCCCTGAATCATCAAGAAAAGAGAGCCCGTCAGCCTCTTTCAACATTGCTATGGTGGAGTAGCTTCCTGCGGTAATCGCCAAAGGAGTAACAACGGTTACTGATTGCCAACAGGTAACGGGATAGCCCGACTGAGGGTTAATAATGTGGCAATACCGCCTGCCATCAGCTTCAAAATAGCGTTCATAGTCGCCACTGGTCGCCAGCGCCCCGGCATGGAGAGGGATTGAGGCAATAGCAAGATCTTTCTGCCTGGGATGCTGAATCCCGATCATCCACGGGCTCCCATCAGGCTTTGGGCCCACAACACGAAGATCACCCGCCATATTGACATAGCCATGTTTTACCCCCTGCTCAAAAACAATGGTCGCTGCACGATCAGCAGCATACTCCTTCCCAAATCCCCCAAAATCAAGCTCCATACCTGCCGTTGGAAGACGAAGTGCGTTACCCTTTCGTTCAACACTTTTCCAGTCGATCAGCTCAAGAAGCGAAGAGAGCAGGCCTGAATCAGGCACAAACGGGTTTTTGAACGTCCATGCCTTGCGCAAAACCCCCGAAGTTATATCAAAAAGACCGCCGCTGCTTTCATAGAGAGTATCAGCATAGTGGACAAGAGAGAGTGTCTCATCATCACACTCAACAAAGCCGACCCCTGCGGCAGCATTGATCAGTGAAACAATGCTTTCTGCGCGATAACGAGAGTACTTTCGCTCAATTCTTGAAATCTCGTCAATGGCAACCCTGGCAACTTCCTGCGCCTCATCTTTGCTGTCGGTTGCAAGAACAACCTCGCATCCACTTGCCATGGCTTCAAAACCAAAATGAAACGTCTTCATTTGCCGACTAAAAGAAAAGAACCCAGGCAAGTACTCCAAGTCCTCCAACCCCTACCACAACAGGGCCAACATCGGCCCCAAGGTTGTTGCCCGCGCCTGCATAGGGATCTGCACCTGTTGTGAAGTCGTAAGCCGCAGTTCCTGCATAGTGGTTTCCGGCAAGGTCATTGACCGATCCATTCTGAAGCGTGACGAAGTAGTGTGTATCTGCTGCAAGATTATCAGCCGGGTTGATGGTGAGCATATTGCCCGAAAAGCTGATATTCGAGGTATTTGTTGCAGCATCGTAGCTTGCCACAACGGCACCGGTTTCAGAACCGCTGTGAATTTCAATCAGACCCGTACCGTTATGAACGGCTTCACTGAAGGTAATAACGATGTCGCTCCCGACAGAAACCCCCGTGGTGGCATCAGTTGGACTGAAAGAGATAACCGTCGGCGCTATGGTGTCAACCGTTGTAAAGTCGTAGCTCGTGATTCCAGCATAGCTGTTTGCTGCGGAATCCTTTATCGAACCCGCCGCCAACGTGACAAAATAATGGGTATCGGTTGCCAGATCGGCGGAAGGATCAATGGTAAGCGCATTGCCTGAAATCGCCAGATTCGTGGAAGTTGCTGCTTCGTATGTAGCAACGATTGTACCCGTTGCCGAACCTGCATGAATTGCAATCGCTCCTGTACCCCTCTGGATCGTCTCGTTGAAGGTCAGCACAATGCTGCTCCCGACAGCGATGCCTGTTGCAGCATCCGCCGGGCTGAAGGATGTTACCGTCGGCGGAGCAGTATCTTGCGTCAAGAAATTGTAGGTTGTGGTGCCCGCATAGAGGTTGCCTGCAAGATCGTAAACCGTACCCGGTGCCAGGGTAATGAAGTAGTGAGTACCGTCGGTCGCCAGGTCAGCCGTTGGATTGATGGTCAGCGTCTTGTCTGAAAATGTCAGATTCGAGGTGTTTGTTGCGGCCTCATAGGTCGCAACGGTTGGGCCAGTTGCCGAACCGCTATGAATGGTAATGGCTCCTGCACCCTTCTGGATCTTTTCACTGAAGGTGAGCAGAATGCTGCTCGCAACAGGAACGCCTGTTGCCGCATTCGTCGGGCTGAAGGTAGTGACTGTAGGGGAAGTCGTGTCAACTGTAAAGAAATCGTAGGTCGCGATACCTGCGTAGAGGTTGCCTGCAAGATCCTTCACCGTACCGTAAGCAAGGTTGACGAAGTACTGCGTCCCATCGCTTGCCAGATCAGCCGTCGGATTGATGGTCAGTGTATTGCCCGCAAACGCAAGGCCCGGAGAGTTTGCCGCATCATAGGAGGCGACGGTTGTGCCTGTTGGCGAACCACTGTGAATTTCAATCAGACCAGATCCCTTCTGAATCGGCTCACTGAACGTCAGCATAATGTCGCTCGCAGCAGCCACCCCTGTTGCCGCATCCGTCGGGCTGAAGGCTGTTACCGTTGGCGGGGTGGCATCAGGAACCGTCGTAAAGTCATAAGTATTGATACCCGAGTAACTGTTATTCGAGAGATCCTTTACAGCGCCAGACGCAACGGTGACAAAGTATGTTGTTCCGTTCGCCAGATCATTTGTGGGATTTATTGTGAGCGTACTGCCTGAGAATGTCAGATTCGAGGAGGTTGCTGCGTCATAAGTGGCAACGGTTGCACCACCTGCTGAACCGCTGTGAATTTCAATCAGGCCACTCCCTTTCTGAACATCCTCACTGAAGGTCAGCACAATATCACTGCTTATGGCTACATTTGTTTGCGCGTCAGTAGGAACAACCATGGAAAGCGTCGGCGCTGTGGTATCGGCGGCAGATGTAGTTGTAAAATCATAAGCAGTCGTTCCGCTATAGCCGTTTCCTGCGGAATCCGTTACCGAACCCGCTGCAAACGAGACATAGTAATGTGTAGCGTTTGCAAGAGTGTCCGTCGGGTTGATCGTGAGCGTATTGCCTGAAAACGTCAGATTCGAAGTGTTTGTTGCCGCATCGTAAGCTGGTTCAAAAAGGGGGCCTGTTGTCGAATCGGCATGAATTGTAATCGCTCCTGTACCCTTCCGGATCGTCTCACTAAAGGTCAGCACGATGCTACTCCCTACAGCAACGGGTGTTGCTGCATTCGAGAAGGCTGCAACGGGAGGGGTATTGTCGAGCGTAAAGAAATCATACGTCGTTGTTCCTGCATAGAGATTGCCTGCAAGATCCTTCACCGTCCCGGAGTCCAGGGTAACAAAATACTGGGTGCCATCGCTGGCCAGATCAGCCGTCGGATTAATGGTCAGTGTATTGCTGGCAAACATCAGGTTCGAGGAGGTTGCGGCATCATACGTGGCAACGATTGTGCCCGTTGATGAACCGCTATGAATGGTAATGGCTCCAACACCCTTCTGGATCTTTTCACTGAAGGTCAGCAGAATGTTGCTCGCAACAGCAACGCCAGTCGCTGCATCCGTTGGACTGAAGGTCGTGACTGTCGGGGGAGCAGTGTCAACGGTAAAGAAATCGTAGGTCGTGATACCTGCAGAGAGGTTGCCTGCAAGATCCTTCACCGTACCGGACGCAAGGGTGACAAAGTACTGCGTGCCATCGCTGGCAAGATCAGTCGTTGGATTAATGATCAGTGTATTGCTGGCAAACATCAGGTTCGTGGAGGTTGCGGCATCATACGTGGCAACGATGGGACCTGTTGCCGAACCACTATGAATTTCAATCAGACCTGTTCCCTTCTGAATCGCCTCACTGAACGTCAGCACGATATTGCTCGCAGCAAGCACGCCCGTTGCCGCATCCGCTGGGCTGAATGCAGTTACCGTTGGCGGGGTGTTATCGGGAACTGTCGTAAAATCGTATGTGGTGATGCCGGAGTAACTGTTACTGGCGAGATCCTTGACAGCTCCCGATGCAATGGTAACAAAGTATGTCGTATTGTTCGCCAGATCAGCCGTCGGATCGATCGTCAGGATACTGCCTGCAAATGTCAGATTCGAGGAGGTCGCCGCGTCATAAGTGGCAACGGTTGTTCCTGTTGCCGAACCGCTGTGAATTTCAATCGCCCCCGTTCCCTTCTGAACAGCCTCACTGAACGTCATCACAATGCTGCTGTTGACTGCGACACCTGTTACTGCATCGAGGGGATTGGAGCTGAGGAGCGTCGGCGCAGTGGTGTCAGCATAAGATAAGGTGACTACCTTGTCACTGAACACCAGGGTTTCAACTTTGTCCAGTACAAATCTGTAATTTATACCATCTGCACTTGCACCGGTTACCACATACATTCCAGCTTCCGTTCCTGTTCCATTAGGCATGGTGCCACTTGGCAGGGAATTGTTCAGTGTTGTCGTTCCAATGGAGAAAGTTGCAGCAGAAAATTTGCTGGCGTATGATCCGGTTTGAGAATTCGAAGCTGCGACGTAAAATGTGTCCTGACCGGCGGCCCCGTTAAAGGTATAAGCATAGGTATTGCCCGCCCCTCGTGGCTGGCCACTTACACTCATATTCGCCTTATCGTCGCCCGATGTGCCTGTTATTATATAAGGATAAGTTGCCATGTCTATTTCTCCGGTTTATAGAAGCGAGTAATTTGTTAAGAGAGCAATGCCCAAAAAGGAATAGTCTCGTTTAAAAGGCACGGGTTGAGGCGATCCTTCAGAAAACTCTGAAATTCACACCAAAGTGGTGAACAAAACGTCAAGATGTACGACTTACAACTGTCGCGCAATGCCAAGCTGAATACTTCTGAACCGGAAAGGCTGAAGCCCGGGATCGCCGCTACCCGTCATGCACCACGCCGCACGTTGCTCATATTGCTCATATTTGACATCAGCAGACCAGTCCGCACCAAATTTTTTTTCAACCTTTACCCCGAGTGTCCGGGCACCAAAAGCCGATAGCCGTTCGTCATAAGAGTAGGGTCTGGAGGGATCAGCCAAATGGTTATACGATGCCTTCGGTACATAAAAGTATGCTGCCGTCTGGGATGAATACCGAACCGCAGGCGTAATGGTCAAGCGGTATGGCAGCGGCTGAACATACTCGATCCCAAGAGTATGCGCTGTAATATCAAAGGTGTCTGTGTAGTATCGATAAGAGACTCTTGCCGTACCATCAGTACCATAGAGGTGATAGTTCCAGCGAATCATGGCTGTTGTTATGTTACGTTCCTTCGGCCTTGGGTCGAGGGTGCCACCTTCGCCTTCTTTGTAAGGGTCCGAGAAATAGCCCTCACCTCTGGAAAATCCAACATTAAGCTGAATGATATCGTGCCTGGTCAATACCGTGGAGACACCAATTAAGCCGGCATAAACCTTTTTCGACCTTCCATAAACCTCTTTTTTCCACGCATTGATCGTATCGGTGTTATAGCTTCCACCAAGCGTTACCGTCGTATTATTGTCTACTGTCGAAAAGCTTCTCTGCAAGGAGTAGCCCCGTGATATGTAGTCCGATTCCTCCGAATAACTCGTGCCGAAGGTTATAGTTCCTCTATCGAGATACCTGGTGAAGTTAAGATCTCCGGCACTTCGTTCCTCTGACATGGTTGATGCGCCCGCAACAGCATCAAAATAATCATGTCGCCGGGGAGATGCACCTGAAACAGCATCATAAGTATACGAAGTATTGACCGACCACTTTGCTGCAAATGGCATCATGATCGATGTTGAGTACGCATTAACCCCAATGCGATCCTGGTTCGGCTGGCTGTCCTGATAGTTAAGATATTTGAAAGCAACAGTGCCATTTTCAGGAACCGCTTCGGCCAGGGCAGGCTGGTAGGAGGGCAAAGCCATTGCTGCAACAAAAAGCGCGGCTCCTATGCCATAATTTTTTTTAGTCGGGACAGATTTCATAAGAGTATCCTGAAAATTAAAATGACGTTAATTGCAGCCACAACCGCCCCCTCCAACTCCCGCGCCGCCCGAAGCACCCTCCTTGCTGCTGTAGATGTGCTCATCATATTTGGTCTCCAGCGGATCCCCCTCAAAGGTCATCTCATGGCGGGCAAGCGTCTCTTTTTCCCAGGGCTGGACAGCCTGCCCAACCGCGCAGCCTGAAAGGCCAAGTGTTACAATCAACAGAAAAGCATGAAGCAGTTTTTGCAGTATATGCCTTTTCATTTTTTTGCCTCCAGTGCCGCTTTAATCTCTTTCTCAAGTGTTTCGCCTGCAGCCGCGTTAAAACCTGAATGCTGGAAAATAATTTTACCATCCCGGTCAAGAAGAAAGCTTGTCGGCATCCCTTTCACCCCGTACTGCCGGGGAGTCGCACCTTTTGGGTCAAAAGCAACGGTAAAGTGAGCAGGGTTCTGAGCAAGAAACTTTTTGGCATCCTCACTTTTGGCATCGACATTCACGCCTATAATCTGCAATCCCTGTGAACGATATTTGTCCTGCATGGCGTTCATCCAGGGAAACGACTGTTTGCAGGGTCCGCACCACGATGCCCAGAAATCAACATAGATGACCGAACCGGTCGCTTTTGAAAGCATAACCGTTCCTTGTGCTCCCGGCAACAGAAAATCAGGTGCACGACCACCAGGCTCAAGCGCATAGGAGTCGGCGTTGAAACTCAAACAAAAAAGAAGCGCAAGCAGAAGCGACCTGACTTTTTTCCAACGAATCGTTTCCATAGCAAGAGTATCTGATTATGAAAATTGTTTAAAAAAACAGCATACAACAAAAATTCAACAAAAACAGCACAAAGAACATGAATACTGATTTCTAGTCCTTCTTTCCAAGGATAATCATTGTCCCTTTAAAACACCATTAAGACAACCTTAAAAATCACTTAAATACGCTCAAATAAGCTCAAATATGATTGCCAATAATAAAAAAGCCATCGCATCAGAGCAAGGGAAAAAATGAACTATTGTTTGTTAAACAAAAGCCGCTCCTGTATATTTTGTTCCACCGTTCAGGAAGCTGCTTTTTTGCCATCTGCCTGAAATAAATGTGGTTGCTATGCCTGTCCTCAAGATTTCTGTTCCTGGTAACGGAGCATAACGAGGGTGTACTCCGCAATAGTTTAAATTAATAAGAACAAAGTTCAGGTAGTCTATTATGGTAGTTGTCCGGCGTCGCTGGTTTCAGGCTCCCTGGGAGTTCAGGGAATCTGCTCTTTTTACGGCAGTTGCTGTCGTTATGGGTTTTGTTCTTCAGTTTGAAGGTTCAGGTACCGGGGTGCCTCAAGCTCATTTGCCATTCAACGCAATATTTCTTGGCCTCTTCGCTTTAATCGTGATAAGCGCAGGGTTTTCTTTCAGGGAAAATACAACGGTCAAGTGGCTTGGGGGAATTCCTCTCGGGTTGTGCCTTATTGTCGCCATAGCCCTTCTCTCGTTCCTTGGCGGAGTTCTGCCTCAGGGAGAGGTTACTCCAGCGGATCTCTATCAACAACTCCGAATAGCTCCGATTTTTTCTGGTGCGTCAAGCGATCAGCTTAAACAGATGACATCGATCTATCTCCAGTCAAGAATCAATCAAATCTTTTCGAGCTGGCCTTTTGCGGTTGTTGTTCTCCTCTTTCTCGTTAACCTTGGTCTGTCACTTTCATGGAAGCTCATTCCTTTTAAAGTGCAGAACATACAGTTTATCCTTTTTCACGCAGGGTTCTGGATAGCGCTTTCATGCGGTATTTTTGGCAGTTCCGATCTTCAGCGGCTTGTGGTGCCGGTTGAAGAGGGCAAAGCTTGCAACCTTGGTTATACCATGGAGAGTGATACTCCCCGGCCACTCCCTTTTTCTGTTTTTCTGCATGACTTTTCCCTTGAGGAGTATCCGCCCCAGCTTTTGCTCTATGATCCGCACAGCGACAGGTTGCTGATGGACAAGTCAAAAGCGACACTTGAAGTCCGAAAAGGCACAACGGCATCGTGGAATGGAGTTGAGGTCCTTGTGCTCGACTATATGCCCGCCGCGCTTCCTGGAGAGACGGGCATTCCACAACCGGCAGATCGCTCAACAGGCATTCCTTACGCAAAAGTCAGAATCACCACAGGCGCAACACAGCGCGAGGCGTGGATTAGCACAGGAAGCCCCGGTTTGAGACCAGATGCGGCACAACTGGGCAACCTCTACCTCATTATGGTGCCTGGCACTCCAAAATCATTCCGTTCGGCGGTAACGGTTCAGGATACCGAGGGCAATACCGTCATGGCAAATCTTGAGGTAAACAAGCCTGTAACCTTTAAGGAGTGGAAACTTTACCAGATGGGTTACGATGAAAACGCGGGGCGCTGGTCGAAGCTCAGCCTGATTGAAGTTATCCGTGACCCCTGGCTGCCTGCGGTTTATCTTGGCTTTTATATGATAATGGCAGGAAACCTGCTGTTTTTCTGGAATGGCATTAAACAGAGAGAGGTGAAGTCATGACATTTGATTTTAATACTGCTGCATGGCTTGCCATTTTTTTCTGGGCAACCGGGTCGCTGCTCTCTCTTCTTGCGCTGAGACTTCCTGCGCTGAAACTCCCCGCTCGATTTCTCGCCATTGCAGGATCGGTGGTCATGATCTGTTTTATCGCTTCATACTGGGTGCTTCTTGACCGCCCTCCGCTCAGGACGCTTGGCGAAACACGACTCTGGTATGCGGCGCTGATTCCGCTTGTGGGGTTTCTGGTTGAGTACCGCTGGAAAATCGGGTGGCTGAAATACTACTGCATGGCGCTTGCAGTTTTTTTTCTCGGCATCAACATGCTTCATCCTGAAGTGTTCGACAAAACCCTTATGCCTGCACTGCAGAGTCCTTGGTTTATTCCGCATGTGGTTGTCTATCTGGTCGGCTACGTGCTGCTTGCCGCATCTTCAGTTACGGCATTGCACAACGTCTACCTCCAGTTACGCTCCAAGGGAAATGTGTCCGGCGAATCGGTCTCACACTATCTTGCCTTGCTTGGTTTTGTGCTGCTCTCTTTCGGGCTGATCTTTGGTGCGCTCTGGGCTAAGGAGGCCTGGGGACATTACTGGACCTGGGACCCTAAAGAGACCTGGGCATTTCTCTCCTGGCTGGCTTATCTCGGTTATCTTCATGCCTACCGCTACATGATTGACCAGAGCAAACTCCAGTGGTACCTGGCTCTCGCCTTTCTTGTGCTTCTGGTCTGCTGGTTTGGTGTCAACTATCTTCCCTCGGCGCAGAACAGCGTCCATACCTACACGCAAAGCTGAAGTCTCTTCCCTGCACGGCTCCTGACATGGGCGCTGTGCAGGGTTCATGCGCCTTCACTTTCCGATGCAGAACCGCTCAAAGATGATATTTAAAATCTCCTCGTTCACCACTTTGCCGGTAATTTCCCCCAGAGACTCAAGCGCTGAACGGAGTTCAAACGCGACAAGCTCAGTGCCGGAACCTGTGTCGATCAGCGCTTGTGCATTATCGATGGCATCCGAAGCATTGCGTAGCGCTTCATAATGGCGCAGGCTGGTAACAAGAACACTTGCTTCATGCTGCTTGTCGAGTCCCTCTGCCATACTGCCCATGAGGCGTTTGAGCACATCAAGCCCTTCACCCCTGCATGCAGAGAGTCCGCAAACCTCGCAACCGGTTGCTGCCCGAAGCTTTTGCTGACGCTCAATCTGCTCCGAAGTGAGATCCGTTTTATTGGCCGCCACAATCATACGAGCAGCAGGATAGTGCTCAAGGAATGCTCGAATCCGGGTAACTTCATCAAGATAATCATCAAGGCTGATATCGAGGAGATAGACAATCAGATCAGCCTCAGAAATTTTTTTGTAACTGCGCCGAATGCCTTCATGCTCAATCTCTTCGCCACCTTCACGCAATCCTGCTGTATCGGTAAGCCTGAATATGGTTTTTTCATGCAAAAAGCACTCCTCAATATAGTCTCGTGTTGTGCCCGGTCTATGGCTCACAATGGAGCGTTCCTCCCCAAGCAGCGCATTGAGCAAGGTTGATTTTCCGGCATTTGGCTTTCCGGCAATAACGGTTGCAACACCTTCTTTCAGGATCCTGCCGCTCTGGTAGGAGTCGATAAGACGCAAAAGCTCTTCCTGCAAAAGACAAAGCTCTTCCTGAAGCTGGCTGCGGCTCTGAAACTCAACCTCCTCCTCACTGAAATCAAGCTCAAGCTCCAGAAGAGCGCATGAACTGAGCAGCCGTTCCCGCATGGCGTTGAGCCTCGTGGAAAGTGTCCCCTGCATCTGGGTGACCGCCGTGCGAAACGCCGATTCCGATCGGGCATGGATCATCTCGCCAATCGCCTCCGCCTGTAACAGATCGATACGCCCGTTAAGAAATGCCCGCCGGGTAAACTCTCCGGGCTCGGCCAGTCGGCACCCTTCGTCAAGCAGCACTTTCAGCAGGTGTTTCACCACAACCGGGCCGCCGTGGCAACTGAGCTCAACCATATCCTCCATGGTAAAGGAGTTTGGCGAGCGGAACACGAGGGCAACTACCTCGTCAATCAGCCCGTCGCAGTCATGAACGGTGCCAAAATGAGCCTGGTAGCCCTTCGACTGCTCAAACCGGAACTTCGGGTTGTTTTTCTTGCGAAACACTTTCTGGGCAATAGCAAAAGCCCCTTTGCCACTAATACGGACCACAGCAAGCGCTGCGACACCAACCGGAGTGGCAATCGCGGCAATTGGATATCCCTGTTCTGGCTGAATGATGGACGACTTCATAACTCTCGAAGGTCGAAATGGTATGGATCGGTTTTCTGAACCCTGTCGTCAAGTATAAGAAATACCCGATAGAAAGAGTAACTTCATTCTCAGTTGAGGAGAGAACACTAAACACCATTGACCTATGCCAGAGAATATGCCTGATGAACAGTTAAAAGCCGATATTGTCGCAGAGAGACCGAGAACCCTCTCCGAACAGTTTGAACGGGTCCTGAGCCTTGTGCGCGTGCTGCGGCAGGAGTGCCCCTGGGATCGGAAACAGACTCCTGAGTCTCTGGCTCACCTGCTGCTTGAAGAGAGCTATGAACTGATCCATGCCATCGACCAGCAAGACGAGATCGAACTTAAAAAAGAGTGTGGTGATCTCTTTCTGCATCTCAGCTTTCAGGTTCTTTTGGGCCAGGAGCGCGGAACATTCTCTTTTGCCGATGTTTTCGATGCGCTCTGCCACAAGCTCATCAGCCGCCATCCACACGTTTTTGGCGACACCCTGGCACCTACCGAGCAGGAGGTGCTGAAAAACTGGGAAACGCTCAAGCGAAAAGAGGGACGGAAAAGCATGCTCGACGGCGTGCCAAACGCCATGTCGGAACTCCTGCGCGCCTACAGGGTGCAGAAAAAGGTGGCTGGTGTCGGCTTCGACTGGCCGAGCGATGAGGGGGTGCTCGACAAGCTTGTTGAAGAGATCAGTGAGCTGAAAAACGCAGCAAGCAAGGAAGAGCAGGAGAATGAATTCGGTGATCTGCTCTTTACCCTTGTCAACTACAGCCGCTTCCTCGGCACAAACCCCGAAGACTCGCTCCGCAAAGCCACCAACAAGTTTATGGGGCGCTTCCGCAAGATTGAAGAAAACGTTGAGGCATCAGGCCGTCCGTGGCAGGAGTATACCGCTGAAGAACTTGATATGCTGTGGAGGTTGGCGAAAGAGGAATAGATTGCCTTGAAAGCGACGGGCCTGCCCTGCTCAGACAGACCCGTGCGTTCAGAATCGAAATCAGGACTCCAGAATCTTCAGAATACCGCGAAGTGGAATAGAGGCCCATTCCGGGCGATTGTTGAGCTCGTAGTTAAGCTCGTAGATTGCCTTGTTCATCAGGTAGCCACGCATCAGATGCTCACGCTGTCTCGGATCTGCCGGCACAATGTCGCTGCCACTGGTTTTTTCGAAGTAGCTGTCGATAAAGTGCTGACCGACATAATAGCTCCAGCGGTCAACCCATGGCTCGAGGGCAAGCCTGTCTTCAGGGCGGAGTGTCGCCTCGGTCTGGCTGAGAGCGGTGATGGCCGCATAATCAAATGATCGGAGCATCCCTGAAATATCGCGGAAAACCGAGCGCTTGATCTTGCGTTCAGAGAGCGGACGTGCAGGCTCACCCTCAAAATCGATAATAATAAAGTCTTTGCCGGTAAAAAGCACCTGTCCAAGGTGATAATCACCATGAATCCTGATTTTCAGGGTGTCAATTTTTTCAAGCCTGACAGGATCAAACTGCTGCAATACCTGTTTTTGTTTCTGTACAAAACGAGAGGCGAGCTGCTTTTGCTCCTCTGGCATCTTAGGCATGACTTCTTTGATAAGAATAACCGCACGCTTGACCTGCTCGCACATCGCCTGATAAATAGAGCGCTGATAAAGCGTCGTAAAGGCTTCCGGCACAAATGCGGGATCGTCAACAATTGAGGCCAGTGAGAGGTGCATTTCAGCGGTACGCTCTGCCAGCTTTTCAATCATGCCAAGGTATATCCCTCCAATACACTCCTGCATAATTTCAGGGAGCTGCAAGGGTTCACCACTCAGTGCCCCAAGCGGTGGCAAGGTAATGCCGATGTTCATTTTTTGGAGAATATTCTCATAATAGCGCTTTGCCTGACCGAGCGAAAGCTGCCATGCGTCACCTTCATTCCTGACATAATTTTGCAGGATACCAAGAGAGTAGCGGCTGGTGCGACTCTCATCATAATTCAGCGAACCAAGAAAGCGTGGAAGATTTTTAAATGAAGTATGATCGCTCAGCGCACTGCACATCTCCACCTCCGGCGATACTCCAGGCTCGATACGGCGGTAGAGTTTGAGGCAAAGATCGTTGTGGAACCTGATTGAGGTGTTTGTCTGTTCGACACCCATAAGAAATGGTTCCGGTTCAACATCCGCAAATTTCTCGCTGACAGGGTTGAGCATTGAGGATTTGAGGCCCGCGACAAGACCAGCTTTGCCCTGCCATGTCTCTTTTCCGGTTACAATTTTGTAGAGGTGACGCAAAAACTGACTGTCGAAGGTTGCGTCGCAAAGATATCCCTCTTCATCACCGATAACCACTCTTGTTATGACTCTCTTGCTGAAATTGTCGTCCAATTGACTGACTGCCGAGAGCGGCGCAAAACAGACTGGAAGTTGGTAGAGATCGTTTTCTCCACTCGAGTAGCGCACTTCGGTCACCAGCAGCTTTGCTTTTGGCATGCCCGTCACCGGGATAGTGTCGTTGATTGCAATGCGCATGATTGTGCGTGCCTTGCCTCCGAACCAGCGGCTTGCGTTGTAATACTGGGGCAGAATCTCTGTTTCGAGCAGCTCACCGTTTTTTCCGGTAAAAAGTGCTGGCCAGCGTGAGACTGTGGCATAAGGCTTTTCAAGAGAGGCGCGAGTATCGGCGACTTCAACATCCTTGATCAGCTTCAACCAGAAATAACCATAGGATCCGAGTGCGACCATATAGGGAATTTTCCTGATTTTCGGGAACCGATTCAGACTGAAAACCTCTTCGGGAATATATCCGTCAAAACGGGAAAGATCAATCGTCACCGCCTGGGCATTTTTTGAGAGGTTGATGACCGAAAGCATGGTCTCATCCTCAAACTGCCGAATAAATATCAGCACCTTTGGGTTGCTTACTTCCAGAAACTCAATGGTGCCCCGGCTGAGGGATTTGTAACGGTGTGCGGTTAAAATCGCATGACGCATCCACCAGAGCAGAGAGTTGACATTGCTCTCCTGAACCTCGACGTTGACGGCTTCATAGTGGTATTCCGGGTCAATAATAACGGGCAACTGAAGCCTCTGTGGATTGGCGCGCGAAAAACCGGCATTGCGATCAGCGTTCCACTGCATCGGAGTACGCACACCGTCGCGGTCGCCAAGATAGTAGTTGTCGCCCATACCAATCTCGTCACCATAATAGAGCACCGGGGTGCCGGGCAGGGAGAGCAGCATGATGTTCATCAGCTCAATCTTGCGGCGGTCGTTGGACATGAGGGGCGCAAGACGGCGACGAATACCAAGGTTGATACGGGCCCTCGGATCGTTGGCATAGACGCGGCGCATATAGTCACGCTCTTCGTCCGTGACCATTTCAAGCGTCAGCTCATCATGATTGCGCAGAAATGAGGCCCACTGGCAGTTCTCCGGAATTTCCGGCGTCTGTTCAAGAATATCAATAATAGGAAAACGGTCTTCGGTCGCAAGCGCCATGTACATGCGCGGCATCAGGGGGAAATGGAAGTTCATGTGACAAAGGTCGCCCTTGCCAAAATAAGCCGCAGAATCCTCTGGCCACTGGTTGGCCTCGGCAAGCAGCATACGGTTGGGATAGTGCTCATCAACATAGGTACGCAGCCCCCTCAGATACTCGTAGGTCTGGGGAAGGTTTTCACAATTTGTACCCTCCTCCTCGTAAAGATATGGCACGGCATCAAGCCTGAGACCATCAACACCCATGCCAAGCCAAAAATCGAGCACACCGAGAAGTGCCTCCTGGACTGCCGGATTTTCAAAGTTCAGGTCAGGCTGATGATGGTAAAAACGGTGCCAAAAATACTGCCCGGCAACAGGATCCCATGTCCAGTTGGAAGCCTCAAAATCCTGAAAAATAATGCGGGTTTCAGAATATTTATCAGGATTGTCATTCCAGACATAGAAATTCCGCTCAGGCGATCCTGCCGGAGCTTTTCTGGCACGCTGGAACCAGATGTGCTGGTCGGAAGTGTGGTTCACTACGAGTTCCGTAATGACCTTCAGACCAAGAGTGTGTGCCTCTTCAAGAAACTCCCTGAAATCTTCCATCGTACCGTAATCGGGATTGACGCTCATATAGTCGGCAATATCGTATCCATCATCACGGAGCGGCGAAGGATAAAAGGGTAGCAGCCATATAGCGGTAATACCAAGACTTTGCAGATAGCCAAGCTTCTGGCGCAATCCCTGAAAATCGCCTACACCATCATTGTTACTGTCATAAAACGTCTTGACATGCGCCTCGTAGATAATTGCGTCTTTGTACCAGAGCGGTTCGGGTTGATACATGTTGAGTTCGTTAAAGGTATAAAGAGTAAATGCGTTAAAAATAAATTGTCTCAGGAAAATGTTACCCGAAAAATATGCGCTGGCATACTGAACGGATTCACTTCCACAAAATTCCACTCGCCGTTCCAGTGATAGCGATTTCCACTGAGCAGATCCTCAACCATGAACGGATGAAGGTGAGAAAGGCCAAAAAGTTCAAGCGGGAAGCGGAGCCATCCTCGCTGTGTACTCGACTGATCGAGGTTAACCACCGTAAGAATGACATTACGGTCATCTTCCGATCGCTTCACATAACCCATCAGCATCTCGTGTTCCTCGCCAGGAGAAACTTCAAGCCGCACAAAGGTGAGGTTGTCGGTCTTCTGCAGGGCAGCATTCTCCTTCCTGATCCGGTTAATACGGGTAATCTCTGCACGAATGTTTCCGGGCCGATCAAGATCCCACTGCCTGATTTCATACTTTTCGGAATTGAGATACTCCTCCTTACCCTCGACGGGGAGATGCTCGCAGAGTTCATAGGCAGGGCCGTACATCCCGTAGTTTGACGAAAGTGTTGCGGCCAGCACCAGACGGATAATAAACTTTTCACGTTCGCCTTTCTGGAACTCTTCGTGGAGGATATCCGGGGTGTTTGGCCAGAAGTTTGCCCGCATAAAATGTTTCAGGGGCGGTGTGGTCAGTTCAACCATATATTCCTGAATTTCCTGCTTGGTATTGCGCCAGGTAAAGTAGCTGTAAGACTGACTATAACCAATCTTTGCAAGACGAGCCATCAATTTTGGGCGGGTAAATGCCTCGGCCAGAAAAACGGTATCGGGATGCTCCTCCTTGATCGACGCAAGAGCCCACTCCCAGAAAGGAAAAGCTTTTGTATGAGGATTGTCAACACGGAAAATTTTCACACCATTGCCAATCCAGAAAAGAAAAATGCTTTTCAGCTCCATCCAGAGGTTCTGCCAATCGGGAGACTCAAAATTAATGGGCAGAATATCCTCATATTTCTTTGGTGGATTTTCAGCAAATTGTACGGTTCCATCGGGGCGCCAGGTAAACCACTGCGGGTGCTCCTGTACATAAGGGTGATCGGGTGAACACTGAAACGCAATATCGAGAGCAATAGAGATCCCGTGTGCCTCTGCCGCCGCAACAAATGCCGCAAACTCTTCAACCGTGCCAAGCTCAGCGTGGACAGCCTTGTGCCCTCCATCACGGTTGCCAATCGCCCAACAGCTTCCTGGCTCACCGGGAGCGGCAACCAGTGCATTATTCTTGCCTTTCCGTTTGGTATGGCCAATCGGATGAATCGGCGGCAGATAAACAACGTCAAACCCCATCCCGGCAATCATTGGCAGCAGCCGTTGACAATCGTTGAAAGTACCATGAGTATCGGGTTCCGTACTCCACGAACGGGGAAAAAGCTCATACCACGCACTGCATCCGGCCTTTTTCTGCTCAACCGTCAGGCCAAGCACCCTGTCGTACATAGAGGCATAATCCTTGTCTGGATAACTCGCCATCAGCAGCGCCAGCCGGGCATCCACAGCAGCAACACCGGCCTCGGCACTTTTGCCGGAACGGAGTAAAGAGGCAAAGAGTGCAAGTTCCCCTGCATCGGCGGCATCGGCCCTTTCAACACCCTTGTCGACAAGAAGCGCTCCAATTTGCAGATCAAGCGAAACATCCTGAGCAGCATCAATTTTTTTGACCAATCCCTTTTTCCATGTTTCGAAATGGTCGACCCTTGCTTCAATCGTATATTCGTACTGACCGGGAGGCCCTACCGTAAACGCCCCTTTCCAAAGGTCATTGCCTTGAGAGACCATCGGGGAGCGTTGCCACTCTGCACTGCCAGCAGACCGGAAACAAAGCTCTGCAGCGATGGTATCGGCACCATCAACAAAAATATCTGCCTCAACAACAATACTCTCACCCTCAATCCCTTTCGCCGGGTACTTTCCCCCATCAAGTTCAGGTGAGACATTTTCGACGACAACCCGTTGACGACCGTCAAATGTTTGATTGCTATACTGAGGAAGCGCCCTGCGAAATGTATTATTCATCATTAAAATCTCTTGTTGGTACCCAGGAGAATCCCGGCCATAAAGCAGTTCCTCCGGTTTAACAGTTCCGGTGCTGCTCCCTGTTTTTTTTACAGACAGGAAAATATGAAAACTCCTTTACTTTTTTGCTTAGATACGCATTCAAAATTAAAAGATCATCAAAATCCTGCGCACTGCCGGAATCTTTGATTTCTCCTGAAAAAAATTGTTCCTTTAGTGTCGCTTTTATTACTCAAAAAAAGAAAACGCCATGTTTGAACCACAAAAAGAAAAACTGCAGGAGATTCATCGTCGCCTGGAACAGTTACGGGGGTATCTTTGACATCGATGAACGTAAGGAAAAAATTGATGACCTTGAAAAAATAACCACTGATCCAGTCTTCTGGAACGATCAGAAAGCCGCCAATAAAGTCCTGAAAGAGTTGAACGAACACAAATCGTGGACAGAAGAGTACGACATTATTACAGAAAAAGCTCGCGTCTGTCAGGATGAGTTCGATATTGCCATAGAACTTGAGGACGAATCCTTTGGTGAAGAACTTGCGGCTGCAATCGCCTCAATCGAGCACGATATCGCGGCAATTGAGTTCAAAAACATGCTTTCAGGCAAGGACGATGCAGGCAATGCCATGATCACCATTCACGCCGGAGCAGGAGGAACCGAGGCGCAGGACTGGGCAGAAATGCTCTACCGGATGTACATGCGATGGGCTGAGCGCAAAGGCTTTAAAATCTATACCGACGACTATCAGGAGGGCGACGGGGCGGGCATTAAAACGGCAACGCTCGAAATTCTTGGCCCTTACGCTTATGGCTATCTGAAAGCTGAAAACGGCGTACACCGGCTGGTCCGCGTCTCCCCTTATGACTCGAATGCCCGTCGGCACACCTCCTTCGCCAGTGTCTTTACCTACCCGGAGGCACCGCCCGACGTTGAAATTGATGTCCGCAAGGAGGATCTTGAACTGTCGACCTTCCGCAGCGGCGGCAAGGGTGGCCAGAATGTCAACAAGGTGGAAACTGCGGTGCGCATCAAACACCTTCCTACAGGTATCGTCGTCGGCTGCCAGGAGGAGCGGTCACAGTTCCAGAACAGGGAGCGCGCCATGAAAATGCTGATGGCCCAGCTCTACCAGCGGCAGCGCGATGAAGAGGAGGCAAAAAAACGCGAGATCGAGGGCAAAAAGAAAAAAATTGAGTGGGGTAGCCAGATTCGCAGCTATGTGCTCGACGACCGGCGTATCAAGGATCACCGCACCAACTATGAACGGTTCGATGTCGAAACGGTGCTTGATGGAGATCTTGACGAGTTCATGGAAAAATATCTCTCTGAATTCGGCGACTGATGGCAAAATCCTGCAACCAAACGCTCCTCCGATTCGGCATTATCACCGACATCCACTTTTCAACAGAGGAAGAACCTGCGGCAGCAGCAAAAACTGCCGCAGACCTCTCCGCCTGCGTGGATTACTGGCAGCGTCACAAGGTCGATTTTCTCATACAGCTTGGCGACCAGATCATGGGAAGCGACCGGCACAAAGAGGAGGAGTTCCGGCAAGTCAGCTCTATGCTCAACACTTTTCCTGGCACCATCCACCACGTTCTCGGCAACCACTGCCTTGCCCTGCCTCGTCAGGCGCTTATGGCCGCTCTTGGACTGCAAACCCCCTATTACTCCTTTACCATTAGGGGGTTCCGCTTTATCGTGCTTGATGGCATGGATGTTTCGGTGCTCCGCCAGCCTGAAACGCCTGAAGATTGCCGGACTCTTGCTGTTTTTCGTGCCCATCCAGAGCTGCATGACTATTGTGGCGCTGTTGGAGTTCATCAGCAGTTGTGGCTTCAGCGGGAGCTTGGGAAGGCTGATCGTCTTGGGGAGAGCGTTATTGTTGTCTGTCACTTCCCGCTGCTTGCCGAAACGACCGACCTGAAACATGGACTGCTCTGGAATCACCGGGAGATTGCCGAACTTGTGGCTTCATCCCCTGCGGTCAAGGCTTGCCTCAGTGGCCATTACCATTACGGCGGCTATGCGTTGCATAACAGCATTCATTTTGTGGTACTGCCAGCCTTCGTGAATCGGCACAAACATCCCGGTTTCGCCTGTGGCATGGTGGAACTGCATGAAGAGCGGATGGTGATAAGAAATCAGCGCCATGAAACGCTCTACGACCTCACCTTTCACTGAACTCTTTGCTCATGAAACTCCAGCATCTCAACGGCACCTCATCCGCATTGGGGCACCTGTCTCTATGATACCAGCGTTGATCCTGAGCTGTTTGAAGGGAAGGCATTTTGATTGGCGGGCGGCAATTCCGCATGATGTCGCTCATACATCGAGGTATAGGCCGCTTCGATGTCACGGGTGTAACGCTGCGTATCAAACAGTGGCATCGTGAGGCGGTTCTGTTCCAGTTTCAGTTTGAGACTGACTAACTGATCCGGATGTGTCGCAAGATTTATTGCAACGGCTTCGTACTCTTCATGAGACGAAGTAATAAGTTCCGGCAAACGAATGGCGTTGAGCAAGCTTGCCGCAACTCTGCTTGCAAACGATTCGCCAATACAGGTCAACACTGGCAAACCACTCCACAACGCATCGCTTGCCGTTGTGTGTGCATTGTAAGGGAGTGTGTCCAGAAAGAGATCGGCAACCCTGTGCCGTGCGAGATGTTCTGCAACCGGCATCCGTTTGGCGAAAATCACTCTCTGTGCCTCAATACCCCGTTGCACAGCTTCCCTTCGCAAATTACCTGCTGCGACGGCATTATCCTCAAGAAGCCAGAGCACGCTTCCCGTTACCTGCCTGAGAATTCGCATCCAGCCGTCAAACGTTGAGGGGGTAATTTTGAAACTATCGTTGAAACAGCAAAAAACAAACCCCGTTGCGGGCAACCCCAGCCCTTCCCGAAAAAACACCTTCTCTGCAATGACGCGCCTGGAATCGTTTACCTGATAACTATTGGGCAGATAAACAATTTTTTCAGTGAAGTACGGTCTGCTTTGTGTCGGGACTAGTGTCTCATCAGCAATGAGATAATCGACATACTCAGCCCCCATGGTGCCAGGATAGCCCAAATAGCTGACCTGAATCGGCGCCGCCCGCAAGGCAAAGATACCTGGACGGGAGTGTGTCGTCAACCCGTTTAAATCAAGCGCGATATCAATTTCCAGCTTTCTTGAGAGTTGAGCAACCTCATCATCTTTCATGGTTCGCACATCAAGAAACTGGTCAACGGCTGCTGCTGCTCTTTTTCGCAGCGCATCAGATGTGTCTGGTCCAAAAGAAAAAGCAATGATCTCAAACTTCGATCGATCGTGCTGTTCAAACAACTCTGCCATCAAATATGCGGTTGCATGATCCCTAAAATCCGCAGAAAAATAGCCAATCCTGATTTTATCATGCCGGGCATACTTTTGAATGGCTGAAAGCGCGTGACTTGCCGGAAATCTTGCTTGCACAAAAATCTCAGCCGCCGCTTTTTGCAATGCGGGAGAGTCAAGAAGTCCAAGCAGCGTTAATGGTGCACAGATTTTTTTACGCGAATCTATTGCTGCGACAAGGTACTGAAGGTGATTGTCGATGCCACTCCAGTCACACATCTTCATTTTATTATACAGCATGTTGCCAAACAAAAAATCACTCTCCGGCTTGAGAGCATAAGCCTTGTCAAAACTCAACTGCGCTTCTTCGTATCGTTTCAACTCATGTAACACAAATCCTCGACTGGACCAGGATTCAGCATAATCGGGCTTCAGGACTATAGCCTTGTCGTAACTCAAACACGCTTCCTCGTAGCGCATCAACTCCGCCAGGGTAATGCCGCGATTATAGTAGGCATCAGCATAATCAGGCTGGAGTACAAGAGCCTTGTTATAACTCGCCACCGCCTCATCGTACCGCTTCAGCTCACGTAACGCATAGCCGCGATTGGAATAAGCAACTGCATGAAGCGGGTTGATGTTGAGGACTTGATTAAATAACTCAACAGCTTTGACATAACTCTGTTGTTGTGCAGCAAGGGTTGCCAGAAGCTGGAGGGCATCAACCTGTTGCGGCTGTACCTGTAAAATCGCTCTGTAGTGCGCCTCAGCTTCAGCCAAACGCCCCTGTTGATGCAGGGCAATTGCTGCTTGTAACTGGACAGCATGAGACTGTTTTTCGATTTTAGAAACAATGGCTTCATTTTGTAAATCCGGCTTTTCCTGTTGTTCATTCCTCTCCATACTGCTTCGGGCTTAATTGACCTTTCATGTCAGAAAATTCGGACAGCAAGTCGCGGCTTATCTGCCAAAAAATTCCATCACCTCTAACCGCTACGCATTAAAGTAACAGTAAAATTTTGACCCTTGAAAGAAGTCCCTTATAATTAACCCTAAAGCAGGGTCATATTTCAGGGTCTTTTAACACCACGATGATGCAGCAGGCAAAATTCAGTCTTTCGCCACCACTTGTCGAGTTTTTAAACAGCTATAAACGCTTTGGATTTAATGACAAAAGTTCAATGGTTCAGGCTGCTTTGCTACGCATGGCAGAACAGTTTGAACTGCAAGAGCTTCAACAATCGGCGGATTTGTATGCCGAAATTTATGAACAAAACGCGGAATTACAGGAAGTAACCAAAACTGCTATCACAGGATGGCCCGAATGACTGACTTGAAGCGCGGCCTCATCATTGATGTCAATCTTGATCCGACCCAAGGTTCCGAAACAGGCAAGATTCGGCCTTGTGTCGTTGTGACGAACAACATTTATAATGAACGAGTTCCGGTGATACAAGTTGTCCATCAACGGCGCAATTTTTTTTGCCCATTCATGCTTTACCTGCCCCGGTAAAGGCCAGCCAGCTTTCTTGATGGCTGATGAACCGCCTGTATGCACAGCATCAGCGAGCAGTTCCCATGTTTCACAGACACTATCCTGAACATAATTTTTCATCACATCCTGCCTGGCTCGGGGATAAGCGGCTAACAATGCTTCTCGATCGCCGAAATAGCAAGTCTGAAGATGGTTTTCGGCACTGGTTTACAGCCATCCGCAAGAACCTTCAGCTCAGAAAGGAATGCTATGCAGTCACGTTTATCCGTATCAAGTACGATGACAACAGCATCAATTCCAGGTGTTTTGCCATACCCGCGCAACAGCTTGGGCAACTGATCAAGCAAAATCCGTTTAGCCGGATCAGCCTTTTTCCCAATGCCCTGCGGAATTTTGCCGATACCTTTATAGGCGTGTACGCGCCAGGTATTCGGTTCACCTTGTGGCCCCAACAATTGTGGCAACAACACCTCAAGAAGCGTCGCGCCAGAGCTATCCTCAACCAATATTTCAATGTGCATTGTTACCTCGCCTCAAAATAGTCGCTGTACCATAGGCCACCGAGAGGCAACCCTTCATCAACGAGGTTTTTTACGACTTCCAGCTCAGAAACCCGTCTTATAACCGAATAGCCATCGGCACCCTTTTCAAGCAGCCACACCTCCTCAGGAGCCAGCGCATCCACAAAATATGGCTGGTGGGTGGTCACGAAAATCTGGGGCGAGTTCTTCTTGCCTGTAGCACGCAAACGAAACTCCTGAGCCAATGCCTCCAGCAACTTGTGATAAAGACCATTCTCTGGCTCTTCAATACAGATAAACGGTGGTGGCTCCGGGTCTTCCAACAACAAGAGATAGGCAAAAACTTTCAGCGTACCATCTGACATCTGCTGTGCGAAAAACGGGTCTCCAAAAGCGCCGTCATTGAAACGCAACAGCACTCGCTTGTCTTCGGTCTCCAGCGTGTCAATCCCGTCAATCCCGGGAATCTTGGCAGCTATCCGCTGGAGAATGCTCTTGAATTGCGTCTTGTGCTCGCGTTCCATGAACTGCACAACATTCCCGATATTGTCTCCATGGATATTCAAATGCCTCTGTGGCCCAGCACTTGGAAGACTGCGTGCGGCATCCGGATAAAAATAGGAGAGGTACCAGCCCTTAAGAAAATCCCGAAACCGCTTGATCCGGGGATGTTCCTTGAGTGTCCCCAACGTAGCAACACCAAGTTGCCGATTATCAGTCAACTCCACTGCCGTCAGGGCACGATCCTCTTCACCTTCAACCTCAACCGCCTCTTCGCCAGCCCAAACCGTACCCTTGCCGTGACTCAATCGCAGGAATGGGTAGGGCCGACCATGCTTCTGACCCTTGCGTCGCTGCTTCAGTACCTCCGATTCAACAAACGGGCGACCTGACTCATCCAGCGAAATCGCCAGCTCATAGGTTATTGGCCGTTCTTTTGGCGCTTCACGATAATACACTTCAAACCGGATAGCTTCATCCTGACCCTTCGAACGCAGTCGGTCGAAGCCTCCTCGCTGCTTCATGTCGCAGGCGGTTTCCACATCAGCAGACAAACAATCCGCAACAAATCCGAAGGCATCGAACAAGGTGCTTTTACCAACACCATTTTTTCCAATCACCACGGTAAACGGGGTTAATGGCTCGCCTGTCTGCTGGTTGGAGAGCTTGCCAAGCGTCACGTCACGCAGTGCCCGATAATTCTGTACCCGAAATCCTTCAATAACTGCCATTTATCATTTAATTTATTTCTTCTATTTCGGTTAGCCTACAAGCTCAGCCGCAATCATCTCCGCCTGTTTCAGCACCGTTTCGGTAGCCAGGAGTTGCATGTCTGGCGGATAACCGAACTGGCGTAAGGTACGTTTTACGATGACTTTCAGTTTGGCTTTGACGCTCTCCTTGATAGGTCCAGTCTATCGAAGCGTTTTCGCGCACGCGCTGGGTCAGGACGACGGCCAGTTCTCGCAGTTTGTCCTGCTGCATGAGTTCGCGGGCACTGTCATTGCTGGCAACAGCGGTGTAAAAGGCATATTCGAAATCGCTGAGGCCCAGATGTTCGGCCTCCTTGTCTGAAGCAACAATCTCTTTGCTGATTTTGATCAGCTCATCCATGACTTCGGCGGCTGAGAGGATTTTGTTCTGATATTTCTTGATGGCTTTTTCGAGCATCTCCAGCAAGCTCTTGCTCTGAACGAGGTTCTTTTTGGCGCGTACTTTGAGTTCGTCATTGAGCAGTTTTTTCAGTACCTCAAGAGCTATGTTCTTGTGCTTGTGCCCTTTCAGTTCAGCCAAAAACTCTTCGGAGAGAATGGAGATATCCGGTTTTTTGATTCCGGCTGCATCAAAAACATCAATCACCTTTTCGGAGACCAGCGCCTTGTCGATTACCTGGCGAATAGTAGTTTCGATATCTTCGTTGCTGTGGCCGTTACCGGTGCCATCAAATTTGGCGAGACGTGCCTTGACTGCCTGAAAAAAGCCGACCTCGTCTTTAACACCCATCGCCTGCTCATGCGGAATTGCTATGGCGAAGCT
>CAJEXI010000021.1 GCA_903994455.1 uncultured Chlorobiaceae bacterium | reverse complement strand
AGTGACAACCACAGTATAGGCGTTGCCCCCTGCTGAGGTCACACTGCTTACGGTGCCATTTGTTGCGGTAAAACTGCTGGTGCCAACCGTACCAACAACTGCTTCGTCAAAGGTGACGGTGAAGGTTATCGCATCTTTAGTGACAATGGCCGTTGTCGTGTCGGTCACCGTGCTCACACCAGGTGCCAAGGTATCTATGCCCTGGCTATCCAAGGCACTCATCATGGGCTCTGAAGCAACCATATTGCCTGCTGCATCTGTCAAGCCGGTACCAACGAGGCCCAGCACCACATTCCCACTAGCCACTCCCGCTGTCGGTATGACTACAACGATATAGGCATTGCCGCCCGCTGGGGTCACGCTGCTCACGGTTCCGTTCGTTGCAGTGAAACTGCCTGTTCCGACTGTCCCGATAACTGCTTCGCCAAAAGTTACGGTAAAGCTTATCGCATCTTTCGTTACGTTGGCTGCTGTCGTGTCGGTTATATCGATCACACCCCTCGCCCAGGTATCAATTCCCTGGCTGTCCCTACCGCTCAGGTCTGCAGACACAACTGGATTTCCCGCAGCATCTGTCAAGCCGGTGCCAACAAGGCTCAATGTTACATTCCCGCTGATTACCCCCTGTGTAGGGTCCACTACCACGGTATAAGCGTTCCCGCCTGCTGAGGTCACGCTGCTCACGATGCCGTTTGTTGCCGTGAAACTCCCTGTTCCTACCGAGCCAACAACTGCTTCGTCAAAAGTGACGGTGAAGCTTATTGCATCTTTCGTGACGCTGGCCACTGTCGTGTCAGTTACCGTACTCACACTCGGTGCCAACGTATCGATGCCCTGACTGTCCTTGCCACCCAGATCGGCTGACACAACCGCATTGCCCGCAACATCGGTTAAACCGGTGCCAACGAGGCTCAGTGCAACATTTCCGCTGGCCACGCCCGCTGTCGGAGTGACAACCACGGTATAGGCATTGCCCCCGACTGAGGTTACACTGCTCACAATGCCGTTTTTTGCCGTGAAACTGCCTGTGCCGACCGAGCCAACAACTGCTTCGTCAAAAGTGACGGTGAATGTTATCGCATCTTTCGTGACAATGGCCTCCGTCGTGTCGGATACCGTACCCACACTTGGAGCTATCGTATCAAGTACATAAGCCTGGCTTGTGGCAGTCCCTGAGTTGCCTGCAACATCCCTCACCTCAAGCTTGATCGTGCTGCTGCCTAACAGTGTCGCTCCATCCCAACTAATAGCCGTCCCAGCCACTTTCGACGTAATATCAACCCATGTCGTACCGTTATCGAGTGAGCCGTAAAGCTTATCTGTTCCAAGTGCTGCGCTTAACGTACCAGTAATTGTCTGCAATGCACTGTTGGTAATAAAATCTATAGCACTTGTTCCAGAATCAACACTGATATCCAACCCACTAATAGTGGTGAGTGGCGCTATCGTATCGACCGTTACGGTGGTTGCCACAGTACTTGATGTACCAGTAGTGCCCGATGAATTGCTGAACTGAGCTTTCAGGGCATGTGGTCCCCCACTCAAGGAGCCTAGCGTAATATCTATGATAGCAAGACCATTCGTTGCATCCTGAGCGGTAATGGTATAAGAACCAACCACAGCATTGCCGTTGCTGGTATCAACAATCTTGAGTATATGACCTTCGGTGAGTGTTTTACCGGTCAGATTAACCGTCACCACTGGCGTGGTAACATTGGTGATATGATCTGTATTCGAAATGCCACTGTCGCTGCCGGGCATCAAATCTACTATAACATCTGCCAAACTTGCTGGCGGCATCACAAGCGCACCGCCCTCAAATTGATAATCTACCAGAGCCGCAGTCCTGAGGACAGTCGCACTGTTTGCTACTTCCAGGGAAACAGCAAAATCACTTACCACCTGCGCAATACCCAATGTCACAGTTATTGTCTTGCCACCTGTTGAAACAATAGGATTCGATACGGCAAAATCAGCAGTAATTGCTAACTTGCCGTTAATATCCAAATTAGTTATAATATTTGACCATATAAGCTTAGGTTTTGGAATCGATGGATATGTCGCACTTTCTACTAAAGAGATTGTAGGATCTACGAGATTGTATTGGTACATAAGGTCGATAGCCCCACCCTCAATTTTAGAACCACCAATCGTTGCCGCCGCGAAGCAGACATCAAACGTCACAAAAGTATTCGTGCCATCATTTTGAATTGTTTTATTTGCAATCGTAATAAAATCAGCCATAGTCTACCCCATTTTTAATGTTTTAACTTTATCACCCTGTATTAGAACGATCAACATTGAATGATTAATAAATTACCCTAACGCTTAGCTACCAATCAAAAACATAAAGCGCTAGTCTTCCATATTGTTATAAGTTAGACCAGGCACTTCCATCTACATCACCAAGCAAAATACCAATCAGTTCAACCGTCGTATTGGCTCCTATAGTAACACTGATGGGGTCTGCAGGGTGTGGTGTTAAAACCGTTTTATCCACAAAATCCCATTCTGGTGTTGGTGCAGAAGGCAGTCCAACAATATGCTTGAGAATACCAATGGCATCACCTATACCAACACTGCCCGATTTATCAAAATCGGCAGCAATTGCTTGATAGGAATTAAACGTCGTCAAACCAACAATACTTTTGAGAACACCAATTGCATCACCTATACCAATTGCATTGCTATCTGCCTGGCTTACTGTTAAGGAAGGAGTAAGCGTTTTAGTGCCAGATGGGACATTGTTAATTACGGCTACTCCCAAATTATTCGTCAGGATACCTGTATCTACAGTAACACCAGAAATTGGCTTGTCATTATTCCAGAACTTGGCGTGTACTGTAAGATCATATCCAATACCAGTACCTGGCTGCACATCAACAATATTCTGGTTACCAGCAGCATCCTGAATTTTGAGCTGAAGTTTAGTGCTGTCAGCTCCAGACAAAACATCCCAGTTGATCGCTGTACCAGTAACCTTGGTCGTAATATCTGCCCATGTCAGACCATCATCAACAGAACCAGAAAGTACTTCCCCTGTTTCCAGTGGAGCGTCGAATACCGCAGTTACAACACCTGACTTGAACAAAGGATCAGTGATAACAGGAAGTGTTGTATCTACTTTCACGGTTGTTACCGTGTTACTGCTCAAACCAGCATTACCAGTGGAGCCATCTACCAACTGCACTTTCAACGCATGGGTGTCATCAACAAGTGACAATAAGTCAATAATATATTTCAAAGTAACCCCTGCACCAATCTCCGTTACAGTTTCACTAGCTACCACAGCATTATCGTGATTACTGTCAATGATTTGAATAATGTCCCCCACTTCGAGTACTTTATGAGTCAAATCAACAGTTACCGTTGGTGTTGTATCGTTAGTAATGCTGGCGGCGACAACCTTAACATCGGAGAGACTGGTTGGAACATCCGGAACCACTGTAGTAGGATCACTACTCATGCTTTCACTATATCCGGCACCATCAATGTAGCTCGCTTTTACCGTAATAGATTTGCCAATATCTGCGATATTAAGCGCGTATGTTTCATGGTTTGCATTGATGATTGGATCAACACCCCGATACCATTGATAGCCAATGATACCGAGACCTTCAATATCAACAAGCGAGTTCGTTGCTGTCAAGGTTTCGCCTGGCATGACAACGCCATTGATAGCGACATTACCAACAGGTGTGTGGTTAATGAATATGGTTGCTACTTGATCAGCAGCATCTTGATACAACGTGTTAAAGTTGGCTGAGTTTGCGTTAATCTCTGTAACACTATTACCATATACAGCCATATAGGCATCGGCAACTATAGTGTTTTGAGCAACAATTTGAGCCTGAATAATCTCTTTTATGCTTGCTGGCGCATCTTCACCAGTGGCATCATTATCAATAGCGACTATGTTTTTGTTTGCCTTGGCTAACGCGTCAGCAATTGCCGTTATTACCACAGGAGAAGGTATATACCCTTCAGGCAGATACGTTTTAGCAACAGCTTCAGCAAGTGTCTCTGTAATAATATTTGCAATAACCGTTGCATCTGCAAGATTAATAACTTTTCCTGCTTGCGCTTCTCCCAACAATTGGTCGGCAATAATTCCCACGACCTGAACGATTCTCCCAGTCCAATACGGGTCGGTTTCAGCTTTGTCGGCAACAGCTTTGTCGTATACGGCATTTGCCACACTTACAGCAACATCGATAATGTTGTTCACCTGAATGGTTGCGCTTTCCACATTGATAGCTATCTGCTTACCTGTAAGCGTTGCTGCTGTTTTTGAGGCTTCAGCTAACGGATCGTAGTCTATTATGATTACAGAAGCATCAAGACCGAGCGCAGCCCTCACCCTTGTTTCGGCAGCGGCTTCACTCTCAGAATTTGCAGCCATTGCAGCAACAACGAGTGTTGTTAACGTGCTCACAACTTTAGCATCAGATGGCGCTGCAAAGCTGCCTGTAAAGGCATTACCGGTTGACATATCAAAAGTCCCGCCTTTCGGATTGGCCGTTATCAGAATAGTTCCATCACCCTCAAGCCCTGTAACCTGACCACTACTATCGGTAAGCGCCCACGATTCGCCTTCGCCTTTATCCCACTTTCCATTAAGGTTCTGGTCTTTCCAGTCAAGCTGCTTGTTTGCGTTATCGTCAATCCATACCAGAGCATTCACAAGATAGCCATCATGCGCTGAGAGTGTATAAATTTTTGTGACCGGCACTGTTTTTGCGCTTTCCTTAATTTCATTATATCCATGGCCATCAATGTACGAGACTTTAACAGATATGAGTTTGCCAACTTCATTCCTTGTAAGCTTAAAGCTGCTCTCTGTTGCGTTTTCGATTGCACCGTCGTCGGCATACCACTGATAGCTTATTGCGCCCATTCCATCATCATCAGCAAGGGTGTTATCGGCTGCCAATGTTTTCCCAACTTTAACAAGGCCTGAAAGAGTAACATCTCCCGTTGGACTACTGTTCCAGTTCTTTACTGACGCGGTTATGTTACTTAACACCGGGTTTGGATCACGGTAACCGTATCTATCGGTATAACTTGCCGTAACGCCAACTTTTTTGCCAACCTGTGTTTCCGTTAACACAAAGGTTTTTGCCGTTGCTCCTGCTATAACAGTCCAGACATCAGTGCCTGAAATTGTGCGTGTTACCACACTCCATTGATAGCTTAGTTCGCCCATACCATCAGCATCATCAATAGTGCTTACTGCCGTCAGCGTTTCCTTTTCTTTAGCGGTTCCATTAATTCTCAAGCTGCCGGTATATCGGTCATCAACATTCTCCACTACAGCCGTCGCGCCACTATAGACATGCTCAGTGGTACCACCAGCATCGTCATAAATGGCAATAACCGTTATTTTTTTAGCAACTTGTGCCTCTTCCAACACCAAAGTACTGCCTGTGTAACCTTCAATATCAACACCATCAGCCTGCCACTGCCAAGTAATTGGTAACACCGGCGGGCCATCAGGATCGACAAGATTATTGCTCACTGTGAGCGTTTTGCCTTGCTGTGCGGTGCCTGTAATTGTTACCGTGCCCGTCGGTGCATCGTTAGTGTTACTAATCTTCTGAGTTGGTCGACTCAGAACCGATTCTGCATAATCGTAATTATCAGTGTAGGATACTTTTACAGCAACAGTTTTACCCACTTCATTACCGGTTAATGTAAAGACACTGTACGTTGCACCGTCTATACTTGTCCATACCGGCAATGCTGTTGTTCCCGTATTGACACTCCATTGGTAACTCAATCCCCCAAGTCCATCAGCATCAGCAAGAGCAGTGGTATGTGCTGCAAGCGATTCCCCTTGCCTGGTAGTTCCCTCAATGGTTACTGTCCCTGTTGGTGCATCATTTTTGTTCTCAATAACTGAAGTTGCTTCGCTGGCAACACTTTCATCTGTCCTGTAGGTGTCTGTATATTTAGCTACTACCGTAATTCTTTTACCCACCTCTTCTTGCGTTAACACATAAGTGCTATCCTCAGCTCCGTCAATAACAACATTATCGGCTTGCCATTGGTAGCTTATGGCCAAGGCTGGAGGGCCATCAGGATCAGCAAGATTGTTTGTGGCGGTCAGTAATTCACCTTGCTTGAAGATACCACTCACTGTAACCGAACCTGTTGGCAGATCATTAATGTTTACGACTTTTGCGGTTGGTGGCGTGCTCCGTACGCTTTCAGGTTGCCCAAACAGATCGGTATAAAAAACTTTAACCGTTATTGCCTTATCTACTTCTGCCTGCGTCAAGATATAGGTGCTGTTGGTTGCTCCACTGATAATCTTGCCATTAGCCTGCCACTGGTAGTTTAACGTGCCAAGTCCATCAGCATCAGCAAGCGCCGCTGTATTGGCAGTGAGTAATTGCCCTTGTTTTGCTGTTCCGGTTATTGTTACCAGGCCAGTTGGGAAATCGTTGATATTGAGCATTGGGCTTGTAGCAGCGCTGATAACACTCTCATCTGTACCCTGGGTATCGGTATAACTCGCGGTTACCGTCATTGCCTTACCTACTTCCGCCTGTTTTACAACGTAACTCTCTCCGATTGCGCCGTCAATATCCTTTCCATCTGCTTGCCACTGGTATTGGATAGCTCCTGCAGGAATACCGTCAGCATCGGCAAGAGTATGGCTTGCCTGAAGCATTTCGCCTTGCTGCCCAATACCAGCAATATTTACGGTGCCTGTTGGTGTGTCATTGATATTAATAACGGCTGTGGTGGCTACGCTCTCAACATGCTCTGCTGTGCCATGACCATCGGTATAGCTTGCCACAACGGTGATTGTTTTTCCGACCTCCGCCTGCTTAAGCGTATAGCTGCTGTCAATCGCTCCAGAGATATTGACACCACCCGCCGTCCACTGGTAATGGATAGCGCCTGAGGGAATACCATCAGGATCGGCAAGGGTATTGCCTGCGACAAGTGTTTCGCCTTGCGTTGCAGTGCCTTGAATAGTGACGCTGCCAGACAGAGGGTCATTGACGTTATCGACTATCCCTGTTGCACTGCTCGCTGGGTTTTCAGCAACGCTTAGATCATCAATATAACTTACTGCTACCTGTACTTGCTTGCCTACCTGTGCTTCCGTCAACACAAAGGTTTTGCCTGTTGCTCCTGTAATGTCCGCCCATTTTGGAAGTGCATCAGTCCCCATGTTAACACGCCATTGGTAACTTATGGGATTAGGAGTACCATCAAGATCGATAACCGTTGCGGTAAGGGTTTCATTCTGCTTTGCTGTACCATCAAGAGAAACCGAGCCATCAGGTTTTTCCGAATTATTTGCAACCGCCACACTGGGCTCACTTGTGTATGACTCTGAAATGCCGAAATCATCTGTATAGGTTACTGTAACCGTAATCGTTTGATTCGTTTGAGCTGCTGTCAAAATAAGTTGTGGGTCTGTCGCGCCGACTATAGCTTTACCATCTGCCTTCCACTGATAACTCGTAATGACAAGAACATCTGGGCCATCTTCGTCAATGAGAAAACCGGTATTAACACCCAATTTTTCACCTACGATAACGCCTCCATCAGCAACAATGAGCTTTTGACCTTCCTGAATCCTGGGCAAATCGTTTACATTAGCAACTGCCGCTGTTTCAGCGCTTAGTACATTATTTTCGAGAGTGCCATGGCCATCAGTGTAGCTTAGTTGAACAGTAATTTTTTTAGCAACCTCAGCTTGTGTCAGTGTGTAGTCACTCTTCGTTGCTCCGGCAATACTGCTTCCATCAGCTTTCCACTGGTAACTCAGCGCACCAAGTCCATCAGGGTCTTTAAGTGCTGTGGTGTTGACGCTCAATGTTTGATCTTCTGCTGCTGTTCCATCAATGGTAACGGTGCCACCTGGAGCATCATTCACATTAACAACAGCTCTGGTTTCTGAACTGAGAAAATCCTCAAAGTTACCTTCATCATCATCAAAGCTTACATAAACAGCAACTGTTTTACCTACTTCCGACTCTTTTAATTGATAGGTTCTTGCTGTTGCACCTGCAATATTCACGCCATCAGCCTGCCACTGGAAAGCAAAAGTGCTACCGCCCACACCATCTGGATCCGTAATAGAGTAGTTTGCTATCAGTGTTTTGTTTTGCGTGGCAGTCCCGTTTATGGTTACCAATCCTGTCGCAGGATTGTTTGTTGTATCTCTAATAACAAGAGTTGGATCGCTAACGACACTCTCCTTATTACCATAGTCATCAGTGTAACTTGCTGTTACCGTAATTTTTTTACCAACTTCAGATATCGTCAGGGTGTAGTACTGATCTGTGGCACCAAAAATATTAACACCGTCAGCTTTCCATTGATAGAGGAATCCGCCTGAAATACCATCCAAATCTTGAAAAGTGTTCGATGCTGATAGTTCCGTCCCTTTAAGGGCATCTCCCACTATAGTTATCAACCCTGTTGGGGCATCGTTTATATTGACAACCGCAGCGGTTAATCCACTTTCAACGCTTTCATGGTTGTTTTTCAGGTCAGTATAGCTTACAACAACGCTAATGTTTTTTCCAACTTGTGACTGATCTAATGTTAGCTCAGAATTCGTTGTTGCATTCCCAATATTGATACCATTGGCTTTCCACTGGTAATTTATAGTGTCACTATTAATACCATCAGCATCAGAAAGAGCATAGGCCGCGATAAGCGTTTCGTATTGTGTCGCATCGCCGAATATGCTTACTGTTCCTGTTGGCAGATGATTTTGAGGCAGAATAACTGCTACGGTTTCGCTACTTGCTATTTTTTCCAGTGTCTTGTACCCATCGATATAGCTAACGGCAACAGACATAGTTTTGCCAACTTCATCAGAGGTCAGCATGTACGTTCTATTGACAGCACCTGAAATAACTTCTCCGCCAGCTTTCCATTGGTAGGATAGAGTACCTATACCATCGGCATCAGCGAGTGTCTTCGTATCAGCAGTAAGGGTTTGCCCTGATTCAAGAGTGCCGTTGATGATACCGTTGATGATAACTCCGCCTGTTGGCAGATGATTCAGGTGTACCGTTTCGTCAAGCGTATACTCCCGAATTACCGCTGTCCCGGCGTTTCCTGCCGCATCACGTAGCTCAAACTTGATGAAGTTCGTACCCGCAAGCAGGGTGGCAGCATTCCAACTGATTGATGTTCCCGAAACTTTTGATGTGATATTTTTCCAGGACAAGCCGTTATCAACAGAACCATACAGTGCCTCGCCAGTTATGAGTGCGGCACTCAAGGTGGCGCTGATCGTCTGCGAGGCTGTCGATGTAATGAAATCGTCAGGGATACCTGTATCCGCGCTGAGCTTCAAGCTACCTGTGGTTATGGCGGTCGTCGGTGCCAACGTGTCAATTACCAGTGTCTGCGTCACAGCACTCAACGTATTGCCTGCCGCATCCCTCGATGTCACACTTACACTATTGCTGCCATTGACGTTCAGACCAAGACTACCGCTTGTAGGTGTCGTGCTACCGGTGTCAATGCTCCACGTCCCGCCAATCGCCGTTGTCGTGTACGTCGCGCCAGCTATTACCGCCGTTACCGTCGAACCAGCATCCGCTGTACCACTGACCAACGGTGTGGTGTCATTGGTCAGCGCAGCAGAAGTCACTGCCGGAGTCGTATCATTCAGGTTGTTTACCGAGACAAGCACCGCCTTCGTTGTGCTGTTGAGACCATCATTGGCTATCACGTTGAAACTGTAGCTTGTCTTCACTTCGTAGTTCGATGTGGCTTTCAGCGTAACAAGGCCAGTGCTGGTTATGTTGAGAAGACTCGCATCTGTCCCGCTCAGCGTGTAGCTTGGTGGAATGGCTGGATTATCGGCATCCGTCGTCACTGCCGCGTAGACCACCGTGTTTATCGAAGCATTCTCGTCAACTGAACCAGTACTGCCAGAGGTGAAGACTGGTGCGTTGTCATTCAGGTTGGTTACCGACACGACAACCGCTTGCGAAACACTATGGTCTGAGGTATCAGTGACAAGCGAATCGTGAGCGACTACATTGAAACTGTAGCTTGTCTTCTCTTCGTAATTCGCTGAGGCTTTCAGTATTACAACGCCTGCTGACGTGATATTGAGCAAAGCTGCATCTGCTCCGCTCAGCGTGTAACTTCTCGTACCTCCATCAGCATCCGTCGTCCCTGCCGTGTAGATCACCGTGCTTGTCGAAGCATTCTCGTTAACTGAACCAGTACTGCCAGAGGTGAATACTGGTGCATTGTCATTCAGGTTGGTTACCGAGACAACCACCGCCTGCGTTGCATTGTGGGTTGGCTCTCCGTCGCTGGCTATCACATTGAAACTGTAGCTTTTCTGGACTGATTCGTAGTCAGCAGAAGCTTTCAGTGTTACCATGCCTGCTGTCGTGATGTTGAGCAAATCCGCATCTGTCCCGCTCAGCGTGTAGACTGGGGGAATGGCTGGATTATCAGCATCCGTCGTCCCTGCCGTGTAGATCACCGTGCTTGCCTCAGCATTCTCGGCAACTGAACCAGTACTGCCGGAGGTGAATACTGGTGCATAAGAATTCTGTACAACCGTAAGCTCATAAGCCTGACTTGCTGCTATAACTGCATTTCCTGCTACATCCCTCACCTCAAGCTTGATCATGCTGCTGCCTGTCAGTGTCGCTCCATCCCAACTGATCGCTGTTCCGCTCACCTTCGACGTAATGTTTTGCCAGGTCAGACCATTATTCAATGACCCAAACAACGACTCGCCTGCTCCCAATGCTGCGCTCAATGTGCCGGTTACAGTCTGGGAGGCCGTATCGGTAATAAAGTCTGTGTTGCTTATGCCTGTATCCGCACTGAGATGCAACCCGCTTATCGTTGTATTCGGTGCAACCGTATCAAGTACATAAGCCTGGCTTGTTGGTGCGCCTGCGTTACCTGCTGCATCTTCAACCTGTACCTTCAGCTTATTGCTGCCCGTCAGTGTCACGCCTGCCAAATTAAAGCTGTTCTGCCCAATGGTGTTCGTCGCTGTCGTCCAGGTGGCACCATTGTCCATACTGACTTTCACCACGTCACCTGCCACTGTCACCGAACTCAGTGTGCCGCTGATCGTCTGGGCAGCCGTTTTGGTAATAAAGTCAGAGTTGCTTGTTCCTGTATCCGCACTGAGATGCAGAACGCTTAATGTTGTTGTTGGGGCCAAGGTATCAATTCCTTGAGTGTCCTTCCCACTCAGGCCCGCTGACACAACCGCATTGCCCGTAACATCTGTCAAACCAGTGCCGACAAGGCTCAGCGCTACATTGCCAATGGCAACTCCCGCTGTCGGGGTCACGACAACGGTATAGGAATTGCCACCCGCCGGGGTCACGCTGCTCACCGTACCGTTTGTCGCGGTAAAACTGCTTGTGCCTACCGTGCCAACAACTGCTTCGCCAAAGGTGACAGTAAAGCTTATCGGATCTTTCGTGACGATGGCCGCTGTCGTGTCGGTTACCGTGCTCACACTTGGGGCCAGGGTATCTATTCCCTGACTGTCCTTACCACTCAGGCCAGTTGACACAACCATATTACCTGCCGTATCTGTCAAGCCGGTGCCAACGAGGATCAGCGCCACATTTCCGCTGGCCACTCCCGCTGTCGGGGTCACGACAACGGTATAGGCATTGCCGCCCGCTGGGGTCACGCTGCTCACCGTACCGTTTGACGCAGTAAAACTGCCTGTTCCTACGGTGCCCACAACTGCTTCGCCAAAAGTTACCGTAAAGCTTATAGCATCTTTCGTGACGCTGGCCGCTGTCGTGTCGGTTACCGTGCTCACACTCGGGGCCAAAGTATCTATATTTTGACTGTCCTTGCCACTCAGGTCTGCCGAAACAACCGTATTGCCCGCAGCATCTTTCAAGCCGGTGCCGACAAGGCTCAGCACCACATTCCCGCTGGCGATTCCCGCTGTCGGAGACACTACCACGGTATAGGCATTGCCGCCTGCTGAGGTTACGCTACTCACCGTTCCGTTTGTCGCACTGAAACTACCTGTTCCTACTGTACCTATAACTGCTTCACCAAAAGTTACCGTGAAGCTTATTGCATCTTTCGTGACGATGGCCGCTGTCGTATCGGTTACCGTGCTCACACTCGGTGCCAACGTATCTATGCTCTGGCTGTCCTTGACACTCAGGTCTGCTGAAACAACCGTATTGCCCGCAGCATCTGTCAAACCGGTGCCGACAAGGCTCAACGCCACATTCCCGCTGGCAACTCCCGCTGCTGGCGTGACTACCACGGTATAGGCATTACCGCCAGCCGAGGTCACGCTGCTCACCGTTCCGTTTGTCGCACTGAAGCTGCCTGTTCCTACTATCCCTACAACTGCTTCGTCAAAGGTTACCGTAAAGCTTATCGCATCTTTCGTGACGCTGACCACTGTCGTGTCGGTTACCGTACTCACACTCGGGGCGGAGGTATCCTCTTCTGGCAAAACTATGATCGGCAGCGTTGGTAGTTGACCGGTTTCCACTGGCTGATCGCCTATCGCAAGTCCGGTTCCACTAACCAATGAAACAATGAATACATCAGTTCCCGGAACCAGTGTAAAACTGATCGTCTCCAACAACGTGTCACTCGTGCTGTTGTTGATACTGGAAAAATCAGTAGACATAGCAGCGATGAGCAAATGACCGGGAGAAGCCGGATCAAGATTAGGTATCCACTGCCAACCTGCCAGGGCTGGATTGGAGACCGCACCAGTATAGTTCACCTTGGTCGCATCATAGCTCAAATCCAGATCTGCGGTATCAATTGCAGTCCCGGCTGTTAGCCAAATCTGCACATCGACCCCTGTACCCGTTTCCACTGATTTTAACACAAGAGCCGGGGTCGGCGGATTCGGGTTGTTTGCCGTATCAAGCACATAAGACTGACTTACGGCTGTGGCTGCGTTACCTGCGGTGTCCCTCACCTCAAGTTTGATCGTGCTGCTGCCTGACAGGGTCACTCCATCCCAACTGAGCGCGGTCGAACTGACCTTGCTGGTAATATCAACCCATGTCGTCCCATTATCAACACTTCCATACAGCTTTTCACCGGTGCCAAGCGCTGCGCTCAACATGCCGCTAATGGTCTGCACGGCTGTATTGGTTATAAAGTCTGTTGCACTTGTTCCTGTATCCGCACTAAGTGACAAGCCACTTATGATGGTTGTTGGCACTGTTGTATCCACCGTTACTGTGGTTGCCGTCGTGCTCGCAGTGCCGATAGTCCCCGATGACGTGCTGAACTGTGCCTTCAGGGTATATGTCCCTCCACTCAGGGTGCTCAACGTAATATCTTTTGATGCAAGGCCACTCGTAACATCCTGAGCGCTTATCGTGTAAGTACCAACAACAGCGTTACTGTGGCTGGTGTCGATAACCTGGAGAATATGACCTTCGGTGAGTGTTTTACCGGTCAAATTAACCGTCACCACTGGCGTGATAACATTGGTGATATCATCAGTAGCCAAAGTACCACTGTCACTGCCGGGCATCAAATCCACCACAACATCAGCCAAACTTGCGGGCAGTATCACATAGGTTCCGCCATCAAGCTCTTGCTTTGCTCCAAGCGCAGTACCATCATTGAGTGTGAGATAGTTAACACCTCCAATTGCTTTTTTCTGGAGTTCAACAGCAAAGTCAGTGATGTTTCCTGTGACATATAATTTGACTGTCAAAACTTTGTTATCTGCCGCAACAATCGGATTTTCTGTATTAAAATCAGCTACTAAAGTGATAGAACCACTTGGTGAGGGTGTGTCGGCAGTAGCAAGATTTTTATAAACATTAGACCACACCGATACGTTTTCAACTAATTCTCCAGTCAGTGGATCGGTATAACTAAATTTTGGACTCGTGACCGAAGCTAACGTCACCAGATTGTATTGATATATCAAGTCAAGTGTGGCACCACTTATCTTTGAACCACTGATTGTCGAAGCACCAAAATAGAGGTCGAATTGAACTGTCGTCTTCCCTGCTAGTCCACCTGTTGTATTGTAGGTATATACTTTATTCGCAATCGTCACAAAATCAGGAACGGTCGGCGGAGTCGTATCATTCAGGTTGTTTACTGACACTACCACTGCCTGCGACGCAGTGTGGAGACCATCACTAGCTATCACGTCGAAACTGTAGCTTGGCTTCGCCTCGTAATCCGCTGAGGATTTCAGTGTTACTACGCCTGCACTGGTAATGTTGAGCAGAGCTGCATCAGTGCCACCCAGAGTATAAGTGCGAGCAGCAAGGTTATCGGCATCTGTCGTCGCTGCCGTGTAAATTACCGTGCTTGGGGCAGCATTCTCGTCAACTGAACCTGTAGCTGCAGATGTGAATACTGGTGAATTGTCATTCAGGTTGTTTACCGAGACAACCACCGCCTTTGTGGTGGTATTTGCGCCATCATTGGCTATCACCTCAAAGCTGTAGCTTGGCTTCGCTTCGTAGTCCGCCAAGGCTTTCAGTGTTACTGCGCCTGCACTGGAAATGTTGAGCAAACCTGCATCTGCCCCGCTCAGCGTGTAAACCGGTGGCGTGACAGGATTATCCGCATCCGTCGTTGCTGCCGTGTAGATCACCGTGCTTATAGCCGCATCCTCGTCAACTGAACCAGTACTGCCAGATATGAATACTGGCGCATGAAGATTCGGTACGGACGTATCAAGCTCATAAGCCTGACTTGCTGCTGTGGCTGTATTGCCTGATGCATCCCGCACCTCCAACTTGATCGTGCTGCTGCCTGACAGGGTCGCTCCATCCCAACTGAGCGCGGTCGAACTGACCTTGCTGGTAATATCAACCCATGTCGTCCCATTATCAACACTTCCATACAGCTTTTCCCCTGCGCCAAGCGCTGCGCTCAACATGCCGCTAATGGTCTGCGCGGCGATATTGGTTATGAAGTCTGTGTTGCTTGTTCCTGTATCCGCGCTGAGATGCAACCCGCTGATTGTGGTCGTTGGCGCTATTGTATCTAACGTTACGGTGGTTGCCGTCGTGCTCGCAGTGCCGATAGTCCCCGATGACGTGCTGAACTGTGCCTTCAGGGTATATGTCCCTCCACTCAGGGTGCTCAACGTAATATCTTTTGATGCAAGGCCACTCGTAACATCCTGAGCGCTTATCGTGTAAGTACCAACAACAGCGTTACTGTGGCTGGTGTCGATAACCTGGAGAATATGACCTTCGGTGAGTGTTTTACCGGTCAAATTAACCGTCACCACTGGCGTGATAACATTGGTGATATCATCAGTAGCCAAAGTACCACTGTCACTGCCGGGCATCAAATCCACCACAACATCAGCCAAACTTGCGGGCAGTATCACATAGGTTCCGCCATCAAGCTCTTGCTTTGCTCCAAGCGCAGTACCATCATTGAGTGTGAGATAGTTAACACCTCCAATTGCTTTTTTCTGGAGTTCAACAGCAAAGTCAGTGATGTTTCCTGTGACATATAATTTGACTGTCAAAACTTTGTTATCTGCCGCAACAATCGGATTTTCTGTATTAAAATCAGCTACTAAAGTGATAGAACCACTTGGTGAGGGTGTGTCGGCAGTAGCAAGATTTTTATAAACATTAGACCACACCGATACGTTTTCAACTAATTCTCCAGTCAGTGGATCGGTATAACTAAATTTTGGACTCGTGACCGAAGCTAACGTCACCAGATTGTATTGATATATCAAGTCAAGTGTGGCACCACTTATCTTTGAACCACTGATTGTCGAAGCACCAAAATAGAGGTCGAATTGAACTGTCGTCTTCCCTGCTAGTCCACCTGTTGTATTGTAGGTATATACTTTATTCGCAATCGTCACAAAATCAGACATAATTAATTCTCCTTTTATTTTGGCTTCGCTGCTTTTGATAAGCGATAGTTATGATGACCAACCAACTGCCCCGCAGCGAAGCTACAGGGCAGGAGTTCATGTTTAAGAATTATTTCACAAAGCAGAGCTTCGAGGAATATGTCCTATGGTAATTTAAAATACTTTAAACCGATAAACTAGCCCAGCTACCATCAACATCACCATGTAAAATACCAACAAGCTCTACCGTAGTATTTGTATTAATATTCACACTGATTGGATCCACGGGATTAGGTGTTATACTTTTGCTATCAACAAACACCCATTCCGGTATCGCCGCAGGTAATCCAACGACATGCTTGAGAATACCAATAGCATCGTTCAAATCAACACCATTAACACCGTCAAAATCTGCAGCAATTTTTTGGTAACCATCGCTCAGTGTTATTAATCCAACAATACTCTTGAGAATAGCGATGGCATCAACCAAGTCAACGGCTTCTTTTTCTGCCTGACTGACGTGATGTGAAGGTGTCAATGTTTTCGTACCAGATGGAACATTATGAATTCTGGCTACTCCCAAATTATCGGTGAGAATATCTGTGTCTACAGTAACGTCTTGGATTGGCTTATTATTATGCCAGTAATTGGTATGTACTGCAAGTTCATAAACAGGAACAGGATCAGTACCAATTGGCGGAATAATATTCTGGTTACCAGCAGCATCCTGAATTTTGAGATGAAGTTTCGTACTGTCTGCTCCAGACAACCCATCCCAGTTGATTACTGTGCCAGCAACACAGCCCATAATATTTGTCCACGTTTGACCACCGTCAACAGAGCCGGAAAGAACGTCCCCTGTTTCAAGTGGTGCATCGAGGTTAGCTGTAACTACACCTGATGCATACGCAAGGTTAATTATTGCTGGAAGTGTTGTATCTACCGTTAGCTTTGTAACACTGTCACTGCCTAAACCCGCATTACCAGCACCATCGACCAATTGCACTTTGAGGGCATGGGTATCATCAATAAGTCCTACGAGCGAAACTAATAGCTCAATGTCTTTTACAGTCAATATCGCAAGATCTTGAGCAATTATGATGTGGCTGCTTACCACAGCATTATCGTGGTTACTGTCAATGATTTGAATAACGTCCCCCACTTCCAGCAGTTTATTGCTTAAATCCACATGCACGGTTGGAGTGGCATCGTTGGTAAGTTCATCGGCAACAACAACCACATCAGAGAGACTGGTTGGGGCATCCGGAACCGCTGTCGTAGGATCACTACTCATGCTTTCACTATATCCGGCACCATCTATGTAGCTCGCTTTTACCGTAATAGATTTGCCGATATCTGCGACATTAAGCACATAGGCTTCATGGGTTGCGTCGGTGATTGCAACACCATCCCTTAGCCATTGGTAGCCAATGGTACCGAGGCCTTCTATATCAACAAGCGCGCTCGTTGCTGTCAAGGTTTCGCCCGGCATAACAACGCCATTAACAGAGACATTACCAACAGGTGTGTGATTAATGAATATGGTAGCTACTTGAGCAGCCGCCTCTTTTAACAACGTCGGAAAGTTGGCTGAGCTCGCGTTAATATCTGCAACATTATTGTACATCACAGCCCTGTAGGCATCGGCAACTATGGTGTTTTGAGCAACAATTTGAGCCTGAATAATCTCTTTTATGCTTGTTGGCGCATCTGCACCCGTGGCGTTATTATCAATTGCGGCTATGTTATTGTTCACCTTGGCTAACGCGTTAGCAATTGCCGTTATTACCGCCGTAGAAGGTGTATACCCTTCAGGCAGATACAGCCCGGTAGTAGCTTTAGTGAGTGTATTGAGTGTATTGTTGATAACATTTGCAATAACCGTTGCATCCGCAAGATTAACTTTCGGTTGCGCTTGTCCCAGCAATTGGTCGGCAATAATTCCCACCAACTGAACGATATGCTCAGTCCAATACGGGTCGGTTTCAGCGTTATTGGCTACAGCTTTGTCGAATACTGCATTTGCTACACTGACAGCAACATCCATAATGTTGTTCACCTGAATGGTTTCGCTCTCCACATTAATAGCTATCTGCTTACCTGTAAGCGTTGCTGCTGTCTTTGAGGCTTCAGCTAGCGGATCGTAGTCTATTATAGTTACAGAAGCATCAAGACCGAGCGCAGCCCTCACCCTTGTTTCGGCAGCGGCTTCACTCTCAGGATTTGCAGCCATTGCAGCAACAACGAGTGTTGTTAACGTGCTCACAACTTTAGCATCAGATGGCGCTGCAAAGCTGCCTGTAAAGGCATTACCGGTTGACATATCAAAAGTCCCACCTTTCGGATTGGCCGTTATCAGAATAGTTCCATCACCTTCAAGCCCAGTAACCTGACCACTACTATCGGTAAGCGCCCACGATTCACCTTCGCCTTTATCCCACTTTCCATTAAGGTTCTGGTCTGCCCAGTCAAGCCGCTTATTTCCGTTATCGTCAATCCATACAAGAGCATTCACAAGATAGCCATCGCTCACTGACAGCGTATAAATTTTTGTGACCGGCACTGTTTTTGCGCTATCTTTACTTTCATAATATCCATGACCATCAATATACGAGGCTTTAACGGATATACTGGTGAGATATTCAGCTCTTGTGAGCTTGAAGCTGCTCTCTGTTGCGCCTACAATTGCAACATCGTCGGCATACCACTGATAGCTTATTGCGCCCAAATTGTCATCATCAGCAAGACGGGAGCTATCGGCAGCCAATGTTTTACCAACTTTAACAAGACCCGAAATAATTACCTCTCCCGTTGGACTACTGTTCCAGTTTTTCACTGGCGCGGTCATGTTACTTAACACCGGGTTTGGAGCACGGTAACCGTATCCGTCGGTATAATTTGCCGTAACACCAATTTTTTTGCCAACCTGTGTTTCCGTTAACACAAAGGTTTTATCCGTTGCTCCTGTTATGGCAGTCCAAACATCAGTGCCTGAAATTGTGCGTGTTACCACACTCCATTGATAGCTTAGCTCGCCCATACCATCAGCATCATCAATAGTGCTTACTGCTGTCAGCGTTTCCTTTTCTTTAGCAGTTCCACTAATTCTCAAGGTGCCGGTATAAGGGTCATCAATATTCTCCACGATACCTGTCGCTGAGCTGGAGACACGCTCACTGATACCACCGGCATCGTCATAAATGGCAACAGCCGTTATTATTTTACCAACTTGTGCCTCTTCCAACACCAGTGTATTGCCTGTGTAACCGTCAATATCAACACCATCAGCCTGCCATTGCCAGGTAATTGGTAACACCGCAGGACCATCAGGATCAACAAGATTGTGGCTCGCAGTGAGCGTCTCGCCTTGCTGTGCCGTACCTGTAAGAGTTACCGTGCCCGTTGGCGCATCGTTAGTGTTACTAATCTTCTGGGCGGGTCGGCTTAAAACCGATTCTGCAAAATTGTAATTATCAGTATAGGATACTTTTACAGCAACGGTTTTACCTACTTCATTACCGGTTAACGTATAGACACTGTATATTGCGTCGTCTATACTTGTCCATATCGGCGATACGGTTGTCCCCGTATTGACACACCATTGGTAACTCAATACACCCAGTCCATCAGCATCAGCAAGAGCAGTGGTATTTGCTGCAAGCGCTCCCCCCTGCCTGGTGATACCGTCAATAGTTACTATTCCTGTTGGGGCATCATTTTTGTTCTCAATAACTTGAGTTACTTCACCGGCAACACTTTCAGCTTTCCCGTAATCATCCTTGTAATGAGCTATTACTGTAATTCTTTTACCAACATCTTCCTGCGTTAACATATAGGTGCTATCCTCAGCTCCGTCAATGTCCGAACCATCAGCTTGCCATTGGTAGCTTATGGCAAGGGCTGCAGGGCCATCAGGATCAACAAGCGTGTTGGTCGCTGTCAGTAATTCACCTTGCTTGAGGATACCATTGACAGTAACCAAACCTGTTGGCACATCATTAATGTTTACAACTTTTTCGGTTGGTGGCGTGCTCCGTACACTTTCAGGTTGCCCAAACAGATCGGTATAAGAAACTTTAACCGTTATTGCTTTACCAACTTCTGCTTGCGTCAAAATGAAGGTGCTGTTGGTTGCTCCACTAATAATCTTACCATTAGCCTGCCACTGGTAATTTAACGTGCCAAGTCCATCAGCATCGTCAAGCGCCACTGTATTGGCTGTAAGCAATTGCCCTTGTTTTGCTGTTCCGGTTATCGTTACCTGGCCAGTTGGGAAATCGTTGATATTGAGCATTGGGCTTGTAACGGCACTGGTAACACTCTCATCTGTACCCTGGGCATCGGTATAACTCGCCGTTACCGTCATTGCTTTGCCTACTTCCGCCTGTTCTACAACGTAACTATCTCCAGTTGCGCCGTCAATATCCTTTCCATCTGCCTGCCACTGGTATTGGATAGCTCCTGCAGGAATACCGTCAGCATCGGCAAGAGTATTGCTTGCCTGGAGCATTTCGCCTTGCTGCCCAATACCAGAAAGAGTTACTGTGCCTGTTGGTGCGTCATTGACATTAACAACGGCTGTGGTGGCGGCGCTCTCAACTTGCTCTGCTGTGCCATGACCATCGGTATAGCTTGCCACAACGGTGACTGTTTTTCCGACCTCCGCCTGCGTAAGCGTATAGCTACTGCCTGTCGCTTTTTCCAGGATATTGACCCCACCCGCCTTCCACTGGTAATGAATAGCTCCTTCAGCAATACCATCAGGGTCTTTAAGGGTATTGCTTGCCACAAGCGTTTCGCCTTGCGTTGCAGTACCTTGAAGAGTAACACTGCCAGAAGGAAGGTCATTGACGTTAACGACTAAACCTGTTGCAATGCTCACGGGGTTTTCAGCAACGTTTTTACTGTCAATATAACTTGCAACTACCTGTATTTGCTTGCCAACCTGTGCTTCCGTTATCACAAAGGTTCTGCCCGTTGCTCCTGTTATGTTCGCCCATCCTGCAGCAGTCCCAGTGTTAACACGCCATTGGTAACTTATGCTATTGATATCGGTAATACCATCGGGGTCGATAATCGTTGCGGTAAGGGTTTCATCCTGCCTTGTTATACCACCAAGAGTAACCGAGCCGTCAGGTGTTTCCGGATTTTTTGCAACCCTGTCGGTAAAATCACTTGTGTATGTCTCTACAGTACCGAAAGCATCTTTATAGGTTACTGTTACCGAAATTCTGGTATTTCTTAGACCCTCTGTCAAAAGAAGTTCTTTGCCTGTCGCGCCACTTATAAGGCTCCCTTCTGTGTTCCACTGATAACTCGTAATTTCAGGAGTAAGAAAATCAGGCCCATCTTCGTCAATGAGAAAACCGGTATTAACCCTCAACGTTGCATCAACCACAACGCCTCCATCAGCAACAATGAGTTTGTAACCTTCCTGAATCCTGGGCAAATCGTTTACATTAGCAACGGCCGTTGTTGCAGCGCTTAGTATATTACTTTCGAGAGTGCCATGACCATCAGTATAGCTCAGTTCGACAGTAATTTTTGTATCAACCTCAGCTTGAGTCAGTATGTAGGTACTATGGGTTGCTCCTGCAATACTGTTTCCGTCAGCTTTCCACTGGTAATGGACAGCCCCCGCAGGGATACCATCAAGGTCTTTAAGCGCAGTCGTATTGACGATCAGTTTTTCATCTTCTTTTGCTATTCCATCGATGGTAACGGTGCCGCTTGGAGCATCATTCACATTAACAACAGCACGGGTGGGTGTTAAACTGACCAGGCGCTCATCGTTCCCGTCATCATCAACAAAGCTTACAGAAACAGTAATCGTTTTACCTACTTCCGCCTCTTTTATTTGATAAGTTCTCTCAGTTGCACCTTTAATATCAACACCGTCCGCCTGCCACTGGTAAAGAAAGGTACTGCTGCCTAAACCATTCAGATCCGTAATCGTGTGGTTTTCTATCAGTGTTTTGTTTTGTGTGGCAGTTCCATTTATGGTTACAAATCCTGTCGCTTTAATCTCTCCTGGGTCAACAGGCACAGTTGCAGCGCTAACGACACTCTCATTTTTTCCATAACCATCAGTGTAACTCGCTGTTACAGTAATTTTTTTCTCAGCCTCAGATGGCATTAAAATGTAGTACTCATCTGTAGCGCCAAAAATATTAACACCGTCAGCTTTCCATTGATAGGTAATTCCGCCTGGAGGAATACCATCGAGATCCTGAATATTGTGCGAGGCTGTCAGTTTTTCAAACGTATGCGCAACACCAGCTATAGTTATTGAGCCTGTTGGCGCATCATTTACATTGACAATTGCCGCAGTTAATCTACTTTCAACACTTTCATGGTTGTTTTTCAGGTCATCATAGCTTATAACAACACTAATGTTTTTTCCAACTTGTGCCTGAGATAGTACTATATCCGGATTCGTTGCATTCGAAATATCGACACCATCGGCTTTCCACTGGTATTTTATTGTATTGCTATTAAGACCATCAGCATCAAAAAGGGCATAGGATGCGTAGAGTTTTTCATTTTGTGTCGTCGTGCCAAATACACTTACCTGGCCTATTGGCAGATGATTATCGTCCGAGGTATCAAGATCAAGGGTGTACGTCTGACTTGCTGCTATTCTTGCGTTACCTGCCGCATCACGAAGCTCCAGCTTGATTGAGTTAGTACCCGGAAGCAGGGTGGCACCATCCCAACTGATTGATGTCCCTGTAACTTTTGTGGTGATATTTGCCCAGGTCGAGCCATTATCCAACGAGCCATAAAGCCCCTCACCAGTAACGAGTGCAGCACTCAAGGTGGCTCTGATCGTCTGTGAGGCTGTCGATGTAATGAAATCGGTTTGGCTTGTTCCGGTATCGGCACTGAGTGCCAAGTCGCTTATGGTGGTCGTCGGTGCCAGGGTGTCAATTACCAGCGTCTGTGTCGCCGCGCTTGAGGTGTTGCCTGCCGCATCAACAGCCGTTACACTCACACTGTTGCTGCCATTGACGTTCAAGCCAAGAATGCCACTTGTCGGCATCACGCTACCGGTGTCAATGCTCCACGTTCCTCCAATTGCCGTCGTGGTATACGTCGCTCCGGCTATCACCGCAATTACCGTCGAACCGACTTCCGCTGTACCACTTACCATCGGCGTACTGTCATTGGTCAGCAGAGCTGAGGTCACCGCTACTGCAGGATTCGTCGTATCTTTAATGGTAAATGGCACATCAAGCGTTGTGCCTGGAACACTATCCGCAGGGTTATCATCAGCAAACAAGCGAACGACATAGCTACCAGATGGCACGTCTGCGGGAAAAGTAACGTTGCCAGTCAAGTGACCGTTGGTTAAAGTCAAGGAAATCTCTTGAAGGCTCGTTGTTGGCTCAAATGTTGACGTGCCACTTACCTGACCAACAATCGCCTTGTAGGTGATGGCATCACCATTCGGATCCGTCGCCTGTACGGCAAAATCAAGCGCATAAGTTTGTCCTGCCAGATAAACCAGATTGTCGGGTAGAGAAAACGAATCCCAGACAGGAGCCGCTGAAACTATGATCGACAGCGTTGGCAGCACGCCTAATTCCACTGGCTGATTGCCTACCGAAAGCCCGGTTCCACTCACCAATGAGACACTGAATCCGTTATTTCCCGGAACCAGTGTAAAACTGATCGTCTCCAACAACGTGTTGGTTGTGCTGTTATTGATACTGCCAAAACTTTGTGTTACAGAATTGTAAGGCGGAATAGCAGCGATAAGCAAATGACCGGGAGAATGCGGGTCAGGATTAGATAACCACTGCCAACCCACCAGAGCAGGATTGGAGACCGCGAGAGTATAGTTCACTTTGGCAGTATCATAGCTCAAAACCAGATCTGCATTATCCATTACAGTCCCGGCTGTTAACCATATCTGGACATCTACTCCCGTACCCGTTATCACCGATTTTAATTCAAGGGCATTTGTCTGCAAGGTATGCGCATAAGCCAAAGCATTAACAAATGGGCATACAACGGGTCGACGGTCCACTGAAAAAACATCAGGCAACCAACGACCACCCCTACTCCCTGCACCGACCAAACCACTGAAGGCCGACACAACTGCACCAAAGGCTTCGGCTATACCATCAACAAAAGCTCGACCTTTTGCGCCAGCGCCAGTCATACAAGACCAGAAGTGTAACGATGGCCTCCAAGCCTCCTCTCCGCTTGAAAGCGCAGTAAAATCTTCAACATCAAGCTCTCTGCCACCGAGTGTTATCGAGCCAGAATGACCATGTCCAAGAAAATGGAGAGTCTCGTATCCCCCGAGGAGTGCACGACGAAGAGTATCAGCAATATCCGACAGTGCATCAACCCGCCAAAGCTCAGTCCCAGGCTGAAGTTGATCCAGTAAAACTGCAACATCCTCAATATCGGTATCCGCAATGACCAGCGCACGAAAAGCCCTGCTTCCGATAATATCACGACCCTCCAGCGAGAACGAGTTTCCGAAAACATCAGCAACCGACAAGGCAGCTCTCTTTGACCCGACAACAGCTTCATTATTCATAAGTCTCCCCTTGAAAAAAATTTGTGAGCGCAACAAAAATACTTGCAACTTATAAAAAATCATATTTTAGGAAAAAGCAAAAAGCCTTCTCACAAGCGCAATACTACTCAAAAAAAACAGCACGCGCCTTGCTTCAGCAAGCACTACTTCAAGGCAACAAAAACAAACAATAACCACATATCATAAAACGTCTCAAAGCATATTGCACCCGAACACCGGATGCAACCCTCCAAGAAAATATCCGTACAAGCCACGTATCAATGTTAAATAGTAACTATCTTTTTTTAAAAAACTACACAATTTTAAAAATATAATTACATTATCCAACTTCCATCAACGTCGCCCATCACAATCCCTATCAAGTGCAAATCCTGGTCGACATTCAGTGTAACGGGTATCGGATTATCCGGCCAGACAACATGGGTTCGAGACATCGCCTCACTGCCAACGCTCTCTGGTACAAACAGCCACTCCTTTTCAGGCGCAGTGCCGAACCTCTTTTCTGACTTCGGCGCCCCTCAAGCTCCAGTGCCCCAACTTCCATCCACATCGCCAAGCAAAACACCAATCAGATCAACCGCTGTATTCGCAGCAACCGTAACATGGATTGGATCAACCGGATCGGGGGTCGTATCTACCTTGTCAACAAATACCCATTCCGGCATCGCTGCGGGCAAGCCAACCACGTGCTTGAGAATACCAATTGCATCATTCAAGTCGATACCATGAGCACTATCGAAATCGGCGGCAATTTTTTGGTAAGCATTAAAGGTTGTTAACCCAACAATATTTTTAAGAATAGCGATGGCATCCAGCAAATCAACAGAGCCTTTATCTGCTGGACTGGCTGTTAATGCCGGGATAAGCGTTTTCGTGCCAGAGGGGAGATTGTTGACTATTGCAGTTCCCAAATTGTCCGTCAGGCTACCACTATCCACAGTTACTCCACGCATTATCCTGTCGTTATTCCAATAATGAGTATGCACGGTCATGAGATGACCTGAAACTGGCGGCAGCGATACCTTTGTCGTACTTTCGTTACCAGCGGTATCGGTAACTTTAAGGTTAACGACAGAGTCATTGGTAATCGTTAAAGCGCTCCAGTTGATCGCTGTGCCGGTAACGGCAATGTCAGTCCAGTTTATTCCATCAAGGGAACCATAGAGCTTGTCGCCGGTTTCAAGCGCTGCATCTAACGTAGCAGTAACGACACCTGACGAATAAGCAGGATTAGTGATTGTTGGAAGGGTAGTATCTACTGTAACTGCCGTAGTGCTCTTGCTGCATAAACCAGCATTGCCGGCGCCATCGACCAATTGCACTTTCAGGGCATGGGTATCATCAACAAGCCCCGCGAACGAAACGATGAGTTCAATGTCCTGAGCAGTCAATGTCGCAAGATCTTCCGCAGCTATTGTGTGGCTGCTTACCACAGCATTATCGTGGTTACTGTCAATTATTTGGATACTATCACCAACTTCGAGGACTTTATGACTCAAATCAACGGTTACCTTTAGTGTTGTCTCATTCGTCAGGCGATCGGCACCAACGACCACATCAGCGAGACTGGTTGGAGCATCCGGAAGCAGTGCTGCAGGATCACTCTTCACGCTCTCTTGATGTCCAGCACCATCGGTATAGCTTGCTTTCACGCTTATTGCTGTACCAATCTCAGCAGCAGTTAACGCAAAGGTTTCGTGGGTTGCATCGGTGATTGCAGCACCATTGCTCAGCCATTGGTAGCTTATGGTGCCAACACCTTCTACATCAACCAGTGTATTGGCAGCCGTCAGCGTTTCACCCGGCATGACGACACCGCTGATCGTAACGTTTCCTGTTGGCAGGTGGTTAACAAATATGGTTTCGACTTGACCAGAAGCCTCGGTCAGCAGGTCAGCAAAGTTTGACGAATGTGTTGTTATCCTGGCAGCATCACCAGTGGCAACGGCAGTATATGCTTCTGTAACAATAGTATTTTGTGCAACAATTTGAGCCTTTACAAGAGCAGTAATGTCAGCAACCGCAGTGGCTGTAGCACCAGTGGCAGTGCTGGCCGTGTGAGCAATTTCACTGTTTGCCAATGCCAAAGCGTCAGCAATTGCTTTGACAACAGCATCACCCGGAGAGGTGACACCCGACGGAATTCCTGCCTTAATAGCTATGGCGATAACAGCGCTGCTGGCAAGATCAACTGTTGCTAATCCTGCCTGTGCAAGCAATGAGTCTGCAACATGTTCAACGACCTGAGCTGTATTTGCCGTTGCACTGGCCGCTTGTGCCACACTTACAGCAACATCCAGAATGTTGTTCACCTGAATCGTAGCACTATGCGTTTTAATCGCCACAAGCCTTGCAGCATCGCTTGTTGTTGTTTTTGAGGCTTCGGCTATCGGATCATAGCTGGTTATGGTTACCGATGCATCAAGAGCCAGCGCGGTTTTAACCTTTGCTACAGCAACGGCAACATTCGTTGTACCGTCAACTGCAGCAGTAACAAGTGTTGTCAAGGCACTGATAACCGTAGCATCGGATGGCGCAGAAAAACTCCCTGTAAAGTTGTTACCCGTGGAGATATCAATCGTTTCGCCATTTGGATTTGCCGTCATACGAAGAACGCCTCTACCCTCCAAACCAGTAAACTGACCAGTGCTGTCGGTTAACGTCCACGACTCGCCTTCACCTTCATCCCAAATATTGTTATGGTTCAAGTCAGTCCAATCACGCACGGCATTATCATTGTCATCAACCCATACAAGAGCATTGACAAGATATCCGTCATGAGCAGATCCCCGGATCACGGCTTTAACGGGAAGGGTTGCTGCACTGGGGATGCTCTCCGGGGTCCCATGACCATCGGTATAGCTTGCAACAACGCTCATCGTTTGATCTTTCTCTGCTGCCGTTAACGTGTACTCCCGGTCAGTAGCGCCATCAATATCCAGACCATTTGCTTTCCACTGATAGCTTATTGCGCCTAAACCATCAGCATCCGTAAGGGTATTATCGACCGTCAATGTTTGGCCAACCTTCAACGCGCCTGAAATGGTTACTTCGCCTGTTGGCTGGTCATTCAGGTTTTTAACGGTTGCGGTGTTATTACTGGCGACACTTTCTGCATGACCTTGCCCATCAGTGTAGCTTGCAACAACGGCAATCTTTTTCCCTGCTTGTGATTCTGTTAACGTCAGGCTGCTTCCGTATGCCCCACTGATATTGCTGCCAGCAGCCGTCCACTGATAACTGATAGCACCAAGGCCATCCAAATCTGCCAGCGTGTTCGTTACCCTTAACGTTTGCCCTTGTATTGCCGTACCACTCACCATCACGCTACCCGTCGGAGAATCGTCCACATTGATAACTGGTATGGTTACGGCACTGAGAATACTTTCGAGTGTTCCCTGTCCATCAGTATAGCTTGCAACGACAGTTATTCTCTTGCCAACTTCATCCTGTGTTAACTGAAAGGTTGCCTCTGTCGCGCCATCAAGAGTTTCTCCATCCGCTTGCCATTGCCAGGTTATGGGGCCAGGACCATCAGCATCCGCAAGGGTATTGCTTGCTGTCAATGTTGCGTTTTGAGCTGGTATTCCGGCAAGAGTTACACTGCCCGTTGGCGCATCGTTCGTATTACTGACCAGTCGAGTTTGATTACTGAGAACACTTTCAGGGTGACCAAAACCATCAGTATAGGATACCATGACGTTAATTGCTTTGCCTGCTTCCGAGTTCGTCAAGGTATAACTGCTGTTTTTTGCGTCAATAATATCTACGCCACCTGCTTGCCATTGATAAGAGAAGCTTCCTGGCCCGTCTGCATCTGCAAGAGTGCTGGTAATTGCTGTAAGCGTCTGACCCTGTGCAGCGTTACCGCTAATTGATATGGAGCCTGTTGGCACATCATTTATGTTCGCAATAGTGGCAGTTGCAGTGCTACTAACACTCTCTAACCTGGTAAAGGCATCAGTGTAGCTTGCAATAACGGTCATACGCTTGCCAACGTCTGCCTGTGTTAATTCATAATAACTATCAACGGCTCCAGCAATACCAACACCATCGGCTTGCCATTGGTAGCTTATTGCAAGAGCAGGCGGCCCATCACGATCGACAAGGTTGTTGGTTGCGCTCAGTGTTTCGCCCTGTGTTGGAGTTCCTGTAATGATTACCGTCCCTGTTGGGAGATCGTTCACGTTGGCCACCTTTCCTGTAGCAGCGCTCCGCACACTTTCAGAGGTGCCTTGAAGATCGACATAAGAAAATTTTACCGTAATGGATTTACCAACTTCGGCTTGCGTTAAAAGGAAGCTGCTGTTCGTTGCTCCATTAATATTCAAGCCGCCCGCTTGCCATTGATAGTTCAATAATGCTTGATCAGGAATGCCATCGACATCATACAGCGCACTGGTATTTATCGTCAGCCTTTGCCCCTGTATTGCTGTGCCATCAATGGTTACACCACCTGTTGGGCGATCATTGACATTGAGAATAGCACTCGTTGCCGCACTTCGTACACTTTCATGAGTACCACCGCCATCGGTATAGCTTGCTTTTACGGTAACAGCTTTACCAACTTCGGCTTGTGTAAGCTGATAAACATCATTCTCTGCGCCTGTAATAGCCTCGCCATCGTTATACCATTGGTAACTTACTGCGCCAAGACCATCGGCATCGGCAAGGGTATTGCTTGCTGCAAGCACTTCCCCCTGCTGCCCGCTTCCGGTAATTTTTACAATGCCTGTTGGAAGATCGTTCAAATTTGTGACGGCGACAGTTGAAGCGCTTGATACATTTTCTTCATGCCCATGCCCATCGGTATAGTGTGCAAGAACAGTAATGGTTTGACCAACTTCTGCTTGCTTCAGGGTGAAATGATCTCCTGCAGCGCCTGCGATATCAGAGCCATTGGCTTGCCACTTATAGGTCATTGCGCCAGCAGGAATGCCGTCGGGGTCTGCAAGGGTATTGCCTGCAATAAGCGTTTCTCCCTGTTTTGACATGCCGGTAATCGTTACACTACCAGCAGGGGTATCATTAACGTTTTCTATCAATGAGGTTGCTCTGCTTGTGACACGCTCATACACGTCAGCGCCATCAGTGTAACTTGCGATGACGGTTATGGCTCTGCCAACTTGTGCCTCACCCAAAAGTAATGATGCACTTGTAGCGTTAGCAATAGTAACACCATCAGCTTGCCATTGGTACCCAAACGTCCCAAGACCATCAGCATCAACAAGAGTGCTGGTATTGACGACCAATGTTGCATCTTGCCTTGCTGTACCATCAATAGTTACGGAACCTTCCGGTGCATGGTCAGAAGCTGCAACTGCTGCCGTAGCCGCACTGGTAAATTGCTCCGGATTATTAAACGCGTCTGTATAGGCGACGGTAACCGTTATTGACTTGCCTGCGTCTGCTGTTGTCAGCACATAGGAGCTTGCAATTGCTCCATCAATATTGTTACCATCCGCTTGCCACTGATAACTCGTGATGGAAAGAACATCAGGACCATCTTCATCAGAGAGGACACCGCTCTTCACGAACAGCTCTTCGCCAACAACAGCAGTGCCAATAATGAGCGTGTCGCCCTCTACCAGAGTTGGCGCATCGTTCAGATTAGCAACGGCATCGGTTGCAACGCCTGACTTGCTTTCAGAGGTATTGTGCCCATCAGTATAGCTTGCAACAACGGTAATGTGCGCACCAACTTCCCCTTGTGTTAACGTATAAGAGCTTTCGGTCGCACCAGCTATATTTCCACCATCAGCCTGCCATTGAAAACTTATTGCACCAAGTCCATCAGCATCAGCAAGTGCACTGATATCTGCTGCAAGTGTTTGATCTTCTGCTGCTGTCCCATGAATGGTCACGGTTCCTGCCGGGCGATCATTAACATTCACCACCGACCTGGTTGCTGAGCTGGTTAAGCTCTCATAAGAGTAAGCATCATCAGTGACGCGTACGGTTACCGTAATCTTTTTACCAACTTCCGCTTCTTGTAATTGATAATTTCTGTTGGTTGCGCCAGTGATTGGTACGTTATCTGCCCGCCATTGATACGTATAAACACTCTCGCCAACCCCGTCAAAATCAACAAGAGTAAGGTTGGCTATCAGTATTTTGTTTTGCGTAGCAGTACCACTTATGGTTACTGTTCCTGTTGCCGGAGTCGTGTCATTGAGGTTATTGACCGAGACAACCACCGCCTGTGTCGTACTGTTGAGACCATCATTGGCTATCACGTTAAAGCTATAACTCGTCTTCGCTTCGTAATCCGCCGAGGCTTTCAGGGTTACTGCGCCTGCGCTGGTCATGTTAAGCAAAGCTGCATCTGCCCCGCTCAGCGTGTAAACCGGTGGCGTAGCAGGATTGTCCGCATCCGTCGTCGCTGCCATGTAGATCACGGTGCTCGTCGGAGCATTCTCGTCAACCGAACCAGTACTGCCAGAAGTAAATATCGGCGCATTGTCGTTAGGCACCGTGCCTGATGTCAGGACAAATGGCACATCCAGCAATGTCCCTGAATTTGTATCCGCAGCATTATCATCCGCATACAACCGCAAAACATAGTTGCCTGCCTGACCCGGCAATGCAAGACTGCCTGTCAAATGACCACCTGCCGAACTCAATGGCATTTCTTCCCCTGTGGGAACAAATGCTGATGCGCCATTGATCTGACCAACAACCGCTTTATACGTGAGAGTATCACCATTCGGATCCGTCGCCTGAACGGCAAAGTCCAGAGCAGCCATCGTACCTGCCGTGTAACTCAAATTTGACGGTGGGAAAAACAACGGATCCCACACCGGTGCCAACGAAGAGGTGTAGGTTAATGTCGGAAGGATACCTAACTGTGGATCAGCGCCCAAAGAATTTGTCAACGCAGTGCCGCCAAGCAGGCTGACGCTGAAACCACTGCTTCCCTGTACCAGGCTAAAGTTCACCGTCTCCAACAAGATATCGATCGCACTGTTGATTTTCGTCAAACTATAACCACAGACAAGAACATGCCCGGGTGAATCCTGATTAGGAATCCACATCCATCCCGAAAGGGCTGAATTGGCTACCGCTCCTGTATAACTCGCTTTTGCGACTTCATAACTCAACACCAAATCCGCTGCATCGACGACGGTACCGGCCTTCAGCCATATCTGTACATCGACTCCCGTACCCCTTGCAACCGATTTTAATTCAAGAACATTCGTCTGCAAGGTGTGCGCATAAGCCACAGCATCGACAAATGGGCAGGCAACGGGCCGTTCATCCATTGAAAACACATCAGGCAACCAACGACCACCCTTGTTCCCGGCACCGACCAGACCACTGAACGCCGTTACAACTGCCCCAAAAGCCTGGGCTATGCCATCAACAAAAGCTCGTCCTTTAGCTTCGGCACCAGTCATGCAAGACCAGAAGTGCAAAGATGGTCTTCTGGCATCCTTATCGATTGCAATCGCAGTGAAATCGTCAACATCAAGCTCTCTGCCACCGAGCGTTATCGACCCGGAATGACCGTGTCCAAGAAAATGGAGTCTCTCGTAACCACCGGAGAGGGCACTACGAAGAATATCAGCAAAATCAGACAGGGCATCAACACGCCAAAGCTCTGTCCCCGGCTGAAGTTGATCCAGTAAAACAGCAAGATCCTCAATATCGGTATCAGCAATGACCAACCCTCTAACCTCCCGGGTTTTGAGAACGCCATGATCCTCCATCAAGAATAAGTTCCTGAGAAGATCAGCACCATATAAGGCAACTCTACTGGACTCGGCAACAGCTTCAATATTCATAAGTCACTCCTTAAAAATTATCACGCAAGCAACAAAGAAAAGTATAGACAGGGGAAAAAGATGGGGAAAAAAGCCACTATTCGTCCTTGAGGCACCGCAACGGGCATCCATTTTTAAGAGAATAAATTACAGTCTGTCTCACGCCACCCAACTGCCATTCACATCGCCCATCACAATCCCGATCAAGTGCACATCCTGATCCACATGCAGCGACACTGGTATCGGATTATCCGGCCAGACGACATGGGTTCGCGACATTGACTCGCTGGCCACGCTCTCTGGAACAAACTGCCACTCTTTTTCAGGCGCAGTGTCGAGCTTGATCGCCAGCTTCAGGATATTGAGGGCATCGCCAGCTTTCACCTGACCATCCTTATTCACATCCGCTGCCAGGTACTGGTATGGCGATATCGCGCTGCCACCACTATTGGGGTTCATCCCTGCGGCAATCTTCAGCGCGGCAAGAGCATCATTGGCCTTGATCGCGTTACCTTCGGCAGTGCCCGCCACCTTGGCGCTTGTCAGGGCATAGCTGTCATCAGGCATATCAAAATGCTGGTAAAGCCCGTCAAGAGCAGTAATCATACTGTCTGAAGCAATTCCACAGGGAGCAATGGCGTTGTCGCCCAAGTCGCCCTTGCTCAACGCAAGCTCAAAGTGTAGAGGATTAGCAGGTGCCGTGAGCGTCAGCGTGCCGAGCTTTACCGTACCCGCTGGCAACGACGTTAATCCTACACCACCAAGCAGGAACTCTCCTGAAATTCCAGTATTCACCAGTAAACTCCATCCGGCAGACAAACTCGCCTCATCCCGCCATGTAGCAATTGAGCCTGTCGGCAAGGCAAATTCCAGTTGAAAACTGTTGAGGTCATTTGCTGAGGTTTCCCATATTTCGATGGTTCGAGTACCATCAGCGGCAATCTGTATGTTTCTGAATTCCACACCCTGAGTGCCCGGGTCAGCAGGCACGGTGGTGAGAGTGCTTGTAACACCAGCAATGGGCGCACCAGTTTTCCAGAACGTTACCGCACCGGTCAAATCAACGAACTGCACATCGGTCGTGCCCGTAATGGTAACGTCAACTGTGCGCTCCACGCTGCCGCCATGGCCATCAAGAAGGCTGAACGTGAACGTCTCAACCTTGTGCTCACCCTCGGCAAGGTATTCAACCGCTGCGGCCTCAACACTGTAGTTCCAGGTCACTACGCCGCCATGCCCTGTACCGGTCGTATCAGCCGTGATCGTTGGTGTCAGCGTTCCAAGGGCTCCTGGCGATGGTGAAACACTGCTGATGCTGTGACTATCGGCAAGGTCAACATCCGTAAAGTTTATTGTGCCGCTGTCAGTCAAATTGCCAATTGGGGTAACCAGATCGGTCACTGCACCGGTGACATCAGTTGCATCCATTACCGGCGCATCGTTGGCACCATGGATTGTTATCGTTTCCGTGGTGGTCGGGTAACCGCCGCAGAAACCAGTCGAATTGTTGAGCAGCACCGATACTGTATCACTGTATTCATTAGCTACAATAAGGTCAAGCTTGCCATCACTGTTCACGTCCGCACTTGTCACTGAGCATGGCTCAGCTCCCGTCGCGTAGTCGACTTTAGAAGCAAAAGCACCATCGCCATTGTTACTCAGCACCGATACCGTATCGCTGTTGAAATTAGCAACAATCAGCTCAAGCTTGCCATCACCATTCACGTCCACACTGGTGACTGCCCATGCTGATCCCGCCGCGTAATCGACTCTTGTGGCAAAGGTGCCATCGCCATTATTTTTCAGCACCGATACCGTATCGCTGCCAGAATTCGTAACCATCAAATCAATCTTGCTGTCGCCGTTCACGTCCGCACTGGTGACTGAAGTTGGATAAGATCCCGTCGCATAGTCGACTTTGATGGCAAAAGTACCATCACCATTATTTTTAAGCACCGATACCGTATCGCTATACAAATCAGCAACAATCAGGTCAAGCTTGCCGTCACCGTTCACATCCGCACTGGTGACGGAGAATGGTGTCGATCCCGTCGCGTAGTCTACTTTCGTGGCAAAGGTACCATCGCCCTGGTTTTTCAGCACCGATACCGTATCGCTGCCAGAATTAGCTACAATAAGGTCAAGCTTGCCGTCGCCGGTCACGTCCGCACTCGTGACTGCAATTGGATAATCTCCCGTCACGTAGTCCACTTTCGTGGCAAAGGTGCCATCGCCATTGTTTTCCAGCACCGACACCGTATTGCTGGCATCATTAGCAACAATCAGGTCAAGCTTGCTGTCGCCGGTCACGTCCACACTCGCAACTGAAACTGAATAATATCCCGTCAAGTACTCGACTTCCGTTGCAAAAGTACCATCGCCATTGTTTTTCAGCACCGATACCGTATTGCTGCCATTATTGGCAACAATCAGGTCAAGCTTGCTGTCGCCGTCCACGTCCGCACTTATGACTGACGTTGGATAAGATCCCGTCGCATAGTCGACTTTCGTGGCAAAAGATATTTCTGCAACAGCAGCACGATCAAGGACCTGGTAAGTAGCAACAATTGTTGTCTGTTCGCCTTGTGCCATTGCCTCGTATGCCGTATTGGCGGGGTCAATGGTGAGGAGAGAACCGTTCATCGTGATTCCCGAAGGCAAGACAGATGGCACCCCATTAACGGTATAGCTGACCCATCCAACACTGAGCATGTCAGTCAGGTCAGCATCATGGGCATTTTCCTGCAGGTTAAGGCTGACAGACGGATCTCCTTCAGCGACTGTTGTTGCAAGAGGGCCTGTTACGGTCGGGATGCTGTTTGCCAAAAGATAGCTATCGTTCAACGCATGTAGCGTTAAGTCTTGCTCCACCGCGCCACTCTGCACCTCCAGTGCCCAGTCGCCGCCTGCTGCTGTGCCTCCCGAAAGATCATCCGAGGCTGCCACATCGGCTCCGATAATATGCGACAACGTATCGATGAATTGCAGTCCCTGATCACCAGAAGCAACACTGCTGCCATAAAGCAGCAAATCGCCATTTTCAGTCAAGGCACGCCCTATCTGCGCAAGTTCCGCAGCATAAAGGTTAAGAGAGGAGCTATCCAGCACCGTGCTGCCAATGAAGATCGAGCCGATTGCCCCATAAGAGAGGATCTGGATTGAATCATAAACTCCTGGCCCCGAGAGAGCACTGGCCATCTGTTCGATGCCATCACGACTGGCATCAAGCACCGAATACTCAGTATCGGAAGTAAACTGCGAAATGAGAAGATCCTGATCATTGACGCGACTGTCAATGAATATCCGGGTTGTAGCCATAATCGTTATATGTCATAGGGTTATATATTCTTTATTCCTGGCAATATACTCTCGCCACTCTGATACTGAGGAAAACGGCAACAACAAGTCCAATGCGTCACAGCTTACATACCACACGACTTCCATGAAGTATAGAATGTTCTTGCATGTTCATCTCGCCATGCTAAAAAATAAATTCACAAAAAATAGTATTCGATTAAAAAAAAGCAATAGCCCATCAAGAAAAGGGTGGTCTTCGTGCCCTCCCAAAGCTTTAACGGGCTATCGATCTGATCGACGCTCTAATTCAAATGGTTGAAGCCTCATGGCTAACCCCATCTTTTAACGGATATACCGCCCTTTTACCGGCATATTTTTGCTCTGTTTGGAGAAAAACACACCGGTAAGCCTACAGCTCAATCATGAACCCCTTCCATCGGGTATTCACTCACGCCACCCAACTGCCATTCACATCGCCCATCACAATCCCGATCAAGTGCACATCCTGATCCACATGCAGCGACACTGGCATCGGATTATCCGGCCAGACGACATGGGTTCGCGACATTTCCTCGCTGGCCACGCTCTCAGGCACAAACAGCCACTCTTTTTCAGGTGCCGAGTCGAGCTTGATCGCCATCTTCAGGATATTGAGGGCATCGCTGGCTCTCACCTGACCGTCCTTGTTCACATCCGCTGCCAGGTACTGGTATGAAGATATCTCGCTACCATCAGCATTGGGGTTCAGCCCTGCGGCAATCTTCAGCACGGCAAAAGCATCATTGGCCTTGATCGCGTTGGCCTCGGCAGTGCCCGACACCTTGGCGCTGGTAAGGGCATAGCTGTCATCAGACATATCAAAATGCTGGTAAAGCCCGTCAAGAGCGGTTATCATGCGGTCTGAAGCAATACCAAAAGGAGCAATGGCATTGTCGCCCAAGTCGCCTTTGCTCAACGCAAGCTCAAAGTGTTGAGGATTAGCCGGTGCCGTGAGCGTCAGCGTGCCCAGCTTTACTATACCCGCTGACAACGGCGATAATCCCACACCACCAAGCATGAACTCTCCTGAAATTCCAGTATTAACCAGTGAACTCCATCCAGAAGGCAAACTCGCCTCATCCTGCCACGTTGCAATTGAGCCTGTCGGCAAAGCAAATTCCAGTTGAAGACTATTGAGGTCATTTGCTGAGGTTTCCCATATTTCGATGGTTCGAGTACCATCGGCAGCAATCTGTATGTTTCTGAATTCCACACCCTGAGCGCCCGGGTCCGCAGGCACGGTGTCGAGAGTGCTCGTAACTCCCGCAATGGGCGCACCAGTTTTCCAGAAAGTTACCGCTCCGGTCAAATCAACTATCTGCACATCGGTCGAGCCCGTAATGGTAACATTAACCGTTTGCTCAACGCTGCCGCCATGGCCATCAAGAAGACTAAACGTGAACGTCTCGACCTTGTGCTCACCCTCGGCAAGGTATTCAACCGCCGCGGCCTCAACACTGTAGTTCCAGGTCACTACGCCGCCATTCCCTGTACCGGTCGTATCAGCCGTAATCGTTGGTGTCAGCGTTCCAAGGGCTCCTGCCGATGGTGAAACACTGCTGATGCTGTGACTGTCGGCAAGGTCAACATCCGCAAAGTTTATCGTGCCGCTGTCGGTCAAATAGCCAATCGGTGTTATCAGATCGGTCACGGCACCAGTGACATCTGCAGCGTCCACTACAGGCGCATCGTTGGCACCGTGGATGGTTATCGTTTCCGTGGTGGTCGGGTAGGCACTGAAGTCTGTCGAATTGTTGGATATTTCTGCAACAGCAGCACCATCAAGAACCTGGTAAGTGGCAACAATTGTTGTCTGTTCGCCTTGCGCCATTGCTTCGTATGCTGTATTAGCGGGATCAATGGTGAGAATAGAACCGTCCATCGTCATTCCCGCAGGCAAGGCAGACGGTGCCCCATTAACGGTATAGCTGACAGTTCCAACAGAGAGCGTATCGATAAGATCATCGTCATGAGCATTTGCCAACAGGTCAAGGCTGACGGAGAGATCTCCTTCTGCAAGAATTGTTGCAAGAGGGGCAGATACCGTCGGGATGCTGTCGTTGGCACCATGGATGGTAACGGTAATGGTTTGGTCAGTGAAGGCACCGGAATCGTCCGTGACACGGGCCGTATAGCTCTGGGTGACGGTTTCACCATAATAAAGCGCCTGCGTTGCGGCTTTGGTATTGTCGAGCATGTAGGTCCAGACTCCGCTGTTTGCATTGATATCGATGCTGCCGTAAGTATCCACTGGTGCTGTGTCGGCAATGCTCCATGTTTGGGCTGCACCGGTATTGACATCACTGGCCGTCAGAGTGCCGCTTGTTGTAGGCGAGCCTTCAACCAGATAACCAGCCTCCGTTACCGAACCTTGCTGTGCCTCTACAGTATTTGTTACCACCGGCGCATCGTTCGTGCCATGGATGGTAACGGTAATGGTCTGGCCAGCGGAGGTTCCAAACTCGTCCGTTACAAGGGCATCATAGCTCTGGGTGACGGTTTCGCCCTCACGAAGCGCCTGTGTTTCGGCTTTAGTGTTGTCGAGCGCGTAGGTCCAGACGCCAGTATTTGCATCGATAGCAATGCTGCCATAAGTGCTCACCGGTATTGGGTCGGCAATGCTCCATGTTTGGGTTGCACCGGTATCGACATCACTGGCAGTCAGGGTGCCACTGGTCGCTGCCAAACCTTCAACCTGATAACCGGCCTCCGTTACCGCGCCTTGCTGTGCCTCTGCTGTATTCGTTACCACCGGCGCATCGTTCGTTCCTTGGATGGTAACGGTAATGGTCTGGTCAGCGAAGGCACCGAACTCGTCCGTTACGCGGGCCGTATAGCTCTGAGTGACGGTTTCACCATAAAAGAGCGCCTGCGTTGCGGCGTTGGTGTTACCGAGCGTGTAGGTCCAGACTCCGCTGTTTGCATTGATCGCGATGCTGCCGTAAGTGTCCACTGGTGTTGTGTCAGCAATACTCCATGTTTGGGTTGCACCGGTATCGACATCACTGGCCGTCAGAGTGCCGCTTGTTGTAGCCGAACCTTCTACCAGATAACCAGTCTCCGTTACCGAGCCGAGCCCTGCACCTGCTGTATTCGTTACCAATGGCGCATCGTTGGCACCTAAAATCGTTATCGTTTCCGTGGTAGTCGGATACCCGGTGAAGCCCCCCGACGTGTTCAGCAGCACCGATACCGTTTTGCTTTCCCCGTTAGCAACAATCAGGTCAAGCTGGCCATCGCCGTTCACGTCCGCACTTGTTACTGCATCTGGAGAAGAACCTGTCGTGTAGTCCACTTTGGTGGCAAAGGTGCCATCACCATTATTTTTCAGAACCGATACCGTAGCGCTTCCCGAATTGGCAACAATCAGGTCAAGCTGGCCATCGCCGTTCACGTCCACACTCGTCACTGCATCTGGTGAAGAGCCTGTCGTGTAGTCCACTTTGGCGGCAAAGGTGCCATCACCATTGTTTTTCAGCACCGATACCGTAGCACTGCGATAATTAGCAACAATCAGGTCAAGCTGGCCGTCATCGTTCACGTCCGCACTTGTGACTGAATATGGAGATAATCCCGTCTGGTAGTCCACTTTCGAGGCGAAGGTGCCATCGCCATTGTTTTTCAGCACCGATAGCGTAGCGCTGCTATAATTAGCAACAATCAGGTCAAGCTGGCCGTCGCCGTTCACGTCCGCACTCGTGACTGAAATTGGATAATCTCCCGTCGTGTAGTCGACTTTCGTGGCAAAGGTGCCATCGCCATTGTTTTCCAGCACCGATACTTTGTCTATGCCGGCATTCGCAGCAATCAGGTCAGGCTGGCCGTCGCCGTTCACGTCCGCACTCGTGACTGAAATGGAATACAATCCCGTCGCATAGTCTTCTTTTGTGGCAAAAGTGCCATCGCCATTGTTTTTCAGCACCGATACCGTACCGGAGTCGAAATTCGCCACAATCAGGTCAAGCTTGCTGTCGCCGTTTACGTCCGCACTTGTGACCGAAGATGGACTGATTCCCGTCGCATAGTCCACTTTGTAGGCAAAAACGCCAGTGCCATTATTTTTCAGCACCGATACCGTATCACTGCCATAATTAGCCGTAATCAGGTCGGGCTGGCCGTCGCCGTTCACGTCCGCACTTGTGACTGAAAATGGATTATATCCCGTCACGTAGTCGACTTTCGTGGCGAAAGATATTGCCGCAGTAGCAGCACTGTCAAGAACCTGGTAGTTGACAACAACCGTTGTCTGTTCTCCTGGTGCCATTGCATTATAGGCCGGATTGGCAGGATTAAAGGCAAGGGTAGTACCCTCAATCGTGATTCCCGCAGGTAAAGCAGATGGCAACCCATCAACGGTATAGCTGACCCATCCGATACTGAGCAAGTCAGTAACGTCAACATCATGGGCGTTTTCCAGCAGGTTAAAGCTGACTGCCGGATCTCCTTCTGCGAATATTGCTGCAAGGGGGCCGGTTACGATCGGAATGTTGTTTGCCAGGAGATAGCCATAGTCCGGCGCATGGAGCGATGCGGCTTGCTCCACCGCGCCACTCTGCACCTCCAGCGCCCAGTCGCCTCCTGCTGCTGTTCCGCCAGTAGCATCGTCCGAGGCGGCAACATCGGCACCAGTTATTTGCGACAACGTCTCAATGAATTGCCGTCCCTGATCACCAGCAGCAACGTCGCAGCCGTAAAGCAGCAAATCGCCATTTTCAGTCAAGGCACGCCCAATCTGCGCAAGTTCCGCTGCATAAAGGTGAAGAGTGGAGCTATCCAGCACCGTACTGCCAAGGGAGAGTGATCCGCTTCCCCCATGAGAGATGATCTGGATAGAATCATACACTCCTTGCCCAGCGAGAGCACTGACCATCTGTTCGATACCATTTCGACCAGCATCAAGCACCGAGTACTCAGTACCGGAAGTAAACTGCGAAATTAGAAGATCCTGATCATTGACGCGACTGTCAATGAATACCCGGGTTATAGCCATAATCGTTACATGTTTAGGGTTATGAATTCTTTATTTCTGGCGAAACACTCCCGCCACTCTGACACCGAGTACAACGGAACCATTCAATGCGTCACCGCTACCTGCCACACGACATCCATGAAGTAAAGAATGTTGTTGCATGTTCATCTCTCCATGCTAAAAAATAAATTCACAAAAAAAAAGTATTCGGTCATAAAAAGAGACCGGTTTATCATGCCTTCCAGAATATAAAGACGTTAACAGCTATTTTTAGAATCAATTAATTGAGTCAAAATATTCCTTTACAAACTCCTTCTGACAGGCCACTTCAACCTCCGTTACCACAAGAAAAAAGGGGCAAAACTCTTTTTTTTGCCTCCAACAAGCAGCCATCTTCACCTGAATATATTTCAGCTTCTCTCACGCCACCCAACTGCCATTAACATCCCCCTTCACAATCCCGATCAGGAGCAACTCATGATCACTCTCCAGTGTAACCGGTATTGGATTGTCCGGCCAGACAACATGGGTTCGCGACATCGCCTCGCTCTCCACGCTGTCGGGCACAAAGAGCCACTCCGCTTCAGGAGCAGTGGGGAGATGGACCGCCATCTTCAGGATATTGAGCGCATCGGCGGACCTGACCTGGCCATCCTTGTTCACATCCGCTGCCAGGAACTGATACGGCAATACGGCGCTACCATCAGCATTCGGGTTTATACCAACCGAGATCTTCAGAGCCGCAAGAGCATCATTAGCCTTGATGGCGTTACTCTCTGCCGCTCCGGAAACTTTAGCGCTTCTCAGTGCGTACGTACTATCAGACATATCAAGATACTGGTAGAGTCCGTCAGCGCCGGTGGTCATACTATCGGCCGTTATGCCGTAAAGCGGCACGGTATCGTTACCCAACTCTCCCGAATCCAGCGACAGATCAAAATGCTGCGGGTTTGCCGGCGCTGTGAGCGTCAACGTACCAAGCTTTACCGGACCCGCCGACAAGGGGATAATGCCAATGCCACCAAGCGTAAACTGTCCTGATATTTCCGTATTGGGAATGGAACTCCAGCCCGAGGGCAAGGTAACAGCATTCTGCCACGTGGCTATGGAGCCTGTCGAGAACGAAAAGTCCAGTTTCAAACTTGAGATATCTGTTTTCGTCGAGTTTTCCCAGATCTCAATGGTACGGGTTCCATCGACCGCTGTCTGGATATTTTTAAAGTCTACAAGCTGCGTGCCGACAGTCGCAGGTGCCGATGTGAGAGCGCTCGCAACCCCCGCTATGGCTGCGCCGGTTTTCCAGAAGCTCACAACTCCTGTGAGACTGTGGAGCGCTGAAGCGTCTTCCACTGTGGTAAAATCATAAGGAGCAGTCCCGGCATAGCTGTTGCTGGCAAGGTCTGTAATGGCACCATGAGCTATGGTCACGAAGTAATGGGTTCCTTGTGCAAAATCTGCCGTCGGGTTGATCGTCAGGGTCGAACCACTCACGGCTATATTGGGGCTTGTTAACACCTGGTAGCTTTCGATAACCGCGCCGGTGGCTGAGCCGCTGTGAATCTCAATCACACCGGTGCCTCTCTTGATCGCTTCGCTGAAGGTCAGAACAATATCGCTGCCTGCCGCAACATCAGTAGCATGGTCGAGTGGCGTGCTCAAGGTAATGATGGGTGGCAAAATATCCGCCCTTGTTCCATCAGCAAACTGAAAATGCTCCACGCCGCTGATGTTATCAAGTCCATCACGACCTGCTACGGTATCCGATATGGTGTAACCGGTTCCATCAAAACTGATGGAATAGTCCGCTAAATAGCCACGAAAAACAACGGTATCATCACCAACCCCACCATCAATGGTATCATTACCACCCAGACCAGTCATGACATCGATACCATTCAGACCATTGAGCACATTATTATTGGCATTGCCTGTCAAGCGGTCGTTATAAATGGAACCCGTCAGGTTTTCAATCGAAATCAGGGTATCGGTGCCATCACCAGTTGCGCTGTTGCTTGCCAGTGATGCGACGACAGCAATCCTGGAGAGTTCAAACGAGGCGGTATCTGTACCAAGGCCTCCATCCATAATATTGGAGCCATTGTTGCTGATAAGGGTATTATCGCCACCATTACCCGTTGCATTGATCGTTGCCGAGCCAACCAGCCTGATATTTTCCACATTCGGAAGCAAGGCAAGCGAATAACTTATGCTGGCCTGAACGGTATCAATACCTTCATTGGCATTCTCAACAATACTCTCAGCAGTATCATCAATGAAATAGAGATCATTACCAGCGCGGCCATACAGCATGTCGGCACCTGCGCCACCATTCAAGAGATCATCACCACTCATGCCGTAAAGCGTGTCGTTGCCGGGGCCTCCCGTCAGAATGCTGCTGACATCACTGCCGTAAATAACCTGATTTTCAGTACCACTGCTTCCATTGGACAATGAGAAGTAGTACAACCCGGCCAGTCCAGTGTTGCCTTCGGTGGTATCCAGCGCAAGCATCTGCTCCTGCATGCCCGACTGGGGAAGCTCATAATAGGTTATGCCATTACCCGCAGTGTAGCCAGCACGGGCAACAATGCCTCCAACTCCATTACTGCCGGAGGAGTAATCACCTGTTGTCCAGTTGATATCTTCATAGCGGAACTCAACGTCAAAGTTACCTCCGCCCGTACCAATCAGGCGCATCTGGAAGGCATTGAGCTTGCCTGTATGGAGAGAGAAATAGCCAACATCGTCCCAGGTAATCGTTAACACTCCATAACCCGTCGTATCAAAATCGTACCAGACAAGATTGGAACCTTTCGAGTTTCCGCCTGGAGTTGGAGTGACCGCGCCAGGCCCAATAATGGAGGTTGTGAAACCCCTGGTATCAACATCAGCAAGGAAAGCAGCAATCGTTGGCAAGGTTGATGTCTGCATGGACCAGGGTGTAAAAGCAGAGAGGCCCGAACCGCCGAAGATGATATTGCCGTTGTTGTTGATTGATATGGTTGTGTAATGCGTCCCTAAAAAGTTGAGCCCATTGGTGCCAAAAACCCTGGTGATATCAATGTTTGGCACGTCTGAGTCATCACTCCGGGAGATATAATTTTCACCAAAACCAGCCGCACCACCCAATCCGTTCAATAACGTACCGCCCGGCACATCGTGTGCCATCAGGGTCACCACAATATTGCGCATGGTGCCATCTGCCGTTGTCACCCCGAAGGTATCGGTTACTATCGGTGTTGTGCCACCAAGAAGCGCCAGCTTTGCAGGATCTGCGGTGTACGCCCATACACCATCAGCGCCAATGGTGAATGTGCCATAGGTGCCAGACTTGTCGGATTGAGCAGTAATGGTTGTGGCGCTGTCCACATCGTGAACGATCAGCGTCCCACCTGCAGTGTAAATTCCACTGTCTTTAATAATTCTGCCAAAGCTGCTTCCACTGAAGGTAGCCGCGTCGTTCACTGATGCTACGCTAACCTTCGCCTGAATGGCATCAAGCGATTCTTCTCCACTATTATCTTTTGCAACAACCGAAAACGCATTTAAAACTCCGTTCGCATTGGGCGCTGCAATCCAGTAAGCATAATGCGTGGCATCAATAGTAGCATTTGTTCCAGGGTTGTATGGAGTGGCGCTCGCGAAATTCGCCCCAATCCTCAGACTGCCATCGCTCAACGACTTGATCACAAAAGCATCAACGCTTCCATCAATGTCAATCGCATCGCTCGTTACAAGGAGATCGCCAAGGGTAATTTCAACCACACTATCCTCACTGGTTGTGCCAACAACGCCTTTGAATCCCGTAAAAAACGGTGCCACCTTATCAACACTGTCGGAAACAGACAGATATAGATTGTAGGCCCCGGAACCTCCAGGAGTAGAGGTTGTTGCCCTTATGACATCTCCAGCCATGTAAGACCAGGTCAGAAAAGCATCAATGCCATTTCCATCATCATCGTTACGCGCAATAATTGAACCATTGCGTTCCACCATCAGGTAGTTGTCAAAAACCGAATTCCCCATATAGACAGCAAGGGTGGTATCGTTTGCGACACCAACTAACTCATAACGATCGAAGTAGCACCCCGGACGGTCTGGATTCAGCAGATCACCCACACCAAGAACACCACTTTTGATGGTAGGGAAGCGATACCCACCAAAGCCGAACTGTGCTATGGGAGAGCCATCGGCAAACAAGAAGTTCTCAACTGAAGTAACAACGTCTGTTCCATCGCGACCTGACACACTGTCGGTTATGGTGTACGTAGCCAAAACCACATTATGAGTGATGGTATACTCGGCAACATTCCCGCTGAAATAGACCGTATCATTACCATCCCCTCCATCTATGGTGTCATTGCCGCTATTGCCATAGATTTGGTCATCGCCAGCGCCGGCATTGATTGAGTCGTTGCCGCCATTGCCTCTTAAAAAATTGTCAACACCATCTCCTGTAAGGACATCATTGCCCCAGCCACCAGAGAGGTTTTCAATATTTTTTATCGTGTCTTCCGCAACACCTCCCACAAAGACCGTTGCATTGGTGGTGCCATTCAGTGTAACTGCGATACCTGTTGTTTTATCGGAATAACTGGCCCAGTCATTACCAAGTCCTCCATCAATAATGTCGTTACCGCTATTGCCGGTGATAGAGTCATCATAGCTGTTTATCCCTTCCCGGTCAACATTGATTGACACTGAAGATGGTACAGCCGTTGAGCCAATCCAGTACAGGGTATAGGGGCCATCAGCCTGACTGATAAGGTCAGTAGCATTGACGGTAAAGCTTGTTTCAACGGCACTCGATCCATGCCAAAGCTTAAGGCCGGAATTCCCCAGATCCAGCAACTGCTGAGCTGTAAAGGTGATCGTTCCATTACCAGAAAAATCACCTCCTCCTAGGGTATAAAACGGCATGGAACCAAAAAAAACAGAAACACTTTGGCTGCCTTTATAGGGATTTGCAGCAGCAAGGGCATCGGCATCGATCTGGTCATCAAAATTACTGCCGGTTATAATGTTGTTTGAGTCCCGATTCTGCCCGGGAGTGAACTGGATCTGCGCAACCGTGGGCGGAGTCTCAAAACGAAGCGTACCATAGGTATCTGCATACAATATAACACTCTGATCAACTTCATTTGTACTGACTTCCAGCGCAGGGGACTCAATACAAGAAGCAAAACCGGATATCAGGACATCCTGCTCATTAACGGAATTATCAATAACTAGTTGGGTCGTAGCCATGAACGTTTATGTTTTTGATTGTTCTGAGTCAAGGACTGTTTTATCTCTTGCGAACCAATAATCTCCCCGGAATTTAATCTTTCCGTTTTATAAACAGGGAAATATTATAGCTCAATGACCGGGCAGGTTACTCTCCGGTTCTCTTGAGCCTTCATCAGCAGCCTCGCAAACCGCTCCCGATTCCACTGTTAATATACAAAAATTGCGCAGGAACAGCAGAAGTGTCTCGCTCTGTCGAATCAATAAACCTGCACACACTCACGCCACCCAGCTCCCGTCAACATCACCCTTGACAATGCCGATCAAATGCAAATCCTGATCCACATCCAGCGACACCGGTATCGGATTATCCGGCCAGACGACATGGGTTCGTGACATGCTCTCGCTGCCCACGCTCTCCGGCACAAACAGCCACTCATTTGCTGGCGCTGTATCGAGCTTGACGACCATCTTGAGGATATTGAGCGCATCTGCGGCCCTGATGACTCCATCCCTGTTGACATCTGCGGCCAGAAACTGAAAGGGCGATACTGCTCGGCCATCTGAATTGGGGTTCATCCCTACTGCCATTTTCAGAGCTGCAAGTGCATCGTTGGCGTGGATAGCATGAGCTTCAGCAGGACCGGACACTTTCGCGCTGGTCAAGGTGTAGGTGCCATCAGCCTTGTCGAGGTGCTGGTAAAGACCATCAGCGCCAGTGGTCATGCTGTCCGAAGCGATGCTGGCAGGAGGGGTTGAAGCAATGACGCACGTAACATCGGTAACGGGAACACCGGTTTTCCAGAAGGTCACTTCTCCCGTGAGATCGTGGAGTACTGGTGCTGCTCCAAACCCGGTAGTTGCCACGAACAACCCATACGGAGCGTTCAGCGGACTGGAGTCAAGATTGTCGGCGGCAGTCGTGAAGGCTACAGCAGTACCATTGGGGGAGAGCACGCCACCAATAACCATGTCGTTGGCAAGAGCGCCACTGTTCATGGATACCGCATGCCATGAGCCACTTTGAAGATCAGTGACAAGCAATTGCTGAATCTCGCCGCTGCCAGCAACCTCCGGCGAGGCTGAGAGCAGCGCCAAGTAACGGCCACTACTGCTTGCGCCAACCATCGTTGCGCCCTGGGCCAGTTCACTGATGCCATTCAGGGCAATTCGTTCGGGAGAGAGTGTTGCCAGAAACAAATCGATGGTAGCGTTGGTGTCGTTGCTCACCAGATTGGACGCACTGCTGCTGAAAAAGATACCCCCGGCTGTTGCCTGAACCGCACTCTCCGATTCTACAAAGCCTGAAGCATGGCCGTCAGCGCCAACGGAGAGCAATCTGAAAGCTCCCGATCCAACAAGAGCAGACGCATCAAAGGCGCTGCTCCAGAGATATGCATCCGTTTGGGCTCCCGGAGTGGTCGTTGCCCCCGGAACGGAGTTTTGATCAATTTTTGTGCTCACAAAAGCCGCGTCAGTGGTAAACGAAACCTCAACGCTCGACCCATCGCTGACAACGTTCCCAAGATAAACCGGCTGATTCACCTCACTGCCGCCAACATAACTGACACGCCGGATACTCATCGAAACCCTGTCGAGCAGATAGATATCGCTGGTATCGTTGGTATCGGGCGCATTTTCAGGAGCAAGCATCGGACTCGTTGTCTGAATGGCCACAAAGCGAGCGTCGTTGCTGAGTGCAAAGCGTTCGACAAACGGCTGCACCAACTCAGAGAGGGAAGATGCGACAAGGTTGCTCTCAACAAGCAGGCCATTGCTCAGCAGGCCAAGCCGGATGTCGTCGGGCTGGCTGCGCGACACACTCTGCGTCACCATCGTCACCTGACTCCCCGAGCCGGCAATAGTCGCCGACCTGACATCGATATCACTCGCGCTGCCACCCGCTCCCGCAAGCAGGGTATTGAGGCAAGCGGTGTAGTGCCGGGTGAGCAGATCGTAGCTCCAGACTCCGTAATGGAGAGCATTTGTGGTATCAGCATCATCAAGATATGTTGCACGAACCAGCAGCGTCGCGCCATCCTCTGAAAAGCCAAGGCCATCAAGAAGCTGAAGGCTGGCACCTCCGATGGCGAGTGGTGTCAGGTCTGGCGCTGCAATTTGACGTATCATCATGGTCGAATTCAAAAAAAGTGAGCCAACATGAAAACCTTCTTTTTACACCCCGACAAAAATATCAGCCCCGATCATGGTGGCATAGTCAACTCCAACAAGTTGAACAAGCTCCATCGGCGCTACCGGGCCGGAACCATCCGGATCAAACAGGAGCAGCCCCTGCGCCGTATCGAGCAGGAAGTAGTCGTTCAGATCAAGCGCTCTGGCACCTGCCCCTCTCACAAAGGAGTCGCTGGCCACCGTGCCGGACGAGAGCAGGCCAAGGGCATCCGGGAAAATTCCAAGAGAGGCAAGATCGATGACCAGCAGGTCGCGCCCGGGGGTAAAGTCCGGAATGCGGTCTGGAGCAGTGCCAGCACCGTTGTAACTGACAATAAACTGATCGCTGCCCTCACCGCCGGTCAGGGTGTCAACACCGCCCATGCCCTCAAGAATGTTGTCGCCACTGTTGCCGACCAGCAGATTGTTGGTGCCATTGCCGACCGCAACAGTATCGCCAATACCCACCAGTTCAGCGTTTTCCATACCAGCCTGCAGGGTAATATCAAGAGTTGAACGGACAGTATCAGTGCCACCGGTATCGATGATGGTGTCGAGGCTGTCGCTCAGCACATACACATCGTTGCCCAGCCCCCCTTCAAGCGTGTCGATTCCCAAACCACCAGCAAGAATATTATTCCCTGCATTGCCCCAAATATGGTTGTTGAGTGAATTGCCGCCAGCCGTGTAGTCGCCACCCTCTTCGAGAATGAGGTTCTCGACGTTGGAGGAGAGAGTAAAGCTGGAGCTTGCCCTGACCGTATCAACTCCTTCGTTCAACAGCTCAACAACCACGTCCGAGCGTGAATCAACATGGTAGAGATCGTCACCAGCACCACCGGCAAGATGGTCAATACCGGAGCCGCCATGCAGCGTATCGTTGCCAGCTCCGCCGACAAGGGTGTCACGACCGGAATCCCCTGTAAGGAGGTTGGCCAGCTCGTTGCCAACAAGGGTATTATCAAGAGCATTGCCAGTCAGGTTGATGGCGTATCCTGGCGCCGCTTGAAGACTTTCGACATTATCCGTCGCCGTAAGTGACACCGAGGTGAGGACAAGGTCTTTGCCGCCGGTGCCGACGGAGATAACCTCAAGCACAACATCTGCAAGCGAATCAACCAGATAGGTGTCATTACCGGGGCCTCCGCTCATCGTGTCGTTACCGCTGCCGCCATCAAGGTAGTCGTTGCCGCTGGAGCCATCGAGCGCATCATTGCCACTGCCACCGAAGAGGGTATCGTTGCCAAGACCGCCAAGCAGCCTGTCGTTACCGGCATTGCCAACAAGCGTATCGTTCCCTCCCATGCCGTAGAGGGTATCATTGCCAATACTGCCATAGAGCGCGTCAGTGCCAGCCGTACCGACATTGGACGCTGCCGCCCCCTGCACCTCAAGCGAGAGGCTCCAGTTGGTAACGAGTCCCTGGGGATCGACCGCCTGGATGGAGACCGCGCCAATCGGTCCGTTAACATTTTCAGCAAGGGTAAAGGTGAGGCGGTCAAGCTGGTCAAAGGTAAGTACCTGATTGAGCGCAACAACATGGCCATCAAGCGATACCGTACCCATGGCCGGAAGCTCGGTAAGCCGTACCGTCGTGAGAACCGACTCAGGATCAGCCGGATGATTCATATCCAGCGTCACGGTAGACTGGGCTGGATAGTTGAGCACCAGTTTGCTTCCGGCTGTTGGGAAACGCGGCGCATCGTTCACGGCATCAACAAAGAGGTGCACCGACGATTCGGCCATAACGCCATCAGCATCGGTAGCCTGGTAGCGGAGGTATCCTGCATTGCCATTGGCATCAGGGGCCGTCTGATAGTGCAACTCACTGAAGGCATCTGCGCTGAACACCTGGCCAGCACTGACGATGTTACCGAGTTTGTCGAGCACGGTGCCAAAGGTCGTTATATCAAGAACCTTGACCGTCACCGCCTTGCCCTCGGGATCGACCGGCGCAGTCATCGCCAGGGCCACGAGACCAGCATCCTCAAGAAGAACCTTCTCTGATGGATTGTCGAGAAGCGGCGCCTGGTTATCGCCGAACTGGAGAGTGAGGATATCGGAAGCCGTTGTGCCAAACTCGTCGATCGCCTTGACCAGCACCTTTATCTGACCCTGCAGGTCAACCGGAGGCACACCTGAAAATTGCCGGGTAACAGGATCATAGCTCAGCCATTCGGGCAGCTCGCCGCCGGAGGCTGAACTGATCTCAATCTGCACATTGGCGCTGCCACCGCTATCGGCATCAGTGAAGGCATTGTCCGGCAAATCATACTGAATGCCCATGCCTTTGGCGAAAAGTATGGGGTTATCAAAAAGAGTCGCTTTGGCAACTGGAGCGTGATTGCCAACCATAGCGCCGAGTGATAAATCACCATCACTGAAAACAAGACGTTCAATGCCAACAAGCGTATCCTGCCCATCATCGCCACCAGTAATTTTATTATCGATCACCGTCACCTGCTTCGTGTCAGGATTCCAGGAGATATTGTATTCAGCCATGGCACCCGCATAGACAACGGTATCGCTGCCAGCTCCGCCATCAAGCGTGTCGTTACCTGCGCCACCCTCCAGAGTGTCACTCCCTGCGCCTCCCTTCAGCCAGTTAACAGCACTATTTCCCACCAGACGATCGTTGCCAGCGCCGGTAAAGGCCTGCTCGATCACGCTCCAATCTGCTATGTTATAGGTCACTCCTTCAGCCGCAATCAGCCCTGCACTCAAATCAATGAAGGTGTCATGGAGCATCACCGACGCATTGATGGTGTCGATACCACTCTCATCCTGCAGCACAGCGGCACCCTGCTGCCTGAACCCCTCTTCGGTAAACACGTAGGTGTCATTGCCATCCGCACGCTCGCCATAGACCCGCAGCGACAGGCTGTAGATGGTGCCCGTCTCTTCGGCCCGCACATCCTTGACCACCACCGTCCAGTCGCCAACAGCCTGCTCACCCATAAACTGCACGCTGGAAAAGTCCCAGAACAGATGAATCGGCACTCCGCTATCCTCCCCGGCGAGGCCAAACGGCTGGTCAGCATTGACCGTAGGGCGATCCATTAAACGTGACACCGTGCCGTTCGGAGAGATGACCTCAATGACAAGATCTCCCAAGCGGGTGTGCCGCAGATCAATGCCAAGCTCCAGATGCTCAACCTGCATGGCACTGTCGATCATGAACTTCCTCGAATAAACCGTGCCGTCACCATCGGGAATGGCATCGTGCAAACCGAATGCACGGGCAGAGTCCGACACCTCATTAATGGCTGTATTGCTGTCAGTCCATGTCAGGGCCAACTGCACTGCAGCGTAGGCATCTACCAGACCAAATCCCATGCCATCATTGTAATGCAGTCCGCCGAGATTCCAGCTTGTTGCACCATTGATCTTCCATGACTGGTTATCGGAATGCGTAGCGCTCAATGCCAGAATTTTCTGGACATCACGATAGCCGAGGTTTGGATTAGCCTCAAGCATAAGCGCGACTACGCCCGACACAACCGGGGCCGCCCCCGATGTTCCCGAAAAATTAGCATAATGACCGCCTCGAACGGTAGTCAAGAGACCCACTCCATAAGCGCCCACCAGCACATTTGCGCCGGGGGTTGAAAAACTGGCCAGTGAGCCATCACTCTGCGCCGCCGCGACAGTAATCACCTCACGCGCATTCTGGAAATTATGGTAATTAGTGTTGTCACCCGATGAAGCACTGTTGCCTGCAGAGAAAACAAAAACCGTGCCATTCTGCCCGCGGCCATTCTCGACTCCCCGTCGCAAAGCCTCGTAGGCAAAGGTAAGGGTGGTACTGTTGAAATTATCACCAAAAGGATCAACGGCGCTCCAACTGTTATTGCTGATATCGAACTGGTACTGTTTGCCCAGAGCATCGGTTATCGCCTCCCATTTCCAGTTCACCCTTGTCGATGCTATTTCTGCATCAGGTGCTATACCAACAATTCCGGTTTCGTTATTAGCCGTAGCTACCATTATTCCCGCAACCATGGTACCATGGAAGTCAAAAACCGTCTTATGCTTTCCATCCTGCGTTTTATAGACTGCATCATAAGAGAGCGCAAAATCAATCTGGCTCTGCAAATCCGGGTGCGAAGTATCGATGCCATCATCCACCAGACCAATCGTAATGCCCGCTCCCGAGTACTGATTGTTCAACTGCTCCAATCCTATTGCAGGGAGATACCACTGAGCGGATTTCAGCGGGTCAGCAATCCCGCCATAGAGTTCACGCAACCGCAAGGTATAGGTGCCCGTCTCGGCACCAGTGCCACTCACCTCAAAATAATAGGCTTGGCTGGATTGAGGCGTAAAGATGAGACGGGCATCGGAACCAGCACCCGAATTGTCGTCAAAAGCAACCTCATTGCCTGACGAATCAAGTATACGGAGGAAGCCGTCCTTCAAGGTACCTCCGGCACCATCACCATCGCCAAGCTGATCAACAATATAGACCTTGCCAGCCGTCAGCGTGGCCGAGATCCAGTCCGTATCGCCTGCATAATTGATGGAGCCAGTCGCTGGCCTGCCCGGCATAACGGTTACACCACTGCGAGTATCGGCTGAAATATCGTCCTCAACCGGAGTGGTAATATCACGCAAACGGGTGTCGAGCATGTAGGTACCGGTATTGCCCGGCTGGTTTACCGCACCTGCGGCGAGGTAATAGCGACCGTCAGCAAAGACTGATACGGCCATCTGCGCCCGGCCTGTAGCCGCATCGAACCTGCCTGTGGTGACGAGGCTGCCGCTCGAATCGAGAAGTTGCAGCGTTCCCTGGGCAAGCGTCCCAAGTCCGTCAGCAAAACCCTTGAGGCTGAAATCGTAGATGTTGCCAGCCGTAAGCGTGATGGCAAAAAGATCAATATCGGAAGCAGTATCAATAACGCCGTTCACACTACTGTTGATTGCCAAAACTCCATGCGTCGCATCCACATAGTTCGACACCTGATCCGGCTGCACATCCTCCGTAGTCACACCAAGATCAACGACTCGCAGCTTGTATTGCCCTGTCTGGGTACTATCCGTCGACTGAACGGTCACTGAAAGATGGCCGGAGGTGAGTGGCGAAAATGCCGAGGATTCATAGAATGATGGCTCCCCGGCGGTGGTCGATACGGCAACAGATTGCGGCATGCTCTCCCCGGAGGCAAACCAGGAGAGCCCAAGCGATGCGGACTGTAGCGGCGCAGTAGAACCATCACGAACTGCCATGGTTTCGATCCTGTAGTGGTGGCCACCCTGAAGAGTAAAATTAAAGGTGTCGACATCGCTGCTTACGCCAATTTTCGCCACAACCTGGGCAATCGACAGTGCTCCCTGGCTGGTGAAATCAATCGCAACCGGTGCCGTGGCATCCTCATCAGAGGCATCGCCAGCCGAAAGCCTTATCTGATACTCACCCGTCGCGCCAGCGCCGTCAATCACCCGGACATAAAAGATGCCTGATTCGGTGGTGCGGAATGTTGCCTGCGCCTTGCCATTCAACGTCTCCATTCCATCCCCTACAGCCAGTGTCAGATTGTTGGTATCAACAATCTCCACCATCGGACGACTCAGAGTTGAATTGGCCGTTGCCTGCACCGTCACCGAGAGCACCTCTCCAGCAGAAGCGGAAAATTTGAACCAGTCAGCGTCAGCATCGGAGGGCACGCCAACAGAGTCAACCGCACGCACTCCATAAGAGCCGTAAGCCCACTGAATAGCACCGTCCAGCGTCTGATCAAGGCTGATCAAGGTCGCACCCGGCTTGCTGTCGGAATAATCATCCGGCGCACGAGTCAACAGCGTATAACTTCCCGTATCAGTCTGTCCATCGGCAGCCTTGACCACCAGATAATAGGTTCCCTGAGCCACAGGGGTGAACACCATAAAAGGTTCATGAGAGATCAGACTGTTGTCGCTGCTCTTCACCAGAGTGCCGTCACCGGCTCGAACTTCCAGAACCGGATCGAGCAGGGTGCCATTCCCGCTGTCGGAAGCCTGCACCCTGAAGACATAATCTTTTTGTGCGGCAAGGATGATGCCGAACCAATCCTGATCATTATGGGTAAGCAACTGACCTGCAAAACTGTCGCCCGCCGACAGAGTCACCTGGGTACTCAAATCGTTCGGCACATCGTCCGGCGGGAGATTTCGCTGATTTGCGGTTATCTGGAAGGTGCCAAGCCCCTTCTCCTGATTTGAGGAGATCTCCAGAAAGTAACTGCCGGTAACCGTTGGTGTGAGATAGAGCTGCGCATCACGGCCAGCAGCGCCGTTATTGGCAAAATCAACCAGATGACCATTGGCATCGAAAACCCGCAGGTAAGGATCGACCAGTGTGCCAGCATGGCCCGATAACCCTTCAGCCTTGATCTGATAGACTTTGCCCGCCTCCATGTCGGTACTGAAAAGATCGTGGTCACCGGGAGCACCGATAACACCCGAACCCGCCACGCCGAGCGAGAGCTGACCAACACTCTCTGGATGCGCAGCGGCGGCAGCAACCGTATCAACATAGTCATCAGGAGGAGCGGTAACAACACTCAACTGCCAGGCACCAACATCATATTTGAAAGCACTGCGAGCCTCAAAATAGTAAGCACCATCATAAGGCGCAGTAAAATAAGCGCGTGCATTCAGGCTTCCACCAAAATCATCAGCTTTATAAAGTACTGACCCTGAAAAATCACGAATGACAAGCAGCGGATCGACCAGTGGATCGAGCTGTGCACCATCACTGAGGTCACCGTTCAACTCAATGATATAAGTTTGCCCTTTGGTCATACCAACCTTGACCCAGTCTGTATCACCATTAAAGGAGATCAGACCATAAAGAGGTATATCAACCTGGGCCCGACCATTCGTCAGTACGCTGTTGCCATAGTCATCCTGAAGCGATGCCCCTGTCAGCGTGTAGTTACCCTTTGTCATATTGCCGGATGCGCCCGCATCAAGAAAATACCAGCCAGAATCAGAGGCGCGGTAAATCAGACGAGCGTCCGTGCCTCCACCACCATTATTATCGGTAGCGAGCAAATTGCCCGTCACCGAATAGAGAGAGAGTTGCGGATCTCCAAGCGTGTTGCCCATACCTGAACTGCTGCCAAGCGCACGGAAATCGTAGGTCAGCCCCTTGTCAAGCCAAATTCTGAACCAGTCGTGATCACCAAGCACATTTACCTCGCTGCTTACCGTAAAGATATGACTGGCATTCCACTCTACACGCTCCGTTGTAGAGATATTGCCAGCAATCATATCAAGACTTTTCTGGGTCAACGTCCAGGAACCGAGGTTAACCCCGCCAACATCCTGCACCGCAAGATAATAGACCCCGGTAGAAACGGGACGGAAGGTGATGATATCATCTCCACCAACCACATTAGTCTGAATATCAAGGCCAGAGGCAACAAGACGTCCCTCACTATCCCGCAGAACAAGACTTGGATCAAGAAGCGTTCCTCCCCCGGATGCCAGGCCATTGAGATGAAACTCATATTTGGTTCCAGCATTCAGCGTTGTTCGTATCCAGTCGGCATCACCCTCCGCTCCAATATACCCGCGAACCTCTCCACCCTGCACATCCATGACTCCCGTCGTATCAACACTTCCCGCGTAATCATCAAGATATTTGAGGGTAAAAGCGTACTCCTGTATATCGCCATCAAGATTGTACTGCAGCGCAACAGCTCCCCCCTGGTAGGCCTTGAACCCATCAGATGTATTGAAGCCGGGAAGCCATTTCTCGGAGGCCGACATCCAGTTGTAATAGGTCGAAATAACCGAACCATATACCAGGCTTTTGAACTGAAGCTGCTGACCAGAGGCGATATCCATGAAGTAAATACCCCATCCACTTCCACCAGAAGAAGAGGCTTCTACTGCCAGAGGGGAGTTGGGCGCAAGGGTTGCAGCAAAAACGTCCGTATCCTGCACATAATCTTTATTGGCAGAGATACGCTTGTCGTAGCCCGCGACGGTGAGACTGGAGTACTGATAGGCTCCCCAAAGATTATCCGGAGCATCGTCAAGCTGCAGTGTAATATCTGCAAACTTGATATTCATAACCCCATAAAGAGTATCCCTGCCATCTACCGGCGTGCCAAGCGCGTGCTCCACAACATAATATGGACCTGAACGAACATAGTTATACTCAGCCATATTACCACTGAAGACCGCCGTATCGACATAGCTGATACTGTCATCACCGCGGCCACCCTGAAACGCACCGGCACCGTTCCCGACGTATGAGTCATTTCCCGTTGTGCCAAAAACTACACTGCCAGCCCTCGTAAATTTTGTGCCACTACCTTCAAAAATCCAGTTACCTAATTGAGCTTCGGTCACAACCAGCGTAGCACCTCCATACCTGATCAATTCTGTGCTGGCAAGCGTAGTCTGACTCAGATCAACAAAACTGTTATTCGACAGATCCAGGATATCGACACCCTCCCCTCCGTTAATAGTGACAGGGAGATTACGAACATTTGAGATAAAAATACGGTCATCACCGGCTCCAGCATTGACGACAAAGCTTTCATCACCACTTATGCGAAGAGCATCATCTCCCTCACTTAAAAGAATACTGTCAAAGTTGCTTACAAAAATACTGCGATAATTAGTGTCCGTGTAATTATTCGTCGATCCAATCGTAAGCTTGCTGGCATCAATATCGAAAAATGCGCCAGCGAGGGTAACCCTGGCAATTTTGCTGGAGCCAACAATATTATTGAAACTAATGTTATTCCCGTTTCCATTGATACTCAGGTTGGTCCAACCGTAAGCATAGCTGTCGGGATTAGAAAACGTCACTGCCGTAAGCCTGCTCCATGTCTCTGCAGTCAACGCCACCGTACACCAACTGGCATTAGCATTATTGACCGCCAATCGCTCAATATTACTGATAGTGCCTGCATTAACTTGATAAGTACTGCTTGCTGTGCTGAAATTCACCTCAACAGTATCACTTCCCGAACCACCATCCATGATATCGCTAGAGACCAAACCGCCCGTTAACTCACCCGTTTCCACCCGGAACAGATCATCTCCTGCTCCCCCAAGCAGCGTATCCACACCGATGCCACCGATAAGTGTATCGGAGCCAGCACCTCCATCCAGATGATCAGAGCCACGACCACCATAGATGACATCTCCGCCAGAACCGCCACCAATAGTGTCAGACTCTTTCGAACCAAGTATACCATGGATTGCATTGAGTGCGGGATCCACCAGTGGCATCAGCACTCTGGCATCATCAAGCAGTTGCGTGAGACCCATTGAGAAGAGGGTTGATGTGCCGCTGAGTTGAACGGAGACCCCCTTGATCGTCTGGAAACCAGCCAACTGTGCAGAGGTAAGCGTTACAATCCCGCTGCCCGACAAGATTTCCAAACCGCTGATCACCGCTGTCGTCAAGTCTTGCCCGTCAAGAACCACAAGCGTATCCTGACCTGCCCCTCCCTCCAACTGGTCATGCACGATGAGCTTGTCAGTAACCATCAGTGTATCCGAACCATCTCCGCCGGAAAGAGTATCAATGCCAGCACCACTTACCAGGCGATCATCTCCAGCATTGCCACTCAAGTCATCATTACCCGATCCGCCAAGCAGTACATTATTCCCTGCATTACCGATCAGACGATCATCACCACTTGATCCAGTCAAACCAGAATACGGTGAGTCAACAGAGAGAGAAACCGTCCTGATATCCGAAACCTTGAGAATAAAACTGGACTGAGTGCCCGAAACACGCTCAACAAAAGAGCCAAGTTCATTCCACTGGCTTGCGGTCAAAGCTATTGAATCAGCAGACACGGTTATTTTCTCCACATTGGTGGCAAATGCCCCTGAAAAATCGATATCTCCTCCAGTTATACGGAGTGTGTCGATCCCCTCTCCACCATCAAATGTATCTGTCACTATCGATTTACCAGAAACAACAAGAGTATCATTCCCTGACCCACCCAGCAATGTATCCTGACTGCTTGTGCTGGTAAGTTGATCATTGCCGGTTCCACCCTGCAAAACATCACAACCGGAAGTATCCTTCAGGATGTCGTTCCCTGATGTGCCAATAATGGTATAGCCGACAGCATCTCCAAAGTCCAGATTTACTCCACCCCTGGCAGCAAAAGCAGCAAGGTCTACTTCACCTCCACCAACAAGCTGGATTCCTTTGACCCCTGTCAACGCTGAAAAACCTGCAAGCTGTGACGCCATCATGGTGATGAAGGCGGGCAAGTTGTTGCCTGAATCCCATCCATCTACTGTCAGATTCTCTATACCTGTCACCGTGGCCTTCGATATATCCAGTGAGTAAGGCACTGATGAATAGTTCGCCCACTCACTCCATGCATGCATAAATGAAACCGAAAGAGAGAACCGCAGGGTATCATTGCCCGCGCCACCATCAAATCTTCCCCGCAGCAGGTAGGAGCGAGTTGCCGCATCTGCCAAAAGGAAGTTGTCTTTGGTGAACTGGGTATTGCCATCCCACCAGTTCGGGTTGCTTTGATAGAGGATGGTGTCATCACCAGCACCAGCTTCCACCGTGGCATTGCCACCAAGAGGCCGGATAATGTTCGACTCTGCGTTTCCTCTCAGCTTGTCATTGCCCGTGCTCCCAACCAGACCAATTGAACCGCTCAGACCGCTCACGTCCAGTATCCCCGAACTCGTCAACCCCAAATCCATGTTCCTGAGTTGCGTCACACCCCAACGACCAAGCTGCTCTGCACTGAAGGTAAATGTTCCGCCGTTGGTCGATTCCAACACTTCAACAGAGCTGATCACCGCCTGATCCAGGTTCACTCCCTGACTCATACGAAGCGTATCCGTCCCATCGCCGCCATCAATCGTATCCTGAACTACCGTGCGGCCTGAAACATCAATCGTGTCATCGCCAGCTCCTCCCTGAACCGCGTTCAGACCTGAGCCTCCCGACAGATAGTCGTCTCCCGCATCACCAAACAGTTGGTCATTGCCTTCGCCTCCCAGCAGTCGTTCCGAACGAATTGAACCCGTCAGAAGATCATCGCCACCAAGTCCCGCAAGTTCATCAATCTTGTCCGTTACCGTCAGAATATCTGCACCTGCCGTCCCCTCAAGGTAACGGGATATGGAGAGTGTGTAGGGGCTGTTCGAGGCTCCATCCGCATAAAGCTGGACGTATGCCTTGCCGCCGATGAATTGTCCTCCTTCGCTGCTGCCTCCCCAACGATCCGGAGTCAAAACCAGTGACTGTCCGATACTCAGCCACTCAACATCCTGCCCGCTGGCGTTCTTGAAATAGAGAATATAGCCATCACTGTTGGTGAAGTGAACCCGCTCGCCGGGGCCTCCGCCTTCAAGAGTGAACATCAGTGTTTTGCCGATGCCAAGCTTTCCGAAATCAAACTGGAACCAGTCACTGTCCCCGCCATAATTCGCCTTGCCGGTTATGAACTGACCAAAGGTGGCACTGGGCAACCCGGGATCTACTCCGTTTGAAGAGTCATCCAGTATCACGCTCTGATCGGCAAACTGAAGTCTCTGGATATCGGTCAGTGTATCAACACCGTCAGCTCCGCCTGCTTTGGCCGTCACCTTCCACGTGACACCTCCCTGCCAGACCACATCATAATCCGATTGCTTCCCGTCATAGACGACCGTATTTACTCCCGTTCCGCCATGCAGGAAGTCATTGCCAGCTCCGCCCTTCAGAACGTCATTGCCACTGCCTCCTTCAATACTGTCCGACGTGGCACCACTCGTCAACGTATCATCGCCAGCTCCGCCAACCAAATGCTCATACAGCCCTGTTCCATCAACCACATCATTGCCTGCCGTGCCCGTCCAGTTACGACGAATGATGAATGAGTAGGTGTAGGTACTGGCGGGGCCATAGTAACTACCATACCAGTCCAACGCATTATCGCAAAAAGAGATATCTTGTGTTCCTGTTTGACTGACTGTCAGGGATGACGGATTACCTCC
>CAJEXI010000020.1:56411-61436 GCA_903994455.1 uncultured Chlorobiaceae bacterium | reverse complement strand
ATAATGCCGAGCTGGAGCTCGGCGTTCCCGGGTATAAGCTCAAAGATTGCAATACATCCTTACCGAATAACCTATAATTCATGGAATTAGAAACATTGCTGTGCTGTTTGGTGCTTCCTCGTTATAATATTATCGGGAAATCGGGGGGCATTGGGTTTGGAGCTGCCGTTACGGGAGCGCTGTGCGGTTGCGGCCGGGCATGTGAGGGGAAGCGTTCGGCTGGAGAAGGGGATGCGTCTCTATGACCAGCGATATCAACCAAAAGGAGATATTGCTGGTCATTTTTTTTCGCACTCAAGCATGAAACGCTTGATTTGTTGGTGCTGAAACGCATTTTCCGCCGGTTGGGAGCAGAGACCATTACCGCAATCATTACAGCCAGTCAGGGCAAACAGCAAGCGAGGAGGTGCCGGTTTTTCTATGAATGGCTTTCCGGCGAGAGGCTTCAGGTTGAAGATGCTTCATTCGGATTGCGCTATCTTCAGCTCCTTGACCCGGAGTGTTATTTCACCGGGCCGCCCCGGCAATCACCTCGCCACAAAATCACAAATAATCTTCCTGGCAACCCGAACTTCTGTCCTGTCGTTCGCAAAACAGGGGCACTGAAAGCCTTCACCGAGGCCTCACTCTCTCTTCGGATTGAGCAGGTCATGGGCCGAACCAGTCAGGATATCTGGCATCGTGCGGCAAGCTTTCTGCTGCTTGCCGACAGTCGTGCTTCGTTTGCCATTACAACTGTGCTCCCGGATGAGGTGCATTACCTGCAATGTCATGATCGTGCGAAGAGGGCCGATTGAGGATCGTTTCGACATGCCCCAAAACCAGGTGCGTGATCTCATCATGTTCATCACCCAAAACGGGATGAAACTCCCTCTTGGTCGCCGCCGAAAAGAGTTTGCCGCATTGAGTGATGATGCTTGAGGCGGTTGTTGCAGATGCGTATGCTGCGACGGTATTGCCCAGGATTGGATAGAATTGTGGCTCAGAAGTTGGTGCGCATGGGAGGTTGCTTTGTTCAATCATTCCTGCGACTCTGCTTGATTCTCTTGATATTCATTTCTGTATTTGTTATTATTATGAGATAATAATTAAGGCATAATAATTACAAGGCGGGCGACCATGACCAATCCTTTCTACCTCAGGGTACTGCCAATAGATGCTCCTTTCTGTGGCAGGGAAAAAGAGTTTGAAGCGTTACTCTCCCATGCGCACTCGAACACCAACGTCGTCTTATACTCCCCACGCCGTTATGGGAAGACCTCACTGGTAAAGAGGGTTCAGCACCAGCTTGAACAAGAGGGGTTCATTGCGCTCTATATCGATATCTCCGATGCCTCCAGTGGCGAGGATGTTGCCTCTCTGATTGCTCGGGGTATCTACAGTTTTGCCTCAAAAGAGGAGTCGCTGCTTCGAAAGGTGATGGGGTTACTCAAGAGCTGGCGCCCTGTTTTTTCCCCTGATCCTTCAGCAACCGGTGGTGTTGCCATGACCGTACAGCCGGTATCGCAAAAAACCGGCATTTCGCTTCTTGAGGAGACCATGGACTCTTTCGACAAGCTTCTTCAAGACAAAAAAGAGCAGTTCAATATTGTTATCGACGAGTTTCAGGAGATTGTCGGCTTTCGCGACGGGGGAAAGATTGAGGCGATTCTTCGCAAGCATATACAGCACCAGTCGAATTGCTCCTACTTTTTTCTTGGCAGCAGGCGCAGAATATTGTCTGACATGTTTAACCAGAAAGATCGCCCCTTCTATAAAAGCAGCGTCAATCTTGAGCTGCCAGTGCTTGCTGAAGAGGAGGCCACAGACTTTATTGTGAGGCAGTTCAAGGCCGCTGGAAAAGAGTGTCCTTATGAAATAGCCAGAGAGATATCAGAAAAAAGCGGGGGCTATCCCTATTATGTTCAGCGCTTCTCCTATGCCCTCTTTGAAGTCAGCTCCAATGAGGAGATTCAGTCTGCAGATATTGATGCGGGATTGAAAAAGATGCTTGATGAGGAGGGGAGTAACTTCAGCGGGATGGAGAGAGAGCTTGCACCCGGACAAAAGCCTTTACTCAAGGCACTGGCGGCAGACCCTACCCAGAGTCCGTTTGCGGTTGACTATCAGCAAAAGCACCGGTTGCGTGCTTTGGGGAGCATACAGAACTCGTTAAAGAAACTTGAATCTCTTGACTTTGTTGAAAAGGATAACGGGGGAGTCTACCGGCTCACCGACCCGATTTTTGCACTCTGGATCAACAACAAAAGCAGGGAGATTGTTGTCAACAGCGGGATGTTTCCGCCTGTGCGCAGTTTGTCACAAGCCGAAACAAGCAGGTCAATCAGTCAAACCATTAAAGAAGCCCAAGTTGAAGAGGCTATGCGGCGCGGGATTGCCGAAAAAAATGCTTATCGGTCAGGAGAAGCTGTGGTGCTAAAGGCCAAGCCCTCGAAACCTCAAGTCAATATATTTGTCTCTTATGCACACGAGGATATAACGCATAAAGAAGGGTTTGTCAAGTTGCTCGCAACTGCTTTGGGAAATGGGGATTATGAATATTCATTTATTGGTGATGAAGCAATTCCGATCGGGGAGGAATGGCACGACTGGCTTCAGGAACATTTGACACATTGTGATTTTGGGCTGCTGTTGCTTTCAACAAGCTTTACGGCCAGTGTGTATATCAAGGAATCTGAACTACCGCTTCTTCGTGAAAAGTGTTTACCTGTTGCTTTGAGGCCTCTTAACCTGCAAAGTGCTTCATTGAAAGCTCTTGCACAAAAGCAGATATTTTTTTCAAAAACCGGAAAATCATTTCTCGATTTGAAAGGAGTTGCTCAGAAGGATCACTTTCTCAATGATCTTGCTCGAAAAATTGAGGAACGAGTAAAAAAACTGTTCGAAGCTGGCAAGAGTATCGTGTCTGGTGATGATCGGTCGCTTGCCGATGTTGCTGGAGTTATTGAAGGAAAATATTCCGAATCAGAACGGCATTATTGTGCTTCTGAGTTGATGGATCACTTTCTGGATGGATGTCAGAAAGAGAAGCGGAAATCCTACCCTCACAAGAATTATGTTGTTCCGAAAGGCCATACCGGCAATATCAGCCACATTCCTGATGCCCCGGTCAAGAGTGATACGGTAAACGCCATTGACTATATCAAAAGCTGGGTTCTGGAGTCGGATGTGCCATTTTTTGCCCTGCTTGGCGATTTTGGCACGGGCAAGACCTTTACCTGCAGGATGATTGCACGGCAGCTTAATGCCCTGCACCATGAGGAGCCTGATCGCTATCCGCTTTGTATTTACATCGATCTGCGGATGGTGGCAACCCGTATTGGCTCTGAAAAGAGGATTCCAAAATTGCTTAATATCCTTGAAGATGCCATTCAGAGTACAAAAGATCCTCTCCATCAAAAGAGTGTGCAACCACAGAATATTATCCAGTTGGTGCGTGAGAACAGGGCAATAATTTTCTTCGACGGGCTCGATGAAAAAACGGTTCATTTTTCGCTGGAGGAGACCAACCAGTTTATTGCCGAGCTCTGGAGTATCAGGGAGATCAGGGAAAAAGATGATACAAGAGAGCAGGGGAAGGTTCTGATCAGTTGCCGCACCCATTACTTCAGGGATATCTTTGAACAGAACAGCCTGTTTCTTGGTCGCGATCGTGAGGGGCGATCCTCGTCGGAGTACCGATCCTGTACCTTGTTGCCGTTTGACGACAATCAGATCAGGGAGTATCTGAAAAGGAGGCTTAGCAGCAGCGATGTGGAGATTGAACAAATCGTTGGACTGTTTGAGCAAGTGCATAACTTGAAAGAGCTAGCCAGCAGGCCATACACACTCTCGCTGATAACGGAGTTTATTCCCGACCTTGAAAAACTGCAAGAGGAGGGAAAGCCCATCAATACGGCGCGACTCTACGATTTAACGGTTCAGAGCACTTTGCAGCGAGATGGCGGCAAGCATGAGTTCAGCCTTGACCATAAACGGAGACTGATGAAAGCGCTTGCTCTGGAGATACATCGCAGAAAGGGCGCTGGCATGAAAGCAGAGATGCTTGAGGAGTGGCTCGACACCTGGCTCTATGAACACCCCGTCATCAAGGATGCATACAGCAACATGAATCGTGAAACACTGAAAAAAGATCTTCGCACAGCCACTTTTATTATCAGGGAGCAGGAGAAGGAGTTCTCTTTTGCCCACACCTCCCTGCAGGAGTATTTCTTGGCTGGCCAAATTGTTGATGTCTTGACCTTGTCAGCCGGGGAAATGGGAGCGCTCGCCATGGCCATGCCCTCAATCGAGACGCTGAACTTTGCTGTTGAGATGCTTGCTCTTGATGGTCTGCTGCTCGATTGTGCGATCAAAAGTATTGAGGCTATTCTTGAGGATGCTTACCGGAAAGAGGTGTCGGAACTTGCATTTGCCCTATGGCAGAAGCTCCGTGACCACGGGATGAAGCTGCCAAATCCCGGAGCGGTGCATCTGGAGGATGCAGAGCTTGCTGGCTGGAGAATCAGAAATCTTGTGCTTCGCAATAGTTGTTTTGACAGGGCAAAGCTCCGTGGAACTCAGTTTGAGGCGGTACAGCTTCTTTCAGCCTCGTTCAGGAAAGCAGACTTGATTAATGCTGAATTTCTCTCCTGTACGATGAGTGGTGGCGATTTTTCTATGTCGGAAGCTGTCGGAAGTATCTGGCGGAAGAGTTCTTTACAGAAGAGTCAATGGGATGCTGTCCATCTCCGCCTTGCCTCTTTTGTTCAGTGCCATCTTGCTGGCAATAAAAATTTTCCGGATAATCATGAGACAGCTTTAGCCCGTTGCACAGGGAAAACCAATACACAATTCAAAGATGCGTTTCATCTTGATAAGTTTACCGGCCATTCGGGTTCTGTCTGGTCGTGCGCGATAAGTCCCGATGGAAAATCGGTTGTGTCTGGCTCTGATGATAAGACCCTGAAGGTGTGGGATGTCGCGTCAGGCACCTGCCTGATGACGCTGAGCGGCCATTCGGGTTCTGTCTGGTCGTGCGCGATA
>CAJEXI010000020.1:0-56311 GCA_903994455.1 uncultured Chlorobiaceae bacterium | reverse complement strand
TCGGTTGTGTCTGGCTCTGATGATAAGACCCTGAAGGTGTGGGATGTCGCGTCAGGCACCTGCCTGATGACGCTGAGCGGCCATTCGGGTTCTGTCTGGTCGTGCGCGATAAGTCCCGATGGAAAATCGGTTGTGTTTGGCTCTTCAGATAATACCCTGAAGGTGTGGGATGTCGCGTCAGGCACCTGCCTGATGACCATGGCAAACCTGCCGCACAACGAGACTGCGGCTTGGGATGGAGCGGGGCAAAAGCTGCTCTCTGCCTCTGAAGAGGCATGGCGATGGATCGGGTTAAGTGCAGGAATCAGGAGGTTGCCCATTGAACTTCTGAACCCTGAATCGGCAACCTGAACTGTTATTCCCCTCAGTTCCCTATATTCAGAAAACAGCAGGCATTCGTTTATCACCATTTCCCCATGAACCCCACCACCCTCAAAAAGCTCGAATTCGACAAAGTCGCCCACTACGCCGCCCGGCTCTGCCTCTCGGCGATGGGGCGCGACCAGCTTCTTGCCGCCGTTCCGCAAAGAGATCGGCAGGCGCTTGTAACGGAGCTTGAGCGGCTGCTTGAGTTGCGCAATTTGCTTCAGGAGGGGATTGCGCTCCCCTTCTCTTATCTGCCCGATACCCGGCCGCTGCTGAAAAAGCTGGAGCTGCTGGGGAGCTATCTGGAGACGGAGGAGCTGCAGGATATCTATCATCTTCTCTTTTCATCGGTGCAGTTGCGGAAGTTTATGGCGCTCAACCGCGAGGTCTATCCGCTGCTCAATGAGTTTACCCTGCAGCTCTGGCTTGAGAGCGCTCTTCAGGCAGGGATTCGCCGGATTATTGATGAGCAGGGGAGGGTGCGCGATTCGGCGAGTGATGCGCTTTTGATGATTCGGGGGGAGTTGCTGAGCAGTCGTGAACTGATTCGCCGGAGAATGGAGCGCCTGCTTCGTCGCTCCCAGGAGAGTGGCTGGCTGATGGAGGAGAGGGTGGCAGTCAAGAATGGCCGACTCACGCTTGGGCTGAAGGTGGAGTACAAGTACAAGATTGCCGGGTATATCCAGGATTACTCCGGCTCGGGGCAGACGGTCTTTATCGAGCCTGCTGAAACGCTGGAGATCAGTAACCGGATTCAGGATCTTGAGATCAGCGAGCGGCGGGAGATTGAGCGGATTCTGAAGGAGATGACGGAGGAGATTCGGCAGGAGCGCCACAACATCCAGCACAATGAAGCTCTGCTGGCGGCTTTTGATGCCCTCTATGGACGGGCGCGGTTTGCGGTTGAAACTCATGCGGTGCTGCCATCCATTACGGAAGGGCAGGCGCTTCGCATTGTGAAGGGGTATCATCCCTGGCTGCTGATTTCGCATCGTCAAAAGGAGGTGCAGCCTCTTGAGCTAATTCTGGATGAGGAGGAGCGGGTGCTGGTGATCTCCGGCCCCAATGCTGGCGGAAAGTCGGTGGCGATGAAGAGCGCCGGGCTGCTCTGCTGTATGCTGGTTCATGGCTATCTGCTTCCTTGCAGCGAGAGTTCGGTCTTTCCCCTTTTCCGCGATATTTTTATTGAGATTGGCGATGACCAGTCGATTGAGAATGACCTCTCCACCTTCAGCTCCCATCTTGGCGCTATAAAGACAATTCTTGATGGCGCAGGCAGTCGCGATCTGGTATTGATTGACGAACTTTGTGCTGGCACCGATGTGGAGGAGGGGGGAGCCATTGCCCGTGCGGTGATTGAGGAGCTGCTTGGTCGCTCTACCAAGACCATTGTCACCACCCACCTTGGCGAGTTGAAGGCCTATGCCCATGAACGGGCGGGTGTGGTGAACGGCGCGATGGAGTTTGACCGGGCGGAGCTTCAGCCCACCTTCAGGTTTGTCAAGGGGCTGCCGGGCAACAGTTTTGCTTTTGCCATGATGAAGCGGATGGGTTTTCCTGCCAAAATGGTGGCGCGTGCATCCTCCTTTATGCTGCATGAGCGAATCGGGCTCGACCGAATGCTTGATGACCTCAGCCGCATGTTTGAGGAGAACCGTTTACTGAAGCAGCAGCTTGAGGTGGAGACAGCGAATATGGAGAAAAGGGCGCTCTCCTTGCAACAGGCGGAGACGGCCTTTGAGCAGAAGCGTCGGGCGCACAAGCTTGGAGCATCGCGGGAACTTCAGAGGGAGCTGGAGCAGGCCCGACAGGAGATCAGGGAGATTCTGCAGGAGGTTAAAGCAGCTCCAACCGATGAAAAGATAGTGCACGTTGCACGGAAAAAACTTGGTGTCAAAATACAGCAGACCGAAAAGAGTGCATCGCTGCTGCGAGCCAGAGCTGAAGCGGCGGCCAAAGTTGATCGTACTATCCGTCCGGGCGACCTTGTCAGTATTCTCGATACCAATACCTCCGGTGAGGTTGAGAGCATTAACGGTGAGAGTGTGGTGGTGCTGTGCGGCAATTTCAGGTTGACCACGGCGCTGAAAAATCTTGAAAAGAGCTCAAAAACACAGGTGAAAAAGAGTCTGCGGCTGCCTGAACCGAGGCCGAAGAAAAGCTCCTGGTCGGCCATGACATCGGGTATTGAGTCAACTAAAATTGATGTGCGGGGGTTGACCGCTGATGAGGCCACTCTGAAAATCGAGAGATTTCTTGACACCATGCGCCTGAATCGCATCTATGCAGCAATGATTTTGCATGGCAAGGGGACAGGATCGCTCCGCAAAAGAACGGCGGAGTGTTTGCAGCAGCATCCGGCGGTCAAGAGCTTTCGGCTTGGCGAGTGGGGTGAAGGAGGGGATGGCGTTACCTTTGTGGAGCTGGAGTAACAACCATTATTTTGAGAGACAGCGCAGAGTCATTGAAAAACAGGTTGCAAAACTGTATCTTGCGGGCTATGGGGTCATCCCACTATTGATGTGATAATATTATAAATCCGGCCGGGCTTGAAAGACGAGTATCTGACTATACCAAACCAGTTGACCGCATTGCGGATTCTGCTTGTTCCTGTTTTTGTGGCGTTATTGCTGCAGGCGGATCCCTGGCTCAAATTGTTTGGCGTTATTGCCTTTACGGTGGCCTCCCTGACGGATCTTTATGATGGTTATCATGCACGGAAATATGGTGTTGAGACTCGTCTTGGCGCTTTTCTTGATCCCCTTGCCGATAAATTGCTGATTACAGCAGCGTTTTTACTCTATGTCTGGATGGGCTATCTGGTGCTCTGGATGGTGATTCTTGTTGTCGTTCGCGATGTTGTGGTGACATCGCTGCGGATTTATGCTGAATATAAAAACCGTCCTGTTGTGACCAGTGTTGAGGCGAAGTACAAAACCCTGGTGCAGAATCTCTTTGTCTATCTGATTATGGCGCTCATTCTGATGAAGGAGGCGGCTTTTTTTGGAAAAGGTTTGTCGTTTATGGTGAGCCGTTTTCTGGCTTCAGGTTATCTCGATTCTATCATGCTCGCGGTAACTGTTTTCACAGTCTATACCGGAATCTCCTATCTGGTCAGCAACTGGAATATTTACTTTCAGAAGCCTCTTCAGGGGCGATGAGACCATGAAGAGACTGGCAGCAAAAATTCTCTCCACCTGTTTTGGAGTCGGTTATTTTCCTGTGGCACCAGGGACGGTGACGAGTATTGTGGCCGTTCTCTGTTATTATTTTATACCGATACTGCATGACCCGACGCTTTTGCTCTCCCTTGTCGCGCTCTGCACGGTTGTTGGTGTCTGGTCAGGAACGCTGATGGAGGAGGAGTTCGGCAATGATCCCTCTATAGTGACGATTGATGAGCTTGCCGGTCAATGGCTGGCGCTTGCCTTTCTGCCTGTGGGATGGTTGCCTGCCCTGCTCTCGCTTGCCTTTTTCCGCATTTTCGATATAGCAAAACCGGGGCCTGTCGATGCTGTCCAGCGCTTTCCGGGTGGCTGGGGAATCATGGCTGATGATCTCCTTGCCGGTCTCTGCGCCAATCTTTCAACGTGGGCAGTGCTGCTGCTTGTCGGTATTATAGATGTAAAAAATTGCCTTTCATAAATGGCTTGGATGTAATTAACTTTTAATATATTCCATCAGTGTGGTGGCCGTAAATTGATGGTTTCGGGCTTGAGTCCTGTTTTGATGCAAGATGATGCGGACGGGACTAACTTTTTTTATAAAGACATCTTACGAATGTTATTCGGTTTTCAGTTATTGGTCAACATTCGCATGACATAACGCTTATCATTATTGAAAGTTGCTTGCTAATTTAACAATTATGGAGGAAATCAATGCCGTACAATGACACCACGAGCCCCACAGCAACCATTAGTTTATCTGATAGTGCACTTAAAAGCCGAGAAACAGCAACGGTTACTATCCAATTCAGTGAATCTGTCAGTTGGATAGATCTAACTAACCTGCGTGCTGAGAACGGCTCCTTGTCGGGTCTAACCAGGATCACCAGTAACACATGGACAGCGGTTTTCACGCCCACTGCCAACATCACCGATGCTTCCAATAGAATCAGTTTGAACCACTATTACAAAGATAGCGCGGGCAACACTGGACTTTCGGCATCGAGCGGTGTCTATAGGGTTGACACCAAAGCCCCCACCGCAACCATCAGTTTATCTGATCATTACCTTAAGATCGGAGAAACAGCGACGGTTACTATCCAATTCAGTGAAGCTGTTAAAGGGTTTGATCTAAGAGACCTGAGTGCTGATAACGGTGCCTTGTCGAATTTGACCGATAACGGCAATAACACATATACTGCGATTTTTACGCCTATTGCCGATATTACCAAAATCAACAATAAGATCCGTGTGGATGGCGCTTACACCGATATAGCGGGTAACCTCTCATCCGGTATGGCAGGTTCATACTGTAATATTGATACCACCTCCCCCACGGCAATCATCAGTTTATCTGATCATGCACTTAAGATCGGAGAAACAGCAACGGTTAGCATCCAATTCAGTGAAGCTGTTAAAGGGTTTGATCTAAAAGACCTGCATTCTGATAACGGTTCCTTGTCGCGTCTACTCTATAACGGCAATAACACCTGGACAGCGGTTTTCAAGTCCACTGCCAATATCAACGATACCAGCAATAGTATTCATTTGAACGTCAATGGTTATACCGATAATGCCGGTAACTACGGACAAGCAGATAGCGAGAACGTTAGTGTTCACACCGTAGCGCAGACGGTTGAATTAACAGGTGTTACTGGTCAGCCTAACGATGTTGTTTACGATTTTTCTTTTTAAATGCTGCTGGACAGTGCAACAAAAAACCGGAGATGTAAAGTGGACCCCAGCCGGTCTTTTTGCCAATCTTTCAGTCCGGGCAGTGCTTGTGCTTTTTCATCTCTGGCCCTCTTTGTAAAATCGCTCTATTCGCGCTGCCATTGTCAGAGTATCGAAACCGATGCTCCGGTAAAGATCATCAATATGTCCATGAGTCACAAAAGCATCTGGTAGCGCCACTTTCAGCACAGGCCGGTGCTGCCCCGAGGCATTGAGGTGGTCGATCACCGCGCTGCCCAGCCCCCCGATGAGGCTGTTTTCCTCAAGCACCACAAAATGGGTTGAGCGTGATGCCAGTTCTTCAATCATGCCGGTGTCGAGCGGTTTGAGGAATCTCATATTGGCCACGGTGGCGTTAATTCCCTCTTTTTCCAGCAAGCCTGCCACTTCCAGTGCTTTTCCCGTCATGTTTCCAATACTGAGCAGTGCCAACCCTTCTCCTTGACGAAGAATCTCCGCTTTTCCGATGGGAAGAGAGGCGAAGTTTTTCCGCAGGGGGATGCCGGTGCCATTGCCTCTGGGGTATCGGATGGCTACCGGGCCGTTTACGTCATAGAGTGCGGTGTAGAGCATGTCGCGCAGCTCCTGCTCGTCCGCTGGTGCCATAATGACAAGTCCAGGAACAGCATGAAGCCAGGAGAGGTCGAATGCCCCATGATGGGTTGGGCCATCCTCGCCCACAAGGCCAGCCCGGTCAATGGCAAAGACAACGTGCAGGTTCTGCAACGCCACGTCATGCATCAGTTGGTCAAACGCACGCTGGAGAAAGGTGGAATAAACCGCAAAGACCGGCTTGTACCCTTGTGTCGCAAGTCCTGCGGCAAAGGTGACGGCATGGGGTTCAGCAATACCAACGTCATAAAAACGGTTTGGCAGTGCGTTCTGGAAGAGGTCGAGCGAGGTGCCGCTTGGCATGGCGGCGGTAATGGCCGTAATCCGGGTATCTTTCAGGGCAAGTTCCACCAGCGCCTCTCCAAAGACCTCCTGATATTTCGGGGGCAGCGAACTGTCGGCTGTTTTCAGGTTTTTACCGGTTGTTGTATCGAAGCCACCGTTGTGGGCGTGCCATTTGCTCTGGTTCTCTTCGGCAGGCTTGAACCCTTTGCCTTTTGTGGTGATAACATGCAGGAGTTTGGGGTGTGGAAGCGCCTGGATCTCCTTGAGTGCCTTGACGAGTTGCTCCATGTTGTGGCCATCAATCGGTCCAAAATATCTCAGACCAAGCGCCTCAAAAAATGCGCCAGGTGTCAGTGCGGCCTTGAATCCATCCTCAAGTTTGCGAATGGCCTTTTTTGCCTTCTCGCCAAGGTCATTGTTGACCAGGGAAATCGATTTCCAGAGAAGGGAACGCGCCCTGTTATAGCTCTTGCTGAGGGTCATGTTGATCAGATGGGTTCTGAGTCCTCCGGTACTTGGCGAGATGGCCATCTGGTTGTCGTTGAGGATGACGAGCACATCGCTTTTCAGATCTCCGAGGTGGTTCATCGCCTCAAATGCCATACCTCCGGTCATGCTTCCGTCCCCAATCACAGCAATAACCTTCTCATTACTTCCGGCCAGCTTTGCTCCAGCGGCAATTCCTGCGGCGGCAGATATAGAGGTTGATGCGTGCCCCACTCCAAAGGCATCATGGGGGCTCTCGGCTCTCTTGGGAAACCCGGCAAGTCCGTTGTATTGCCGGTTGGTCTGCATCTTCTCTTTCCTTCCCGTCAGAATTTTATGCACGTATGCCTGGTGCCCGACATCCCATATAATTTTGTCGCGGGGAGTGCTGTAGACATGATGCAGCGCCACGGTCAGCTCGACCACGCCAAGGCTTGAGGCAAAATGGCCACCATTGACCGACACAAGATTGATGACCTCTCTGCGGCATTCATCAGCAAGTCTCTGAAGCTCAGCAAGCGTGAGTTTTTTGAGATCATCAGGCGAATGAACTGCCGAGAGAAGTGTTGTCTGTTGCGTAATGGGAATGGGAATCGAATCGGGCATGGTGTTTTAAGGCTTCAGGTTATTCTTCCATTGTACCTCTAACCATGGATGAGCCTTCCCGGTTCCTTGCACGCACAGTGGTTTATATGCCTGAAATCTGCAAGAGAATAGTTCTCTCGTCACGTGGGCCATCAAGTTCAACAAAAAAAACGGATTGCCATTGCCCCAGCAGTATTTTACCGTCCGAAAAAGGAATGGTTTCTGAACTGTTCATGAAGAGCCCGAGCAAATGAGAGTGGGCATTGTGTCGGCCATCAATGGGATTGAGGTTATGGAGGTAGTTGCCATCTTTTGGAACCAGTCGCTTGAGAAAAGTCTCCATATCTTCAAGAAGATGCTCCTCTCTCTCATTGATATTGATAAAGGCCGTGGTATGACGACTTATCACGGTGATCTGCCCTCGTTCCAGCCCGGTTGAAGAGAGAGCTGCCCTTATTTCTGCCGTAATGTCGATTATTTCAATCGGCTTTGTGGTACGAACGGTGATATTGTGCGTCATAACCTGCATGGTATGAAATGTCAAAATTGCTCTTGAACAGGCTCGATCCGCGATAACGTTGTTTCATGTTGGTATGCTGCTGCCGCTGTTGTCAGGCAGTTGATGACTATTGCTTCATGGGGCGCAAGATTCACCCTCATTACCTTTTCAGCATAATGGACGATCGTTTTGGTGTTGTTTTGTGTGCTGAAGATGGTGAGCTTCTTGAGGGCACCATCTTCAAGGGAAGGGTGACTGAATTCCAGGGGAATGCCGTTTCCGCTGAAATTAGCCAGAACATAGGCGTTCTCCTTTGCTGTAAAACGGTGAAATCCCAGACAATGCGTCTTGTATGGGGCATTCAGGTCAAGCCATTCGATTCGTCCCTCCTGAAACACCTCTCTCTCCTGAAGTAAAAAAAGGTGTTTGTAGAACTCTATCAGATTCCCGTCGCTGGCTTCATTTGCTTGCCGGAGAAGTTGTACCGGAATTTGTTTTTTGAAGCCGTCCATCTGATCCTGATGGACAAGATGCATCCCTGGAGAAGTAAGCAACACCAGCGCTGCTGCCTTGTTGTTCAGACCAATTTTTTCAGCAGCTCTTGGCTCATCATGGTTTTCAATAAACCGGCAGAGATGTTTCTGGTAATCCCAATTACCAAGCAGGTGTCCTGTCAGTTTTTCAATGTTGCCGGAAGCAGTGCAGAGGTAGTCATAAAATGGTTTATCGTAGGTAAAGTCAAATCCCTGTTGCTGAAGCTCCCACTCCTTGTTCCAATAAGATTCAGCCAGGAAAAGAAAGTCGGGATGACGAAGTTTTACTGCAGTAATTGCATTGCACCAGAACTCCTCCTCCATGACACCCGAAAAAGCCCCCCACGTGGTATTGAAAACGCTTTTCAATACCAGCATGGCAACATCGCACCTGACGGCATCACAGAGTGAACTTATCTTGAAGAGGTTCTCGGTCATCATCTTGCGTGTCTCTTTTCGAGCGTAGTTAAGCTGCAACGTGTCGGTCCATGGTTCAAAATAGGGGTCTTTGCCATAAGCCAGGTATGTTCCTTTCATGTATTCAAATCCAGCGCCGGGATCCAGGCACTGTTCTTCATGGCACATCGGAATAAAATACTCAAGGTGCTCAGGCAGGAACGCATTGTCGAGAGCAAGATGGTTTGGAACAAAGTCGAGCATGAGTTTAATGCCGCACGCATGAAGCTTGTCACGAAAGGTAAGCAGCTCGGTTTCCCCTCCAAGAGTTTCATTGACAGTATAGGAGGGAATGGAATAGGGTGATGATACAATATCTTCTGGCGTTACTGTTGTCAAGTGTTGCAGGAAGGAACCCCGGAGCCCGCTGTGTGCAGTTGCAATTGCCTTGCTGTACTGACTTGGTTTCCATACCCCCATAAGCCATACAATATCAAAACCACAGCTTGAAAAAAAGGCAAACTCCTCATCCGGAATGTTGCCGAGGGTAACGGCACGGTTATGCTCTATGCTCAGTTTTTGTAGCCAGATTCTGGTATTGATTTCGTAAACAAGGGGAAACATGGGATATTGAGTCTTGGTTTTTGTATTTGCACGCAACGGTTCACTCTGAATATAATAACTCTGGGAGCCAAAAATGAGCATGTCGGGCATAAAAAAACTCGAAGAATTACTGGCCGATGATTTATTGGAGAGTAATTTGTAAAAGGAGTAAAGTTATACGAAATTCAACAAAATAATTTTGCGCAACCTGATGGAGTCGACAGAGCAGGGATGCGTTTTAACCGTAAACAGGTGCCAGGCAGTATTGACCGATTTTTTAAACGATCTTAATGATGTTCAGCGCAGTGCTGTCGTTACCACATCCGGCCCAGTGATGGTGCTGGCGGGCGCAGGTTCCGGCAAAACAAGGGTGATTACTTACCGTATTGCCTATCTCATCAATAATGAGGGAGTTTCCCCCCATAATATTCTTGCGCTCACCTTTACCAACAAGGCTGCTGGCGAGATGCGCCATCGCGTCGACACTCTGCTTCATCAGGGAAGTTCCCGTGGTCTTTGGATAGGGACGTTTCATTCGATTTTTGCCCGACTTCTTCGCAACTCTATCGACCTGATTGGCTACAACCGGAACTTTTCAATTTTTGATTCTGAAGACAGTAAAAGTTTGATCCGCCAGTCGATGGGTGAACTCAACATTTCTGTTGAATCGGTGCCGATTAATACAATACAGGGAATGATCAGCAGGGCAAAAAACAGTTTTATTCTTCCTGCCGAGTTTCATCGAAATGCCAACGACTATAATCAGCAGAAGGCATCACAGGTCTATGAGTTGTACACCAGAAAACTGAAGGAGAACAATGCCCTTGATTTCGATGACCTGCTGATCAAGCCGCTTGAACTCTTCAATGCGCACCCTGAAGTGCTCAGAGAGTTGCAGGAATCTTTTCGTTACATCATGATCGACGAGTATCAGGATACCAACAGGGCTCAATACCTCGTTGCTAAAATGCTTGGTGCCGGGCATCGCAACATTTTTGTTGTGGGTGATGATGCCCAATCGATCTATTCGTGGCGAGGCGCTGATATCTCTAATATTCTGAACTTTCAGGACGATTATAATGACGCTTGTACCTTCAAGCTTGTTGAGAACTATCGAAGTACCGGTAATATTCTCAAGGCTGCCAACAGTGTCATTGGCCGCAATCTTCGGCAGATTAAAAAAGAGCTGGTTTCTCATCGTGATGAAGGGGAGCCACTGACGCTTATTGAGGCCTACAATGAGCGGAATGAGGCCGAAAGGGTTGGAGAGCAGATTCGGATGTTGCGTCAGAAGCAGGGATTTGAGTTCAGAAGCTTTGCAATATTTTATCGTACCAATGCCCAGTCTCGTGTGGTTGAGGATGTTATGCGTCAGAACAAGATACCTTACAGATTGTTTGGAAGTGTCTCGTTCTACAAGCGCAAGGAGATCAAGGACGCAGTTGCCTACCTTCGGTTCATTCTTAATGAGCGCGACAGCGAGTCGCTCTTGAGAATTATTAATTTTCCACCTCGAAAAATCGGTGATGTCAGTATCAGCAGGCTCCGGGAGTTTGCCGCAGAACTTGATATAACTCTTTACGATGCGATCAGACGGGCTGATGAGGGAGGCTTTCAGGCGCGGCTGGTCAATGCTCTCACCTCTTTCAGCAGCGTTATTGAGGTGCTCAAGGGACTGGCTGTCAACGGAACGGTTTACGAAGTTCTGACGGAACTCTTCAATCTGACCTCCATTCCGTTGCTCTTGCAGGCCGAAAATACTCCTGAATCGCTGACACGTCATGAAAATCTCCAGGAGTTGCTCTCCATGGCAAGGGATTTTTCTGACCATAACCCCGATGCCGGGTTGCTGGGTGATTTTCTGGAAAATATCTCTCTTGCTTCCGACTATGAAGAGACGCAAGATTCTGACAACTATGTCTCCCTGATGACGGTGCATGCGGCCAAAGGTCTTGAGTTTCCCGTAGTGTTTATCACCGGGCTTGAAGAGAGACTTTTCCCCCTGCACTGCTATGAGCCTGAAGAGCTTGAGGAGGAACGCAGACTTTTTTATGTGGCAATGACCAGGGCCCAGGAGAAGATATTTCTCTCATGGGCGCAGAGTCGTTACCAGTATGGTCAGTTGCATCAGTCTCTTCCATCAATGTTTATCAGTGAAATAGACTCTTCAATAGTGCAAACAGAGGGGGGGAGTTTACTTTCTGAACGAATGGCGAAAGAGAGACCTGTTTCCGGTGTTTCATCAATGTCGAGAGGTTATCAGCAGCGAACAACGGCCCCGGTTGCCGGAGGAACAGCTCCGGGAGGTCAGCCAAAGCCTTCGCGTCCGGCGCTGCGTGAAGGGGTGATGGTGCATCATGCTCTTTTTGGCCCGGGAGTCGTGCTTGATGTTCAGGGAAGCGGGGCAAAGCAGAAAGTCAGGATAACGTTTCGCAATGCAGGGGAGAAGACGCTGATGGTACAGTATGCCAACCTGAAAATTCAGTAGTATGAAAATCCTTTTTGGTGTTCAAGGTACGGGAAATGGCCATATCAGCCGCAGTCGCGAGCTGGTTCGAAAGCTCAAAGAGGCTGGTCATGATGTTGAGGTTATCATCAGCGGAAGAAAGGAGGAGGAGCTGAAGGAGATTGAAATATTTGAGCCATACCGGGTCATGAAAGGCATGACATTGGCAACCCATAAGGGGAAGCTGAATTATATCGACACGCTGCTTCAGCTTGACCTTGTTCGTTTGATGTCTGATGTCATGATGCTTGATACGACAGGGACGGAGCTGATTATTACTGACTTTGATCCGATTACATCGTTGGTTGCACGATTGAGAGATATTCCCTCTGTCGGCTTTGGCCATCAGTATGCATTTACTTATGATATTCCGGTTGCCCAGGGAAATTTTTTTGAAAAATATACGCTACTGAATTTTGCGCCTGCTCGCTACAATGCAGGGCTTCACTGGAGTCACTTTAATCAGCCGATTTTTCCGCCGGTTATTCCTGAGACACTGTATGACCGTACAGCATCGACGGTAGTCAAAGAAAAGGTTCTTGTTTATCTCCCGTTTGAGGAGGTTGACGATATTGTGACCTTTTTTACTCCGTTTGATGTATATGAGTTTTTTATTTATGGTAAAGTGCAGGACAATCGTGATGAGGGGCACCTGCATTTCAGGGCTTACTGCCGTGAAGGATTTCTCAGTGATCTTATGGAGAGCAACGGTGTGGTGTGCAATGCGGGATTTGAGCTTCCTGGTGAGGCGCTGCATCTTGGAAAAAAGCTGTTGCTCAGGCCTCTTGACGGCCAGATTGAGCAACAATCGAACGCGCTTGGCATGGTAGAGCTTGGGTACGGCATGGCAATGGATCGGCTTGACGAATCCATTTTGGCCGACTGGCTTCAGCAGCCCTGCCGCGAGCCGTTGTGTTATGCCAGAACGGTGAATTACATTACTGAATGGATAGGCAGCGGTCAATGGGATGAGCTGTCGAAATACACCGAAGCGGCCTGGGCGGAAAAATCTTAACTCTTCTGTAATCATGAATTTTAGAGAACTTGTAATGACCAGCCGAAGTTACCGGAGATTTGATGGCAACTATCCGGTTTCCGAAGAGACGGTGCGGGAGCTTGTTGAGCTGGCATGCTCTGTTCCGTCGGCCAGAAATCTTCAGCCGCTGAAATATATTGCAGTTTGTGAGCCAGCAACTGTTGCGGCACTTTATCCTTCTCTTGCCTGGGCAGGTTATCTGGCTGACTGGCCAGGTCCGGTTGAAGGGGAACGTCCGCCAGCGTTTATTGTTATGCTTGGGGATTCAGGAATCACCAAAGATTTTGCCTGTGACAGTGGTATTGCTGCTCAGACCATTCTTCTTGGTGCAACTGCGATGGGTCTCGGCGGATGTATTATCGGCGCTTTTCAGAGGAAAAAAATTCGCGAATTACTGAAGATTCCTGAGACCTTTTCGCCATTGATGGTTATTGCAATCGGCAAACCTGTCGAAACGGTTGTTATTGACCAGATGCGGAATAATGACTCTGTTCGTTACTTCAGGGACTCGAATGGCATTCATCATGTGCGAAAAAGAGTTGTTGAAGATATTCTTCTGACGTTTCATTAACCGGCATCGTATGCTTCGGGAGATATGATTCCATATTGCGGAATTGTTCTCCCTTCCCAGGAAGCGTGGAGTGGTTGAAATTGCCCTTAAAGAGGAGACGGAGCACCTCGATGGTGCTTTGTCAATAAAGATTGTTTTTCTCTAAGAGGGTGAAAAATGATACCTTGAGGGATTATGTTTTTTTTCTCCCGAAGAGGGGGCACCTTTTGGATTATTGAGCTTTAACAGGGGGATATTTTATGTTGTCGAGGGACTTAACGGAAGGCCAGTCGCAGACCAGAGTTATCATTTATTCAGGAAAGGGGGGAACCGGCAAAACAACAATTTCTTCATCCACAGCGGTTGCTCTTGCACGGCAGAACAAGAAAGTCTTGATCATGTCGTCCGACCCGGCCCATTCGCTTTCTGATGTGTTTAATACCCGGATAAGCCGCAACGATCCACAGAAGATTGAAGGAAATCTGTACGGACTGGAAGTCGACACGATTTACGAGCTAAAAAAGAATATGTCCGGCTTTCAGAAGTTTGTCTCCACTTCCTATAAGAATAAGGGGATCGATACCGGCATGGCTTCCGAGCTGACCACACAGCCAGGTCTTGACGAAATTTTTGCTTTAAGTCGCCTGCTTGATGAGGCGCAGTCAGGCAAATGGGATGCTGTTGTGCTCGATACCTCTCCGACAGGAAACACCCTTCGTCTGCTTGCCTATCCGGAAATCATTATCGGCGGCAATATGGGCAAGCAGTTTTTCAAGCTCTACAAAAGCATGTCGTCGCTGGCTCGTCCGCTGAATGGGAAATCCATTCCCGATGATGAGTTTTTTAACGAGATTAATGTGCTTCTCAAACAGATGGAGGATATCAACAAGTTCATTCTCAGCCCCGAGGTCTCCTTTCGGCTGGTCCTGAACCCTGAAAAGCTCTCCATTCTTGAAACAAAGCGAGCGTACACTTTTGTGCATCTTTACGGGATCAACGTTGATGGTATTGTGATCAACAAGATTCTTCCCACGTCAAAGACTGTTGGTGAGTATTTTGAATTCTGGGCCGACCTGCACAGCAAATATCTGCTGGAGATCGACCAATCCTTTTATCCCACCCCGGTTTTCCGCTGTCAATTGCAGAGAACCGAGCCAATTGGTGCTGATGCTCTCCATGAAATCAGTAAACTGGTTTTTGGCGAACTGGAACCGGACAAGATTTTTTATTCCGGAAAGAATTTCTGGATTGAAAGCAAGAAAAATGCGGTATTGGAAGACCATCGTGAAGTTCTCTGCATCAAGATACCGTTTCTTCAGGATGCTGAAGAGGTGATTGTAGACCGGATGGGGACGGATATTGTGGTGACGGTTGACAGGGCTCAGAGGATCATAACCCTGCCGAGAGCGTTGTACAGTCTTGAAATGGAAAAGTATATCAGAGAGGATAATCTTCTTCGGGTGGTCTTCAGGGAGATACCTGTCGAAAAGGAGGAATTGGAGTTAAATGTTAATAAAAATATGCTTGACAAGCTCCGTTCGATGAGGCGATTGAAAATATAAAATGCGCCTATAATTCGCCGCAGTATAAAAAATCGGGGTAAAGAGTTTAGGTTTTCAAGGGAATCTTGTATCTTGTGTGTTTAAAGTGTCGAGTTAACGGGAATTTACCCCAATCTTTGTTAAAGAATCAGCTTATATCATGTCCGAGAAAGCGCACTATGGTTTGTTGAAAGGGAAAAAGGGAATCGTATTTGGCCCGCTTGATGAAAGCAGTATCGGCTGGCAGATAGCGCTTCACGCCTACAGGGAAGGCGCAGAGATTGCCATCTCAAATGTTGCGGCCGCGTTGCGTTTTGGGAATATCGAAGAGCTCTCGGTCCTGTGCGGCAACGCTCCGATGATTGTTTGCGATGCATCCAAAAATGAGGATGTCGATAACTGTTTCAAGGAGCTGAAGGAAAAAATAGGCTCTGTTGATTTTATTGTTCATTCCATTGGTATGTCACAGAATATTCGCAAGCAGTTGCCTTATGAAGATCTCAATTACGAATGGTTTATCAAAACTCTTGATGTTTCGGCATTGTCGCTCCACAGGCTTGTCTCTTATGCGTTGAAGAATGAGGTGATCAATCAGGGTGGAAGCATTCTTGCCCTTTCTTATATTGCCTCGCAGAGAAATTATTGGACGTACTCCGATATGGGTGACGCAAAGTCACTGCTTGAATCTATTGTTCGCAGTTATGGACCCCGGCTTGCCAGGCATGCTATCCGTATCAATACCATATCACAAAGTCCAACCTATACCAAGGCAGGAAGCGGCATTCCGGGGTTTGAGAAAATGTTCGAATACAGTGATCTCATGTCTCCTCTGGGAAATGCTTCTGCCGTAGAGTGTGCTGAATATTCCATGACCATTCTCAGTGACCTCTCTCGCAAGGTAACCATGCAGAATCTTTTCCATGATGGAGGCTACAGTTCAATGGGCGCTACCATTCCCATGATCAAGCTTGCCCATGAGGTGCTCAACGACAAGGAGCTTGCAGAACGGGTTGGTCTGGATGAGTTTCTGCCTTCCTGAGTGATTTTTTCCGGGGAGCAACGCTGTATAGCCTGCTCACCCGATTGTTCCTGGACAACGCGGAGCAGCTCACTCCATAATCAGCCTCTGGTGTCAAAATCATCAGAGGCTGCTGTGTAGGGGGCTTTTGCCGTTTTTCAGCGCAAGGCTATCACAACAGTATACTTCGTTTTCGCCATGGACGGGCTCGGCCTGTTTTTTGTGCGATTTTTCGGGCACCTCTTTTTTTGAGTGTCGTTATTCATATTTTTTAAAATACATAAAACGAAAATAGAGATGGCAGAAACAGCAAAAATTGTTTATACCAAAATTGATGAGGCACCTGCTCTTGCGACGTACTCTCTCTTGCCTGTCCTTAAGGCCTATGCAAAGGGTACTGGAGTTGATTTTGAACCGAAAGACATCTCTCTTGCAGGACGAATTCTTGCAAATTTTCCCGAAAATCTGACGGATAGCCAGAAAATACCCGATTATCTGGCTGAATTAGGTGCACTCGCACTGACACCGGAAGCGAATATCATCAAGTTACCAAATATCAGCGCATCAATACCCCAGTTAAGGGCTGCGATCAAGGAGCTGCAGGAGCATGGTTATACTCTTCCTGATTATCCTGAAGCACCTGCAAATGAAGCAGAAAAAGAGCTCCAGACCAGGTTTGCAAAGGTGCTTGGAAGCGCAGTAAACCCGGTGTTACGTGAGGGAAATTCCGATCGTCGGGCACCGCTTTCTGTCAAAGCGTTTGCCAAAAAGAATCCACACAAAATGGGCGTGTGGAGCAGTGACTCAAAATCACAGGTAGCATCAATGAGCGCCGGTGATTTCTATGGTAGCGAAAAGTCAGTTACTCTTGAAGAAGCCACAGCGGTAACAATCGAGTTTGTTGACGCTGAAGGCAACGCCTCGGTACTGAAAGATAAAACACCATTACTTGTCGGTGAAATCATCGACACCTCGGTCATGAATGTTCGTTCACTTCGCAAGTTTTACGAAGATCAGATTGCCGATGCAAAGGCAACCGGCGTGCTGCTCTCGCTGCACCTGAAGGCAACCATGATGAAGGTCTCCGATCCGATTATGTTTGGCCATGCCGTCACCGTTTTCTACAAGGATGTTTTTGAGAAACATGCCGCTGTCATTAATGAACTTGGCGTGAATGTGAACAACGGACTTGGCGATCTCTATGCAAAAATCCAGAAGCTGCCGGATGCAAGCAGAGCTGCAATTGAAGCAGATATTCAGGCAGTTTATGCCACCCGTCCTGCATTGGCGATGGTTGATTCCGACAAGGGCATCACCAACCTTCATGTGCCTAACGACATTATTGTTGACGCATCCATGCCTGTTGTGGTGCGCGATTCCGGTAAAATGTGGGGCCCTGATGGCAAGCTTCATGATACGAAAGCCATGATTCCTGATCGTTGTTATGCAACCATGTACCAGGCGATCATCGAAGATTGCAAGAAAAATGGTGCCTTCAATCCTGCTACCATCGGCAGTGTACCGAACGTTGGACTTATGGCCCAGCAGGCTGAGGAGTATGGTTCACACAACAAAACGTTCACCGCTCCTGCCAATGGTATCATTAGTGTTGTTGATACCACAGGGAAGAGACTGCTCGAACAGCAGGTTGAAACTGGCGATATTTTCAGAATGTGCCAGGCCAAAGATGCTCCTGTTCGTGACTGGGTGAAACTTGCCGTCAACAGAGCAAGGATCACTGGAGTACCAGCAATTTTCTGGCTCGACAGCAAACGGGCGCATGATGCAGAGATCATCAAAAAAGTTACTCAGTATCTGAAGGAGCATGAGACCATGGGCTTGGATATCCGTATTCTTACTCCGGTCGAGGCGATGAATTTTTCACTGGAGAGAATCAGAGCAGGCAAGGATACTATTTCGGTGACTGGCAACGTCCTGCGCGACTATCTTACCGATCTTTTTCCGATCATTGAACTTGGCACCAGCGCCAAGATGCTTTCGGTTGTGCCGCTCATGAATGGTGGTGGTCTCTTTGAAACTGGCGCAGGTGGTTCAGCTCCGAAACATGTTCAGCAGTTCCAGAAAGAGGGTTATCTGAGATGGGATTCTCTTGGAGAGTTCTCGGCGATTGCCGCTTCGCTTGACCATCTTTCCCGCACGTTCAAGAATGACAAAGCTGCGGTTCTTGCCGAGACTCTTGATCAGGCCATTGGCAAATTCCTCGATAATGACAAGTCACCCGCCCGCAAAGTTGGCCAGATTGACAACCGAGGAAGCCATTTCTATCTTGCTCTCTATTGGGCCCAGGCGCTGGCAGCCCAGAACAAGGATCAGGAGTTGCAGTCCCGTTTTGCCGAAGTCGCACGATCGCTTGGTGACAACGAGACAAAAATCAATGAAGAGTTGATTGCGGCACAGGGAAAACCGGTTGATATGGGTGGTTATTATAACCCGGATGAAGCATTGACGACAAAAGCAATGCGCCCCAGTGCAACGCTGAATGCGATCATTGATGCACTTTGAGGATACCATTTGATGTCACAAAAGCCTGGACATTGCTCCAGGCTTTTGTGTTTCTCTCCGACCCTTGATTGCCTTACCAAATGTTCTGAACCCTGCAAGTGCGGCATACAGTGCTATCCGATGGTGTGGAGGGCAAGTGCATCCATGATTTCGCCAGCCCAGAATCCATTAAACGAATGGCGGGTTGGGTCAGGCGCATAAGAACCTGCCATATCACCCTTTGTCACCTGATAACTCATCAGCATATTATAGAGCCGCCCTGTGACACGAGTAACTATCTGTGGATTTGCACCTGCCTTTTTACAATAAAGTGAGCCTTTGAGCGCCAGTGCAATGATGTGCGGCTCGTTATAATTCGCAATTGGAGCGGCCCCTTCATGAAAGGTAACAGGAATATTTTTTTCAGCGGGGTGGGCCGTGAGCCAGGTGTCGAGCCAGGTCAAGAATGCAGTGCTTATTGTTGCTGCACTGGTAACTGCCTGATTATTAGTTTTTGAGGTGATGCATTGTTGCCAGAAATTAGCAACTGCAGCAAAAGGTCGATACTGGAATCCTCCCCAGAAGGTGTTTGGATCGGGGCCTTTCCATGAAAATTTGTTTATCGTTGCTCCAGACAACATAGAGGCATCGTAATGGTAAACCGGGGCAAATGGTCCCATGATTCCTGTGCTTGTGCGATATGCCGTCTGTGCGTCAATCAAAAAGCGCAGCATGTTTGCAGCAGCCGTGTAATCTTTCATAAAATGCCATGGTATCGGATTCTGATATCCAGCATAATATGGGCCCACAAACACGCCTCCGCCCAGGCTTGGTGGGTTCGCGTTTTTGTTGCCCAGTTCGAATGGAATAGCACCCTTGTAGCTGATATTATTTGGAGACTTGGAAATCATTTGAAATTCCCGGTACATAGAATTTTTTGCGGCCAGCCACTGGTTTCTCATGTTACTTGTTGTGTCAAGGAGATAAAACAGGTCAAATGTCTCCATAAACCAGTGCAACGAATCTCCTGCCGTTGCGAATTCATTCGGACGCAACTTCCGCCACATCGGCCAGCACTCATAAGCTTCACCGTAAGCGATAAGCTCGGACTCGTGATCCTTCTCCTTCGAGTGGAATGCTGCGCCACCATTGACAATCCAGTGAGAATGCCATTTTGCGTTTGCTGAAGGGATAACTCCAAAAAAGAAATACTTGATCAGTGCATTGGCGATGGTTCGGGCCACGGTCAAATAATGGATGTTTTTTGTGGCTTGATATGCTTTGAGATAGCCGCGTGCCATCATCACTTGGCTTTCTGAGGTGCTGGCTCTGAAATGATAATATCCGTCGCGGCCAGACTCTTCATCCATGTTATTGCGGACAAGGCCTTCGGGCGTGATGATGTAATTTCCAGAATATTCTCCAGGGGACTTTTCACTCCGTGCTGTCCAACGATGAATAAATGCATCAAGATTGTCAATAGCTGTTGTCATTGGTTTTCCGGATAGTTGAAGTTTTTGATATGTCTATGGCAAAAGAAAGGTAATGATTTGTTCCGTCATTGAAAATATGCGGAGTCACAATCAGTCAGGTCAGAACTCATGCCAATAAGATTGTTACATTAAGCTGCGCAATGTGTAAATTTACGAAAGCAACTTTCAAGGAACATAATTCGGTAAAAAGAAAAGGTATGGCACAGAAAACCCTGAACGTCATGTTTATCGGCGATGTTGTAGGTACTCCGGGACTGCAAATGGTAGGGCGGATGCTGAAAAGTTTTATCAGCAAGTATAATGTTGATTTTGTCATCTGTAATGGAGAGAATGCCCATCAAGGCAAAGGGATGAGTCTTGAAGCTCTGAACCAGCTTCTTGAGGCAGGGGTTAATGTGGTGACTGGCGGCAATCATACCTGGAGCAATTTCAATTTTTTTGATACACTGAAAACGCATCCACAGGTTTTGCGCCCGCTCAATTATCCCAAAGGGACTTATGGCAAGGGTTATGGAATCTACAAACTCCCGAAGGGACTGGGTGACATTGCCGTGGTTAACCTTCAGGGCAGGACCTTCATGTACTCCATCGACTGCCCTTTCCGGACGGCAGACTGGGTGATCAAGCAGATTAAAGAGCAGGGAAAAGAGAAGGTTCGGCATATTTTTGTTGACATTCATGCTGAGGCAACGGCTGAGAAGATAGCGCTTGGATGGTATCTTGATGGCAAGGTTTCTGCGGTGATCGGTACACATACACATGTGCCGACGGCGGATGAACGTCTTCTGCCGAAGGGGACTGGCTACTGCACTGACGCAGGCATGACCGGGCCTCACCAGTCAGTTATAGGCATGCAGATTAAATCGGCAACAGACAGGATGCTCTATCAGACACCGCATAAATATGAATGTGCCGAGGATGATGTTCATTTCTCCGGGGTGCTCCTGTCGATGGACGTTTTAAGCGGAAAAACGGTCGGTATCCAGCGGATTTTTTATCCGGATTTTGATCGTGGTGAGATACAATAAGTCAACAAAAAGGCCTCCATTGCAAGGAGGTCTTTTTGTTGGTGATACGTAAGATCAATGCGGTTATCGCACTCCCTGCTCAAATTCCTCGGCAACAATAACGTCATCGACGCTGCCGATATAGAGAGGTGTCCGCTGATGGAGTGAGGTTGGCTGAATATCCAGAATACGATCCCGGCCGTTTGTGGCTCGTCCTCCAGCCTGTTCGCAGATGAAGGCAAGCGGATTGGCTTCATACATGAGCCGGAGCTTTCCTGCGGCATGTTTTGTGGTAGGAGGATAGACAAAGACACCGCCAGTCAGAAGGTTGCGGTGAAAATCGGCGACAAGCGATCCAATGTAACGGGTGCTGTAAGGACGGTTTGTAGCCGGGTCTTCCTCTTTAATATAGTCGAGATATTTCTTGGTACCCTCGTTAAACTGTGCGTAGGAACCCTCGTTGATTGAGTAATATTTACCACTTTTTGGGGTGACAATATTCTCGTGTGAAAGAAGAAACTCTCCAATGGTCGGGTCGTAGGTAAAGCCGTGTACACCGTGTCCGGTAGTATAAACCATGACGACTGAGGAACCGTAGATGACATAACCCGCCGCAACCTGCTCGTAACCATGCTGCAGGCAGTCGCTGAGGCTTGCCTTGCCGGGATTGTCACCCTTGAGCTTGTAGATTGAGAAAATGGTGCCGACACTGACATTCACATCAATATTTGAGGAGCCATCCAGCGGGTCGAAAAGCAGCGCATAGTTGCCGGTCTCGTTTTTCGGCGGAATAATGATACCCTCATTTTCTTCGGAGCCCATGATCGCAAACCGTCCGTGCTGGCCGATAGCGTTGATGATTTTTTCATTGGCAAACAGATCAAGTTTTTTGACCTCTTCACCCTGAACATTGGTGCTGCCTGTAAAACCAAGAATGTCGACAAGTCCTGCACGGACAACCTCCCGCCTTACCAGCTTTGCAGCAAAGGCAACGTCGTTGAGAAGGTCGGTAAGCTCGCCATGTGCTTCCGGGAAAAATTTTTGTTGTTCAAGGATGTGGCGTTCAATGGTAATCAAATTGCTCATGCTCTTCCGAAAGTTAGTGTGTTGATTGACGTAATTGGTTCAGCGTAAACATCGAAGTCAAATGTAAGAAATATTCAGTCTATCTTGCACAACCTGAGTGCTGCTGATGGGTGTTTAAATGTTTTTTTCAGAAAATGACTCAGTGTTCCCTACATTGACAGTTTTCATTACCTGCCAAATTTTCATGAAACGATTCCGCTGGACTTTACTCTCTCCCGATGAACGGCTTGTTTTTGCTCTTTCGGAGGCAATCAATGTCAGTCTGCCGGTCGCGAGAGCCTTGTGCAACCGTGGCATCGCATCGTTTGATGAAGCAAAGGAATATTTTCGCTCGACAATACACAATCTTCCATCTCCTTTTCTTCTTCAGGATATGGAGCTGGCCGTCGAACGGGTTTTGCATGCCATCATGGAGCATCAAAAAATAATGCTTTATGGCGATTATGATGTTGACGGCACGACTGGCACCGCCATGCTTTTGCTTTTTCTGAGAGAGTTGGGCGGTAAGGTCTCCTATTACATTAATGATCGCTTTGCTGAGGGCTATGGTCTCTCGACGGAGGGCATCAATTCGGCTGTTGAGCGGAACGTCGGCCTTGTCATTACGGTTGATTGTGGTATAAAAGAGAGTGAAGCAATAACTCGTTGCGCTGAATATGGTATTGATGTGATTGTTTGTGACCATCATGAATCTGATAAGCTTCCGCCTGCCTATGCTATCTTGAATCCTAAGGTTCCAGGCTCCGACTATCCCTTCAGGGAGTTATGCGGATGCGGAGTTGCATTCAAGTTTATTCAGGCAATAGGGGAGCATCTCAATGCCGAACCAGAGAGCTGGCAGCAATATCTTGATTATGTTGCTCTTGCTACTGCCGCCGATATGGTCTCTCTCAAGGGCGAAAATCGAGCCTTGGTTCGTGAGGGAATCCAGCGAATACGAACCAGCCCAAGAGACAATATCAGGGAGATGCTTTCTCTCATGAAGGTTGCCCCCGCAGAATTCGGCATGTTCCATATTGCTTTCGGCATTGCTCCCCGTGTCAATGCTGCTGGCAGAATGCACTCAGCACACCTTGCTCTTGACTGGCTGCTTTCTGATTCTTCCGCCGATGCCCGATGTTATGCCGAGGAGCTTGATCATATTAATGTACAGCGACGGGAACTTGATGCCGATATTATGGTGAAAGCAGAAAAGATGCTTGAGAACCATTTTGCCACCTGGTGCTCTTCGATTGTGCTTTACGATGAGTCCTGGCATCTCGGAGTTCTTGGTATCGTTGCTTCAAAAATGATTGAAAAACATTATCTGCCGACGGTTATTCTCGGTGGCATGAATGGGCTTATCAGGGGTTCAGTGCGGAGTGTTGAAGGGCTCGATATCCATGCGGTACTGCAGCAGTGCAGTCAATATCTCGATCAATTCGGCGGCCATCATCAGGCAGCAGGGCTTACCCTTCGACCAGAGAACTTTGCGGGATTCCGTAAAAAATTCGACGAAGTGTGTACGGGTCTTCTTTCAATGGTCCAACGTCAGAAGGAGCTTGTTGTTGATTCAAAACTTGCCCTTGAGGATATCACCCCTAAATTTATCAACGTGCTTGGGCAGTTTGCTCCTTACGGTTATGGTAATCAGGAACCGCTGTTTGTGTCAGAAAATCTTGTGCTGTTCGGTCAGTCAAAACTACTCAAGGAGAGGCATGTGAAGTTTTTCGTCAGGGATAAAAATGGGCGAATCTTTGATGTTATCGGTTTTGATCGTCCAGATGTTCATGCAGAGCTTCTGTCGGTTGCGCGTCCAGTATTTACCATGGTCTACTCCGTTGAAAAAAGGATCTGGAATAACAGGGAGCAGTGGCAGATGAAGCTGAAAGATCTTGAGGTGAACAAATGACCTCAACTTTCCGTCACACTGTTTTCGTGACGGATTTTTGTCACCACTCCAGCAAGTGATGACAGAGCAGAAATCCCAAAAAAAATAAGTGACAGGGCAACGCCGGCATTGGTTTCAAGTTGTATAAAGTTAAGAAGATAATAGAAGGTTACCTCCCTGGCTCCAGCCCCTCCGATGGTGATTGGCAGAATGGTGGCCACTGTTGACATCAGGAAGATTGCCAGGTAGTCGATATGGTTGGCTTGCAGCGAAATTGCCTGGAGGATGAAAAATGCCGATACGACCTGGGTAATCTGTACCAGCAGCGATTCGAGCGCTGTGATGGTAAATACGCCGATGAACTGGGTATAAAATAATTTGTTCAGAAGCAGAGCCAGGGGGTAGATTGCGACAAGCAAGAGCCATGCATAAGGAACCAGTTGCGGGAGTTTCAAGGCAAAAGAGCTGGGCAGCAGCAGGATGACAGAGAGAAACACAAGGGCAATAATGCCGCAGATTCGATCCCACAACACTGCGTGAAAGATATTGATCATCGTTGTGCCGTGGTTTTTCTGCAAAACGTAAATTTTATAGCCGTCACCGCCAATCCCTCCCGGAAGGAAAAGATTATAGAACATTCCGAGATAGTAAAGCTTCAGGTTGTACAGGGCGGAAAGTTCAATGCCGATTGCCTTGAAAAAACGATTCAAGCGCACCGCATTAAAGAGTTTGGAGAGATTGAAAAAAAGGAGAGAGAGCAGAAGAGACCATGGGTTGGCACTCCGGATAATACCAAAAAGTTTGGCAACATCGGTTTTTCTCAATACCAGATAAAGGGCAAGAGCAGTGACAAGAAGCTGAAGCAGAGGTTTGAGCAGCTTTTTGAGGTTGAATTTACTCTTTCCCGACAATTTTCTTGATGATATAGGGTTTCTTGTTCTGTGACTCGTAATAGGTGCGCATGATGAATTCAGCAATGAATCCGGTTGTGATCAACTGAATGCCGATAAAGGTCATAATAATTCCCAGAGAAAGCAACGGGCGGCCACCGATTTTCTCGCCAAGAATTTTGAGGGCAAGCAGGTAAAAATCCAGGGACAGACCAATAAACAGGGAGAGAAAACCAAGGCTGCCGAAAAGATGCATCGGTTTCTGGCTGTATTTCTGGAAAAAGAGCATGAAAAGCAGGTCACTCAGCACTTTGAAGGTGCGTCCGATGCCATATTTCGATGTGCCAAATTTTCTGGGGTGATGCGTTACATCAACCTCCTCTATTGTTGCGCCGTACAATTGCACCAGAACCGGTATAAAGCGATGCAGCTCGCCATAGAGGCCAAGATTTTTTGCCACATCCTTTTTGAAGACCTTCAGGGTACATCCATAGTCGTGGATATGCACATTGGTCAGGTTCCTGATCATCGCATTGGCAATTTTGCTGGGAATTTTTCTCAGAATCATGCCGTCCTGCCGCCCGGCCCTTCTGCCAGCCACAACATCCAGATCGTGGTCATGCAGGTACTGCATCATCATCGGGATATCCGAAGGATCATTTTGCAGATCACCATCAATGGTCGCTATCAGCTCGCCACGAGCATGATCGATGCCCGCAGCCATTGCAGTTGTCTGCCCGTAATTTTTGTTCAGCACAACAAGGTGTGCATTATCAGGAGCGTATTGCTGGATTTCAGCTACGGTGCCGTCGGTGGAACCGTCGTCAACCAGAACAATCTCATGCTCAACGGCTGCAAGGGAGAGAGCGAGAGCTGTGAAGAGAGGCTTGATGTTCTCAGCTTCATTCATGACCGGTATGACGACCGAAAGCTTCATAATATCAATTCATTACCTTAGTTTTGCCATCACCATGCCGTATTTGCTATAGAGTATAACAGGATGATCGAGCTTGTGAATTTGCTTGATTGTTGTCATCACAATCTCTCCGGGTTTTGGAGCGCGTTTTTCAACAAGCGACTCGGAATATACCAAAAAAGAGGGGTTGTTCGTTTTCCACATTACTACCTTATAGCCCTCTTTTTTAGCCAGAAGAGCCGCCTCTTTGACTGGTTCCTGAATCAGTTTACCCGCAAGAGGGGCGAGGTATAAATTTATGAAAAGAGAGAAGATTGCGCCCATGGCAATCAATTTGTAATCGTTGGATAACCGGGGCAGCAACAGGATGATCACCATCCCGGCGATGGTGGTTGTAACCACAATGAGATAAGTTTGTCCGGTGAGATCCATTGCGCCATGCAGAAGAGCTTGTATCTGCAGATCGTTGATAGTGCGGAGTGCAATTGGGAGGCTCAGAGGCAAAAGAGTAAGCGCACCAAGCAGTATGAGCGGAAACACTGCAAGCCGTTCCGGGAATTTCATCAACGGCAATGTTCTTGCCATAAGAATAAAGAGTGGCGTGTAGCCATAAATAATGTAATGATGAAGTTTTGTGCCAGAAATCGTGAAAAAGATAAAAACAAAAGCGAACCAGATAAACAGAAATTTATTAGTAGTGTCGGTGAGTAATATCTTGAGTTTAAAAAAAATTGAAAAAAAGAGAGCAGTAAAAGGCATCATCCCAAAAATAAGTACTGGAATGTAATAGAAGATAGAACCGGAGTGTCCTTCCAGTACTGAACTAAACCGACTGACATTGTGCTTAAAGAAAAATCCGGCAATAAAAGCCATACCTTGATCACGATATTCAAGCAGATACCAGGGAAGAGCAATGACAAGAAAGATCACGATGCCTATGGGATTGCATATCATTCTTAGCCATTGCTTTACTGTCCCCTCTAGCAACGAAAATAAAAATGTGACCACAAACGGAATAATGAGCGCTATGGGCCCTTTGGTAAGCATTCCGAGCCCGGCAGCGGCAAAGGCAAGATACAGCACCTGCTTTGTACCGGTCTTATAGTAGTGGAGCAAGGCAAGCATGGTGATGGCCAGAAAGCAGTTCAGCACCCCGTCTGCCATGGCCGCTTTTGCAATGACCATAATCTGTAAGGACAGTACCATTATTGCCGTGGCAAGAAAAGCCTGGCGTGAGCCTGATTCTTTGCGCACGAACAGGAAAATCGATGTCGCCCAAGCTGTTCCTGCAAGAGCAGATGGAAGCCTTAAAGCAAACTCGTCAAGTCCGAAAAGTTTTACTGAAGCCAGTTGCAACCAGTAAATCAATATTGGTTTATCAAAACGGAGCACACCATTCAGGTAGGTGGTGATATAATTTTTACTGATCATCATCTCTCGTGTTGCTTCACCGAATACTCCTTCATCAATGTCAAACAGGGGCATAGCACCCAAAGCCGCAAAAAAACTAATTAGAATCAAGAGTGCCAGTGCAGCAATATGCCATGCTGGTTCAGATTGGGTTTTATTCAGATACATGAAGTTAGAGCGTAAAATTATTGGTTGTAACAATTCCAAATATAGAAACAATTGAAAAAAAGGCGATAATAACGTCGTTGGTCGAAGGCTGTGCCAGACAAATATGGCTGAAGGCGACCAGAACTCCGAAAAAAAGTGCAGCAAATCGCCAGTGAGGATACCGTGTGGCAAAAAGGACGGTACACTGGAAGCAGTTGCAGAATGGTCGGAAGGAAAGGATGTCCACGCATGTTCGCGGCGAAAAAAAACCAGGTCGCAAAAGAGTGTTATGCCTTCAAAGATCTCCTAACCCCAGGGCTTTCCGAGTGAGTGGAACCATCGCACAGACGGAATATTAACAAAGGCGCAATTGAGAATACAGAGGCAGCTACTTGTTATCAAGGTAATTCTTCGCTGAAAAGTTCTGTTCATGAGGTATCGTTCATAATTATTGCTCATTGATAGAAAAATACATTAAATTTAGTGGCTATGGTGTTATTTTTCCCCTGTACACAATTGGTGGGTTGCCATAAGTTGTTGAGAGGCCGGGGCTGCGTGTTAACTGCGGTTATGATGTTGAATTAAAAGGTGTTATGCTGTCGATGCTGTTTTGTTGATGGGCTTGACAGAGTTTTTTGTGAAAACCGTACAATATTCTTTTGCATATCCCTGCTTGTTCAGATGGAAGGCAAGAAAAAAGTTTGATTGTGAAGGTTTTACAATGATGCGCGCTATCAAGTGTATTTGTGCTGTATATAAACGAAAAAACCGAATTTAGTTTAATGGAATATTCACAAATAAAGGGGGCTACCGATTGTTGGCATCAAATTTAGTTTTTGCGTTAATATAAAATTATTAAAAGGACGGCATACATGTCATTGCGTTTTGAAAAACAGAGCATAATTACAAAGGAGTTGCTGCAGATACTCCGGGCGGTTTTCATGCTTCTTTTATTAATAACGATATCTGGAGTGAACATTGCTGCTGCACAACAGGGCCACTCCAAAGTTACGCGCTCTCCAATTGTAAAAAATACGCAAGGAACTCTTGTCGCATCTGATACGCCCGTTGAAGGCGCAAAATTGGTAACGGTCGGAATGTATGGTATCAACATCTATAATATGGATGTGAGATCGAATACCTATCATATAACGGCCTATCTATGGCTGAGGTGGAGAGGTGATTATGATCCTGTCGAATCACTCGATTTTGTCAATGGTGTCGAAGATTGGGGCTTGGTAAAAAAGGCTATTCTGAAAGAACCTGAAGTCTTAAGCAATGGTGAAAAGTATCAGGTAATTCGCATTGACGGTGTATTTTTTCAGCCATTTGATCTAAAAAACTATCCTCTCGACAAGCAGGAATTATCGTTATATATGGAAAATTCTACAGAATCTTTTGACAAGGTATTTTATGTTCCTGATACAATATCTTCAGGTTACGATGTTGGTCTGATAGTGCCAGGCTGGAAAGTAAATGGTTTAACTTCAAAGAGTTACATTCATGACTATGGTACTGATTTTGGTGAAACCGGTGTGGCCAAAGCTTCAAAGTATTCGGTTGTGAAATTTGCGTTTCATCTTAATCGTGAAGTCAATGTTTTTCTGTTAAAACTTTTCATTCCATTGCTTATTGTTCTGATGACAAACTGGTTTTCATTGATATTAAAACCAACCTATATTGAGGTCAGAACGACGATGCCTGCGACGGCTTTGTTAACGCTGGTTTTTCTCCAGAAATCTGCAATGGACGCAATCCCTGAATGTCCCTCACTGGTCTTAATGGACAAAATATACATTCTTGCATATTTATGTATTGTTATGACATTACTTCAAATAATATGGGTGAATGTGTATATGGACAGGGAATCGCCTTCAAGTATTCAGAAGATGATAAAAGTTGACCGAGTTAGTTTTGTGGTCCAGATATTATTATTTGTAGCAGTTTTTGTTGGGTTAATGGTGCAAATTATAAATTCCTGATAGTGAGTCGGGTACGTGAAGTTGCTGTTTCCTGTGTTTATGTTTTCGGATGCATGGTGTTTATGGACATTGCTTCACAACTTGCATCCGGCGCTTTGGGAGAGCCATTATAAAAGCAAATGAAAGTATGAGTGGCACAATACCAGAAGAATGTTCGCACAATCATGATGATGGCCATCACCACCATCATCATGTCTCCGGCAACATCAAAACCGCTTTTTTCCTCAATGCAGGGTTTACGCTTGTAGAAATCGCGGGAGGGATTTTAACCGGAAGTACGGCTATTCTTGCTGATGCCGTCCATGACCTTGGTGATTCCTTTGCACTTGCACAGGCTTGGTACTTTGAGAGCTTGTCAGGCGGAGGGAGCAGCGCACGATACTCTTATGGTTACAAACGATTCTCCCTTCTTGGAGCGCTCATCAGTACGGCGGTACTGCTGACCAGTTCCCTTTTTGTGCTTGCCAATGCCATACCCCGTATTCTTGAGCCGCATCACCCGAATGCTGCGGGAATGATTCTTCTTGCTGTGGTCGGCGTTATGGTCAACGGTTTTGCCATGGCAAAGCTTTCAAAAGAGAGCGGCATGAATGCCAAAGTTGTCGCACTGCACTTGCTCGAAGACGTGCTCGGATGGGTCGCTGTACTCGTTGTTGCCGTTGTACTCTACTTTTGGAATGTTCCGGTGCTTGACCCTCTCCTTGCCATCATCATTACGCTTTACATTTTATCCGGTGTTGTAAAAAATCTGAAAGCAATGTTGCCGGTTTTTTTGCAAGCGGTGCCCGACAAGTTTGATCTTGATACGGTTACAAGGGAAATAGAAGGGCTGGAGCATATTCATGCGGTTCATCACGCCCATATCTGGTCTCTTGACGGGGTGCATAACGTCTTCACAGCTCACCTTGAAGTAGATTCCCTGCTTGATGCTGAAGCCTACATCCAACTCAAAGAGCTTATCAGAACGCTGGTCGACCGATACGGCCTGTACCACTCAACCGTGGAAATCGAATATCCCGGGGAAGCATGCAGGATTGCTCAACCGTAAAATTTTTGCCAAATCCTGTTGAACGTGATAAAGTATAAATGTGTTTTTTGTTTGTTATTGCTCAATAGGGGAAGTAATTACTAACAACCAGTATTTTAAGTTGTCGTTAATACATTTAAAAGCTTACATTTCGGATGAAGATGATTTTATTCTTTGACCGACAAATTCAATCATCAATAAAAAGGAGATAAGGCTATGATGATCAAAAAAACGTGCATAGTTCTTGCTGGCACATTATTCACCTCTTTTGTGACAACCTCTATGGTGCAAGCAGAAGATGTCAAGGGAAGTTTGTCGATTCTGTATTCACCTCACAGAATTCATCTCAGTGCCCCGGAGTATTTGCAAAATTTAGGTCAGCTTCCTGTTGATCATAAAAATAAGGGAGACGAGTATTATGGATTTCAGGGAGAGGTTAATTACGGAAAGTATTTAATTTCAATTGATTACCTCACCGGGACTACTAATAATATTCCAGGTGCGGCGGATACTTCTCAACCAGCAACCTTTAATCCGATGACTTATCAAAGTTCAGAGACGCTTGATATTTCTGCTGGGTATACTGTTCTTGGTGACGGGGCTGCTGGTAACCTGGCCTGTACGGTTGGTTACTTTCGACTGTGGGCAAGGCAGGCCAGTTCCCCCCCAGACTGGTATGATGGGCTTGAAATTGGGCTCAAAGGCAAGTACCGTCTTCATAAGTCACTAACGCTTACCGGTAAGCTTGGTTATGTTCCTGACAACTCCGCTCATGGTTTTATAAAGGATGATCGTTCTTTGACAGGAGATCAATTAATGAGAGGAAAGTCTTTGTTGAATTATACCATAGGCGCGGAAGTCCCTGTTGGGGCTGATATCAGTATTGTTGGTGGATACAAGAGTGTAAGGGTGGTGAATGAGGTTGTTAAGGGCGGAAGTGAAGCGGTTGTCAAATTTACCGGATATTATATCGGTGGTTCATACAACTTTTAAATTCATAGGCAGGTATACGAGACAGGGATTGCTATTTTCACATTTAATAAATAACTAATGGACTTCAAACAATTTATTGACAATCACATAAGACTTCTTCAAGAAGGTGATGCCGGAGCCTTGGTGGAGAGTGATTACCATGATGATGCAATAATGTTTCTTATGGTGGGTGAGGAGGGGCAGCTTATTTCCGGAAAAGATGCCCTGAGAGAACAATTTGACATGTACCTCAAAAATATTTACCGAGGATTTATTGCGCTTGAAAAAATGCTCATTTCTGAAGACTCGATCTGCGTTCAGGCCAAGATTAACACCACAGACGGGGAATTAAGGGTGTGGGATGTGCTTTGTATGAAAGATGGAAAGATATTTCGCCATTACTCCGGTATGATGTTCGCTATTACTCCGATATGATGTAATTATAATATTAACTGTTAACAAGAGAATAATCATGAAAAAAGTATTGGTACTTGCATCGAATCTTGGATTATGGGGCGAAGAACTTCAGGCTCCGTGGGATGCTATGAACAAGGCTGGTTTTAAGCTGACTCTTGCGACTCAAAGAGGAATCACACCGCTTCCATTACAGTTAAGTGTCGACAAGGGTTTTGTGGACCCGGTTCAGCAGTATAACGTTAATCCTGCCGAAGTTGTGGACAGGATTCTGGAGATACTGAAGACCGGCGAATGGGACAACCCGATAAAAATTGCAGATGCAATTGCGGATGATTATGATGCCATGGTCATTGTTGGCGGACCTGGTTCTCCGCTGGATCTCGTTGGCAATGCCAGGGTGCACCGCCTTCTTGAGGTCTTTTATGCTCAAGGAAAGATTTTGGGAGCTTTATGCTACGCAGTAGGTGCGTTTGTATGGGCCCGCAAAAAGGAGGACGGCAAGAGTATTATCAATGGCAAGGCGATTGTTGCGCATCCAAAAGAGTGGGACTTTACAGATGATCTTCCCTATCCACTCTTTAATGCCACCCCTGAAAATCCCGGGACTGATCTTGTAACACCAGGTTTTGCATTTCCTCTTCAGGTTATTGTTGAAGATGCGGTTGGAGATACAGGTCGCGTGATTGCAGTACCCACAGCGAACAGGAAAAATCCGGTAGCTCATTTTGATTTTCCATTTGTTTCGGCTCAATCAGTAGAGTCCAGTATTGCCTTTGGGGATAAATTGGTAGAGGTTCTCTCAGAAAAATAAGTTGCGGTTGTACTATTTCGTTATGAGGAGGCTTAAAAGTGCTGCTGGCACCTTGAAAAAACGTCCGCTGATTTCCTCTAACTTTACAGTATTCAGGAAGTTAAATGTTTTAGGTACAACAACTTGATGGCATTGAAACACTTGATTGATTGGCTAATGTGATACAACAAAAAGCGTCTTTATCTCACTTGACAGTTCACCTATAACCGGTTGACCGATTGAGTATCGGGTATCAAGTTGTCCCTTTTTAGGCGCATTGGGGCATGGTTATAACGAGATAATTCATGGAGGATTGGGAGGAACAAGGATAATTTTGGGTTACTAAACAGTAAAATTTGAAAAAAAGGGGGCCCATTGTTTTGTAAAGCACATGATTTTTTATTACTATCACTCAGACATTCCCAGTGTTGTTCTCGACTATTTTCATTAGGAGCGGTGCCGTTATGAGATTTTATGACAAACCATCCGATTGCACTTATCTTGAGGTTCGTTCCGCTAATTTTCCTTTTATGAGAGTTATACCCGAAAATCAGTATTCTACTGGTTGCCAGTTTTGGAACGACTTGTGGGTTTTATTTGTTACCATGAATTGTAAATTCACACGACTGATGATTATAGGGTTTGTAAATCCGATCATCAATAAAAAGGAGATTTAGGGCTATGTCAATCAAAAAAACGTGCTTTGTTCTTGCTGGCACCTTATTAACCTCTCTCGTGACAACCTCTCTGGTGCAAGCCGAGGATGTTAAGGGGAGCTTGTCAATTCTGTATTCACCTCACAAAACCGATCTCAGTGCTCCTGGATATTTAAGTAAATCAAATCCGCCTCAGCTTCCGATTGATCATGAAAACACAGGACGAGAGTACTATGGTTTTCAGGGAGAGGTTAATTATGGGAAATATTTACTTTCAATAGATTACCTGTCAGGCACATCAGACACTATCGCAGGCGCTTTGGATACTTCAACCCCAACAGTTTTTAATCCACTGAGCTATGAAAGTTCAGAGGTGCTTGATATTTCTGCTGGCTACAGTATTTTGGGAGGTGGTTCTGCTGACAAGCTGGCCTGTACGGTTGGTTACTTTAGAATGTGGGCCAGTCCGGCTATTTCGCCGCCAAACTGGTATGACGGGATTGAAATTGGGCTTAAAGGTAAGTATAGTGTGCATAAGTCACTGGCACTTACCGGCGCGATTGGTTATGTTCCTGATGTCTCTGTTCATGGTTATATGAAAGATTATGATCTAATGACAGGAAAGTATCTGGTGAATTATACGATAGGCGCGGAAGTACCTCTTGGTGCTGATATCAATGTTGTTGGTGGGTACAAGAGTCTCAGAGCTGTTAACAGGGTAGTTTTGGATGGAAGTGATGCGGTAGTCAAATTTTCCGGCTACTATATCGGCGGTTCATATAATTTCTGATTTCCGGGTACAGGGGACAGGTCGTACGTTTCTCACATTTTATGAATAACTGATTATGGACTTCAAAAAAATTCTTGACAATCATATAAGACTCCTTGCAGAAGGTTACCCAGGAGCATTGGTGGAGAATGATTACCATAGTGATGGAGTAGCATTTCTCATGGTGGGTGAAGAGGGGCAGCTTACTTCCGGCAAAGAAACCTTGAGATAACAAGTTGACATGGACTTGAGAAATATTTACCGGTGCGTTGTTGCGCTTGAAAAAGTGGTCATCTCTGAAGACTCGGTCTGCTTTCAGGTCAGGATAAATACCACAGCGGGAGTGTTAGGGGTGTGGGATGTGCCTGAAAGTCAGTTTGCCATTACTCAGTTATGATGTAATTATAATATTAACCGTTAACAAGAGAATAATCATGAAAAAAGTATTGGTACTTGCATCGAATCTTGGATTATGGGGCGAAGAACTTCAGGCTCCGTGGGATGCTATGAACAAGGCTGGTTTTAAGCTGACTCTTGCGACTCAAAGAGGAATCACACCGCTTCCATTACAGTTGAGTGTCGACAAGGGTTTTGTGGACCCGGTTCAGCAGTATAACGTTAATCCTGCCGAAGTTGTGGACAGGATTCTGGAGATACTGAAGACCGGCGAATGGGACAACCCTATAAAAATTGCGGATGCAACTGCGGATGATTATGATGCCATGGTCATTGTTGGTGGTCCTGGTTCTCCGCTGGATCTCGTTGGCAATGCCAGGGTGCACCGCCTTCTTGAGGCCTTTTATGCTCAAGGAAAGATTATGGGAGCTTTATGCTACGCAGTAGGTGCTTTTGTATGGGCCCGCAAAAAGGAGGATGGCAAGAGTATTATCAATGGCAAGGCAATTGTTGCGCATCCAAAAGAGTGGGATTTTACGGATGATCTTCCCTATCCACTCTTTAATGCCACCCCTGAAAATCCAGGGACTGATCTTGTAACACCAGGTTTTGCATTTCCTCTTCAAGTTGTTGTTGAAGATGCGGTTGGAGATACAGGTCGCGTGATTGCAGTACCCACTGCGAACAGGAAAAATCCGGTAGCACATTTTGATTTTCCATTTGTTTCGGCTCAATCAGTAGAGTCCAGTATTGCCTTTGGGGATAAATTGGTAGAGGTTCTCTCAGAAAAATAAGTTGCGGTTGTACTATTCTTTTATATGACAGTAAGGCAATTTTTGAAAGACACCATAATTATAAGGCGATGAATACCATAAAAAATTTAGTTGTCACCAAAATCAAAAGGAATAATGTGCAGATTCACTGTTGCGCAAGCCCTGATGATGGTGAAAGAGTGAATTCCCAGATTATAGAGACTGCCAATAAACTGGTTATTGTTGATGCAATGTTGATGAGGCCCTATGCCAGTGAACTGCGGGAATATGCAAAAAGCCTGGGAAAACCAATTGATCGTGTTTTTGTGACCCATTCTCACCCCGATCACTGGTTTGGAATTGAGTATTTTCAGGATGTCGATGTTTATGCGTTTCCTGAGACCATAGAAGAGATAAAAATGTTTGCTCAAATCGCAATGGGTTTTCACAGGGGAAATCATGGCGATTTGGTTACCGATACGCTCTTTTTGCCAAACAAAACCATTACTGAGAGTGAAGTGACTATCGATGGAGTTCTGTTCAGGCTCTTCAAAATAGTTGCCGCAGAGGATGTTTTTATGCTGGCACTCGATTTACCGGAAGAAAAAACATTTATTGCACAGGACTTGCTTTACAACAAGGTGCATCTTTTTGTCGGCCAGAGATCGATGGATGGAACCCTCTGTTTTGATGGATGGATTGCAGCGCTGAAGCAATATGAAAATGCGGCATACGACGTTGTGCTTCCTGGTCATGGTATACCGGCGGATGTTTCTGTCATTACAGAAAATATAGCCAATCTCGAAACGGTCAGGAGCATCTTGTCGTCTTCAACTGGCGAAAATTTTGTACAAAATGTTGTAGAGGCATTCCCTGACTATGGGCTGAGATCAATGCTTGAAATGTCTGCCTATTTTCTTTTTCAAATGAAGTGATTTTAAAAATCGACTATTATAATGGGGGGGATTCAAATGAGGCATAGTAAGCATAGTAAAAATCGTGTTATAAAAAGTTTGCAGTCGTGCTGTGCGGTCGTCGCAGCGGGTTTGTTTGTCGGTGCGGTGTCTCCTGGTGCAGTTTTAGCGAGTGATAATAATCCAAAGATTGATTATGGATTGACTGCCGGGTTTTCGAGTATGACGATAAATAATACTCATTTTGGTATGGGGCAGTTGGGTGTAAGTTATTTACCAAAAGACATTGCAAGGTCAGAAGCCTATATCGCCCCAAGCGTTAATTTGCTTTGGAATACATCAGATTCAGGTACAATATATGGTGGATTACGCGGGGTGGGTTCTATCACACGAGGAGATGGTGATAGTTGGGGATTGACAGCGGGAGAGCATCATGATTATACACAGGGTGGTGTATTGGTCGGAGAAAAGATGTCATACCTGAACTTGGACAAGATATATCTTGGCTGGAAATCTGGTGATAAAATCTCTTTTCTCGACAAGGATGGATTGGATATCAGTGTTGGCAAGCAGAATTTTCAGCTTGGGGATGGTATGGTCCTGACTGATGGAAATGATGAAGCCAGTCCGCATAAAGGTATTTACTGGCTTGACCCGAGGCAGGCATGGAATAATTCCGCGATAGTACGTCTTAAATCACAGCCATATCAGTTGGAGCTCTTTTATCTGCAATCAAATAGTTATCTCCTGGATAAATCTACCGGTGGTTTTACGGATGATATCTATAAAGATGATATTGTCGGTGGCAATTTTGAGCTGGTTGATAAAAAGCTTGGGAAGGTCGGTGTATCATATTTTAATGTCACCAATTCAAATAACCCTGAACGTGATGGATTGAGCGTTACAGGAATACACGGTCGCGGAAACCCTGTTTCAACTCTTCAGCACCTCGAACTTGCAGGAGAAGTCAATTTCCAGAAAAATAACAATATCTCGATCAACAGGGATGCAGTTGCGTGGTTCGCAGAGGCAAAATACTTTATACCAAGCTTGCCCTGGTATCCGACACTTGGTTATCGATACTCTTCATTTTCAGGTGACAAGTCTGGAACAACAAAAAATGAAAACTGGGATTACCTGTATAATGGTTCTACGGAACGCGGGTTTGGATACTGGTATCAGGGAATTGTCGTTGGAACTTATGAGACACGCTTAAGTAATCTTGATACACATTTTGTCAATCTAACTCTTGTTCCGCCGGTAAAGGGAAGCTGGATGAAGGTTTTCTATTATAATTACCAGTTTAATGATCCAAGTACTTCTGGAATGACCACAAATACGGCAGCATTAAGTAATAAATTTGCCACTGAATGGGATTTTATTCTTGGCTATTCCCCTACGCAAAAAGTGGATTATATGCTGATCTATGGAATCGCCACCCCTGGACAAGGAGGTATTAATCGTGTTTCCGGTTCGCTTGGGACATATCCTGTTGGAACAAACGATAAAAACTCAACCATGCTTCAGTTTACCATGTTGTACCATCTTTGATACAGATAAAGGTGGATAAAATATAACAAAGTGTCATGCAGGCATTGATAACAGGGGTAATTCCCTGTTGTCATGGGTTGGAAAAGTGTCATAAGAGAGAATAAGATTAATCAATAAAAAACAATCTTTGGAGTATGCTATGACAAAACCTTTAACTGAATCCGAAGTATCTGATTTAGCAAAAATCTGGTACCAAAAACTTGATGTTCATGCGCCTCTTCTCGAATTTATACCACTACTGTCAGAAGAGAATCTGGAGATGACCTTTCCAGAGGCTACGTTGCAGGGGTTGGTTGCGTTTGAAGGGTGGTATGAGAGAGTGATACGAATCTTTTTTGACGAGGTGCATCGGCTGAAGGAGGTGAACATCACTCTTCAGGGTGAAACTGCTGAAGTTAACCTTGTTGTCGAGTGGCAAGCAAGTGTCTGGAACCCACCATCTGCAAAAAGTGACAGAATTATCCTTGATGCCGATCAATCGTGGGTGGTTAAGCGTTCACCACAATCGGGTGATGCTGTCATTGCAAAGTATGTTGTTAATTCACTAAATTATCAGGAAGGCTCCGCAAAATTATAGAGTCAATCGGGGTATTCGCCAGGATGCGTGTTGTGGATGCATGTCGTTAGCGAGAATTGTGCACATTTAACCAATAAAAAAGGGAAAAACATGAAAAATGTTCCGGACAGTCCATTGGGCCAAATGTATAAAGCTCATATCAACTTTATTTTAGACAAGAACATTGAGGCTTTGCTTGATCAGTATACCGATGACGCTATGCTTATCAGCAGTTTTATGAAAAAGCCCATTATTTATAAAGGGCGGGAGCAGTTGCGGGAGCACATGCAGGGTATTCTTGGTATCCAGGGTCTTGAAACCGAAATTATCTTCTGGTCAGAGACTGAAGAGCCGCAAACCCTCATGATTACAGAACAGATCACGATGACAACTGCCGACGGGGTTGCCAACATGCGTTTTGCTGATAGCTGGGTGCTTCGCGATGGTAAAATTGCCATCCATTTTGCTGGTATGGTGCAATATCCTGATGGTTCACTTGCATGATGGTTGTATGATTCTTTAACGAACCTGGATATAATTATCAATAATCTCTAAATGTATAGTTTATGAGCAACAAAAAAGTACTGGCGATTCTCTCTGAATATGGATACTGGGGAATCGAGTTGGTTGGCCCGCTGAATAAACTTGAAGCTGCTGGTTATACTGTTGATTTTATGACTCCCAACGGTAAACCCGCAGATGCTCTGCCTCCAAGCTTTGATTCAACCTACGTTGATCCGCCGCTTGGTGTCTGTGTAACAACAAAGCAGCATGAGGATGATGTCAAGGCCTTTATTGCAAAAAATCGTACAGCAACTCCACTGTCGCTTAAATCATACATTCCGGAAAGGCCCTACTATTCCGCGACTGATTTTCTGAGAAATCTCGAACAGTATTATACCACGGTTAAGCAGTCTATTGAATTTCTTACCAGTGAGTATGATGCCTTGTTTGTTGTTGGTGGAAGCGGACCAATTGTTGATTTAGTGAACAATCAGAGTCTTCATGAGTTGATTTTGGGATTTTACAGAAAGAATCAGCCTGTTGCTGCGATTTGCTATGGCGTTGCTGCCCTCGTTTTTGCAAGAGATTTCAACGAAAGAAAGAGCATCATCAAAGGCAAGCATGTTACCGGGCATTGTATTGAGTATGATTATCATGATGGAACCGGTTTTCTCCACACCGATTTTAATATGGGACCTCCTCCTTATGTTCTTGAGTATATCCTTACTGATGCGGTTGGTCCAAAAGGACAGTATCATGGCAATTTTGGAAAGGAGACTTCTGTTGTGGTTGATTATCCGTTTATAACAGCACGCTCTTTGCAGTGTTCTTATGAAATGGGTGACAAATTTGTCGATGTATTAACCAATGGACTCAAAAGATATGGCTGGTAAAACTGGAAATCAAAAAATACTTGAGCAGTTTATTGCTGATGGTTTTACCTATATGTTCGGTAATCCCGGCACCGTAGAGCAAGGTTTTTTGGATGCGCTCGCTGATTATCCTCAACTTCGCTACATTCTTTCTTTACAAGAGTCTGTGGCGGTTATGATGGCTGATGGATATGCGCGAGCGACCAAAAAGCCGGCGCTTGTACAACTGCACAGTAGTCCTGGTATTGGTAATGCCGTCGGTGCCCTTTATCAGGCAAAACGGGGTCACGCCCCTCTGGTTTGTATTGGCGGAGATGCAGGAGTCAAGTATCTTAACATGGATGCGCAGATGGCTGCCGATCTCTCCGCTATCATGGAACCTGTAACTAAATATTCTACTGTTGTTTATGACAAGAATTCCATTTTGCGAACGCTTCGTCGTGCAATAAAAATTGCAACAACACCTCCGATGGGTCCGGTCTATATCTGTTTGCCTCTTGATATTCTTAGTGAAATCAATGATGAAGAGGTTTTTCCGACACATATTCCTGACACATCGGTTGTTCCTGGTGACGAGAAAATAGCCCTTTTTGCCAAAGAGCTGCTTGGAGGTTCAAAACCTGTTATTTTTATGGGTGACGGGGTTGCGTACTCGCATGCTGAAAATGAGTTGACTCGCGTTGCCGAGTTACTTGGCGCAGAGGTTTATGGAGTAGATGTTGGCGATTTTAATATGGATACGACGCATCCTCTCTATTGTGGAACCACTGGTCACATGTTTGGTTCGGCGAGTCTGCCAATAACACGCAAAGCTGATGTGATGCTGATTGTTGGCACCTATATGTTGCCGGAGGTATTCCCTGAATTGGGCAGCGTGTACGACCCCGATGCACGAGTGATTCATATTGATCTCAATGCTTATGAGATTGCCAAAAATCATCGGGTTGATTACAGTGCTGTAGCTGATCCTAAATTGACACTCAATGCAATAGCCGAAAAGCTTGAGCAGGTCATGACCGATGAAGACCGGGAGGCTGCGAAAAAAAGGACAGCCGAAATTCAGGAAGAGAACAGGAAAAAACTTTCAGTTCAGGTTGAAAAGGATGCTGCGAACCGTGATATTCTTCCGATGTTCATGTCAAGGTTCATGGAAGAGCTGGCACCGAAACTTCCCGAAGATGCGATTATTTTTGATGAAGCGCTTACCAATAGCCCTGCGTTGACGAGATTTTTTCCTCCCCGGAAAATTGGTTCCTATTTCGCTACTCGCGGTGGATCTCTTGGTGTGGGTTTCCCCGGTGCTATAGGGGTGAAACTTGCTAACCCCGATAAAGTCGTTATCGGTTTTTCAGGTGATGGTGGATCAATGTATACCATTCAGGCCCTCTCCTCTGCGACAAGGCACAAGATTGGTGCAAAGTTTATTGTTTGCAGTAATGGCGCTTATCGGCTGTTGCAGTTGAATATCAAGGAGTACTGGAAGGAGCAGGAGATCAACAATCGGGAGATGCCGGTGCCATTTGATTTGTCGTTTCCTGAAACAAGATTTGACCTTATTGCGCAGTCCATGGGTGTCGATGCGGTGAGAGTGGAAGCGGTTGAAGATATCCCGGCAGCAATTACCAGGATGCTTGCCGATGATAAACCTTTCTTGATCGATCTGATACTTGAGGGGGATACACATCCACATCTGGTTGGTGTTCGCTGCGGGCAGTAAAAGGTTTGTAAACAGGGTAGTCTTCTCTAATCAAACGTTTAAAGGAAGATAAGTTATGAAGCTTGAAGGAAAAAAGATCGCAATTCTCATGGAAAGCGATTTCTATGAACCAGAAATCTTCTATTATCAGCGGAGATTTCTTGAGGAGGGAGCTGATCTGCAACTTCTGACAAGGCTTTGGGGTCAGCCTTCACTCACGTTTAAAGGCCATGAATATCATCTTCCGCTTGATGTATCCGGTTCATTTGAGGGCATCAGTGATGAGGATCTTGCTACGTTCTCTGCGATAATTGTGCCTGCCGGAATGGTTTCCGACAGACTTCGTTATACCGAAGATCTTGCCAAGGTTCCCCCTGCGGCTACGTTTATGAAGCGTGCATTCGCCAACAAGAATATTATCAAGGGGGTTATCTGTCATGGATTATGGTTGCTGGCTCCAGTAAGAGAGGTGATTGCAGGACGTAAACTGGTTTGCCACAATAATCTTTATGGTGATGCCAAAGCTTATGGAGCGGATTTTGTTGATCAGGATGTTGTTGTTGATGATGATCTGGTAACGGCACGTACTGGTGGACATTGCCATCTTTTTGCCAGGCAGATTATTGATTTGATACCTTAATAATTATAAAGTGATTCATCATGAAATTTGTTCATGTAGCAGTTTCTTGCACGGATCTTGATAAAACAGAGAAATTTTACAACAAATACTTTGGATTTACAAGAGCAAGATACATTCCGTTAGGTGGTGACAACGCAATAGTGTTTATAAAATGCGGTGATGTGTATCTCGAGTTATTCAAGTCTGAAGAGGAAAGACCAATTCCCCAGGCAGATAAAGATGGCCAAAATTACCCCGGCTGGCGACACATTGCGTTTCAGGTAGAAAGTGTGGATGAGTTTATCGCGCAATTCAGCGATGAACTTGAAATATCACTCGGACCTCTTGATTTCGGCAGTTTTATTGAAAATTGGAAAACCGTATGGATAAAAGATCCAGACGCAAATATCATCGAAGTCAGTCAGGGTTACCAAGATGAATTAAAAGGAGTATAGCATTATGGCAAAAAAACCAATTATTACCGTTGAAAAAGGTATAGCTCATCCTCCCGGAGCTACACCTGACGCGAACGGGGTAAATTTTTCAATTTTTACTGAAAACGCGACAGGAGTTGAGTTGTGCATTTTCGACAAGCACGACGACTTCCACCCATCCATGACGATTACGTTTGACCCCAAAGTTAATCGTACCTTTCATTTCTGGCATGCTTATGTCAGAGGGATAGGGCCTGGAACACATTATGCCTATAGAATTGATGGAGTTTATGAGCCTTCACTGGGAAATTTGTTCAACCGCAACAAGGTTGTCATAGACCCTTATGCCCGGGGTAATACCGACGAACTTTATGACAGGAAAGATGCTTGCAATGATGATGATAATGTCACCACATCAATGCGTAGCGTGGTCATTGACGAAAACAAGTATAACTGGGAGGGTGATCAGCGTCTGAAAACTCCTATGGATGACACCATTATCTATGAAGTACACGTACGGGGTTTTACCAGGGACGAGTCAAGTGGTGCCAAACATGCTGGAACATTTCGTGGAGTCATAGAGAAGATCCCGTATCTTAAAAAGCTTGGAGTGACAGCCGTTGAGCTTCTTCCTGTTTTTGAGTTTGATGCAAAGCAGATATTCAAAACAATGCCTGATGGAACGGAACTCACAAACTATTGGGGGTATAGCACGGTAGGCTTTTTTGCGCCTGTGGGCAGATACTGCTGCAAACCGCATGAGGGAGACCATCTCAATGAATTCCGTGATATGGTCAAGGCGTTGCATAAAGCGGGCATCGAAGTTATTCTTGATGTTGTGTTTAACCATACCGACGAAGGAAACCATAAGGGGCCGGTACTTTGTTTCAAGGCAATAGACAATGCTATTTATTATCATCTTGTTCCTGATGATAAAAAGTATTACATGGATTATACCGGGTGTGGAAACACTGTTAACTGTAATCATCCAATTGTTGAAAAGTTTATTATTGACTGCCTTGGGTTCTGGGTTGATGTGATGCATGTCGATGGTTTTCGCTTTGATGAAGGATCCGTATTGAGCAGGGGTGAAGATGGTCGTCCACTTGAGCATGCTCCTGTGATCTGGAATCTTGAGCTTATGGATACCTTTGCCGATACAAAACTTATTGCCGAGGCATGGGATGCTGCGGGGGTTTATCAGATTGGCTCTTTTCCCGGTTATCGCTGGGCCGAGTGGAATGGACGTTATCGTGATACCATACGTAACTTTGTTAAAGGAGATGGAGGACTCGCTGGAGCAGTAGCAGCCAAGCTTGCGGGTTCAAGCGACATCTATTCGCATAATCGGCACACACCGATGAATTCCATCAACTTTATTACTTGCCATGATGGATTCACCTTAATGGATTTGGTATCGTACAATGTTAAGCATAACTTCGCGAATGGCGAGGATAACCGCGATGGAAATGACGATAATTCCAGTTGGAATCATGGTGTAGAAGGTGCTACCGATGATCCGGCAATAATCGAGTTCAGAAAGCGGGATGTTAAAAACTTTATAACAATTCTGATGCTTTCCCAGGGTGTTCCCATGATCCTTGGAGGTGATGAATTCGGACGGACTCAACAGGGCAACAACAATACCTACTGTCAGGATAATAAACTCAACTGGTTTGACTGGCAGTTGGCTGAAAAGAACAGTGATTTGGTCCGTTATTTTAGTGAAGTAATCAATCTTCGCAGGTCGGTTATGTCTTTGAGGCGTGACGCGTTTTATAACGGTTCAGAATTTAACAAGAAGGGGATGCGAGATATTGAATGGCATGGTTGCGAGTTACTTGCTCCGGGGTGGAATGATCCTCAGTGCAGGGTGCTTGCATTTACCATTGCATCGTTTGTTGAGTCGGAGCCTGATTTACATGTTATGCTCAATATGAGTATGGAGAACCTCGATTTCGAAATCCCTCAAATTGACTGTTATCAGTGGTTGCGTCTTGCGGATACATCGTTGCCTTCTCCGCAAGATATCGTCGAGATGAAAAAGGCAAAGTTTTCGGTTGAAAAAAGTTACAATGTCAAAGCTCACTCTTCTGTAATTTTAATCTCAAAAGCGAGGTAAAGCAATGGAAAAAAACAAATTGGGGTTTACTTTTTCTGATACCATTCAGGGGTATGTGACCCATTATGACTGGGATAAACAAACCTTCAGTCTTGATACTTCAGATGGAAGAACTTTCGAGGTCAAACTCGCAGCGAATGTTTATGCTGAATTAGTCAGAAATCTCGGTGAGGCGTTTATTGACTGTACAGGTCAGATAAAGGATATGCTTGCCCCAGGCAGATTTCTCTATGTTTACGGTGTCTTCTTTCCTGAAGATGAAGTCAAGTTTGAAGCCAAGCATTTAGTATTTCTCGGCAAGGATGAACAAGAGTTCCGTTTTGAGAAACAGGACTGGTGGATCAAGCAGATTCGTCAACTCGGTGACTTTTACCTTAAAGCCCAGTTTCCTGATGGCGATGTTGACTACCGTAAATACAAAACCAACCTTTCACTTGAGGGAGAACAGACTGGTAATTTCCGTCAGGAAACTGATACCATGTCGCGTCTTGTCTATGGTTTTGCAACAGCCTACCTTTTGACTGGCGATGATCGATATCTTGAAGGCGCAGAAAAAGGCACGGTCTATTTACGTGAGCACATGCGCTGCAAGGATACCAGCGAAAACATCACCTACTGGTACCATGGTATTGATGTCAAAGGCAAACACGAAAGGAAGATTTTTGCTTCTGAATTCGGTGACGACTATGATGCCATCCCAGCTTATGAGCAGATTTATGCGCTTGCCGGCCCGACACAGACATACCGCGTAACCGGCGACCCGGAGATTGCGAGCGATATTGATATGACGCTTAATCTTTTTGACAAGTATTTCTATGATCGGCAGCTTGGCGGTTATTTCTCACATATCGATCCAGTGACCTTTGATCCAAACGCAGAATCTCTTGTGGGCAATCGTGGACGCAAGAACTGGAACAGTGTCGGTGACCATGCGCCAGCTTACCTGATTAATGCCTATCTTGCCACGGGTGACGAGCGTTTTAAAAAGATGCTTGTCAATACAGCCGATACGATCACCGAGCATTTCCCTGACTATGAGCATAGCGCTTTTGTACAGGAAAAGTTCCATGCTAATTGGGAGCATGATTCCACTCATGGCTGGCAGCAGAACAGGGGTGTTGTAGGTCATAATCTGAAAATTGCCTGGAATTTGGCTCGTATTAACAGTGTTGAAGGTCTTGAGCAAGAAAAAAGTGATGCTTACATGGAATTTGCTCACAAGATCGCAGCTCTTATGCCTGAACATGGCTGTGACCGGCAACGTGGTGGCTGGTACGATGTTGTTGAAAGAACTCTTGAAGAGGGCCAGAAATTCCACCGCTATGCATGGCATGACCGTAAAGCATGGTGGCAGCAGGAACAGGGAATACTTGCCTATCTTATTCTTTTTGGCATGACCGGTAAAAAAGAGTATCTCCAGCATGCCAGAGAGTCAAGCGCATTTTACAGCGCATGGTTCCTTGATCAGGACAGCGGCGGCATCTATTTCAATGTACTGGCAACTGGTATTCCATACTTGCTGGGCACAGAGAGGCTCAAGGGCAGTCACAGCATGAGCGGCTATCACTCATTTGAGCTGGCCTATCTTGCTACGGTCTACCAGAACTTGCTGATTACCAAACAGCACCTTGATCTCTTCTTTAAACCTTACGCTCATGGTTTCAAGGACAACATTCTTCGTGTTGCCCCTGATATTTTGCCAGCAGGATGTTGCAAGATTGAAAAAGCATGGATTGATGGCAAGGAGTATCTGGATTTTGATGCTGATAATCTTACGGTCAAGCTTCCAGACACACAAAATCGTGTCAAAGTTCAGGTTCGCCTCGTACCGGTTGGCAGTGTAGAACATTTCACAATGACTGTTGATCAGGATGGTGACATTACCAAATTGACATTGATAGGTGATCTGGATCATGTAGCAATTCACTCATTCAGAAAAAAACTTGTCGAGATTGCCTCTAAAAACCCGGCTAAAGTTGCTTTTGATATGTCAGCACTGCAGTCCCTCGTTGAAGAAGCGGTACGCACAATAATATTCGAGAAGCAGAAAATGAGTATTGATTGTGATGTCTATATCTGTGGAGCAAATGAAGGGGTCAAGATCTTCTTTGATCGTGAAGAGCTTTCTGAGGAGATTGTGTTGCTTGATGCTTACGATAAGACGAAGATGTAGTATTAATTAACTATTTCCCACTCCACAATTATGACAGATGTATTGTTTCTTGTCAGTGTGACCGGGCTGGTAATGGCTGTTTCGGTGTTGTGCCTTGTTATCGTCAGAAAAGTGTATGGGCATTCATTGATGGCCAAGCATAATGATGTTGCCGGATTTATTTATGCGGTAGTTGGTGTCATTTATGCTGTGTTACTTGCATTTGTTGTCATTGTGGAGTGGGAGATGTTTCGTGATGCTGATAGCAGAGTTCAGGAAGAGGTTCAATGTATGGCATCGGTTTTGCGGGACATGCAAGTTTTTGATGAACCACAGAAGTCATTGGTCTCGAAGGAAATAGTAAACTATACCAATATCGTGATCAATGAAGAGTGGGCATTGATGGCAAAAGAAGATGCAAGTGAAAAAGCGGTGCTATCGATCAGGCGTATTTTTACCCTGGTGACGGAAATCAAACCCACTAATGAGCATCAAAAAATTTGGTATCAGGAGATTGTCAGCCGAATTAATAACTTCCATAATGCGCGAAATCATAGAATTCAGGCAGCAAAAGAGGGTATTCCTGATTTTATGTGGAGTGTGATGATTGTCGGTGCAATAATTACCATAGGTTTTAGTTTTCTCTTTGGCATGGAGAACTTGTGGGCACAGTCTTTTATGGTTGCATCACTTGCAGGAATAATTACTCTTGTACTTCTTTTGATTGTTGCGCTTGATCATCCCTACGCAGGAATCATCACGGTAACACCAGAAGCCTTTGTGGATCAGCTCGCTCGAATTAAGGATTATCTTGCGACTCAAAAGATCTTATAAAACAATGACTTTTGTCAGTGTTTCAGGTTTTCGCTGTAATTCATTTGGAGTCTGTCTCTGTCTTTCCTGATGTTTTCAGCAGTTTGAGTTGAACTGACTGACGACGATCAGAGAGTCGACAGGGCTTCGTACAAGCGTTCCATAGTAATTGAGTCCGTAATAATATAGCCAAGGCACTTACGATTCAGGCAATGCTCCATGCGAAATGACGGAATGACTTTTTGGTTAAGCGCTTGGCTTATCCTATAATCTCCACAGTATGCTGTAACTCCCACATCCTCCGATAAAGGTTACCCCCGGCCATCAACTCAGCATGCACACCCTGCTCCACAATTCTGCCTTTTTCAAGCACAAGAATTCGGTCATACTGCTCCATTGCCTTTAATCGGTGGGTAATTGTTATCAGTGTTTTCCCTTCACTGAGGGTGTTCAGGGTCTTCGTTATCTCTTTCTCGGTCACACCGTCGAGGTTAGCGGTTGCTTCGTCAAGAATCATGATTGGCGCACTCTGGAGCAATACGCGGGCAATCGCGATTCGTTGTCTTTCTCCTCCGCTGAGTTTCATGCCGTGCTGGCCGCACCATTCGTCGAGCTTGGAGGAAAAGTGGTTTAGCCCCGCTGCGGTGAGCGCTTTTTTGAGATCGTTGTCAGTGGCATCAGGTGCCGCAAGGGTCAGGTTTTCCCGGATGGTTTCGGCGAAAAGGTAGGTTTTTTGCGAGACAAGGGCAATGTTTCGTCGCAGCTCTTCGGGATCATAGAGGTTGATGTTGTTTCCGCCAATGGAGATGCTCCCTTCGCTGCTGTTCCAGAAGCGCATGAAGAGAGAAGTGATGGTCGATTTCCCTGCGCCGCTCGGGCCGACGATGGCAATGTGCTCTCCAGGGAGGACGGTGAAGGTGAGGCGGTCGAGTGCTTTTGTGGCGCTCCCGGGGTAGGTAAAGCTGAGCCTGTCGAGCTTGATAGCATGATCAGCAGGAAAGAGAAGGGGAGTGGTGGGGGCGACGATCTCCGGTTTTGCATCGAGGATCTCAAAGAGGCGCTCTCCGGCGTGCTGATCGGCTTCAAGGTGTTTGAGGGTGGAAGGCAGCGGGAGAAAAGGCTCAAACGAGGCCATGACGGCCAGGGTGATGATGGTGAGTGAAATACCGGTGCCGGTGGCGAGAGAGGGAATAAGTACCCAGAGAATGGCGATGAGGGCACCGTTCATGAGGAGACCGGTGAGCGACTCGTGCATTCCTTCGATGATGGCGTTTTTGCGCTGGAGCTGGAGTTTGCCGGTTTCAGCGTTCTGCATGGCGGCGAGGTGTGCCGGAAGTTGTCCGTAGAGTTGCAGCTCTCCCATGCCCTGAAAGAGGTCAAGCGCCAGCACCTGCTGCTCTGCCTTGTAGTTCATGATTCCGATCGCAACGCCTCTACTCAACTGTTTGGTGAGGAGCGGCACGGCGATGCCTGCAAGAGTATGGAAAAAGAGGATGAGCAGTGCTGCCTGCAGGGAGTAGACACCGAGGAGAAACCACATCAGCGCAGCCACAAGCAGTGCGGTGAGCGGTGGCCCAAGCACCCTGGTGTAGATGTTTTCGAGGCTCTGGATATCGTCCACAACCCGTTGCAGCAGGTCACCACTTTTGAAGTGCATGAGGCGAGCCGGTGCAAGGGGCTCAATGGCATCGTAAAACCAGAGGCGCAATTTCGCAAGAATCCTGAAGGTGATGTTGTGGGAGATGAGCCGTTCGGCGTATCGGAAGACTCCTCGACCAAGGCTGAAGAGCTGTACTCCTATAATACCGAATTGCAGGCTTCCTGTCGGAGGCTGCAGGGCCGCCTTGGCAATGATGTAGGCGGAGGTCATCAGAAGCCCGATGCCGCTGCCAGTGGTGGCAAAGCCGATGAGTGCGGCAAGGGCCATCCACCAGAAGTATGGTTTGACCAGTGCAATAAGGCGAAAAAATATTTTCATGATGGACTCTCCTGTTGCAGAAGCAGGCTGTCGTGGTAAAAGCCTCCGTTGGCAATCAGCTCTTCGTGGGTGCCGCACTGGGTGATTTTACCCCCGCTGACCACGATGATCTGCTCGGCTGACCGTATGGTTTCGATCCGATGGGCAATGATGACGGTGGTTCTCCCTTTCATAAGCTCCTGAATAGAGCTGCGCAGGGCTGCTTCCAGTTCCGGGTCGGTGTGCGAGGTTGGCTCGTCGAGCACCAGCAGCGGGGCATTTTTCAGGAAAGCCCGGGCAAGGGCCACCCGTTGCGCCTCTCCGCCGCTCAGCCGTGCACCCTCTTCGCCGATCATGGTCTCAAGTCCCTCCGGCAGCGTCTTGATAAAGTTGGTGAGGCCGGTCTTGTTCAGAGCACTTTCCATCTCCTCCGCTGAAGCATCCGGCTTTGCAAGGCGGATATTCGCCCGTAGCGTGGCGTTAAAAAGGTAGGGGTGCTGCGGAACCCAGGAAATCTGCTTGTGCCACTCCTCAAGCGGGATGGGGTGAATCGGGTTGCCATCGATGGTGATGCTTCCTTCGCCGGGCACCTGAAAGCGGAGGATCAGGTTGATCAGGGTACTCTTTCCCGCACCGCTCGGGCCAATGATTGCGGTAGTTTTACCCGCCGGAATGGTGGCATTGATCCCCTCCAGCGCTGGCTGCGCTCCTCCCGGATAGGTGTAGCTCACCTCAGTGAAGAGAATGGACCTCTTTCCGGCGATCTCCTGCACGGCAAAAGCAGGCTTCTGCGGGGAAGCAGTGGTGCCTTGATCGAGGATAGCAAAGATCTCTTTTGATGCGCTGACTCCTTCCATTCCAGCGTGAAATTTGGTGCCAAGCTGGCGTAGCGGCAGGTAGAAGTCCGGGGTAAGTATCAGCACAAAAAGCGCGTGCTGAAAGGTGAGCTGACCAGCCATAAGCCGGAGCCCGATACCGACCGCAATAATGGCGGTGCCGATAGTACCCACCAATTCAAGTGTCAGGGAGGAGAGAAATGCCACTTTCAGCACGCGCATGGTGGCGTGGCGGAATGTTTCGCCCGACTCTTCAATGGCATTGTGCTGCCGCTTGCTCTGCGCAAAGAGTTTCAGGGTTGGCAGTCCTTGCAGAACATCAAGAAAGAAACCGCTCATCCGGCTCATGGTTTTCCACTGCTTTTCAGTCATGGCGCTGGCCGATTTTCCGATCAGTATCATAAAGAGAGGGATAAGAGGGGCGGTGCCGAGCAGGATGCCGCCGGAGATCGGGTCACGAGGCAGTATCGTGCCAGCGATCAGGAGTGGCGTGAAGAGGGCAAAAAAGATTTGCGGAATATATTGACTGTAATAGGCATCGAGCGCTTCAACACCCTTCAGGAGGGTAGTGCTGAGCCGTCCGCTCTGTACCGATTTGGCATAGATTGGCCCGAGTGTGCCGACGGTGCTGGTGAGCCGGGTGAACACCTTCTGGCGGATGATCAGTGTGCCACGATTCGCTTCGGTATGGGAGAACCAGTTGAAAGCCATCCGCAGGGTGCTGAAGAGAGCAAAAAGGCCAAGCGGCAGGAAGAGCCTCTCCACACCGCTTTTCTGGATAAAGGCGCTGTCGATCACCAGACTGAGGTAGTAAGCCTGGGCAACCAGCATTCCAGTGGCAAGCATTCCCGAGATGATCGAAATGATAAACGGCATCCGTTCTTCCTGAAGCAACTGAAAGAGGCGCCGGTCAATATTCATGGTTTGCAGGTGTTCGTTTTTATTGAAAAATGGTTAGTAGTGTACATAATATATGGCTTGTATGCAATGGTTGTGGCCTGTATGGGAATGGTTCCGGAGTGTCACGAGTTCCCTGGTCTGTCAGGGGGTTATGGATAGGCGGTATGATAAATTCTTGAGGTTCAGTGTCGCTCCCATGGCATATTGTACCAGTCGAAAAACTCTTCATAAGCGCTATCGAGGATATTGTAATTATTTCCGCGCACATTGGTTCTGGTGTATTTGACTTTGGCATCCATGAAAAGCTGTTTCACCAAATCCTTGAGATAGTTTTCAACTTCAGAAGGGTCGGAAGCCTCAGCGGCGTATAATAAAGATTGAACTGCTGAGGCTGTATCGGATTCCTTATCATCCCTCTTTTCAGCGATAGCCAAGGCATAATGCAACATTCCGGCAACGAGAGGGGCAAGGCGATGGCTACGGCCTTGTGGAACAAGTTTGTTCAGCATATCGACCCAGACAGTGTAAGTTTCAATTCCAACAACAGCAGCTAAATTTTGTTCAGTTTTGTTTGGCCTCTTCATTGTGGGCATCTCCATTAAAATTTATTCTATTGTGCCACAAGGTACTAAAAATGTCCAGATAAGGAACGGTGTGCCTCTCAATGACTTTACTACTGGTTTCAAAAATCCCTGGAACCAGTTATTGTACCATGAGTTATTGGTTGTACCGTTTGCGTCAGAATCTCCTTGAATACATCCATTATACAGAGTTTTGCTTGTGTTGCGATGGAACGGTAGTTGCCGCTTTTTCCATTTATTCCGTATATTTGTAATATCTCTTTTACAAAAGATACCGAATTATGGAACACTTTTTCAGCGAACAGCATCGGCTGATTGCATCAGTAAGTGCGATAAAGCGATACCTCTACAGCCGTCTTGACTGGAATGAGCGCTGTATCGGTATTCTTGGGGCGCGGGGTACGGGCAAGACAACGTTGATGTTGCAGCATGTCAGGGAGCGGTATGGCGATTCTGACCGGGCGCTCTATATTTCGGTTGACAGCCCCTACTTTCAGGCGCACAACCTTTTCGAGTTTGCGCGGGAGTTTCACCAGTTTGGCGGTGAACTTCTTCTTGTCGATGAGATTCACAAATACCCTGACTGGGCGATCGACATCAAGGCGATCTACGACTCATTTCCCAAGCTCCATGTTGTTTTTCAGGTTCCAGCCGGTTGCAAATCTCCAGACAAAAGGCTGATTTAAGCAGTCGTGCCATCATTTTCAACTTGCACGGTCTCTCTTTTCGTGAGTATGTGAACTTCAACAAAAACAAAGAGTACTCTCTGTATGCGCTCGAAGATATTCTTGCGGATCATCGACAGATGGCCGAAGCCTTGTGCGGCGAGATAACCGTTCGCAAACTCTTTCGCGATTACCAGCAGATCGGCTACTATCCCTTCTTTCTGGAGAGCTCGGGAACCTATCTCTTTCGACTTCGGGAGGTTATCAACCATATTCTCGAAGTTGATCTTCCCCTGGTCAATCGCATTGAAGCGCGGCAGATTTCAAAACTCAAAAAACTGCTCTACCTTCTGGCGACAAGCGTTCCGTTTAGCCCGAATATCTCAAAACTGGCAGAGGCAACCGATATCTCCAGGCCACGTCTGTACGAATATCTGGAGAATCTGCAGGATGCAAGGTTGTTGAATCTGTTGCGCAGTCAGGGGCGGGGGTATGAGGTGCTCACGAGGCCCGACAAGATTTACCTTGAGAACAGCAACCTGATGTACGCCATTTCCGAAAATATCAATACCGGCACCCTGCGGGAACTCTTCTTCGTCAATCAACTGCGCAACGCCAGCGCCCTCCATCCAGGCCTTGTTGAAAACAGCGTTGAGCTTTCAGCCAAAGGGGATTTTATTGTCAAGTCAGAGTACACCTTTGAAGTCGGAGGAAAAGGGAAGGGGTTCAACCAAATCAGCGGGGTCGAGAAGAGCTTTGTTGTCGCTGACGATATCGAGACAGGATTTCAGAACAAAATCCCGCTCTGGCTCTTCGGGTTTCTTTACTGAGTGTTCTGTTCCCATGATCAAGCATACATCAACCGCCCCTTTGGTTCCGGCACTGGCCTGCCGAGTGAATGAGCAGTTTCGACCCACTCTTCAATAACTCTTTGAGCATTCGTTACGGCCTCTTCATAAGTCGCTCCATCAGCCATACACCCGGGAAGTTCCGGGACATCCACAATAAAAGCATCGTCTTCTTTGCTCCAGTAGATAATCAATTCGTATTTAATCGACATCGGCATCTCCGAGTATATATTTTACTAAAATTGATCTGACCTGCTTAACCTGATAAGGCTTGGCTTTACTCCCGTTTGGCTGCAAGTTGATAATTTCTGAAATGTTATCCTTTACAAATATATGATGATCTCCCCTCACACGCTCTTCAAATCCGAGGCGAATGAGGAACCGACAGAGTTCCCGAAACTCAATATTGTTGTCCGCCGTACCTGACAGGATTCTTTCCTTGAGTTTGGAGTACTTGCCCATCGTAGTATACGGATTTCCGATAAATCAATCTCTGTTCAATCTGCTGAAGGCACCCTGATTTCCCGGGAGAAATATAACGATGAAAGAAATATATTTATAAAATAAAATACGTTACCATATATTTATCCCTGATTTTCAAGAGAATACAAGTTGTAATTATAACTATTTTTCCGAGCACAAGCTTTCTGGGAACGCGGAGCTCCAGCTCGGCGTTCCCGGGTATAAGCTCAAAGATTGCAATACATCCTTACCGAATAACCGATAATTCATGGAATTAGAAACATTGCTGTGCTGTTTGGCACTTCCTCGTTATAATATTATCGGGAAATCAGGGTTCAATGCCGAGTTCCTTGCATATCCGCAGATAGCTCGAATTGCTCTCGGTATTCGGTAGAGAGAGAAGGTTGGAAGGAATTGCGCCACCGTTATCCTTGCCAAACGCGTCACTGATGTCATGGCCGGATGGGCGTTTTTTGGGTGTGTAAAAACTCTCCGGGTCCTGAATCAATTTTTTCATACGATCAGAAGAGGGAGTCAGTACCTTCCTGACATCGGCTTTCGGAAAGTTTGTTTTGCCAAACCACCTTTGCCGATGAATGGAGCTTCATGTCTCTTGCCACAACCCGCTCAGGTATGTTTCCGGCCAATCTCTTTCTCAAGAATTTCCTTTACGAATGCCGGTATCTCTTTTTCGAGGGAGTGTGCCTCTGCCTTCAGTTGTTCGTAAATGGCTATTTCATCACCTTGCCAAACAAGATCCAGTCGCCTAAGCTGGCGCATGGCAATATGAGTGTAGTTTTCCGGGTATGCCCAATAACAGGACAGGCAAATTGTTCTCTCCTTGCTGTTGTTCCAATTCTCACAATGTCCACACGACCACGATTTTGCACGGTTTGCTGAGCCAGAAAGCAGCATGAAATCATCCGGGTTATGTTCCGTGCCTTCTCCACCGACTTCATAAGGAACTCGATGATCAATTTGTAATTCGCTTTTATCGATCTCTTCAAGATAGATGAAACATTTACAGCCATATTTTTCAGTCAGGGCTTCCTTGATTTTCTTTGATAGTCCTGTTCTGCCTGATATTTTTGTAAATCTTTTAGCTTGTACATCACCAAAACGATAAGCCGCTATTTTCCGCCCATCAGAACCTGTAACCCTGAATGTTGTCAGGGGAATACCATGTTCACGCACATCTCGCACGGCTCTTGGTGGATGGTTATACCCATATATTTCTTTTAAATCCTCGGTTGTTATAAAACCATGTTCCAGAATATGGTCAATGACCGTTTTGGGGCGTTTAGGAGTCACTGAGTGGCAGCGATCAATAAAAGCTTTTGGGAGTTCAGGCATATTCGAGATGAGGTTCAGGCAGAGCGTATTGCTGCATCTTCAGTTGATGGTAATCGGATGGCTGGTGATTGAGCTTCGCTGTCAATGAGGGCGAAAGGTATAAGGATTCAAAGGTAACTTCATCACGTCCAAGTAACGTCGCCTGGCTCGAACGTCCTGCTTCAAGTTCAATGCGAGTAAGTTCAAGGAATTCAGGCAGTAACATTCCAAATGTTTTGTCCCCTCTGCGCCCGTCATAGCTGACGATATAGGAGATTTCGCGTCTATTCAGCTCAATAAGAGCAGTAATAAATTCTTCATGATCAATGCCGGAAAGATAACGGGAATCACGATCCCCGCATACTCCCTGGTAGGGCGGGTCCATATACACAAGATCGTTCTTTTCAGCTTTTGCCAATATTTCCCTGAAATCCAGCGAGGAAAATCCAGTCTTATTTTTAAGCAAGGCAGAGACTCCATAAATATTTGTACGCATGGTTTGAGGTTGGGTTCCATGACGTCGTTTGTCCGGGCTTTGATTGAACATCCCGTCAGCATTGTATCGAACGGAACCTTTGACGCATCTTGCCAATAAATAGAGGAAAAGACGCGGGTCTTGTGTACGGTTGAACTCTGCACGAATCCTGTTGTAGTGTTCCACGGAGTCGCCATGCTGCTCATTCCATACCTTCTCGTAGAATGATGCAGTATCGACTGGAAATTCAACAATTAAACGCAATAACTCGGCTAATGGCCTGTTCAGATCATTGATGAGATAGCCTTTTGCCAACTGACGAGCGGCAGCAGCAATAGTGATTGCGGCAGAGCCAGCAAATGGCTCAATCAGGCAATCGACATTTTTTGGCATATAGCGCAAAATCACGTGGGCCAAGTTACGCTTGCTTCCTTGATATTGAATTGGATGAGGAATACTTTTCATTATCATCATGCTTGTTTTTCCTGAACCATTCGGACCTTTTGCTGCAATCAGTTCCGGGATTTACGCTGGACGGTTTTCCAAAAAAAGAGATAGGCACTGTTGTTTTACTTCACGCCTTTTGTTGAAGTCGAAAATTTCGACATCTAATAAGTCATACTCACTTTTATCATCAGTTATATCCAGAGATCAACTGACGAAATTTAATCAATATTTTACCCCTCATCGTCCTTGGCCAGTATTTTTTATTGGAACAGTATTATCCCGCACTTATGTCTATCTCTGTTGTGGGTATAATACGCAACTTTCAGTTCGTTTGAAACTGTCAGACCATGTCAAAGCCAGTACACTGAACTATCCGGAAATCCCGGAGAGTTGCCGTTTCCTCAGAATGCTCCCGTAGTTCTCCTTTGCCAGTATCCTGATTTCCCGATAATATTATAAAGAGGAAGTGCCAAACAGCACAGCAATGTTTCTAATTCCATGAATTATAGGTTATTCGGTAAGGATGTATTGCAATCTTTGAGCTTATACCCGGGAACGCCGAGCTCCAGCTCGGCATTA
>CAJEXI010000019.1 GCA_903994455.1 uncultured Chlorobiaceae bacterium | reverse complement strand
GCTGGTGCTGCCGCCTTGAGAGAGTTCGCCAGTGGCGTACAGGTTGTCATCCTGATCCCCGCCATCCAGACTCACCACCAACCCGGTAGCGTTCAAAGTGTCATTACCCGTGCCACCCAACAGCGTGTGCTGACCCGACAAAGACTTCGAGGTCAGGCTGTCATTACCTGCGCCGCCATCAAGCACATTCGAGCCCTGATCATCGCTCAAGGTGTCGTTGCCATTGCCACCGTACAGAGTGTCATTGCCAAAGTTGCCTTGTATCTGGTCATCGCCATCGCCGCCATCCAGCAAGTCGCTGCCAGCCTGGCCATCTATCGTGTCGTTGCCACCCATGCCGTTGATGGTGTCGTCGCCAAAACCACCATTTAACGACTCAGCAAGGCTGGTTCCCGTTAAGGCTTGCCCAACAGCAGAGCCACCATCTGGGGGGTAATTCGGGTTGAAGTTTGCCGCGATCAATGTAGATGCTGTCACGTTTTGCAGCCGTGCAATCACCACCAAACCCTCGGCAGTACCCGCTGATCCATCAGCATCAAAGCTCAGTAGCATGTCTTTGCCTGACGGCTCTAATTTGAGAAATCCGGTGCCAAACGGGTTGCTGCCGTCATAGCTCAAGGCACCGTTTCTCAGGAGATCCGAGTAGTCCAGCACATCACCACCCGTACCAACGGCAAAGTCGGTGATCAGCACCGGGTCGGCGGTGACTGAAGTGTAGGTGTTGTTGGTATTCTGGAAGCTGCGCGAGCCCTCTTGCAGCGTGCGGTATTGCTGCGCCATCAGGATGAAGCTGTCAACGCCAGTGCCACCGGTCAAACTCAGTTGCAATACACCACCGGCTGTCAGTGTGTCATCGCCTGCTCCGCCGTCCAAACTGGCTTGGGCTATGCCGTAGCTTTGACCAGAGTTACCGGTGTCGCCAGCATAGCTATCGATCACGCTCAAGCTGTCGTTGCCAGCGCCTCCGTGCAGCGTGACTGTGGTTTGACCGTAGGAAATGTTGCTATTACCGCCAACCGTCAGACGGTCGTTGTCATCGCCTCCATCGAGCACATAAGTTTTGGCAGCAAGGTAATCACCATCTGTCTTATTGCTGGAGGAAGCCCAAAAATTGACAGTTAGCGTGTCTTCACCAGTGCCTCCCTGTAACGTAGCGGATCGGGTGTAGTTAACTGATAAATTGTCGTTGCCATCACCACCGTACAGACTGGCCAAGCTGTAGTACTGGACATTCAGGTTATCGGTGCCAGTGCCGCCCGTCAGGGTGGCCGCACCGCCAGAAACATAGCTGGTGCTGCCGCCTTGAGAGAGTTCGCCAGTGGCGTACAGGTTGTCATCCTGATCCCCGCCATCCAGACTCACCACCAACCCGGTAGCGTTCAAAGTGTCATTACCCGTTCCGCCCAACAGCGTGTGCTGACCCGACAAAGACTTCGATGTCAGGTTATCCGTGCCTGCGCCGCCGTCGAGCAGGTTGGAGCCCTGGTCATCACTCAAGGTGTCGTTGCCGTTGCCACCGTACAGAGTGTCATTGCCAAAGTTGCCTTGTATCTGATCATCGCCATCACCACCATCTAACGAGTCACTGCCAGCCTGGCCATCTATCGTGTCGTTGCCGCCCATGCCGTTGATGCTGTCGTCGCCGCTGGTACCAATCAGGTTATTCGCCAGTGAATCCCCTGCTAGCGTAGCAAGGGTGTAGTCGTATTGATTGAGAGGCAGACCGGTCGATGTCACCGTACCGCTGTTGTATTCCAGCACCCAATCGCCACCAAGCGCCGCACTACCCGTCACATCATCCGAAGCTGCAACATCCGCACCCGTTAGCGCCGCAAGCGTATTGACGAACTGCTGACCAACATCACCGGCAGCAACATTGCAGCCATAAAGCAACAAATCGCCATTTACCGTCAAAGCCTGACCTATTGTCGTCATCTGCCCGGCATAAGCGGCTAACGTACCAACATCCAGCACTGAGCTGCCAAGCCTTATTGAACCCGGTGCGCCATGCGAAATGATCTGTATAGAATCATACCGACCTTCTCCGGCAAGTGCCGAGACAATCTGTTCAATGCCATCAAGTCTTGCATCAAGCACCTGATACGAAGTACCGGGAGTAAATTGCGAGATCAGGAGCTCCAGATCATTGACGCGACTGTCAATAAATATTCGGGTGTTAGCCATGATTGCGATATGTTTTGGTTGCTTAACCTATCTTTAATAACACGTAACAGTTGCAAACAAATCGTGCAGACAAACCATGCAACGACAGGCGACAACCCCAACGGCGGACATACAGGAATGACAGCAAAATTACAAAAAAGTATACAACATGTTGCGTTTTTCAGATAATAAACTTTGCAAGTACAGATCAGCAACACCACTTGGCACTTTTTTACTACATCCAAACCTATAAGATTTTTTGACAGGAAAACGGAGAAACACCTCAACGCACCCAGCCACACCTTTACGGAAGAAATCGCGAGAAGTTCTTGCAACCTCAAGATGATACCGAGCTCATCGTCATTGGATGACCATTCTTTCGACCGTTCCAAGACTTTATTAAGGGAAATAAGCTACATGACGTTCAGCTTTCAAGCATTATTTGTGCTTGTGCCAGGCAGTAAGCGGCAGAGCTAGCAATTTCTCGCTCATCTGGAGCTTGAAATCAAAAATCTTTTTAACCATTCACGTTAAATTATTTTAAGAAATATGCACCACATGGCAACTTTTTCTTATACTCTTAAGCTCACCCGACTTGAGTCATACCCGTAAAAAGCAACTCTTATGCAGATGCAGTCAGCAAAATTTTCGGATATCCGGAATCAGCTTCAGTTGACTGATGATCGGGTTTATTTTTATACCGTTACCAATGACGGAACCATAGTGCTGCGCAAATCAGATGATTATGAATTGCTTGCCGAAGAAGGACTGAAAGAAATCTACGGGAATGAACCGGATGGCTTGTGGGAGAAGTGCCTTGACGATTAATCAAAGAGACATCATACTGATACCCGGCAGTGAACTGAAAGCGCCAAAATCTTTTCAGCTCTTCATCAACCGACTTTGCGCCCTTGGCCAAGGGGCTGTGCCAACGATGCTACCATTATTTCGCCCGGACAGTAAACAAATAGCCCGAAAGTTCACATCAGTTAACTTCCGGGCCGAACCTCACCATTTATCACGCCACCCAACTACCATTTACATCACCACTTACAATGCCAATCAAGTGTAAATCCTGGTCAGCATCAAGTGTGACTGGTATCGGATTATCCGGCCACAGGACATTCGATCTTGACATAGTTTCACTTCCAACACTCTCCGGCACAAAAAGCCACTCTTTTTCAGGCGCTGTACTAAGCTTGACCGCCATTCTCAGGATGTCGCGCGCATCGACAGCCTTGACAGCACCATCATGGTTGACATCCGCTGCGAGATACTGGTATGGCGACACTGCGCTGCCATCTGAATTGGGGTTTATGCCCACAGCAATCTTCAACGCAGCAAGCGCATCATTGGATTTTATGGCGTTACTCTCGGCTGTTCCGGAGATTTTGGCGCTGGTCAGGGCGTAAGTGCCATCAACCATATCAAGATGCTGATAAAGGCCATCAAGAGCGGTCGTCATGCTGTCCGACGATAGACCAAAAGAAGGAATGGTATCGTTACCCAACAAACCTGTATTCAACAGAAGTTCAAAATGCTGAGGGTTTGCTGGAGCGGTGAGCGTCAGGGTTCCAAGTTGAACTGAGCCAGAAGATAACACCATGACACCCATGCCGGCAAGAATAAACATTCCAGGGTTCTCGGTATTGGTTACTGATGTCCAACCGGATGGCAAACCGGTTGCATCCTGCCAGGTTGCTACCGAGCCTGTCGGCAGGGTAACGTCGAGATCCACATTGCCAATATCGCTTTTTGATGAAGTTACCCATATTTCGATCGTTCGGCTGCCATCTGCGGCGAGGTGGATATTTCTGAATTCGATTGGCTGTGTGCTGGTAACGGCAGAAACGGTAGTCAGGCTGCTCGTAACACCTGTAATGGGAGCGCCGGTTTTCCAGAAGGTGATATTGCCTGTGAGATCGTGAAGTACAGATGGGAGAGCCTCTGTTATAAAATCGTAGGTGTTGGTGCCAACATAATGGTTGCCCGCAAGATCCGTGACATTACCGTTTTCGAACGTCACGAAGTAATGCGTCCCTTTTGCCAAATCTGCTGACGGATTGATGGTGAGTGTAATGCCCGCAATCGTGAGGCTGGTGCTTGTCGCCGCATCGTAGCTTTCCACAACAGTACCATTTGGCGACCCGGCATGAATTGCAATGGCACCACTGCCACGCTGGATTGCTTCACTGAAGGTGAGCACAATGTTGCTGCCGACAGCGACACCAGTGGCGTTGTTGGACGGGGCGGTGCTGGTGAGGGTGGGGGCTGTGGTGTCCAAAACATGCACTCTCGCTTGAACAGGGTTACGTGATTCTATACCACTATTGTCTTTTACTACAACGATAAAAGCATTAAGAGCCCCTGTAGAATCGGTTACTGGTGTCCAATACGCATGATGGGTTACATCAATGGTATTGTTGGTAGCAGCATTCCACTCCATTGCTGTTGTGGCATTGGTACCTATTGTTAATGTACCTGTAGAAAGTGATTTTACGATAAACGCCATAACGATATCATCATCTGCTTCATCACCTTGTGCTGCAAGGTCGGCATAGGAAATTTCTACAGTTATGTTTTGTGCTGTGCTATCAACGGCAGCTGCAAAGGCTGTTAGTGTAGGAGCATCGTTTAGAGAAATAATAGTAACAGGTGTGCTACCCATTGTACTTAATGCACCCGTGTTATCACCATCGCTGAATGTCCAATCAATTTGCACAGAAGAAGGTGGTGCATCATTTGCATTGGCATACCTCAGTGATTGCATCGCTTGATTAACAAGCGATTGTGTCGCCGATTTATTAAAGGTAATAACCAGCTTACCACTATTCCATGTATAACTACCAATGTTGATATCAGCAATCGTTACGGTTCCATTAGCATTACCTGCAACAATACCATCACCCGAAAAATGGTCGTCAGCGCTTGCGCCACTATGTCGTTCAAGGGTAAGCGTAGCACCCCCATAATTATCAAGAGCAGCAAGTTCAGCATCAAAAACTTGTACATCATTGTCGAGTATAATAGCATTACTGCGTTCAGTGTAGATTGAATGCCCATTGAGCGCATTTGCGCCAAACGTCGTATCAAGTGAACCATCACTGTTATAGCGAACCAATGCAAAATCATTATTACCTGTAGAGGCGTTGCGGCTAGTTCCAGCGACAAGAATCTTGCCATCAGTTTGCACAGTAACGCTATAGCCATAATCATCACCACCAAGCTCAGTAATAACTTTACCGTCATAATCAAAGGTGGTATCAAGTGAACCATCACTGTTATAACGTACCAATGCAAAATCATAGCCGTAACTATATCCAGCATAGCAATAACCAGCGACAAGAATCTTGCCATCATTTTGCACAGCAACACTCTGGCCGAAATCACGATTGTACAATCCAAGGTCAGTGGTTACAAAACCCTTGGAACCAAAAGTCGTATCAAGCGAACCATTAGTGTTGTAGCGTACGATAGCAAAATAGCTTATATCGGAAGTTACATTTGTGGAGCTATAACCAGCGACAAGAATCTTCCCATCGCTTTGTAGAGCAACACTATAGCAGTAATCATCACCACCAAGGTCAGTGGTAACCTCACCATCGAAACTGAAGGTGGTGTCAAACGATAAATCCGAATTACACCGAACGATGGCAAAATCATTGTTGAGCGAATTGGTGGAACAATAACCAGCGACAAGAACGTCGCCATCATTTTGTACAGCGATGCTTTGAGCAACAGAAGGGCTTTTTGAATCAAATTTGAATGTTTTAGAAACTCCAGACCAATCACCATTATTTTTGAAAGATGTCACATAAACCCCACCATCTGTACCTATAATATTTCCAGTAAGATAAATCGTAGAACCAGAAGTATTTACAGCAAGACTACCGCCATAAATAGATCCATACCCAGCCGTAACATAGGTTCGTCCACTATAACCGAACCAATCAGGATTAACTGGATATTGCACTATTACAAAGGCACGTTGAGAAAGTGTAGTATTAAATCCAATATAGCTACTAGTACCAGCAATATAAATACCACCAGATTTACCTACAGCAATACTATAGGCATTGTCAGAGGAAGCAATGTTATGATCAGGATTAATATCAATCGTATTTTTGTCAATCAAACCATTGCTGTTATACTTAACAATAGCAAAATCACTGTTACTCGTTCCAGCGACAAGAATAATACCTGTACTTAGAACAGCAACACTACTTCCGTAATCATCTTTAAAACCAAAATCAGTGATAACAATACCGCCCAGAAAAAAAGATGGTGCCCTGTTAGCCAATTTGCCATCAATTCCAATAAGCGGTGGCACTGTGCTTTCAATCGTGCCACTCTGCACTTCCAACACCCAATCGCCACCAAGCGCCGCACTACCCGTCACATCATCCGAAGCTGCAACATCCGCACCCGTAAGCTGCGCCAATGTATCGACGAAGTGCAGCCCGGCATCACCTGCACCTACATTGCAGCCATAGAGCAAAATATCGCCTGTTGACGACAACGAGGCACCAATAGTTGCTAACTTACCAGCATAACGGTACAATGCTGCACTATTCAGCAGGGTGTTGCCGAGGGTTATCTCACCCGAAGCGCCATGCGAAATGATCTGTATAGAATCATACCGACCTTCTCCGGCAAGTGCCGAGACAATCTGTTCAATGCCATCAAGTCTTGCATCAAGCACCTGATACGAAGTACCGGGAGTAAATTGCGAGATCAGGAGCTCCAGATCATTGACGCGACTGTCAATAAATATTCGGGTGTTAGCCATGATTGCGATATGTTTTGGTTGCTTAACCTATCTTTAATAACACGTAACAGTTGCAAACAAATCGTGCAGACAAACCATGCAACGACAGGCGACAACCCCAACGGCGGACATACAGGAATGACAGCAAAATTACAAAAAAGTATACAACATGTTGCGTTTTTCAGATAATAAACTTTGCAAGTACAGATCAGCAACACCACTTGGCACTTTTTTACTACATCCAAACCTATAAGATTTTTTGACAGGAAAGAGGAGAAACACCTCAACGCACCCAGCCACACCTTTACGGAAGAAATCGCGAGAAGTTCTTGCAACCTCAAGGTGGTACCTAACACATCGTCATTGGATGACTATTATTTCGCCTGGACAGAAAACAAATAGCCCGAAAGTTCACGTCAGTAAACTTTCGGGCTGAACCTCACCATTTATCACGCCACCCAACTACCATTAACGTCACCCTTGACTATTCCGATCAAATCCAAATCCTGGTCAGCATCCAGCGTGACTGGTATAGGATTGTCAGGCCATAGGACATTTGTTCTTGACATCAGTGTTTCACTTCCAACACTCTCAGGCACAAAGAACCACTCTTTTTGAGGCGCTGTACTAAGCTTGACCGCCATTTTCAGAATATTGAGAGCATCGACAGCCTTGACAACACCATCATGGTTGACATCAGCCGCAAGGTATTGGTATGGCGATACAGCACTTCCGTCAGTATTGGGGTTCATACCCACAGCGATCTTCAGAGCAGCAAGAGCGTCATTGGCTTTGATCGCATTACTTTCGGCAGTAGCAGACGCTTTGGTGCTGGTCAGGGCGTAGGTGCCATCAAGCATGTCGAGGTGCTGGTAGAGGCCATCAAGAGCGGTCGTCATGCTGTCCGTCGATAGACCAAACGCAGGAATGGTATCGTTGCCCAACGTACCCGAACTCAACTGGAGTTCAAAATGCTGCGGGTTTGTTGGAGCGGTGAGCGTCAGGGTGCCAAGTTGAACTGAGCCGGTGGATAACGCCGTTACGCCCATACCACCAAGAATGAACTCTCCAGGGTTCTCCGTATTGGCTAATAATGTCCAGCCGGATGGCAAACCGGTTGCATTCTGCCACGTTGCTACCGAGCCTGTCGGCAGGGTAAAGTCGAGGTCTACGCTGCCAATATCGCTCTTTGATGAAGTTTCCCATATCTCGATCGTTCGGCTGCCATCAGCGGCGAGATGGATATTCCTGAATTCGATTGGCTGTATGGCGGTGATGGCAGGAACAGAGGTCAGGCTGCTCGTGACACCTGCAATGGGAACGCCGGTTTTCCAGAAGGTGATATGACCGGTGAGATCTACCGGCGGATGGGGTATGGATGTTACGTTAACGGTCGCCTGAATAGCGGTCATTGATTCAGCGCCACCATTATCTCTGGCAACTGCTGTGAACGCATCAAGCGTACCGTTGGCATTCAGCGAAGGTATCCAGAAAGCTTGCTGCGTCGCATCTATCATGTTGTTCGAAGAGGCATTGTATGCCGTCGCACTGACCGCATTCTCGCCAATCAACAGTGAACCACTGCTTACTTCCTTAATCACAAAAGCCGTTACACTGCCGTCAACGTCGGCAGCATTGCCCTTCGCCATAAGTTCTGCAAAGGTGATTTCAACTCGGCTATCCCGGCTGGTCACATCAATCGGCACACTAAATGCCGTCAGTGTTGGAAGTACATTCATCAGCGTAGCCGTTGTAAAATCGTATGATGAATTGATTGGTACACTGTTGCCAGAAATATCAAGGAGACTGCCATCAGTAGCGGTAAAGAAGTAGTAAGTGCCTCCTGCCAAATCTAACGTCGGATTGACCGTGAGTGTACTGCCTGAAACGGCAAGCTTTCCGCTTGATGCCACATCGTAATACTCAACAACGGGACCGGTAACGCCGCCGCTATGGAGAGCAATCGTGCCAGCTCCTTTCTGTATCGCTGTACTGAACGTCAGAACAATATCATTTCCAACAGGAACATCAATCGCTCCGTTGGTTGTGCTCCAGTGACCACCGGCAAGTTGACTGCCATCAGCGAAAGTAATGGCTGATATATTGCTCAGCACAGCGTTCTGAAATAACCCACTGTTCTCCACAAGCCGAGTGACGCCTGAAGCATCCGAACTGATGAGATACTGAGCCGGATGTCCCAGCACAGAGACCGTATCAGAACCACCGCCACCATCAACAACAACAGGATTGGTCGCCATACCGGGCTGATTTGCAAGTATAGTGGTATAGGGAGTAAGGTCAAAAGAGAGATACCCCCCATGAAAAAGTGAAGTCTCAGGAAGAGAACGTGTCTCAACCGTCCAATTATCAAGCGGGTAATAGGTAAAATTTGTCAGAGCGGTTCCATTTACCGTTACATTGTCCAGCCAGACTTTAAACCCTGGAGTAACAGGAGGATCCATGACCATTTTAAAGTCTCCAATCGCAAGACCATCAACAGAATAACTGAATGACTCTGTTATACTGGTAGAGGCCACTCGCGGCGTGTTACTAAGCGTAACAGGAAGGGTATCAACACCATTAATTGAAAAATGTACCGTTGGCGTAACGCCACCAACAATCTCCCCGTTGACGGTAATCGTAACGGTGGAAAAGAGGGTTTTGTCTCGTGTCACTGCCGGATCATGCACAAGACCAAGGGCATCGCCATACAAGGCAATACTGTCGTTACTGCCACTTCCGGTAAAGTTTTTCTGCGTCAAAGAGAGATAGTTCGTGCCGCCGAAAGCACTCGTCAAGATTATATTCGCCGGTTTTTCATTGATCGAGTAGCCTGTCTCGTAATAGAGCCCATTTGCCCCCGGATCGTTGTTCCAGAATATTGAACCGGCCAGCCACTCCGGCCTCTGTGAACCAGCCCACGTATTCATAAAGCTTTGATACCAGTTCGCCTGAGTTGCATCATCCCTTTGTGTGGCAGGCTGACCAATCAAGGCATCCGTGTATAAACTTCTGTTTGCCGATCCGGCAAAACTTGGCGTGCCAGTTTCAGTAAAAATAATTGGTTTCCCTGTTTTAGCAGCAATATCTGCCAGATACTGCTTCCAGCCCTGCGATGTCCATACAGCATCAAGCTCTGCAACCGTTGGCGTTGCTGTACCAGTGGGGAAATCAGGATAGATATCAACACCAACATAGTCAAGCTTGCCCCAAAATTCTATCTGGGCGGCTTCATTGATTGTTTTCGTTAACTCCGTTATACCAGTAAGGGCGGCATAGGTCAGATTGCCACTGTAGATCGCACGCACACTATCAATAAGATGATTCCAATAATCCGTGTACTCCGGCTTTGTTGCCGCCATCATCTCATTACCAATCGACAGCAATGGCACATGGTACTTCTGCGCCAACGCTGCCCACTCTAAAATATAAGATTCATAGCCCGCAAAGAATGCCTTTGTATTCTCTGGTGTATTGGAGGCAAGCAATGATGAGTCGATAAGACTGGTATATTGCTGGCCAGTATTTGGGACTGACGCAGAATTTAGAGCGTTAATCTGGGGCTTCAAAAAGACATTCAGACCTTTTGCTTCGGCGGCAGCAATCGCAGATTCGATGCTGGCAATGCTTGCGGATCCATTAAACCCGCTTGTGCTTTGAATCCAGTCACTGACCACTCCTGTCTTGAGGTCAATAGCCGATAAGCTGCCAAGCCCAACAAAGTTCGCGCCGATATCAACCGCATTATTCAGCAAACTGGTGTATCCCAACCCTTCATAACCGCTCTTGCTGTAAGTTGATATGCTGATGCCTTCGATATCCACTGGGGTGACATTGATCGTCAAAATATTGGCGGCAGTGCTGTACACTGTTCCATCATTGACCTTAAAGCCGATAGTTGCATATCCAGACCCGTTGGCGTTCGCGAACGGAGTAAACTGCAGCTTGCCTGCATCAATATCGGCTTTGGTGATCTCCTGATTCAGGGTTACTGCCAAAGCATTATATTTCAGCGTGCCGACTGTGGGCAGCGTGGTGATCATTACTTTTGCCAGTGCATCCCCGTCAACATCACTGAACCCGAAATTTGCTGCACTCACTGTCAACGAAGCGTCTTCCAGCGTCGTCAGGGTTGCATTGGTGCCAGTCGGGGGATCGTTGACTGGCGTGACATTGATCGTCAAAGTATTGGCGGCAGTGCTGTACTCTGTTCCATCATTGACCTTAAAGCCGATGGTTGCGTATCCGGTTCCGTTGGCGTTCGCGAGCGGAGTAAACTGCAGCTTGCCTGCATCGATATCGGCTTTGGTGATCTCCTGATTCAGGGTTACTGCCACAGCATTATAGTTCAGCGTGCCGACTGTGGGCAGCGTGGTGATCATGACTTTTGCCAGTGCATCCCCGTCAACATCACTGAACCCGAAATTTGCTGCACTCACTGTCAACGAAGCGTCTTCCAGCATCGTCAGGGTTGCATTGGTGCCAGTCGGGGGATCGTTCACTGCGATTACCGTAACCTGAGCCTTTATGTTGGGAGCCGACAGAGCACCATTATCAGTAACAGTAAAACTTACGGAACGATTCGCCGTACCAGGGGTGTCGCTACTGTTGTTAAAGGTAACCGCACGGGCGACATTCTGCACCAGGGCGTTCGTCGCATTAGCATTAAAGTTCAGAGTCCATGCCTGGCCGTTGCTCACAGAGGCTGCATTAGCAGTACCAATGATTGTAGAACCAGACATCAGACTGTTGCTGTTGGTGTCCAGCCAGATGCCACTGCCACCAGGATTACTTGTCGAAAGGCTCAAGGTGTCGGATACTTCGGCATTGGCGGTAATCTGGAGCTTCAGAGAGCCACCATTCCAGCTTGTATCACCATCCGGATCGTTGATAACAATATCACTGCTCACCACAACCGGAGTTTGTTCGATAAAAGAGGTTGAAGCTTGTAATGAGGTGTTTTTCAGTACTGATATGCTATTGCCGCCCGAATTGGCCACAACAAGGTCAGCCTTCCCATCACCATTGACATCAGCGGCAGTGGCAGATGTTGGTGCACTCCCTGTGGAATAATCTTCCTTCACAGCAAAGGTGCCATTTTGTTTATTGAGAAACACTGACAGTGTATTGCTATCTTTATTGGTAACAGCAAGATCTAACCAACCATCACCATTAATATCGGCAGTGGTTACTGATACTGGTTTGGAACCTGCGAAATACCCAACCCTTGAGGCAAACGTCCCGTCGCCATTATTCATCAGCACTGACACTGATGTAGTACTTCCTGATTCAGCAACAACAAGATCGTACCAACCATCGCCATTGAGATCATTTGCCGTAACAAAATATGCCCACTCACCTGTCCCATATTTTTCGGGCGCAGAAAACTTGCCATCGCCAATATTTTTCAAAACAGAAACGTTAGACGGATCGTTTGTGTTCGCAACAGCAAGATCGATCCATCCATCGTGATCAACATCAATCGCCGTGACAGACAGAGGTCCTGGCCCGTATGGAAGTGTATTCGGCCCTGCTGCATATTCGGTCTGGGCAAGAAACTTTCCAAAACCATTATTTAGCAATACCGATAACGTGTTGTTATAGTAATTTGAGACAACTATATCAGATTTATTATCCCCATTAACATCAGCAGCAATAACTGAACGAGGCCAATTCCCTGTTCCATAATCCTCCTTTATACCAAAGGTGCCATCGCCATTGTTTAGCAACACCGATACCGTACCGCCATTTGCATTCGCAACAACGAGATCAACATGACCATCACCATCAACATCAGTTGTCGTAACTGAGGATGGTGCCGCGCCTGACGAATAATCATAAGCAACAAATATGCCATCACCATTGTTCGTCAACACCGATACTATGCAACTCCATTGATTCGCAACAACCAGATCAGCTCGACCATCCCCATTGACATCCGCGCTTGTAACCGAAGAAGGAGAACTCCCAACCGAAATATCAACCTTTGCAGCAAACGACAACGAGGCTCCAGGCAAATAGATAACCGGAGCTACATTGACAAGAAGAGCTGTATACCCCTCACCTCTCAGCACCACACTCTGGTCAACCACGCCCGTGCTTGCCTCCAGCACCCAGTCGCCACCCGCTGCTGTGCCGCCAGTAGCATCGTCCGAGGCACCAACATCAGCTCCAGTCATTTGCGACAACGTGTCGATGAATTGCCGCCCCTCTGCACCAGCCGCAACATTACATCCATACAGCAGCAGATCGCCACTCTCAGTCAGCGCATTCCCAATGAGCGCAAGCTCCGCCGTATACAAACCCAGCATCGAACTATTCAGCATCGTCGAACCAAGCATAACAGAGCCAGGCATACCATGCGAAATGATCTGTATGGAATCATAGCCACCGTCCCAGGCAAGGGCCGTGGTGATCTGTTCAATGCCATCAAGCCTGGCATCAAGTATCTGGTACGGAGTCCCTGGAGCAAATTGCGAGATCAGGAGATTCTGATCATTAACGCGGCTGTCAATAAATATTCGGGTGGTAGCCATGATTGTGATATTATTTGGTTGCTTAACCTATCTTTTCATAAAGCGTAACAGTTGCAAACAAAGCGTGCAGACCAACCACGCAACGATATGCGATAACCCCAACGGCTGGACATACATGAATAACAGCAAAATTACAAAAAATTATACAACATGGTACGTTTTTCAGTTAACTTCCGGGCCGAAGCTCACCATTTATTATGCCACCCAGCTACCATTAACGTCACCCTGGACTATTCCAATCAGATGCAAATCCTGGTCGGCATCAAGCGTGACTGGTGTAGGATTATCCGGCCATAGGACATTCATTCTTGACATAGTTTCGCTTCCAACACTCTCAGGCACAAACAGCCACTCTTTTTCAGGCGCTGTACTGAGCTTGACCGCCATTCTCATGATATTGCGCGCATCGACAGCCTTGACCACACCATCATGGTTAACATCCGCTGCGAGATACTGGTATGGCGACAATGCGCGGCCATCTGCATTGGGGTTCATACCCACAGCAATCTTCAGCGCGGCAAGGGCATCATTGGATTTTATGGCGTTACTCTCGGCTATTCCAGAGATTTTGGCGCTGCTCATGGCATAGCTACCATCAAACATATCAAGGTGCTGATAAAGGCCATCGGTGCCCGTGGTCATAGTATCAGAAACTATACCGAAGGCAGGTACGGCATCATTACCCAACTGACCCGAGCGTAACAACAGCTCAAAGTGCTGTAAATTTGTCGGGACTGTAAGTGTTAAAGTTCCAAGTTGGACGGAGCCGGAGGATAGCGCCGTTACGCCCATGCTGCCAAGAATGAACGTTCCAGGGTTCTCGGCATTGGTTACTGATGACCAGCCGGATGGCAAACCGGTTGCATCCTGCCAGCTTGCTGCAGAGCCTGTCGGCAGAATAAAGTCGAGGTACACGTTGCCAATATCGCTCTTTGATGAAGTTTCCCATATCTCGATTGTTCGGCTGCCATCTGCGGCGAGGTGGATATTCCTCAATTCGATTGGCTGTGTGCTGGTGACGGCAGGAACAGTGGTCAGGGTGCTTGTCACTCCTGTAATGGGAGCGCCGGTTTTCCAGAAGGTGATACTACCGGAGATATCGTGACGTACAGGAGGAAGAGCCTCTGTAGTAAAATCGTAGGTGTTGGTGCCAACATAAGGGTTGCCTGCAAGATCCGTGACATTACCGTTCTCGAACGTCACAAAATAATGCGTTCCTTTTGCCAAGTCTGCTGCGGGATTGATGGTCAGTGTATTGCCCGCAATCGTGAGGTTGGCGCTTGTTGCCGCATCGTAACTTTCCACAACAGTACCATTTGGAGAACCTGCATGAATTGCAATAGTGCCGCTACCATGCTGGATTGTTTCGCTGAAGGTGAGTACAATGTTGCTGCCGACAACAACACCAGTGGCGTTGTCGGACGGGGCGCTGCTTGTGAGGGTGGGGGCTGTGGTGTCATTATTGATGACTGCATGGAAATTATCATCTGTTGAAATATCAGCTAAGCCAACCACGTTAGTTAGCTGATCAGCCACACCACTACTATCGCCACCAAACCATTCTCCTCCCCAGGTAACCACGGTTCCATCGCTCTTCAGCGCTGCAAACGCAGGGGAGGTCGAATAAATTTGCTGTACACCAGTAAGCTGAGCTGTTACAAGGCTACTGTCGCCACCCGCGCTTGCCTCCCCCCAAGTAATCACTGTTCCGTCGCTCTTGAGTGCTGCAAATGCAACTTCATTCGAATATACTTGCTGCACACCGATGAGCGCAGAAGCCACCCAACTGCTATCGCCACCAGACCAAGAATCCCCCCAGGTCACCACGCTCCCATCGCTCTTCAGCGCTGCAAAGGCATACCTTGTCGAATAGATTTGCTGCACACCAGTAAGCTCAGAAGCCACCCAACTGCTATCGCCACCCAAATTTGAATCCCCCCAAGTAACCACTGTTCCGTCGCTCTTGAGTGCTGCAAATGCACTATCGTTCGAATAGATTTGCTGCACACCGGTAAGTTCTGAAGCCACTCCACTGCTATCACCGCCATTCAATGAATCCCCCCAAGTAACCACTGTTCCGTCGCTCTTCAGCGCTGCAAACGCTTCAACTGTCGAATAAACTTGCTGCACACAAGTAAGCTCAGATGCCACACCACTGCTGTCGCCGCCACCCTCCGGTTCCCCCCAGGTAACAACTATCCCATCGCTTTTCAGCACTGCAAACGCATACCCATTCGAATAAACTTGCTGCACACCGGTGAGCTCAAAAGCCACACCACTGCTATCACCACCATACCATGAACTCCCCCAAGTAACTACTGTTCCATCACTCTTGAGTGCTGCAAATGCAATTTCATTCGAATAAACTTGCTGTACACTGGTGAGCTCCGAAGCCACACCACTGCTATCGCCGCCCCAGCCTGAATACCCCCAAGTAACTACTGTTCCGTCGCTCTTCAGCGCTGCAAACGCATAATCATTCGAATAGATTTGCTGCACTCCAGTAAGCTCAGATGCCACACCACTGCTATCGCCACCCCAGCCAGGATTTCCCCAAGTAACGACTGATCCGTCGCGCTTGAGTGCTGCCAATGCACCGTAGTTCGAATAAACTTGCTGCACACCGGTAAGTTCTGAAGCTACACCACTACTATCGCCGCCATAGTCTGGATGTCCCCAGGTAACCACTGTTCCGTCGCTCTTCAGCGCTGCAAACGCATAAAGGTTCCAGCGTTCTCCGGAGGTTTTACCTTGATAAGTGTAATAGATTGGCGTTCGGTTTATCCAGTATGAAGCCTCTTCATTAACGTCTGTTATTGTAACAGCAATGGTTTGAGTATCAACACCACCCTTACCATCGCTGGCTGTAGCCTCAAGTACGTAAATATTATCAACATTGGCATCAACAGGGATTTCGTAGTTGGGCGCACTGACAAATTGCAGTTCGCCAGTCTTAATATTGATGGTAAATATGTCCTGATCCGCGCCACCAGTAATGGCATAAGTAACATTATCGGCATCAGCATCCATTGCCCGCACTGTGGTAACATAACGGTCGTTTTCTGCCACACTAACAAAAGCTGTCGAATTCCCTCCATTGGTGATAATTACGGGAGCAAAAAGAGATGGGTATTCAATGATGCCATATAACTGATGGTTTGACCCCTGCCAATCATTCCAGGTTCCTGCAATAAATGAACTATTATCGACACCGAAAATATGTGCCACATCTTCTCCCTCTGTCCCATCATTACTCGGTTCACCATCAGCCCAATTGGTATAAGTAATAGGACTACTATCCGTCCATACCCATAGTCCCTCTTGCTGTCTATCATTAAAACCAATCCATATTTCACTGTTTGCAAAATTATCAAATAACCACTGGTTTTCCGCAGAACTGTTGACACTAGCCAGATGTCCTCCATGAGCAACAGCCTCAGCTTCTGCCTCCTCCCACGTCATTGCGCCAGTTGTAAGCTGGTAGCTATGGCCGTTGAAGTTATACATAGGCTGACCATTACTGCTTACAGATGTTACCGTCACCGTCTGTTCGATCGAATTGTATGCGCCCAGATTATCGGTTACGGTAAACATAACAGTGCGCTCAAGCTCCGAGGGTGTGTCGCTGCTGTTGTTGAAGATAATGCTACGAGCAGTAGCTTGCACAATGTCATTGGTTGCACTGTCGTTAAAGGTAAACGTCCAGGCTGTGCCATCGCAGGCGGATGCAGCATCGGCTGTGCCAATTTGGAGGTTGCCAGCCCTCAGTGCATTGCCATTGGCACTATCAAGCCAAATACCGCCATTATCAGGATAGCTTGTTGCAAGGCCCAGGCTATCAGCCGCTTCGGCATTACCGCTAATCTGCACGCTCAAGCGGCCGCGATTCCAGTTTGCATCACCATCTGGATCGCTGATGACGATGTCGCTGCAGACGGCAACGGGTGTTTGCTCAATAAAGGAGGTTGCTGCAAGCTGTGAAGTGTTCACCAACACCGATATTGTATCACTCTCAGAGTTCGCTACAATCAAATCAGCTCGTCCATCTCAATTCACATCCGCGTTTGTAACCGAAAGAGGCACAAAGCCCGTAGCGTAATTAACCTTTTCAGCAAACGTTCCATCGCCTCTGTTTATTAAGACAGAGAGAGTTTCACTATCCAGATTCGCACAAGCCAGATCAGCATTACCATCTCCATTTACATCAACCGTTGTAACCGAACGAGGCCAGTCTCCGGTAGCATAATCAACTCTCTCTACAAAAGTACCATCGCCATTGCCCAGCAGCACCGATACTGATGCGCTGTGTTCGTTGGTAACAAGTAAATCGGCCTGCCCATCTCCATTTACATCAGCAATTGCCAGGGAAGAAGGGTTCGAGCCCATAGCATAATCAACTTTGTCGGCAAAGGTTCCATTGCCATTGTTAAGCAATACCGAAACTGTGTTACTACTCCAGTTCGCAACAATCAGGTCTGCCGACCTATCTCCATTGATATCCGCACCCGTTACACAATGAGGATTGAGACCTGTGGGATAATCAACTTTATCTGCAAAAGTGCCATTACCATTATTTGCAAAGACCGAGACGGTATTGTTATTAAAGTTTGCAACAAGCAGATCAGGCATTCCATCACCATCGACGTTTGCTGTACTGATAGACCTTGGCCAACTCTCTGTGATGTAATCAACGTTGTTGGTAAAAGTTCCATCACCATTGTTTATAAAAACTGAAATGGTGTCACTCCAGGTGTTCGCAACAACCAGGTCGGATACTCCATCTCCATTGAGATCCGCATGGGTAACTGATGACGGGTTTACCCCTACGGCATAATCTCCTTTCGAGGCAAAAGTACCATCGCCATTATTGACCAAAATTGACATCGTACGACTACCAGCGTTCACAAGAATCAAATCCGGTATTGCATCCCCATTGACATCCGTACTTGTTACAGACGAAGGAGCATCGCCTGTAGCATAATCAACCTTGTCGGCGAAAGAGAGGGCTTGTGGTCGTCGGATAATCGGTGCCCTGTTTTCAGCAATAGAAGATGGGTATTCAATGATGCCGTGTGCGATATAGGTAATGGGCACATCGTTCCAATATCCTGGAACAAATATTTGTCCTGCATCTTCTAAACCCCAGCCATTATTTGGCTCAGACGGAGACCAATTCGTATAGGTAACAGGGCTGCCATCCGTCCAGACCCATAGCCCCTCCTGTTGAACATCGTTAAACCCAATCCAGGCCACATTAGTGTCGGAAAAAGCTGTTTGTAACCACCGGTTTTCCGCAGCACTGTTGACACTAACCAGATGTCCTCCATGAGCAACAGCCTCAGCTTCTGCCTCCTCCCACGTCATTGCGCCACTGGTAAGCTGGTAGCTATGGCCGTTGTAGTTGATAATGTCGGGTTCACCAATAATGGTAACCATGCTGCTGCCGGTTACACTGAGTGGATTGATGCTATCGTGGTCATTGAACGTCCAGTCAATCTGCACTGAATCGGGAGCCACATTGCTAATGTTTTCATAAGCAATTGATTGCATTGCCTGATTTACCAATGCTTGCGCAGCATTAGCGTTAAAAGCAAGTTCAAGAGTTCCGGCGACCCATGTGTAATGACCTACATTGGTAGCTGCAACCGTAACCGTACCATTGGCAACGCCAGACATAATTCCTGCGCCGGAGAAATGATCCTCAGCATTTGCGCTGCCATGCCTCGCAAGGGTAAGAGTTGCACCAGCGTAGTTGCCAAGAGCAGCAAGTTCAGCATCAACAATCTGCACATCGCTATCGAGCACAACAGCACTTCCTCCTTCAGTGTATGTTGCTGTACCATTGAGGATATTGGAATCAAACGTCGTATCGAGCGAACCATTGATGTTATAGCGTGCTAATGCAAAAATACTCGAGCCTCTGACGTTGTCGCACTTCCCCGCAACGAGAATTTTGCCATCACTTTGTACGGTTACACTCCGTCCATAATTATACTCTGAACCAAAATCAGTGGTTACTTTTCCATCGGAATCAAAGGTGGTATCAAGCGAACCATCGCTGTTGTAGCGTACTAACGCAAAATCAGAGTTCCAATTATCATCAAAGCTAAATCCAGCAACGACAATCTTGCCATTGCTTTGCACAGTGACACTCTTGCCATAATCATTGCCATAAGCATTGATTGAAGAACCAAAGTCAGTGATTACTTTGCCATCAGCATCAAAGGTGGTATCAAGCGAACCATCGCTGTTATAACGCACTAATGCAATACCATCAACGCTATCTCCCGCAACGAGAATTTTGCCATCTCTTTGTAGGGTAACACTATTCCCCTCCCCCTCAAAATTAGTGGTTATTTTACCATCGGAATCGAAAGTGGTATCAAGCGAACCATCGCTGCAATAACGCGCTAACGCAATAACGCCGTATTTTATACCACTCTGCCCAGCAACGAGAATCTTGCCATCGCCTTGCACGGTTACACTATAGCCGTAATCATAGCTTGAAGCAAAATCAGTAGTTACTTTTCCATCAGCATCAAAGGTAGTATCAAGCGAACCATCGCTATTATAGCGTACTAACGCAAAATCAGTGTCTTTAAGCATTTCTGCGTATCCCGCAACAAGAATCTTGCCATCAGCTTGCACCGTAACACTGGAAACGTGATCACTATGATTGTCCGAACTAAAGGAGGTGTTTACTTTTCCACCGACACCAAAGGTGGTATCAAGCGAACCGTCGCTATTATAACGCACTAACGCAAATTCATAGCAGGAGATATCGTTCCACGTGTCTCCTGCAACGAGAATTTTGCCATCGCTTTGTACGGTAACACTCTTTCCGTAATCATCATTTGAACCCATATCACCATTGGGGAAGAAGGTGGTATCAAGCGAACCATCGCCGTTATAACGCACTAATGCAAAATCCCATCCTCCGTCTTTGGGGCAGCTTTCTCCCGCAACGAGAATTTTGCCATCCCTTTATACGGTAACACTGTTACCTTGACTCGATGCATCAACTTCAGTGGTTACTTTACCATCGCCAAGCATAAACGTTGGGGCGGTATTAGCTAAAACCCCCTCCAACCCCGCAAGCGGCTGCACAACACTCTCAATCACACCGCTTTGCACCTCCAGCTCCCAATCACCCCCAAGCGCAGCACTGCCTGTCAAGTCATCCGAGGCAGCAACATCCGCGCCGGTAAGCTGTGCAAGCGCATCAACAAACGCACGCCCATCTTCGCCAGCGCCAACATTGCAGCCGTAAAGCAGCAAATCGCCGTTTTCATTGAGCGCATTTCCAATAAGCACAAGTGGCGCAGTATAGAAACCCAGCGTCGAATTATCCAGCAGTGAGCTGCCAAGCGTTATCGAACCCGGTGCGCCATGCGAAATGATCTGAATGGAATCATAGCCACCTTCTCCGGCAAGTGCCGTGGCGATCTGTTCAATGCCATCAAGCCTGGCATCAAGTATCTGGTACGGAGTCCCTGGAGCAAATTGCGAAATCAGGAGATTCTGATCATTGACGCGGCTGTCAATAAATATTCGGGTGGTAGCCATGATCGTGATATGTTTTGGTTGCTTAAACTATTTTTTAATAAAGCTTAACAGTTGCAAACAAATCGCGCAGACAAACGATGCAACGACAGGTGACAACCCCAACGGCGGGACATACAAGAATAACAGCGAAATTACAGAAAAGTATAGTAATTTGGCGCATTTTTCAGACTATAAACTTTGAAATACATTGTTTTCAATCGTGGGTATCAGGCTTCTGGAGCCAAAAAGTCATCAGATAAGCGCACAGTCGGGAACCCCCCGGGTTTTTGCGTTTTTAATTGTCGGTATTTTTTCACCATTTTTATTTTATATTCGGGGGCATATTTCGATATCAAAATATGATACTGCTCCGTGCATAAAAAACAGCAAAAAAATTTACGGCATATCTTTGACGATCCCGTACGCGCTGATGTGAAATGGAGCGATATTGAAAGCCTGCTGGAGGGAGTAGGAGCTGAAATCTCCGAAGGTCGAGGGTCGAGAGTGCGGATTTTTCTGAACGGTGTGCGAGCAGTGTTTCACAGACCACATCCTGAAAAAGAGTGTGACAAAGGTGCGCTTAAATCAATAAGACGTTTTTTACAAGAAGCGGGAGTAGAACATCATGATGAACTATAAAGGATACACGGGGCATATTGAGTTTGACGATGAAGCCGGGCTTTTTCATGGGGAGGTCATCGACACCAGGGACCTTGTTACCTTTCAGGGGCGAAGCGTTGAAGAAATTGTGACTGCATTCAGAGATTCTGTTGATGATTATCTGGACTTTTGTCAAGAGCGGGGAGAAAAACCAGACAAGCCTTTTTCGGGTAAGTTTGTGCTGCGAATGAATCCGGAACTGCATCACTCCATTCACATCAAGGCTATAAAAGCAGGGAAAAGTCTGAATAAATGGGTCAACGACACTCTCCAGTCAGCCTGAAAGAAATCCCAAAAAACTTGAAGAAAATATTGGTCAGTCTCGGGAAGGATTACCAATAACAGACCAAATGTTGGCCTCTACCCCTCAAAATACTCCTTCATGTTCTTGAACACCTCTCTCTTCCCGAGCAAGCCGCCAATCATGCCAAGAACCGTTGCGGCTCCTGCGGCAAAAAAGAGTGGGCGTGCTGAGATATTGTTCGTGTAGTAAATGGCAGGAATGCCACGCTCTTTGGCAAAGCTGTCGAGCGAGGTAGTGCCAATAACGAGATCAGGTTCATAGTCAATCACCGCCTGCATATCCTCTTCAAGATATTTTCGATAGCTAATCTCGGTGCCAAGCATGGTGAGCACGTTATGATCCTCCTCACCGAGCGCATTCCGCGCAATGGAGGTCGAGGCATAGGGCACCTCAAGGCCAGCTTCAAGCAACAGGCGGACAACCGGAAGTTCATTGCCTTCATAACCAGCAACAATCACTTTGCCCTTCAGATGGCTGAACCTGGCAAGTACTTCGCGTGTCTTCTGAGCTTCCTCGTCCGCCACAGCCTGAACCGTCGCCGGATCGAGATCAAGAGCCTCACCAATGCGACGTATCCACTGCGCCGTGGCATTTGCTCCAATCGGATTTCCTTTGATAATCTTCACGCCGTGCTCTTCAAAAAGCGCAGCCGACCGTTCATAAAAAGGATGAAGCACCGCGCATGCCTCAACCTGACCAGCTTCCAGGTAATCTTCAAGTGCCGTACCGGGCAGGGCAATAACCGCTTTAACGCCAATTTTCTGGAGAATGGCACCAATCGTCATGGCATCAACGGGAAAAATCTCCCCTAAAAGCGCCACTGACCTGGCTTTTTTCTCTCCGTCAAAACGGGCAAAACGCTTCAACAGCGTTGCGACGGCAACATCCTTTGCTTCCGGGTGTGTCCTTATCTGAAAGGCAGGCAGACGCACCAGAAGCACCTCTGCATTGCCGATTTTCCTGGGTAACAACTCTTCGGCTATACCGGCGGTCTCCGCAACACAGGTACTGACAACAGGAATGAAACGCACTGCCGGATCATGGGCAATACCCTCTATGGTGCGGCGAAGATCGTCAATCATGGTGCCACCGGATATCTGCACATTCATCAGCTCAGGAGAAACTATCGACTTGCGGGCCGCATAAAAATGTGAAACAAAAGTAAGTCCGTAGAGGCAACCCTGATCGGCTACCAGACAGACCTGAACACCATCAATTCTTGTCAGTACCCGCAGCCCGCCGAATGCAGGACACATCGACTGGGGATGCAGCATGTTACAACCCTTTTTTTCCATGAAGCACGACTGTTTTTTTGACCTGTTGAATATAGGCACCATCGACCATTTTCAGGGGCATCGCCTTGAGCTGCATTGCCGCTGCGGAGTAGTTTGTAAATCTGCCAGTCATCACCCTGAAGTATTTCGTCCCATCCATAGACGTTGGCCAGACAAAAGCTTTAATTCCCGAAGAACGCAAGGGGGCAAGTTGCTGGTATGCCCTCTTCTCTGTCTCAAACGTAGAGAGAACAATGGTATAATCACCTGTCACAAGCACAACAGAGTCTGCGACACCTGTTGCTGACTTTATCGGATAAGCCTTCGGAACTTTGTGAGGAAGAACAACCGGTGCCGTTCTATGATCAACGACCGTGGCGACGCGTCTGGAAGGCTCCGCTGTTGAAGTGCGCATCGAATACCAGCCATACACGACAGCAAACAATACCCCGACAATAATAACCACCGAGAGGGGCAAAATATATCCGGGCAACCTCTTCTCCTCCTTATGCTGCGGCAGAATAACCTCTTTCAGATCCTGATACTCCCTGTTCAGCAGCTCTTCGAGGGTACGATCAGGAAAAAAGCTGTACGCGCCATCTTCGGGGGCGAAACGACCCAACCCATGGAGATGAATCGCTTTTTCCTGCTGAAGTGCGGCAGAAAAGAGTGTGGCAAGAGTCCTGGCAAACCGTGCGGCTTCGCCCTGACTCATGGATAATCGCGATACTCCAAGAGCGTGAGTCTCATCGCCATTCGACAGAGTACTCTCAAACCGTAACTTGTTGACCGGCGGGGCAAATATGGTGGCCAATCCTGTACTTTTTTTCGTTGCAGGAACATGAACCACATAAAATGAGCCCAGCCCTTTGATCGAAAGCTTGCGAAAAGAAAGCAGCTCTGCAACCATTGCTCCGCAAAATCCATTGAAAAGAGATGCCGCTTCCTGTCTCTCCAGATCAAGCAACACTGCCAGCTCCTCTGTCAATTCATGATTTATCATATTCCATCACTCTTGCGTAACGAGCGCTTTGCTCCATTCTGTTAATAAAAAACGAATATAACACATCCCCCATGAAAACCGTGCCACTCTCGCTTTTTGCTCCCAAACGAACGACACTGGTTCAAACAATCAAAGGGAAATTTCAAAATGTTTTCCTTTATTGAAGGGCAAGATTGCTCCAGCCCACTTCCAGCACAAGATGACATGAACCCAAAAATTCTCTCGGTCAGCGAACTGACACAGCAAATTAAAACCGGACTTGAAACTCTTTTTCCACAGGTCAAGATCCAGGGAGAGATATCGAACTGCAAGCGACACGGCTCGGGGCACATCTACCTGACACTGAAGGATGAGGGAGCCCAGATACCGACCGTCATCTGGAAAACCACGGCAAGCCGCCTTGCAACGCTCAAGGATGGCATGAATGTCGTGGCTGAAGGGCATCTTGAGGTCTATCCTCCATCAGGACGCTATCAGCTTATCTGTACGTCAGTCACTGAAGCCGGGCAGGGAGCGTTGCAACAGGCTTTTGCCGAACTCTTGCAGAAACTTGCCAAAGCCGGATATTTTAGCGTAGAAAGAAAGAGATCGATTCCTGCTCTTCCAGAGACAATCGGACTCATTACTTCGCCAACCGGGGCGGTGATTGAGGATATGAGCAACGTGCTTGAGCGGCGATTCCCTGCGGCAAGAGTCCTGCTCTATCCTGTCAGGGTTCAGGGCACTGGCGCGGCTGAGGAGGTTGCAGCAGGAATTGCCTTTTTCAACACCACGAAAAAAAAGCAGCATCGACCGGCAGTGATTATTGTTGCCAGGGGAGGCGGCTCGCTTGAAGACTTGCTGGCCTTCAACGGAGAACTTGTCGCCAATGCCATTTACCACTCCAAGATACCGGTCATCAGCGCCGTCGGTCACGAAACCGACCTCACCATTGCCGATATGGTCGCCGACCTGCGAGCTGGAACCCCATCCATTGCTGCCGAACTTGCCGTGCCGGATACCCTGGAGCTGCTGCGAAACATCGGCAATCTTCAGTCAAGGCAGGAGCGGCGGCTTATGGCAAAGCTTGAAGGCGCAGACCGTCACGTCTATTCAATCTGCAGCAGTTACGCCTTCAACCGGCCTCCACTGCAGATGCAACAATTTCATGAAAGGCTCGACTCCCTTGTGGCCCTTATGTCGCGAACCATCACGACCACGTACAGCCAGCGAATGCAACGCTACATTTCCGTCAAACAGCAACTGGGGCTCCTTGATTACCGAAAAACGCTTGAACGGGGCTACGTCCTTGTAAAAAAAGAGGGTAAATTCATGACGGGTGCCAACAAGCTGCAACCTTCTGACGGAGTGGAGCTTCTGTTTCATGATGGAACACTCCCGGCCTGTATCAGTGGCGAGAAGCTGCCCTGATAATACTCCGCACCAGCTCAAGATCCTCAAGCGTGTTCACCCCCGGATTATCCACAAACGTTGTGACGCACTGGATACGGAAGCCGTTTTCCAGCAGACGGAGCTGTTCAAGGGACTCAGCCTGTTCGAGCATGGATGGTGGAAGGGAAGCGAATTGCTCCAGTGCCCTTGCACTGAATGCATAGAGACCGATATGACGATAAAAGGTGGTTGACGAAAGCACGTTGCGCCGGAACGGGATTGGGCAGCGGGAAAAATAGAGCGCATACCCTTTGGCATCAAGAACAACCTTCACCTGATGAGGATCTTCGATCTGTTCAACATCATCAGGCTGAAGCGGAAAAACCAGAGTCGAGCAATCTGGAGGATGATCAGTAAAGAACGGCTCGAGAGCAAGATCGATATTTTCAGGAGTGATCAGAGGCTCATCTCCCTGCAGATTGACAAAAACATCACCCCCGATCTGCCGGGCAGCTTCAGCGATACGCTCCGTGCCACAAGTAGCATCTGGGGAGGTCATAACAACTTCTGCCCCTCTCGCCTCCAGAACATTCGCGATCTCCTGACTATCGGTAGCAACAACAACCCTGTCGGCCAAACGAGACTTCAGCGCCTGACACCAGGTACGAACAATCAACGGCTCCCCTTCGATATCAGCAAGCATTTTTTTGTCGAGACGGCTCGAGTCAAGCCTTGCCGGAATCAAAATAACCGCGTTCATGAGGAAATGAAAAATGGTTCAAAAATATGGCTTGCAGCTTCAGCATTGACACCTTCAATCATCAGTGTCTTTGTTCTGGAGCTTCTGCCAGACACGATATGCACCCTCGATGGAGGAACACCGAACACCTTCGCAAACAGTTCGCAACACTCCTCATTCGCAGCATCATCAACCGGTGCAGCTTTCAGGCTTACCTTCAGGCCACCGTTATAGGCTCCGCAAATTCTGCTTTTTGATGAGCGGGGCTGTGCCTTCACGACAAAAACGACACCACCCCTTTTTTCACGGAGTTCAATCACCTGACCGTTACCCAATCACTTTTGGCACCTTGAAAAAGCGATCCTGCTTGTCAGGCGCATTCTGCAAGACCTCCCCGGAAGTGAGAGCCGGAAGCAAAACATCCTCCCGAAGCACATTGACCGGGTCGAGAATACTGCTGAGCGGCAGAACTCCATCAGTATCGATTTCATTGAGCTGTTCGATATAGTGAAGAATATTATTGAGTTCACTGGTCATCGTCAGCATCTCGTCATCACCGAACCTCAGCTTTGCCAATTCGGCGATATAGGCAACATCTTGAGTAGTAACCGACATAAAAACGTCATCATAACATTAAAAAAAGCACAGGGAGTTTCCTGAGAAATCATGAAAACTCCCTGACCAAAAACTACAGTCTGCAAACACCAAACTTCTGCTCATCAACCCGGTTTTTCGGACGGGTTTCAATCGGTATATAGTTCCGCTCATCTTCGCCAAGATAGATCTGACGGGGCCTTGCAATTTTCTGCTCCTGATCCTTGACCTGCTCGATCCACTGTGAAAGCCATCCTGGAACCCTTCCAATAGCAAACAGAACAGGGAACATTTCAAGAGGAAAGCCCATTGCCTGATAGATCAATCCAGAATAAAAATCGACATTGGGATAGAGCTTGCGTTTGACGAAATAGTCATCTTCAAGCGCAATTCTTTCAAGTTCAAGAGCAATATCGAGCATCGGACTCCGACCGGTCTCTTCAAAAACCTGGAATGCGATCTCCTTGATGATTTTTGCCCTTGGATCATAATTCTTGTACACCCTGTGGCCAAACCCCATCAAACGTCCATCGCCATCCTTGACCGATTGAATAAACTCAGGCACCTTGTCCAGAGAACCGATTTTTTTGAGCATGTGAATGACCGCCTCGTTTGCTCCGCCATGCAGAGGGCCATAGAGCGCGGCACATCCTGCGGCTATTGCTGAATAAGGATCAACTCCCGAACTGCCGACAGCGCGAACTGCACTGGTTGAGCAATTCTGTTCATGATCGGCATGCAGAATAAAAAGGACATCAAGAGCATGTTCAAGCACCGGATTCGGCTTGTAGTGCATCTCGGTCATTTTGAACATCATGGAGAGAAAATTGCCCGTGTAGCTTAATTCATCATCGGGAAGAACATAGGGAAAACCCATGCTGTGCCGGTAACTCATTGCGGCCAAAGTCGGGATCTTTCCGATAAGACGACGCACCTGCAGCTTGCGGGACTCTTCATCAGCAATATTCTTGGCATCGGCATAAAATGTTGAGAGAGCACCGATAGTACCAACAAGAATACCCATCGGGTGGGCATCATAGCGAAACCCGTCCATAAACTTGGTCATATTGGCATGCGTCAGGGTATTGTGCCGGATATTGTAGGTCCAGACAGCAAGACGCTCCTTGTCGGGAAGCTCACCCTTGATAAGCAGGTAGGCCGTCTCAAGAAAGGTGCTCTTTTCTGCAAGTTGATCGATAGGATAACCACGATACCTCAAGATACCCTTGTCCCCGTCTATGTAGGTAATTTTGCTCTTGCAGGATGCTGTGTTGAGGTATCCTGGGTCATAACCCAATAAACCAAAATCATCGGGAGATACCTTGATCTGCCGAAGGTCGACGGTGCGAATTGCTCCCTGCTCAATAGGCAGATCAAACGATTGACCTGTACGGTTGTCAGTAACGGTCAGGGAATTTCCAGGTTCGGTAACGGACATAATGTTAACGCTATTAATTTTAATGAAACAATAAAAAATTATTCAGTAAGATACATTTACTTCAAGAATTTATGAAAAACAAGCCAAATACTGGGGATGAAAAGAGAAATGAAAATACTTTTTGGATATTATGATCCAGCTCCTTACCTTGACTTCGTCTTAGTGGAGCTGTAGCTCAGTTTGGTTAGAGCGCCTGCCTGTCACGCAGGAGGTCGCGGGTTCGAACCCCGTCAGCTCCGCATAAAAAAGCCTTTCCCCTCTCAGGAAAGGCTTTTTTTATTTCAGGGCAAGAATATAGTTTGAACTTCGGTGACAAGAAGAATTCAGCTCTTTTTGCGTTTGTCGCGAACATAAATAGCTTTTGACTGGCCTTCACCGATGAGACGCTCTTCAAAATCAAAAAGTTTTGTGGCCGCTAAAAGTTCTCCAAGCCTGATATAGCCATAATTGCGAGGATCAAACTCAGGTGACTGTTTTGCAATATTACTCCCTGTCGTTGCAAGATGCGCCCAGCCACTTTCATCTGAAGAGGCTTCAACGGCATTCCTCAATAACCTTACCAAACGAGTATCCTGCTTGAGTTCTGCCATTGTTTTTTTGGCAATCGGCTCATTTTCATTGATCTTGGCACGCAGAACTTCGATATAAATAAATTTATCGCATGCCGAAACAAATGCTGCCGGAGTCTTTTTCTCTCCAAAGCCATACACCAACAACCCCGACTCCCTTATGCGCGAGGCAAGTTTCGTAAAGTCACTGTCGCTCGAAACAATACAGAAGCCGTGAAACTTGCCGGTGTACAAAAGATCCATGGCATCAATAATCATGGCGCTGTCGGTAGCATTTTTCCCTTTCGTGTACCCGAACTGCTGTATCGGTTGAATAGAATGCTCCAGCAGCACCTCTTTCCAGCTTCTCAGAGCCGTCGAAGTCCAGTCCCCGTAAATTCTTTTTACACTTGACGTCCCATACTTTGCGACCTCCGCCAGAAGACCTTCTATAATCGTCGCCTGTGTGTTATCGGCATCGATAAGCACAGCAAGACGCTCAGTTTTTTCCACAGCCATGGCACCTTTCAGTCTATTGTTTTACTTCTTAAATGTGTTCCTCTCAAAAAAAACTCCATTTCAATCTTGTACCCTGAATCCCTGTTGCTCAATAACAGATCTAATGGTTGCCAGACTTATCAGGGCCGGATCATAGTCAACGGCAACCACACCGTTAAGGTAAGAGGCCTCAACCTGCGTTACACCGTCCTGCTCTTCAAGAGCTTCCTTGACAAGCAGTTGACAACCACCACAGCGCATGCCGCTTACCTGTAGTTCATTTTTCATGGCCAGTAATTTTATAGGGATGGTATTCAAATGCGTCACTCAGTTCTCTGCATGAACTCATCGACGCTTAACACCGGAATTTACGCACAGTAAGAGCCATTCGGAAATATTTCAGCAAAATCAGCACTGAGTACAATCAAGATTGGCAGATAATTCAGGGAGTGTTTATATTGCGGAACTATGAATCATTCACAAACACCTTCAAGAACCGGAATAACGCGCTTTGTTGCGCTCATTCTGTTAGCCGGGCTGACACTCTGCACTTCATGCAACAGCAAACCAAGTGAGATAAACGGCCTCCAGCAGCAGGTCTGGAAAAATCCCCAGGATGCCAAGGCCTACGTGATGCTTGGCAATGCTTTTGCCCGCAGCCAACGATACCGCGAGGCATCCGAAGCGTTCAAGAGCGCACTTGCTATCAATCCAGAACTCGACGATGCCCGTCACGCACTGGGGGCCGTCGCATTCAACCAGAAAAATTATACCGAAGCGCTGACATTTTTTCAGCAGCACCTTGAGCGTTCCCCAAAAGACTCCCTGCGGTTGTACGATCTTGGTAATGTTTACATGCAACTGAAACAGTTCGACAAAGCAGCCATACTCTACGATGAGGCGATTGATAACAGTGAATCATTTATTGATGCCCACTACAATCTTGCGGTCTGTTATAGTCACACAGGGCGCAAGGCCGAAGCCGAGGCAATCTATAAATGGCTTCTTGATAAAAACAATTATCTTGCCGTCTCTCTGCAAAAACATCTCAACCATGCGGCACGGTGATTAACGGAATTGAACCCCTGACCATAGAAAAGGCGATTTCGTGCCTTCTGTCAGCGATAAACCTTTATCGGCAGGAACTGTCATCAACCCTTCAGAGCGATCAGGCTCAACTGGTAACCTTCAGTCAACCAGTTCAACCAACAGACATTGCCGAATGGCTTGGCTTCCAGACGCTCTATCCCCGGCTTTTCTGGATGAACCGGGAGCAGAATTTTGCGGTGGCAGGGATTGGCATTGCCGACACCATAGCATTTGAGGGAGCTGGAAACAACGAAGAGTGTTTCAGCAAGTTTGGACTGTCCGTTGCCGAAAAAAAGCACGACACCCGTTATTTCGGCGGATTTTGTTTCAACAATAGTGAAAGCCAGGATTCTGTCTGGCAAAAGTTTTCCTCATTTTCCTTTGTGCTTCCACTTGTCCAGTTAACCCTCGAAAACAAGACCGTTACTCTTTCATGCCACCTCTGGCTTGAATCTGGTGATAATCTCCATGCAAAGATCAGCGAAATAACCGATATACTCGACCAGGTTGTGGCCAACGCTGATAACACGGCAATAAAACTGCCTGAACTGCTGAACATCTCCTACAATCCGAATGAACAAAGCTGGATTGAACGGTGCCAAAAAGCAATTCAGACGTTTGAAACTGATGGAATGGACAAGATCATGCTTGCACGTCAGACGGTTCTTGAGTTCAGCGACAGCTTTTCACCGCTTGTTTTTTTGTTGAACTACCCCTATCCAAAGAATGCTATCTACAGGTTTTATTTTGAACCTGCCGAAAACCAGGCATTTTTCAGTTTTTCTCCCGAACGTCTTTACCGGCGCGAAGGGAACATGCTGCTCACCGAAGCCCTTGCCGGAACCTGTTCAAAAAAGAGTGTGAACGGGGATGACCATGATGCCTCTGAAACACTTCTGAATTCAGAAAAAGATATCCGGGAGCATAATTATGTCAAGGAGATGATCAAGCATGAGTTGCTCAAGATCTGCAACAACATCGATATGGATGACGATCTCCAGGTTCTTCAACTGCACCGCCTTGCTCATCTTTACACCCGTTGTTCCGCATGGCTGAAGCCTGAATTTGAACACGACAATGCCGTCCTGAACCTTCTCCATCCGACTCCTGCGGTCGGCGGAGTACCAAAAGCTTCAGCCATGGAGCACATTATTGAGCTGGAACCCTTCAGCCGAGGCTGGTATGCGGCACCTGTCGGCTGGGTAAGCCGTGACGCTTCTGAATTTTGTGTGGCCATCCGTTCTGCGCTCGTCAATGGCCGTTTTGCCTATCTGTACTCCGGTGCCGGGCTTGTAAAAGGGTCTGATCCACTCTCTGAATGGGAGGAGGTTGAGCAGAAAATAGGGGATATTCTTGCCATAACCCGACAGGAAGCATGAACAACCAGCAAATCACCTCACTGTGGAGCAGCATCATTATTGAAGAGCTGATTCGCCAGGGCGCAGGATTTTTCTGCATCTCACCCGGCTCACGCTCTACACCCCTCACCATTGCCATCGCACGAAACCCGAAAGCGCGATGGAAAATGTTTGTCGATGAACGCTCCGCCGGATTTTTTGCACTCGGATACGGAAGGGCAACCGGAAAGCCCGCCGTGCTGGTCTGTACCTCGGGCACGGCAGTCGTGAACTACTTCCCTGCTGTGGTTGAAGCTTCGACGGACTTTCAGCCGATGATTGTGCTCACCACCGATCGCCCCTTCGAGCTGCTTGATTGTGGCGCCAACCAGACGATAAGGCAGGAAAACATCTTCGGCAGCTATACAAGATGGAACATGCAGTTGCCTGCGCCATCAACTGATACTCCCCTGAAGGCGCTCCTCTCAACGGTGGCTTATGCTGTTGCAAAAACCCTTGGTTCATCCGCAGGGCCAGTCCATCTGAACCAGCCATTCCGTGAACCTTTTGAACCGGCAACTCCGGATCTCAACGATCCATGGGTCGCTCCCCTTCTGCCCTGGCTTGAACATTCAAGGCCATTCAGCAGTACCATTGTTCCCGAAAAAGTGCCCGATGCAGGCACCATCACCATGCTGCGCCAACTGCTCGCCGAGGCAAAGCAGCCGATGATCATTGTCGGTGGCATGACGAGTCTCACCGATGCCCTGGCGGTCAGTGAACTGGCAAACGACCTGAACATTCCACTCTATGCCGATTTTTCATCCGGTCTGAGAATGGTTGCTTCAGTCCAACCATGGCAGCTTCTGCTCCAGTCGCCCGAATTCCGGAAATCCTTCAAGGCTGACCTTGTACTGCACTTTGGAGGCAACGTCATAGCAAAACACCCCTCAAGCGCACTGAAAGAGTGGCAACCGGAAGACTATATTGTCGTCAAGCCACAACCTGCCCGCTTTTCCCCTGATCATAACGTTACCTGCCGTGTTGAAGCATCAATTGCTCTGACCGCTGCTCAGTTGAAAAGGTGCCGTACCACGCCGCCAACACTGGACAGCAACACTTCGGAGCGCTTTTTCAAGGCTGTATCGCAGGAGATTCAAACCGAACTGATGCCCGACAAACCGGTCACCGATATCTCTGCTGCCCGGCTGGTGTCGCAGCTCATCACGGAGCAACAGGTGCTTTTTGTCTCAAACAGCATGCCGGTCAGGGATATGGACAACTACGCCAGCAGCGGCCATGCCAACGGTATTCCAACAGCCATCAACCGAGGAGTAAGCGGCATTGACGGCATCATCTCCACCACTGCCGGTTTTGCCAACGGGCACCAGAAGCCGGCAACGCTGATGATTGGCGACATCGCCTTCCTGCACGACCTCAACGCCCTCTCGCTGCTCGGCACACTTCCGGTACCCATGCAGATCATCGTCCTGAACAACAACGGTGGCGCCATCTTCTCCTTTCTACCCGTTTCAGAATGTCAGGATGTCTTTGAAACCCACTTCGCCACCCCCCAGAACTACAGCATCCGCTCAGCCGCAGAGACCTTCGGGCTCGACTATGCCTGCCCACAGACGAACCGGGAATTCAGTGAGGTATACAGCGCTGCCTGTGTAAGTCCCCGGAGTATTGTTCTTGAGGTGAAGAGCTCGCGGGCTGATAATGTGCTCCAGCACCGCGCATTACGGGGGAGGATTATGGGGATTATGTCTGAACCTTGATTATGCCTGATTTTCATGATTACCTGATTTATACATTTCATCATCTTTAATAATCAAGCAATCCTGTAATCCTTGAATCATGGTTCAAGACACAAGCAGATAAACAAAAAAAAGTAGGGCCATCAGAAGAAGACCTGTCCACGAGTCAATGTTCAAGCACTTTTTTTATCCCCGAGAGAAGCACAGTAAAACTCCTTGAGCTGTTTTTTTCAAGATTGAGATCCCCGCCGATTGCACGGGATCCTGCAACCTTCTGATATTTGCCGTTTGTCAGTTTATTCAATTCTTCAGAGGGAGAGCCAAGTTTATCCGGAGTTCTGTACCGACTCTGTCCCTGTTTTGCAGCCAATCCCCTGATACCCAGCCCACGTTCAATCGCAGCCAGATCGCCGAGATAAAAACTTTCCAATTCGTGGCAAGCGACACGAACCAAGGCTTCGCTTTTCCCTGCTTGCTGGCACAGCTCCGAAAGTCTCCTTTTAACAACATGGCAATCAGCAGCATCCTGATCACGCAAGACGACAAAGATTGAATCAGGGAGCAGCCAAAAGCGAAGTTTTCTTTCAAGTTGCTTTTCAAGATCACTTTTTCCCTGAAAAACCACATAGTGAACATCGATATCAGAAGGAATCAATCTCGGCAACACCCCCTCAAGCATTCGTCGAGCAGAGAGCTCTTCGAGAAAGAAAACAAGGCTCTTCATTGTGGATCGCTCCCCTCAAAAAAGCCTTGATCCCACAAATAACCCATCTGATCGCCCTCTTTCATATAGGCGACAACCTGTGCATTCTCATTGGCTCGACGGATTTGCGTATATCCCTCTTCTTTGACGAGCCAGAACACCTCATCAACAGTTGTTGCATTTAAAAAATCAGGTGAATGGGTCGAAACAAATACCTGGCCGCCCCGATTTGCATAATTGCGAAACTCCTCGGCCAGTTCATGCAAAAGCCTTGGATAGAGCTGATTTTCAGGCTCTTCTACACACAGCAACGGGTGAGGAGAAGGATCATAGAGCAGCGTCAGATAGGCCAGCATTTTGATGGTACCATCCGAAACATAGCGGGCCAGAAAAGGATCTTCAAACGAACCATCCTGAAACTTGAGCAGCACCCGCCCCTCTTCGGTGGTTTTTGACTCGACATGAGAGACGCCGGGAATGCGCTGCTTCAGCAACTCAAGTATTTGAATGAAGGCATCAGGATGGTGGTTATGGAGATACTGGATGACCAGCGACAAATTTTCACCCTCACGCGACAGATGCTCTGCATAACCAGCCTCCTGCTCCGGGCGGGCCCGACCGATATGAAAATCAGAGACATGCCAGTTCTCGATAAGATTGCCAAGCGCCACCACAGCCGGAAAGCGCTTGAACTGCGCCAACCCTTTAATGGCCAGAATATCCGGTGATTTCAGCGTCTGCTCTTCGCGAGTCAACTCTTTGATATCATTAACCGACATCAGTTCATTGGTTACAGCACTCCCTTTCCCCCGCGAAAAATCAAGGAAATGCCACGGCTGTCCACCACTGCCTTTGCGGTATTTGAGAATTTCACGCTCAATAATAACCCGACCGTTCTCCTCATTGATTTGCAGGAAGTAGGTGGTCAGGGGCATATCACTCCCTTCACGGAACTTCAGCTCAATCTCAATCGGCCCTGTAGCGTTACGGCTGCGCACCTCTGAAAACCCCCGGCTTCCGCCAAGCTTTGCAAGCGCAGTGCTGACATTGCTGGTGATGGCATCTTTCAGAAAGCCGAACACGGAGAAGATGGTGCTCTTGCCTGTGCCGTTCGCCCCAACAAAAACGCAGAAATTCGGCAGATCAATCAACTCCGCATCCTTGAAAGCCTTAAAATTTTTTAACCGTATTGACTCTATTTTCATTGGTTGCTTCTCCCTGTGCAGTTATTCTTCTGATTCGAGTACTTCAACCACACTTGACGTTTCGATGGATTCATGAGTTCACCCGAATAATTTACACTTCTGTTTTTCATTCCATCATATCCCAACACCCAGCACATACCGGTAAGGTTCAAACGCCTCTTCAACCGTTTCAGCCATCAACGACAGAAAGGGTTCGTAGTCACCTTTGGTGTGCTGAGCATCTCAGGGCTGAACGGCCTGAAGCTCTCCAGCCGGGCTTTCATCGCATCCAGTTTTTCGAAGTTCATCGGATGATCTCCTTCAGTTTTTCAGCCATTTTCACACTCAGCTTCAACACAAAAAATCCGGTAATCGAGTTTTCCATTTCGGGAACAGCACCAGATCTTTTTTTTGTTCCCACCATTATCCCCAACAATATCAAGTCATAACAATCGGTGGCAATATCTCCTTTCTGCGATTTCGACAGGATCAAAATAGCCATCTTCCATGCCAGCAAGAGCAATTTGATATGGCTGAACCGTAAACTGCCGACCCGTTACCCGCTTTTCTGCAAACAATCCGTTTTATTTGCATTCTTTTCTGCAAAAATGGAGGGGAAATGTCAATCAACGCATTATATAATAATAAATTATGAAATATTTATCTCACATTCTTTTCTGCAAACAGGCCGTTTTATTCTGCACTCTTTTCTGCAAGTCGCCAGACAGGAGCCTTTCGATGCCCCTACGAAATACAAAAAAAATTTCCATCCCACCCTGTAAGCTTTCCTTAATCCGAAGGTTTTTTTTTCAGAGTTCCAGATATCAGGGGATCAGATTTTCAGGAAGAAAAAAGACTGGAACGAATCACTCGAAAACCAACATTGATGACGTAGTACCTCGGATTGCTGCTGACCCGGGAGGAGCAGCGCAGAGCATCAGCTTTATCAATATAATCACCCCCGCGCCAAGCAACCCAATCTTCATCTTTGTTATACCAGTTCGCCATCCACTCCCATACGTTACCAGCCATATCATAAAGTCCTTCCGGTGTGGCACCTGCAGGATAGTTCCCTGCCGGTGTTGTTGTCCCTATGTTATTATTATAGTTGGCAAGTGTTGAACTTGGTTCGCCCTTCTCTTCCATCCAGGGATAGTTGCGTACTTTCTCTCCTGTTGTTCCCTGCCTGCCCCCTGCAGCCCACTCCCACTCCTCTTCTTTCGGTAGACAATAAATCCCCCTCTCTCCCTCAAGCAACGAAAGCCAGAGGCAATAGGCTCTGGCGGCATACCAGGTGACTCCAACGACTGGCTGATCCTCTCCATCGTATTGGCGATCTTCATCCACCCATGAACGAAAGAGTGCCGCAAGATCACTTTTACCGATATTGAAATAGTCGCCAAACTTATTTCCCCACCTGTTATCATTTGCGATAGCATTCAGTTCTGAGGTGAATGCTGAAAACAAAACTGGTGACTCTTTTGCCTGCAACGATGCAATGAAGAGGCGGTAAAGCTTGTTGGTTACCGGATACTTGGCAAAGTAAGCATCCGGCACATCCACAATTTTGTCTGTCACTGAATACCGGTAGTTTCCACCCGGTATCAGGATATATTCGGCATACAGTTCATGAGGATTTCGGAACGAGACCGGTTTTCCGCCAACGCTTGTTTCAGCTTTTGCCGTTAGCGGCTGACCCCCGAGCGCAAGAATCACCTCTTCCGTCCGGTTGATAACGTCCTGGTTCTCCCCTGCAAGTTTTTTCTCGCTGAACTCCAGCAACGCATCAAGAGCTGCCGGTTTATTGATGGCTTTGAGGCAGTCAAGAATCACCCGCTGCCGACTGGCTGTTGTCGCCGGTTCAAGCAGCTTGTCGCACAGGGCATCAACCTTTTTCTGCGGAGCCTCTTCGATAATTGTTTGCAGCAACAATTGCTGCTTTGGTGTCATCTCCTCACTCTGTGATGCATCAAAGAGCTTTTGCATAAAGAGGTCAAACACGTTGGCATCAACCAGTGCAATAAAAAAGCGAAGTGGTTCTTCCCACCAATCTTCCCCGAAATGTGCAACAAGCTGGTTAAGATGCTCATAGGGTCGATCATCCTTGAGCTGAACTCCGGCAAGATATTCACGGAATGATTTATGGCGGAAGAGGTACTCTTTGCCACCGGTCTCGACAAGCAAACCTGCTCGTTTGACCAGATAATCGCAAAACGCTTCTGCCGTTGGGGGAGTATCAAGCGTATCGAGTAATTTCTGCATTTCAGTGTGGATGTCGGCTCTGGTCGCTTCATCTTTTTTGAGACTTTCCTGCATCCAGAGTGAGACCGGAGCAAGTACTCGCCGGGCGCACATTGCAGAGAGCAGGGGTTTGATATTCCTGCGTTTATCGCGAAATTCAAGCAGATAATCGAGTGCGGCTTCGTAAAGTTTCACGCGGCTTTCAGGCATATAGTCCCTGTCCTTCCACAAAATAGCCATGATCTGCAGAATCATGGGTATGGCAGCCAGTTGACGAAGCCCCTTGTTTTTCTCGACCTTGAGGTGCGCAACAATGGTAGTGGTGCGTTTTTCGGCTTCTGCTTTTTGCCTTTCCTGCCAACTCTCCTCGTTAACGCCCTTCTCACAAGGCTCTTTCAGAAATGCTGCCCTGAACCAGTTTCGCAAAAATCGCTCCTGCTGCTCCGCTGTAAAGTCCTGCACATCGGCTCGTTCGTACTCCGACTCAAGCTCAATACCTTCATCTTTGCGATACCCTGTCGCCCGGGATGTCACCACAATATATGCCTTGCTGAAGCCGCTGAAGGCATGGTCGATCCAGTGGCACACCTCTTTTCGCTCTTCGATATTGCTGATTTCATCAAGGCCATCAAGCAGCACCAGTGAAATGTCATTGTTCAGCCAGTCATTGAAAACCTTTGCATCAATGGTTTGATGATGCTTTGCTGACCATCCGGCAAGGGCTGCTGGCAGATTTTCAGTGCAACGCCCCTCCTTGTCGCGAACAAGATCGCGCAATGGCAGGTAGAAGACATTGACTGGAGCGCTGAATCCAAGCTTCGTGTAATCCTCAATCGCACTAAGGGCATAATACTTGAGCAACGTTGTTTTGCCAGCGCCAGGGTCACCGATAACGAGCAGCATCCGGCGACCTCTCCGGTCGTGGAAAGCCTGCTTCATGATCTCGTCGGGGTAGAGAATGTGCTCACTCCCCTGCATGTCGCCCTCTTTTGCGACAGGACCACCTCTCTCCTGCCTGTCGGAGAGGCGCAAGGGCACAAAGGTGTCGTTGTTCAGGTTGACCTTGATGCTTTCAACACCCGGAAGCCCAAGCATACGAATGTAACCCAACTCCTCTTTGAGGATTGTTTGGTAGCGATCTGCGTACTCTTTATGTTTTTTGTCAGCGGTAGGCTTTCTTTCCTTGCCGACAGGAGGTTTGATATCATGTTTATGAAAAGCAAGGCGCAAATCGGAGAGCGCTTTTGCAGCCTTTTCCTTGAACTCATCAAGGCTGTTGAACTCTGCATAAACACGATCTACCTCCGAATCCGGCCCCATCTTTTTGGCACGTTTGCGGAAGGCTTCCAGCTTTTTGCGATTTACTGCTTTGAGTTCGATCTGCAATTCAAGAACATGGTGACCTTCCCCCATAAAAAATAATAGGATTGGCCGACCCAGTTCAACTGCTTTGTTAAACTCCAACTCTGTGATTGAGAGCTTGCCGGGGTTGCGGATGGGAGATATTGGCATCTGGCCAAGTTTCTTGCCGATGATTCCAATATAGACGCTTGCCTCCCCGACCATGCGTAGCGAAGAATCAATAAGATCCACGTCAAATTTGGCTGAATCATTTTCCATCACAACGGGCATAAACTCAGCCTCATTTATCATCTTGATCAGAGCAGCACGGTGCTCTTCCAAATCCTTGAAGGTGCTCGAAACCATAACTCCCTTAAAATCACGCGGCATAGTGGATGTATCGTTTGGAATCAACATTGAGGAGACGTTATAAGCTGCTTACACTTGTCACTAAAATAAAATTAATCCCGGTCACTTCTCACGCAGCAAGAACCGTTTTCAAATCCGTCCCGGATCTTGCGAATCAATAATAATCATCTTCCCGCTGGTGACGTATTGCGAGAATGGTTACAGTAGCCTGATCCTCAATTTCGAAAAGGGCAACATAACCCGAGTTTCCAAATGAAATGAGCAGTTCCCGAAGCCGCGGATTTTCAGGAAGGGCTTTGCGGCAACTGAAAGGAAATTCCCTTAAAAAGTCGAACCCCTTTGACAGTGCATCAAGCGCCTCTTCCGCAGCCTTCAAATCTTTTTCAAGAAGAAATGTATAGAGCCGGACAAGGTCATCTTTCGCATCGGGAGTAAAGCGGACGGAGAATTTCACTGCCTCTTCTTTTTTTCTTCGAGAAGCATCTTCTGAAGCTGGTCCACGACTACCTGAGCATCCTCATACTCACCGGTTCTGCGGGCACGCTCCTGCGAAGCAAGACCTCGGGCAATGAACTCCTTCTGACTGAGCCGACGTTCGATGTTCGCCCGAAGCGATGCCTCGATGAATGAAGAGAGGGTTTCCCCCTGCTGCAGAGCCTGTTCGGCCGCCTGGCGAAGCTCGGGTTCGACGCGGAGTGACGGTAATGATGCGCTTTTCATACGTCCTGCGATAGTCATGTTGGCGTTGCAAATGCAACACAATATACTATTATTTGATCGGAAATCTGCAAACGCTTCACTTATCACAGATAATAGCTATTTTACCTGCGCTGAGCCAATTCCTGTAATCATACACTTCGCTCATTATTCATAACTGATTTTGTAGTTTATAGTTGGAATATGCCTGAACTCTCCCGATTTTTTGGAATCATCTTAAGGATGTTTCATCAGGAGCACAATCCTCCTCATTTCCATGCGGAATTTCAGGGCAACAAAGCGGTTTTTGATTTTCAGGGGAACATTTTGCGAGGTGATCTCGGTTTAAAAACCGCAGTAAAACTGGTAAGGGAGTGGGTTGACCTCAGAGTTACCGAACTTGAAACAGACTGGATGCTGGCAATGAAAGGCCAGGAAATCAAGAAGATTGAACCTTTAGACTGATTTTTTGCCTATGTGGAACATGAATGACATTGTGCGTATCACCTGCAAAGAGGGGTATATTTACCATATCATTTTTGATAACGGCATCAGTGGCGATGTTGATTTTTCCGAATATCTCTCAACAGGCCCTGTTTTTGAGCCTTTGAAGAAGATAACCTTTTTCCGGAAAGCATCAATTGAAGGAGGTACCATATCATGGCCAAATGGTGCCGACATTGCGCCTGAAACGCTCTATGATAAAATCCTGCAAACTCAAAGCGATATCAAAGCTGAGCAACTTCTTTCACAGGTATAACAGCACGACTTTCCGAACGAAACGAGCAGCTCACGAAGCAGCAGATTTTCAGGGATGGCTTTGCTACCATGGCAGTTAACTACCCCGAAACGGCGACACTTTTTTCATACAAAAACTCCGGGTCAAGATCCAGTCGGTTCGGCCATTCTATTGAATCATACTTGACTGCTACTGATCGAAAAAGCAGAGGATCTCGCAATTCAGAAAATCTTCCTGTATCAAAATATGGCGACATATCAAAAACTCTCTTTTCACGATTTTCAAACTCAAGCATCAAGGTATGATCGCCCAGAGGAGTCACGCCAATTACAGACAAATACATTGCGGTTTCTTATTTTAAAGGCTCAATGACAAAAGGAAGCTCACCATTTGATGCCAGTTCCCCATCAGCCAAGAGTTCTTCTTGATGAATCGCGGCCCAGGCCAAAACAAGTTTTCTCTGCTTCGAAGGCAAGCTTCCTTCCGACAATTCACAGGTTTTTATGTCAATAATCGCCTTAAATTTCTGATAGTAAGCATGTATATGGGGGGAATTGTGTTCACCCGGAGCACAAAACAGCCTTATGATAATTCCATAACAAACTGTGCACCTTCTTAAATCAACTACCCCCCAGCAGAGCTACGGGGTATGAATTCATGTTTAAGATTTTCTTCCCGAAGCAAAGCTTCGAGGAATATGTCCTATAGCGATTAAATTGAATTCAGTTTAGTATACGTATCCCATTGAGTTGAATTTTTATAATAAGTTATTTCTGATATCGCGATTTCTTTAGCCGCGCTTATAAAGTCGTGCGTTCCACCTGTTGAATATTCTTTTATCATTTTCATCTTTTCTTCCTGAATCAATAAAAATGATGGATCGATAATCGGGGTTTTCTCGTAAGAACCTTTTTCTTGACCCGACTTTAAAATATTTACAAATGAGACTCCTGTTTTCTTCGCTTCCAATTTTGCGTCATTAACGGAATCATACCATTCTGGATGCATTATTTTGTAATAGTCACGCATCGACTGCTTATTAAAATGCACAAAATATGTCTTGCCATCTTGAACAATATTCACTGTGGCTCTTACAGAATCGGTATCGATAGTGTCAACAAAATACATGACATCATTTTCCCTTGCAATTTCCCACTTTAAGTCCCATAGCTGTAAGCCCATTTCCTGGAAAATTTTGTTCGCCATATACGAACCAAGTAACGCCATTGCTATCGCAGAAGAAAACATTTTACCATCTAAACCAGAGAGCACTGATGCCTCTTGAGGGCTTAGACCCCTGTCCTCTGGCTCATATTTTGTTGTAAAATCAATAATTGGATTATTGAGCATTGTCCATGGAATAAAATCCGTATCAATGCCCAACTCATCAGCATACCTTTGCCTCTCGTTCTCGTTCAGATTTTCATACTTTTTGAGTATAGAAGAGCCACTCGTTATCCCAAAACGGACAATAAATTCAAGAGGGATCACAAACGAGTTTGATGAATAATATTTACTGTAATCGTAAAAACTCCAGTGTATTGACTTAACCAAATCAGGCTTTTGTATGTTAAATTTTTTTATCAGTGTCAGATTTGATGGTTCTTCTGGCATCCCCTTCTCATAAATATCACCAGTAAGAGTATCGACAAGTCCTAAATGATGAGTTTTAGCGCCATTTTCAATAAAATTATGTAATGTCTCCTGAATTATGGTATAGGATATTTGGTTCTGATAACACCTGTTATTTTCAAGCCATTTTTTCAGCTCAAGCCAGGACTCTTTGGTATTAAGGGACTGAAATATTTTATTCCTGAATAAGGCTCTACTTTCACCACTGCCTTTTATTGAAAATATGGTGCCCACATCAAACACTGATCCACCTTCAGTAGTTTTACTGATCAGCACATCATCATCTTCGACTACAGAATACAGCTCTTGCACTGAGCCGATATAGACCGGTGCAATTCCTTCAAGATTAATTTTATCTTTTTTATACATGATAGTTAACAATTAAGCTCTGTGTTGTGATTTAATTTGCCTTGCAAGCACTCATGGCTCTTCAATGTATAGCGCTATAGTATCAAACCCTGGCAACCGTGAAAAGCCAAGATAATCAGGAAGATTTTTATTATCAAGGCGATACCTGGCAATAAGCAACCTGCCTGGCATTTTCAGAAGCAACTTCAGCAATAAGGGCATCAAAGGCACGTACGGCTTTACCCAAAGCTGAATCCGCTTCGAAGAGCTTGTCGCCACCCTGCACGGCTTGCCTGGCGCTGCTGCTGTCGCGGAAGAAGTGGCTTCTCGAAGTAATGAGCACCCGATTGCCACGCGGGTTACGACCGGGATTGGCAGTTGGACGCACCAGTTGGCGGAACTGCTCTTCAACGCCGCGCCCGGCCTGTGCGCCCCCCATTTCATCGAAACCGTCGAGCAGGAGCACTACTCGCCCGGCATCGAGCAGGTGCAGCACTATCTCGGGATTGAGCACGATGCGCAATTCGGTCTCGAGATGCTCGCGAATCAGGCTTTCGAGTGAGAGGGCATTGGGAAACTGGCTGAGGTTGATTTTGACCGGAATCGGACTTTCGGGATTATTCTCGCAGAGGCGGGCAAGTTCGTAGGCAAGCCGATCGACCAGTGTGCTTTTGCCGGTACCGTCCTCTCCAAGCACCAGCCACAACCGGCTTCCCGCTCCCGAAACCCATTCGAGAGCGTGAGGTAACATCAATACCGGTTTTTCGTCAGGCTGCTTTTCCAGCCGCAGATACTGGTCAACATAGTTGCTGGCAAGGGCACTTGCTTCGTAGCGCTGACGAATGAGGGCAAGGTAAGATGAAAAATCAAACAGGCTGCGTTCCAGTTCATCGTAGGTGAGCGCCTGAATGCCCTGCTCTTGCGCAAAGCTGCGAGCTGCCGGGCTGAGGTCGCCTGGAGCAACCACCATGCCCCGCGCCTGCATCTCGCTGGCGGTCGGGCCATCAAGCCAGGTTTTGAAGATCTGTACACTCTCTTTCGGGATGACGCTTTGATGATCCACGCATTCAACCAGATAAAGCTCTTCTCGCCCGAAATCGGCACGTTTACGGGCAACAAGATCGATGCGGTTGCTGTCGATCAACTGCTCCCGTTCGACCCGGTAACCAAGCAGAAGCAGAAGATGGGCGACGCGCTCCTCGAAGCTCTTGCCTTGCTCATGGCTATCCTTGTTGCTGCCGACGACCATGTCGGAACAGGCCTTATCAGTGGGTCGGAGCGATTCGCTCCCGGCAATAACCTGTTGTCGCACCCTGTCGATTCGACGTTCCAGATCGTTACAGGCTTTGGCTACCGGAGTATCGGGGCGTGTTGCTGCATAAAGCTCCTCAGTAAAAAGCAGACGCTGATCAAAAGGGATGGTGACCATTTCTGCAGGGACCAAGCCAAAGGCCTCCTTCCAGATCTCCTCTCCTTTGGCTCGTAAATCGAGTTCATCAGCAATCGGCGATGCAACCAGCAACCGAGTCAGGGGTGGCAATGAACCTCGTGCGGCAATGCGCCCTTCGCTGGCTGGTTGAAGGGCTTGCCAGACATGGGCAAGTCCTCGGGTATTCTGCTTCCCGTAATTTCCGACAAGAACAGTGACGTATGGCAGCAGGACGGCAAGAAGCCCCCCAATGTCGGTAATGCCAGCACCGGAATCAAGCAACACCGTTTCAAATCCAGCCTTGCCAAAAGCATCAAGGATACCGCGAAAGAGCGCGAGACCGCTATCGAGATCACGAACCAAAAAATCGTCCCAGCGGATGCTCTGGAAAAGCCCTGCGAAATCTTTGTTGTCACCATAAGCAGGCAAGATGAAGAGGCGATCCCGCTCAGGTGTCTGGCAAGCCAGTTTGACAAGTTTACCGAAATCAGCTTTGTTCGATGCTTTTCCGGACTCCTGCCAGGCAATCATCCATTCAAAAAAACCCTCTTTGACAGGTTTTGATGGTGTCAGCCCCGGAATGTTGTGCAATCCTGGTGCTTCAATATCAAGATCCCATAGCAACGTTTTGCCTCGGCGAGCACTGAGAATACCAATGTTGGCGGCAAGCAGACTGCGCCCGACACCGCCCTTGTAGCTGTAGAAGGTTACGATGAAGGGAGTCATGCTGCTATCACATTCTGAATTCGAAAGTTCAACTGAGACTGAACACTATTATCTATTGAGAATAATCCACCAAAACCCCTCTCAGGCATAGTCGACTTTGGCGCAGCGCTTGTTGCATACCCCCGCCCGCTCTCGGTGAGTTGCAGCATGTTATCACGACCTTGTTTCCGTTTGGTTACCAGACCGTTGGATTCGAGCGGACCAATGAGTTGGGTAACTCGTCCTGCACTGACCTCAAGATGCTTTACAAGCTCCGACTGTGGCAACTCCCTGTTCCCGTTACTGACCAGCCACCGAAGGATTTCACGAACATGAGTGCGGTTGAGTTGCGCCTCTGGATCGGCATGGGCCAGACTGAGACGCCTCGCTTCGAGCATGTCGCTCGCCTCCTGCCAACGACCCCTGAACTCTTCTGGAAGCGATGATAAAGAACTTGCCCGATGAAGAGTAAAATGAATAATACGTTGCAGTTCCGATATACCCTCTCGATCATTGGCTCTTGCAATTGCATCTGCTGACCAGACAGTGATCAACAGATTGGCCATGTCCAGAGCCTGTTCATCCCATCTTTCAAGCTTTTTGATGGCCTCAAGGAGTTCAGAAGGTATCGCACGATCGACGAATAGCAGCGGATCGTTTGCGTGAAGAGTGAATGTGTCCATGATGACCTCCTAAATAATTCTAAACCTTTCTATATGGAATAATTTAATATTATTTAGCAAAGAAAAAATCCCGTTTTTCTCCTAATTGAAAACTATCAACGTCAAATCCGACTCCTTCTTTGTTATGGAGACAATCGTCAGACCTCTCTTGCATGGCTCAGGCTCTTTGTCGAAATGAACAAAACCGGGGATAGAACCTTTACTGACATGCATCTCCTGATTGGCAACTGCTACGATGGTTCCTCCCGTATTGTGCATTGTTCTCGCCGACATTTTATGCGGGTTGATATTGTCGCTCATACTTGGCACAAACAACCAGTCAAGGGGTAGTGACGCGAGAACAGCAGCGGGTTCTCCCTCGAACAAATCCTTGCAGATTGCCATTGCCATCAATCCCAAGGGTGTCAATAAACAGGTCAAAGGCGTTGGCGAACACTCTATGCCTTCCTTGCAGTTATTGAACGTGACCGATTTACGCTTGTCGCAACCAAAAAGAAATGTCCCGTCAAACCCAAGAACTGCCTCTGCATGGTTGCGCCAGCCACCTTCTGCCTGCTCGTGAAAGCTGCCAAGCATAATCAAGGGAACCGACATTGCATGGTTATCATCACCCCCTTCACTCTGTCGTTCAAGCTCAGCAACAATCTTTGAACGAATAACCGGAGTGATCGTCAGCTCAGGCATAAGAAGGATGTGAGCGCCCTGGTGCTTTGCTTGACGAATATAGTCGAGAGCTGTTTCCAACCGTTTATTCTCGTCACTGACACCGTCACAAACGAAGTGTTCAGTGTCCATATACGATATGTTCGGAGCAATCCCGTCAGTAAAATGCACGGCGGCAATTCTGATGGTCTTGCCTGCAAAATTTTTTGCCGCCCAATCCATATATCCCTTTGGTATTCCTGTAACATCAACAGGAATACCTTGAGGATTGCTGAGTGGAACCGCACGATGGTATTTCAGCCAACAGGAAATATTTCCGAATTGCTTGCGTCTCGCCGCGCCGACCGATTTCTGATAAATCGGAAGCAAATATATCAATCCGTCTCCATCGTCAATCCGGAAATTGCAAAAGTAGCCTTGGCAACTGATAGCACGATGGCAGTGCTCATCAAGTGCCTGAAGCCAAAGCAAAGGATCATTTCCGACCTCCTCACCAGAAATGAGAGAACCATCCTCCCGCACGAGCCGAACCATCGCCCTCTTGAAAGCTTGAACGCTTCTCTTATAACACCGTTCCCAGTCATCAAGAACCCGACGACCATCAGAAGTTGAGGAGCCCGCAAGTCGACACAGACGGGCAAGAGCCTGCCTGTAACTTTTGACATTGATGAATTCAGCCACCTTTTCCATACATACAGGTTACCGGTTAGACGAATACGTCGCAACCTCCGGTCAGAAAATCAAACAATCCTTAAATCATGGTTCAAGACGATATGCAATCAAGAGGAAAAAATAGTAAATTAAACAATAGATTACCATAAAAATATCATTACCCTCATCCCCATGCCAACAACCATAACCAACGTCCCCCTTCACACCACCACCCTCGGCAATCCATCTTTGCCGCGCATCGTCTTTCTGCACGGCTTTCTCGGCTCAGGCAGCGACTGGCTTCCGGTGACGAGGGAGCTTCAGAACGACTACTGCTGCATGATGGTTGATCTTCCCGGTCACGGTAGCGCCAACCTCCTGCAAACGCAACCCCCGGATGATTTTTTTATCCAGACCGTTGATGCGCTTGCGGCTCTCCTGCGCCAATCTGCCGCGCCGCCCTGCTCACTGGTGGGCTATTCGATGGGTGGCCGCATTGCTCTTGCGCTGCTGCTTCGTCACCCGGAACTCTTCAGCAAGGCGATTATTATCTCCGCTTCACCCGGCCTCAAGACAGAGAAAGAGCGAATCGACAGGCAGGAGCATGACGAAAAAGTGGCACGGAAAATTGAAAGGAACTTTGAGGGTTTTATTGAGGCCTGGTATGAGCAACCGCTCTTTGCCACACTTAAAAGTCACCCGATCTTCAAAGAGGTCGAGAGCGAAAGAAAAATCAACGACCCTCAGAATCTCGCTCTGGCACTGAGGCTTTTGGGAACGGGACGACAGCCGTCACTTTGGGAAAAATTAAAGACCAACTGTGTGCCGGTGAGCTTTTTTGCTGGAGAAAAAGATGAGCGCTACGTTGAGATTGGCCAACAAATGGTTAAATTATTGCCTCTATCCGATCTGGAAATCTTTTTGCATTGCGGCCATACCCTGCACCTCGAAAACAGGGATTTATTTCTGTATCGTTTGAGATTTTTTTTCAACCAGCAAGAGAAGAAGACCAATGAGCACAGTGAACTGGATACCAGCAGGTGATTTTACGGACATCCTCTACCATAAGGCGGAAGGTATTGCAAAGATTACCATCAACCGCCCGGAGGTGAGGAACGCATTCCGTCCCCAGACTGTCGATGAGATGATTGCCGCCCTTTCGGATGCACGAAATGACGAGAAAATTGGTGTTGTCATTCTCACCGGTCAGGGGGAGAAGGCATTCTGCTCGGGAGGCGACCAGAAAATCAGGGGTAACGCCGGTTATGCTGACGGTAAAGGAGTTAACCGCTTGAATGTTCTCGACTTCCAGCGCGATATCCGCACCTGTCCAAAACCGGTTATTGCCATGGTTGCTGGCTACTCCATCGGCGGCGGCCACGTGCTGCACATGCTCTGCGACCTCACCATTGCAGCAGAAAATGCCATTTTCGGCCAGACCGGCCCAAAGGTTGGATCGTTTGACGGAGGATGGGGCGCAAGCTACATGGCACGCCTTGTGGGCCAGAAAAAGGCTCGTGAAATATGGTTTCTCTGCCGTCAGTACAATGCCACCGAGGCTCTTGCCATGGGGCTGGTGAACACCGTTGTACCGCTTGATCGCCTTGAAGAGGAGACGGTACAGTGGTGTCGCGAAATTCTGGCCAACTCTCCGCTTGCCATTCGCTGCCTGAAATCGGCCCTCAATGCTGATTGCGATGGACAATCCGGCTTGCAGGAGCTTGCAGGAAATGCGACAATGCTTTATTATATGAGTGAGGAAGGACAGGAAGGAAGAAATGCCTTTGTCGAAAAACGGAAACCCGATTTCAACAAATTTCCAAAACGACCTTGAACGCTTCGCATGTTATTCTCTATCGATATACCATCCCCTTCACCGAGCCAATCACCGTAAAACGGCAACGGCTTGTGCAACGCGACGGTATCATTATTGCGCTGAAAACCGCAGAGGAGAGCTATGTCGCTTATGGTGAGATTGCTCCTCTTCCGGGACTGCATTGTGAAACCCTTGAGCTGGCAGAGGCACAGCTTATTGAACTGCTTTCAAAACGAGGATTGACTAACCACGACAGTTTGCCGGAAGGACTTTATCCTTCGGTACGCACCGGACTTGAAATGGCAATGATCAACCTTGAGTTTGCCATTTCAGGAGCACTTCCTTCATGTTTCGAAACGGTTACGGCTCTTCAGCATGTACCGGTCAATGCACTGCTCTTTGGTGACACTGCACTGATCATGCAACGGGCAGAGCAATATTTTGCCCTTGGATACCGCACCTTCAAGCTTAAAATTACCGCGAGTAACACCGGAAATGCCATCAAAAGCATTCATGCCCTGCATAGCACCTTTGGCAACCATATTGAACTTCGCCTTGATGCCAATCAGTCACTGTCGCTTGATGAAGCCGTAGATTTTGCAAAAAATATCCCGCCGGGAAGCGTTGCCTATATCGAAGAGCCTTTGCAGCACGCGGAGTGTATTGGCGATTTTTATGCAAAAACAGCTCTCCTTTCGGCACTCGACGAAACCCTTTGGCAAAAGCCGGATCTCCTCTTCAAAATTCCGGTGGAATCTCTGGCCGCACTGATACTGAAACCAAACCGGCTTGGCGGAATCTTTGTTGCTTTGCAATTAGCTCGATATGCCTGCGAAAAAAATCTGCTTGCCGTGTTCAGCTCCGCTTTCGAAAGTGGCATCAGCCTAAGCTTTTACACTTGGCTGGCAGCATTAACTGCCTCTCATAAACCAGCAGCTTGTGGACTCGACACTTACCGGTATCTGCAGCATGACCTGCTTGAGACTCCGTTTGGAACCGAAAATGCTCTGCTCGATGCGCATAAACTCTACCAGGACGGGATGAAGGTCAAGCAGAGAAGCCTTCAGCGAAAGTCGTTATGGATATTATAGCCCATGCGGCCAAACTTTTCGGCAAAGCACCTGCGCTGCAAATGGCTGAAAGAACTCTGTCGTTCAACGAGTGCAACGCAGTAGCGGAAGCCATTGCCAGCCGACTCAGCAGCAGAGGCATCGGCCCAGGCGAGATTGTCGCAATAGTGTCGCCAAATACGCCGGAGATGGCCATGCTGCTCCTCGGACTCCTGAAAGCGGGCATCATTGCCGCGCCGCTGAACAACCGTTTTCCTGAACACCTGCTCAGCAACACGATTGAAAAGCTTCGGCCCAGTCTGATCGTCACCTCCGGCACAACCGCTCTGAAGGGCAGCATCAGCATTGCTGAATTACTTGACAGCGATTCACTAGGCTCAGCGCTCCAAACAATTTCAGCACAAAAGAACGTCGCAATTCCTGACCTGCCAGGCACGGTTCTTGATGAAACGATTGGCTGCATACCTGGCGAAACGGCTCCCGTAGACAGGCCTTGCGTTAAGGAAAGCATGGAAACAATGCACCACCCCGTCACCATCATCCACACCTCCGCAAGCTCAGGAGAGGCCAAAGCTGCCGTGCACAGTTTCGCCAACCACTGGCACAGCGCTCTCGGCTCCAATGAAAATATTCCCTTTGGCATTGGTGATTGTTGGCTTCTTTCGCTGCCGCTTTACCACATCGGAGGCTATTCACTCCTCTTCCGCTCACTCATCTCCGGGGGCGCACTTGCTATCGGCAATCTGGATGAATCTCTCGGGCAGTCTCTGCAAAATTTTCCACTGACCCATCTCTCTGTTGTTCCGACCCAGCTTTACCGCCTGCTTGCCGACCAAAAGAGCACTTCCCGTCTGCGAGCAATGAAAGCGGTGCTGCTTGGTGGCAGTTCAGCGCCAAAATCGCTGATTGAGGAGGCCGTAATGCAACATATCCCGCTCTACCTGAGCTACGGCTCAACCGAGATGAGTTCTCAGATTGCAACCTCACCATCGCCGATACAAGGCATTCAGGAGAACAGCGGCATGCTGCTTCCCTGGCGCGAGATCATGGTTTCAACAGATGGAGAACTCCTGGTAAAGGGTGCCTGCCTGTTTCAGGGCTACCTCCTGGAGGGAAAAATTGAGCCTCAAACCGATAACGACGGCTGGTTCCATACCTCGGATATCGGAAGTGTTGCCGATGACTGCTCCGTCACTGTGGCAGGCCGCAAAGACAACATGTTCATTTCAGGGGGAGAAAATATTCATCCCGAAGAGATAGAAAAGGTGCTGATGATGATTGACGGGATTCTTGAAGCGCTTGTCGTGCCGGTAGATGATGATGAATACGGCCAGCGTCCCATGGCATTCATCAAAACCATTGAGGAAAATATACCAGATGCGATCACTCTCACCAAGGCCATGAACTCAATGGCTGGAAAACTGAAAAGCCCGACACATTACTATCGGATAGATGAGTGGGCAACCCTTCCCGGTTCTCAGAAAATCGACCGTAATTATTATAAAAAGCTCAGCCTCTTGCCGCCTGACGCTTGAGCCTGCGCACCGCATACGCCCCACCAAGTCCGGCTATCGGGGCATAAAAAACTCCGGAAAAGGCCATATTCATCAAGATGTCGGTGAAGCTTAACGAAACCGGCGCAAGGGCAAGCTTCTCCGCCGCTACAAGTGTCTGTACCTGTTGCTGAAGCTCGGGACGCCCCTTGGCCATCTCAAGCGCCCAGTCAATCACAAGTGCAAGGCTTTCAGTACCCGGCCTGTAATGCAAGAACTCCATAAGAAAAAAAGTAACGACCTCGGAGAGTACGCCGCCCATAAAACCGGCCATACAACCAAGCGCAAAAGCCTCCCTGAAAGTCAGCGTCACCTGAAATCGCATAATGGTATGATGAAGCGAAATCACACCAGCAAGAAAAATTCCGACAAAGAGAAAAACATTCACCATTGTCAGGTAAGGAACTGTTGTCGTCAGAATAATAATTACAGCGCCAAGCAGAACAGCATAGAGTTTACCCTCAACAGGCAAAAGAGATTGAACCGATTTTTCAGCAGCCATATATCTCAGCAAAACTTTTCATTCAGGAAATCCTCCATTGTATAGAAACCCGGTGCTGTTTTATGGTGCCCGGCAAGCCAAACAGCAGCTTCAACGGCACCAAAGGCAAAACCGGAGCGACTTTTTGCGGTATGGGAAATCACAATTTCATCAGCATCCGAGTCAATAAACGCCGAATGCTTTCCAAAGACACTCCCAAGCCGGAGAGAAGCAACCTGCAGTTCATCCGGCGCAAGCTTTTTATCGTCTGATAACTCCCTCACAACCGTTTTCTTGCGATTGTTGGCAGCGAGAATCATATCCGCCGCCCTCAACGCCGTACCACTTGGAAAGTCAGCCTTACCGGTATGGTGCTGCTCTTCAAAAGCAATATCAAACTGGGCAAACGGAGCAATAAGCCTTGCCGCTTCCCGCACCGTCCGCAAAAAAATATTGACCCCAAGCGAAAAGTTGGCCGAGTAGAGCAAAGAGGCGCGAGCAGCAGCTCTCTGCAATTTCACCTCTTCCAGCACATCATACCATCCCGTAGTCCCCACAACAATCGGCACTTCAGAGGCAAGCATGGCTGGCAGATTGGCAAGAAAGGCCTCCCTGACCGTAAAATCGATGATGGCATCACTCCCCCGAAAAACATCGGGCGAAATAGTCGCATCAATATCAAGCACGGCAGCAACCTCATGGTTACCGGACTGCCGAATCACCTGGGCAACCTGCTGGCCCATTCTTCCATTCCCGACAAGGGTAAACTTCATAATCTAATTAGCGTGATAGTTCATGACAACAGCGGTCGTTTCAGCGGAAACTCAGTCGTGGCGCATGATTTCAAGAAGTCGATCGAGATCATCTGGTGAGAAATATTGAATATGAATCTCCCCCTTGCCCTCTTTCTTTTCAACAATACGCACCTTGGTTGCAAGGTTATTCCTCAGATGGGCCTCAAGCTCGGTAAGGTACGACGAACGCTCTGACGACGCAGGCTGCAGAGGTTTTGACGATGCCTGATCCTTGAACATCCGGTTCACCAGCGCCTCCGTCTGACGAACAGAAAGCTGATTGGCAAGAATCTGTTTCCAGACCTTCAACTGCTGTTGCTCACCGGGAAGGTTAATAAGCGCCCGTGCATGTCCCGACGAAATTTCGCGATTTCTGATACTGTCCTGAATCTGTAGCGGCAGTTTAAGAAGACGCAAAAAATTACTGACCGTTGAGCGGTTCTTGCCCACCTTCTGCGCTATCTCCTCCTGCGACAGATTGCACTTCGTGATCAGACTTTTCAGGGCAAGCGCAACCTCAATAGCATTCAGATCTTCGCGCTGAATATTCTCTACCAGGGCAAGTTCAAGCTTGCTCGAATCATCATGGGCTTCAATAACATAAGCAGGAATAAACTTGAATCCGGCGAGTATGACCGCCCTGAGCCGTCGCTCTCCACTGATGAGCTGATAGCCGTCTCCATCCTTGCACACGGTGACCGGCTGGATAACACCGTTTTCTATGATGGAGTTCTTCAGCTCTTCAAGAGCCGTGGCATCAAATTCCTTACGAGGCTGAAACGGGTTTGCACCAATTTTATCGACAGGAAGACTGCCGATAGTTCCATCCTGAACAAGTTCCAGCTCCTCATCCTGTTGTGTCACAGAGACAAAGCCCTCATCCGGAATAAGTGCTCTGAGGCCTCTTCCCAACGCATTTTTAGGCATATCACCCATCAGCATACCCGTCAGCTACGGCCGACGAACTTTAAATTTTTTAATATTGCCGTCCCTCTCAAAAATCTCCTGAGCCAGATCAAGGTAATCTTTCGAACCTATACACTGGGCATCATAGAGCAGAGCAGGTTTACCATGGCTCGGTGCTTCAGAAAGCTTTACATTCCTTCGGATATAGGTCTTGTACACCTTGTCCTTGAAAAACTTCTTCACCTCTTCGGCAACCTGCGATGCAAGACGAAGCCGCGCATCGAACATCGTGACCAAAACCCCTTCGATTTCCAGTTTCGGATTAAGGTGCTTGCGGACGATACTTATCGTGTTCAGCAGTTTTCCCAAACCCTCAAGCGCATAATATTCAGCCTGAACCGGAATAAGCACTGAATCTGCCGCAGTGAGTGAATTAAGGGTTATCAGCCCAAGCGAAGGCGGACAATCGATAATAATGTAATCGTAAAGATCGCGGATCCCCTTGAGCGCTTTCTGCATCACATACTCGCGTTCCCGCATGTTGACCAGTTCGACCTCCATGCCGACAAGATTAACATTGGAGGGAAGAACATCAAGATACTCCAGACTGGAGGATTTGATGGCATCCTGTATGTTTCCGCCTTTTACCATCACCTGGTAAAAAGTATTATCAATCTCGTCGCCGATTTCAAGACCGAAGCCAGAGGTAGCGTTGGCTTGAGGGTCAATATCTATAAGCAACGTCCTGAACTCAGAAATAGCAATAGAGGCTGCTATATTGACAGAAGTGGTTGTTTTTCCTACCCCACCCTTCTGGTTTGCAATCGCAATAACTCTGCCCATGTACCAACCAGGGAAATTTTCAGCAGTTGAAGTTTTATCATATCCAAGTACATTATACTACTTACAGCAACCATTACAAATTTTAATCTTGCTTCATGGAAAAGCGGGAAGTTTAAAAGAAAGGTTACATGAATGAAAAAAAAAGATTCGCGTATTGGAAAGTTCGAGAAAATAACTCTTTTTGAGGCTGAGTATTTTTGTCAGGAAGTCGCCATAACACTCACTCAACCTCTCCATTCATGATCGGAAACCCAATATTACCTGAAATCAGGGAACTGATCGAACAGCGCAACTTCAGCGCACTGCAGAGGCTGTTCAACGACTGGCTGCCGGTTGACCTGGCCGAACTGATCTCCGATCTTCCTGAACACGAGCAGGCCATCCTTTTTCGACTGCTGCCAAAAAATCTTGCGACAGAAACCTTTGAATACATCGATTTAGACTCTCAGCAGAACCTCCTGACCGCGCTGACCAAAAAGCATGTTACCCATATTCTCAACAGCATGTCGGCCGACGACCGTACCGCCCTGCTTGAAGAGCTGCCGGGCGCTGTTGTACAGGAACTGCTGAAACTTCTCTCCTTCAAAGAGTTCAAAATTGCAAAAACGCTGCTGGCATACCGTGAGGGAAGTGTTGGACGCCTCATGTCACCCGACTACCTCAGCGTGAAAAAAGATTGGGATATCAACCAAGTGCTCGACTACATCCGCACGCACGGCCATGAAAGCGAAACCCTGAACGTCATCTACGTCGTGGATGATATCGGCAAGCTCAGGGGAGAACTGCTGGCAAGAACGCTTTTGCTCTCTGCGCCTGACAAAAAGGTGAGCGAGATTATTGACGAAGACAAGATGATTACCCTGACCGCCGCACAAGATCAGGCAGATGCACTCGATGCCTTCAAGCGCTACGACAGCGTCGCCCTGCCAGTTGTCGATTCCAACGGCTACCTGATCGGCGTTGTGACGGTTGATGATATGCTTGACGTGGCCGAAGAGGAGGAGACCGAAGACATCCAGAAATTTGGCGGTATCGAAGCACTTGAAGAGCCCTACATTGATCTGCCGATACCCCAGCTTATCAAAAAACGTGCCGTCTGGCTGGTGATTCTCTTTGTCGGCGAGATGCTGACTGCCTCGGCTATGGCATTTTTCCAGGATGAGATGGCAAAAGCTATTGTTCTGGCAACCTTTATCCCGCTCATCATGTCGAGCGGGGGAAACTCCGGTTCGCAGGCGGCCTCGCTGATCATCCGCTCACTCTCTCTTGGAGAGATAACCATTGGCGACTGGTGGAAGGTAATGCGCCGCGAACTTGCCTCGGGGCTGGCGCTTGGCTGCATTCTCGGCTTTATCGGCATATTCCGGGTGATCCTCTGGGCAATGGCGTTCGGTCATTTGAACACACAATGGATCTACATCGCCTTTACCATAGGGCTTTCACTCGTCGGTATTGTGCTTTTCGGAACCCTGACCGGTTCAATGCTCCCCCTGCTGCTGAAACGGCTCGGCCTCGACCCGGCAGTCTCTTCAGCGCCATTTGTAGCAACACTGGTGGATGTCACAGGAATTGTCATCTATTTCAGCGTAGCATCGCTCCTGTTGGGCGGAATTCTTCTCTGACCATTATGGTGTTTTTGAATGAGCAATATCTTTTTTATCAGATTATTCACTACTTTATACAATGAGTATTGAAGGTAAAAAGTCAAATAATTACTAATGATGGCCGCGCCAGACAAGCAGTCAGCCACTCAGGAGAAAGTGCCTGTTGAAGCTCAGGGGTTGGGATCCTCCTCAACGGGGGGAGCCAAGTTTTTTCAGGACGATAACCGCGCTTTCTCCTCCTTGCGCATGATGTGTATGGTCTCCCTCATCAGCGCCATTGTGTTTGGACTGCTGACTCTCTATCTTTCTCTCCAAGGAGTAAATGATGGCGGGAATGGTATATACTTCACCCTTGTATCCCTTGTTGGCGCATTTGCACCCAAGACAATTTTCAAAGCCGAACAAAAGGAGATAAAATATGGCAGACCTGGAAGATAAAAAAAAGAAGCCCGGCTTTTTGGAAGAAGATAACGGATCCCGCTCTTCCATGCGCCTTATGAGCATGATCTCACTTGGTGCGTCGATAATGTTCGGAGTGCTGACTCTTTGCTCCAGCCTCCATGGGACACCTTTGTGTACGCAAAAAAATGCAGGATTGAGTGCCGAATCGGGTACGCCCAAAGCTGAAGGCAATACTAATGGCCTCATCCTCACTGCGATGTTTCTTGTTGGCGCATTTGCACCCAAGGCTGTTCAAAAGTTTGCCGAGAACAAAATAGGCCCGATAAACACGGTAAGCAAAAAATCAGACCTGCTATAGGGTTATAACGACGTACGAAAGGTACACAAATTGAGGCCCGGGCTGTTAGAGAACAACAGCCTGTGGAAGCAGGTCAATAAACCCTTCATTTTATGGATGTGCTCAACAGCGCCAATTACCGCTGGCTGAGTTTTTTTCCAAAACAAAGCTTGTCAGTTGCCTGATTCCTTGCTGAACGAAGAGAAAACAACAAGCTGAGCTGCGCTGAAAAAGTCAGCCATTGCACCGGGAATGTCTCCTTCAGAGAACTTTGCCGCCGCTCTCGCAGAGTAAGCAGTCGCTGATTTTGGAGCCAGCTCAATGGCTTTCGTAAGGTCGGTAATAGCCCCCTTGTTATCACCTGTGGCATATTTTACAGCCGCTCGACCAGCATAGGTCTGCGCTGCAGTTGAATCAAGTTTTATTGCTTTTGTCAATTCAGCAATGGATCCCTGAACCGCCCCAATTTTTGCCCCCGTACTCAATAACCCGTTCGTTGAGTCATCTGCTGCTTTATCACAAGCTGAAAAAGTGATACACAGAAGAGCGATAACCAAAAAAGAGTGTGTGCGTAATGCGTTTTTCACCGATGACCTCTATTTTTTTGAAGTTAATGAAGTGTTGTACTTGTAATTATTTGAGACATTTTCAACCGTCAACTCTACTCTTCTCCTGCATTCTGTCTTACGAACAGCGCAGTCCTCTTTTTGACATATTTCACACAATAAGTCAAGGCAGCCATCTGTATGGACAGATAACTCAATCGTCTCACCAAAATATTCGCTGACCAGTCGGCTGAGTTTATCGATTTCCCGATGAACTTCGTGAACATTGAGATACCAGGGAACCGTCAAATGGCAATCAAGATGCAACGTACTCCCGTACTTGATAATGCGCATATTGTGCAGGTCAATCCACTCTGGAGGACGATGAGCCTCCAATAAATCGACCATTTTTTTCAGTAACTCTTCGTCTGCCTCATCCATAATTCCCTTGAGAGAGTCCCGAATAATCTTGTAGCCGGTAAAAACTATAAGCAGGGCAAACAACAGGGCAACAACGCTGTCAAGCCAGACCAGCCTGGTAAAAAACAAAAGCATCAGTCCGAGAATAATGCCAATCGTAGAGTAAGTGTCTGACTGAAGATGTTTTCCGCTGGCTACAAGGGCAAGCGAGTTGTTCTGCCGCCCTTTTTTTACGGCAATGGCACCGACAAAATAATTGATTACAGCCGTTACCGTTATCAAGAGTATCCCATAATCAAGCTGACCAATTGGCTCTGGAGTACCAAAAAGATTTTTGATCGCTTCATAGATAATAAGCAAGCCTGCGCCGGCAATCAATGTTCCCTCAATGGCAGCGGAAATAAACTCTACCTTCCCATGCCCGTAAGGATGATGACTATCTTTTGGCTTGGCAGAGATCGCGAGGCTGTACAAGCCAATAAAGGCGCTGGTGACATTGACGATACTCTCGAGAGCATCGGTCAGAATTGCGACAGAATGGGTGATAGACCATGCAGCCAATTTGATGACAAAAAGCAAAACACCGGTAACCGCAACAATTTTCTGAAAATCATAGTTTTGTTCTGCTTTTGTCATTATGGTGCCACACTATGGATGAAAAGAGAAGCTTGAATCGTTAATCAAACAGTTCACCAAGAAATCCAAACGCCCCTCCTTTTCTCTTTCTCCTTCCCGTTTTAGGATCAATGTAATAATCGTGATCATCATCATCGTGGTGCCCATGATGCGACTCCTCCTGGCGATATTCTCGACCATATTCACTGGTACGCGACTGGGGAAGAGATCGTTCAATAATTTTATCCAGCTCACCCCGGTCAAGCCATACCCCCCTGCATGATGGGCAATAGTCAATTTCAACACCCTGACGTTCAGAAAGAAGTAAATCTGCATTACAAGCAGGACATTTCATGATACTTTCCTCGATTGGTTAAGTCAATAATTTCACACTCTATCTCTTTTTTGCAGGTAAAATATATCGGACAGAACCTTAAAGAAGTCTAAAGCAACGCTTAAGAAACAATTAAAATGGAGCCCTCTCTATTCAGATTCTTTGTTGCTGCAACAGGAAATACCACCGCAGGGCAACAAACTTCAGCGCAGTCGGTGGAAAATTCGACCATGAAAAACTAAAATAGCGTCAAGAGAGGATAACTCTTTCAATCCATTTCAGCATTTCCAGTGAAGCATGGATGTCAAATCAACGTACCAGGAACAAAGCCAAGCAGACGGTCGAGGTCATAGCGGCTTTTGGCTGATTTGAAATAGCCGTCATGCGAGTAGGTCAACCCTTTTGCTGAATAGATGGATTTTTCATCCACGGAGGCCTGAAGCAGAGCGTCGTACACTTTGGAGTAATTCGCAGAAAAATCATCACCACCAAGTTTGTACATGCCGTAACAGAGAAGTTCATCAGCGTACATCACAAAATCTGCACGACTTTCGGCTCCATTGCGCTGCTCCACAACGAAACGATAGAGATGATAGACATTGAGCAACTGCTGATAAAGTGGTGAGTCCGCATCTCCTGAAAATAGAGAATGCAACGGGTGACTCCTGGTAGAGGTGGCCTCAAAAATCTCTTCGAGGACCCTGGCCTTTGAATTCTTGGCAAGCTCCGGTTTTTCGTAACAGGTGGCATACCAGAACTTCAGCAAATGATCGGCATGAATTGACTCATTGAGTGCCCGACTGAAACTGTTCTCAAAAGTCTCACCCCGCTTTGTCAGATAACCTATCCCCCGCGACTCAAACAATGCCTTCACATACTTGTTGAAATTCTTGTTGCTCATCTTGTCCCGAAAATTGATCGGCGACTGAGTATTTGTTGCATCAGTAATTTTGTCAACAAGCTCCGGATCCGAAGTTTCATACAAACGCACCAGCACATAAACGCCCTCCAACTCCTCGGGGTTACTGAGGTAAGCATCATAAATGACATGAGTCGTCTGCAAACCATTGACAATCACAGGATTTCTGGTTTCAACCGGATAAACTCCCGCCTGCATTTCACGAGGAATCTTGACCTGCTCGGCAATGATGGTGATACCATTGTTCAAAAATGGAAAATACTCGGCATAGTCGCTCTTGATAGTTTCCCGAATTTTCGTATTCGTTCGATTTGAGCCTAAATACCCACGAATATTATCACTGAAGACAGAATCAATACGACTGTTGATCTCTTTCTCCCTGTCCAACAAACGACAAAGATCAAGCGCTGACAATCGAAAATTGATGGCCTTGACATTCTGTATCTGAAAAGAAATCAGCGCCTGAGGGTCACTTTTCAGGGAGATATTTGAGCGCTGCGCCATAAAACTGAAGGTGACAGGCTTGCGCTTTCTGTGTTCTGCAACCAGGTTTTCTATCTGATCGTAGAGGTCGTTACGATCATAAATCGTCAACCTCTCATTGGCCTCCAGATGTCGCAAGGCAATCTCCCTATTCAGTGGCGTTATTTCGCCGCCAAAAACAAAGTGCAACCGCGTCTCAATAGCCCGTCCCGAAAGAGCCAGTGAGTGATACATCTCAAAAGCTCTGGTCACTTTGCTGTTTAACGGAAGCTGGGTGATATTGCCAAACACAAAGAGATTCCGGTAATCGTTGACAAACTTTGCCAGAATATTATCGCCCAGATGAGCCCCGGACTTCACCTGAAACAGATGCATGACCGCCTCATCCTCGTCTATATAAATACCGTCCATCCCTCCGTCATGCGAGCCACTGCAATGTTCAAGGGTTGAAACATTGTCCATAACCTCATCAAAGGTCATATCAAGCACCGCAGCAACGGCAAGGATTTCGAAGGCAAAATCCGTTGACAGAGCAAACCTGCTGGCTATGCGACCAACAAAGCCGTCAAGAAAAAGATCCCGGTTCATGTACTTGCCTCTTTGTTTTTTTTTGAAAGAACCTCGTAAGGTCACCACCTGGCAGACCATCTACAACAGATATTCCGTTATCTCCTGAACAAGCCAATATAAACAGTACTCCCTTCAGATCGGCATCTGAGAGGTCGGCTCCGTCAGAGTTGTCACAGGAATCAGAAACGGGTTCATTTCGCGAATATCGTATTTGCCCAGCTTCATGGTATGAATAATCCGCTCAGGGGCTTTGAGACTGGAGAAAAACAAGAGCGAGTGCCCTCATCTGGTTCTATGTCTCACGGCTTGACGACACGCATCACTCAAAAGGGTGATGCCATATAACGTTGGCTGTTAAATGTGCCTTACTGCATTATTTTGATTACCTTGCTGAAAGTGGTGAACCAAGCAAAAAAATGGATAAAGAAGAGCTTGGGGAGTAACAGACAGCCGTATAACTGATTATGATATCAGAAAAAAAGCAGCATATCTCCGGCGAAATAATACCTGAGCACCAAAACAGGCTTGAAGGTAATTTCACCATTGCACCTACGTTCGTATGCTTTCTCATGCTGGTCGGAGGACTCCTCGTTTATGGAAAATAACGTACAACAGAGGTCTGGCGTGCTTTTTGACCTTTATGGAACACTCGCCAACGTTGTGGTCGATGAACTCTCCCCTGATTTTTGGGCAAAACTTGCAGCACACACTGAGACAGGAAAACGTGCCGGAAGCGCTAAAAGGCTCAAAATGACTTACGATGCACTCATGGCAGAAGAGTGCGCGATGGGCACAAAGCATGGATTTTTGATGGACACACTCTTTCACAAACTCCTTGCCTGTTTTCAAGTTACGGAAAGCGTTGAAACGCCCGAATCTTTTGCCTGGAAGTTCAGGAAATATTCAATAGTATCCCTCGTTCTGAAACCATACACCTTGCAGCTTCTCACCATTCTGCGGAAAAACAACATTGCTGTCGGCTTGCTCTCAAACACTGAGGCAATATTAACTGATTATGACTTGACCGTTTCAGGATTGAAACCATTCTTCGACAGCATCAGCTTATCCTCAGAAATCAAGGTAGAGAAGCCAAACCCGATTGCGTTCGATATCGCGACCAAAAGACTCGGTCTCCCAAAATCAGCCGTTGTGTACGTTGGGGATAACTTTGCTGACGATGTGGTTGGAGCCTTGTCAGCATCAATGGACATGATCTATCTCAACAATGAGAGCAAGGCTGGCCACCAATACCCTCCTTCTCAGAAGAGGGTTATCAGAACCGACACTTCTCTTCGTTCCATTCTCAACGCATTAATGGCACTTAACATTCTGAACCCGCTGCCGCTTGATGAACGTCATACACGGCTGCACAGTCACAAGCAACTGACAGGTTAACCTTTGACTCAACGAGTTGAGGTGAATGTTGTTGACTACGTGTACCTCCTCTGCAAGTGGCTTGATATTACCTGAAAAAATCTTTTATCTTGAGGTAGCACCACAACAGACCCGATAGACCATGCGCTTGACAACAGAGCAAATCAACACCATCGTCACCACCTGCCGCGCCTTTGCGGGGGAAGGTGCGCTCGTCTGGCTCTATGGCTCACGGCTCGACGACACGCGGCATGGTGGCGATATTGACCTGCTGATTGAGCCACAAGAGAGCGTCAATTTGCTACTCCGTGCACGCATCAAAACCCGTCTGGAACAAACGCTCAGCCTCCCTGTTGATGTGATGGTCAAAAACCCTGGCACCCCCGAAAATCCCTTTCTCTCCATCGCTCGCACTCAGGCAAAACTACTGGAAATCACGACATGACGACAACAACATCTGAACTATTATTTTCAGAAAAGCAGCATCTGGCCAACCTGCTTGAAGCAATCCAGCGTTGCGTTTATTTCCTTAATGCGTCTCAAAAAGGAATTGAATGGCCTCTCACTGAATCGGTGTTAGATGTACGAAAAAAAAACAACGACCTTTTCGAAGCCTTGTCCGCAATCAATGAGCGATTTGCCAAGCTTCAGGACACGCTGGGCTCAGCCATGCGCCACTGCCTGTTACTCTCGGGCGAACAGGCAGACAGCTTCATCAAAGTGCTGGCCATCTTCGAAAAAAACCAGGTTATTCGTTCCGTTGAAGAGTGGCAAGTGGCCCGAACTGCAAGAAATTTGGCCGCTCACGACTACGAAATCAGCTATGATGAAGTTGCCGACCACTTCAACACCCTGCACACCCTGACGCACAACCTCTACCAAATCGCCCGTCGCTTTATTGTCTACTGTGAGCAAGAGCTGGGGATATGCCCCCGTAGTCCCGATTTTTCTGAAGAGTTTTACCTGATTACCGGATGAAACTGAACGTGCCGCAGAAACCCCTCCTCTACCGGAATCGCACGCTGCCGCCTCCTTGAGTATAGTGTACCCCGAATTTTAGACCGGAGTTCCCTGGCGTAAAATCGTATAACCTATTGACTCTCAATAAATTGTGAGCTTTT
>CAJEXI010000018.1 GCA_903994455.1 uncultured Chlorobiaceae bacterium | reverse complement strand
AAACAGAAGACGTTGCTGTGGCACTTGCCGGACATGAGTTTGATGTACTGATCGACAGTACCGGCATCATGAGTGCCATTGATACCGGCCTCCGGTTTTTGAGATTTCACGGAACCGTGATTTTCGGGGGATATTATCAGAGAATCAACATTGATTACTCACAGGCCTTTCAAAAAGAGCTCTCCTTTATTGCGGCCAAACAGTGGGCCAAGGGTGATCTGGAGCGGGTCAGGGAACTCATCGGACAACACAAACTTAATGCTGAAAGGATTTTCACCCACCAGCATACCGTAGAGAAGGATATCACCGAAGCTTATGTGCAGGCCTTCACCGATCCGGACTGCATGAAAATGGTCTTGCTCTGGAAAACCGGCACAGCACAGGAGGGAACGGAACCTCCTGTCACAGCACAACCATAAGCAGCGCAAGATGACAGCAAGAACCATCGCTATTTACGGCAAGGGAGGCATTGGCAAAAGTTTCACGACCACGAACCTGAGCGCCACCTTTGCCATGATGAACAAACGGGTGCTGCAGCTTGGCTGCGACCCGAAGCACGACTCCACCACCTCGCTTTTTGGAGGCATTTCACTGCCGACGGTGACCGATGTCTTTGCAGAAAAAAACGCACTGAACCAGCAGGTCGCCATCAGCGACATTGTCTTCCGTCGTGATATCGCTGATTTTCCGCAGCCCATTTATGGTATTGAGCTTGGCGGGCCACAGGTTGGCCGGGGTTGCGGCGGCAGGGGCATCATCTCTGGATTCGATGTGCTTGAAAAACTTGGCATCTTCAAGTGGGAACTCGATGTTATCCTCATGGACTTTCTTGGCGACGTTGTCTGCGGAGGATTCGCCACGCCACTCGCCCGCTCGCTCAGTGAGGAGGTTATTCTTGTCACCAACAACGATCGCCAGTCTATCTTTACGGCCAACAATATCTGCAAGGCGAACAACTATTTCAGAACCATCGGCGGCAAATCACGGCTGCTCGGCCTGATCATCAACCGCGATGACGGGAGCGGTATTGCTGAAAAGTATGCCGAGGCTGCCGGTATCACCATCCTGATGAAGGTGCCATACCTTGCTGATGCCCGCGACAAGGATGACAGCTTCGACTTTGCCGTCCGTCTGCCTGAACTTCGGGAAAAATTTCAGACACTTGCCCGCGATATTCTTGAAAACCGTATCACCCCCTGCGAAGCTGTCGGGCTTGACTTTATGGGGTTTGTGCGGATTTTTGGGGAGGTGAGTAATGATGCCCCACTTGCGGCAACGGCTGAGGAGTTGTTCGGGCATAAGAAAGGTGTTGCTGTTTCAGAAAAAAACAGCTCATCTGGAAGCGACAACCTGAAGATGCTCCAATGTATCAAAAAGCTTGGAGCTCAAGAGCAGGAGGTTTACCGGATGATGGAGCAGGAGAAGAGAGCTATCGGCGAGGTTGCTGCGCTCATCAATCTGGATGAGTCGTCGGTCAGAGAGTTGCTTGCGAGCGCACGGAAAGAGCTGAAAAGGCTTTTTTTTGAGGTGTGACGATTTATTTGGGCTGTCGCAAGCCTGCATGTAAACCAGGATGACACTCACTATTTTTAACATCATCCAAGACTGACTTTTCGGTTGCTTGCCAGGGCCGTGCCGGAGGTTCATTGGTTTGAATGCTTTTCATCGTTGCTTCTGAAATTGTAACTGCTTTATCCTAAGATCGGCGCGAAGAAGATCGGGATCGCTTGTGCCCAATGCTGATTCAAGTTCTTGACGTAGAGCTTTTGCTTGATCGGTATCGTGTTCTTGAGCTTCCACTGCCTGCCAGTATTCAGCTAATTGTTGGACTGAATGAATATTTTGAGGTCGTGGGTAAGCACCAAACACCTCGGCAAGAACACGGGAGTTGTCCGCGCCGTAGGTACCTACATCATTAGGAATCTGCTCAAACTGATGGTCAGCGCCAAGCAGTTTGATATGTTCGCGGCGTACGGTGGTGAGCACCGCCGGGCTGTGTGTTGATACAATGAGCTGGGTGTTAGGAAAAACTGCCCGGAGAGCGGGAATGACCTTCTGTTGCCAGCGAGGGTGAAGATGCAGCTCAATCTCGTCAATCATCAGAATACCCGGAGCTTCAAGCGGATTTGGCCAGTTCGGATTGGCCTGTGCAAGCCGACGAGCGAAGTCGAGCACCAAGGCAAGCAGATTCCGGTAGCCGTCACTCAGTTGCGCCAACTCGAATGCTCGGGTGCTGCCATCGAACTCCCTGATTTCAACCATCAGTCGTGGCGGGCTGCCATCAAAATAGACTCGCTCCAAACCTTCGATTGTAAGTTTCAATGCCTGTCGTACAGCACGCAAGTCAGCAAACTCCTTCCTGTCGCCACTCTGGGCGTTTACATTGGCACGGAGCTCGGCGTTCTCTCGCAGGTAGAACCACTGGCACATCGCCGTAAAATTTGCGCCAGCATTAAGGGCACTGACGAATGCCTTGTCTCTGTCAAGGTCGAGTTTGAAAATATCTCCAAATTCCGGCATCCCCCCCATTCTCCGAGTGGCACGGTAATACGCCACAACAGGCAATGGAATCAATGCTTGCGGACTTTTGCGGATTTCCTCCCAAAGGTGCGTTATATATCGGTGAAGTTCGGATACTCTTTCTGATGTACTGGTATCGTATGAGAAACTTGTCGGCGGTCGATAGGCAATATGTTCTGTCCAATCCAGCACCGATTCTTCGTCAAGAGGTGGTTTGAGAGAATTTTCATCGATGTAGTAGTAATCTGAGGCCATTGCGCTAAGCTGAACAAAAGACTTTCGCCTAAGAAGGGGATCTTTCTCTGAAGGGTCAACGTAAATATCAGTAGGCAAAAGTGCAGCACCCTGCATCTTCCGCTGGCTCTTGCCCCCCGCACCATTTGCTGCTATTATTTCGTACAGCGCAATGGCGATGGCATCAAGGATGCTACTTTTCCCTGCGCCATTGGCACCAATGATGACATTGATGTCGGGGTGAAGTTTGACTGCAAGCGATTCAAAGCAGCGAAAGTAGGTGATGTCAATTTTAGCAAGTTTCATTGTGGTACCTCAGCACGGACGAAGAGATCAGCAAAATTGCAATTTACACTACAGAAAGCAAAATCGGGATGGCAAAGATTACTTAAGTCCGTCTCGCGATGGTCGTCAGGCAGGTTGAGAAATTCAACAACATAAGCATCGCGAAAAAGGCTTTCTGCGCCTGGATGCAATTCTCTCAACGCTGTTGAGAGTTTTGGCGGATTGAGCACGGCTCGCTCAAACAAAGCGCTGTCGATCTGTCTGGCAACTTCGCGCACTGGCCAACGTTGCTGGATAGCCATGCGCAGATAAAACTCCTGCTCTTCCGGCCGTTTTGTTTTGGCCATGATGTGCAGATGAGATGACCAGGGTAATTGTCGCAACAGCGTTGCGACTTTTTCATTAGCCAACCAGGTTTCGAAAATTTACGCATTCGAAACAGGTTTGCCCGGGTAAAGCCTCGCAGGCTTGGATGCTGCTTTTGAATATAGATTGCAAGCTGTTCTACAGTGCCTTTTCCCCAGCCATCGCTAGTGATTCGAGCGCTGAGCATTCTGCCAATCTCCCAATAGAGTTCAATCAAGGATGAATTGACGGCTGAAAGTGTGCGTTCACGTGCCGAACGAATGAGTTGCGCAATTTCATTGAAGCCTGCTGGCTCAGAGACAGACAAATCTGGCAGATTGTCGTAATCACTCATAGGTGTATCCTCACAAGCAGGTTCATGATGGAAGCTCTCCTTTGGCAAGAAGATCGGTAAAAATATAATTGACGCTACAGACCCAAAAATCGGGTTCACGATTGAAGTGTCTTTTAAGGTAATGCACCTTGTGCGTTTCGGCATCAAGAAACTCGACAATGGCGAGAATAAAGTCATCAGGCTTATTGAGCGAGTAGAGAATCTCGTTGCGGGTAACGGTGATGGTTGGGGCGCCTGAAACACGCCCCTTCACTTCAATGAAACGCAATTTCCCTGTATCGGGAATGCGGCTTTCAATGTCGTAGCCAAGCTTTTCAAGTTCCCGGTCAGTGGGGTCGAAGCCGAGAGTGCGCTCAATATCCATGATGATTGCCCTGGCACGAGCTGCGCTCACCTGGGTATCGGTCGGAGAACCCATCATTGTCTCAGGTCGGCCCGTCATGGCATTTATGAGCCCAATCGGCACAACGAGCAAGCCACCAAGCACCAATGGCGGGAGTGGCGAAAGCTGCGCTTCAAGCCGTAACTCTTCGAGCCTTTTTTGCAAGCGACCCTGCAACAAATCGGCACGCTTTCGTGCTTCGCCGGAGTTGAGTCGGGCATTGGGTTTTCCTGCCCGCTCTTGCAGCTTCAGCTCTTCGGCCCGATGATCCCAGTAGGTAATCTCCTTTGTTAGCCGTTCTTTTACTGCGGCCTCGGTTTTGGCTATCAGTTCAAGTTTGCGCCCTTTGATTTCTGCAAGATGCTCTGGCACGACGCGGGTGATGGCATAAGTCTGGGCACTCTGCTCCAGTTCACGGGTGATCCACTGGCATTCCGGGCGATCGAGCAGGGCTTCAACACCGGGTTCCTCTGTAGCCAGAGGCCGAAAATCGAGATAGGGTGCGTATTGAACGTGACGGACTGTTCCCTGGTCGTCCAGTTCGACATACATCAGGCGACGGGAGACTATGCGGCGGTTGCCGTCACGGGTAAGACTGGCATCCTGAATGGCGTGTTCCAGATAGAAGAGCACTCTTGGTCTGGTTCCAGTGTCTCGTTCATCAACCAGCACAGTACCACGTTTCAGCAAATCGCGATGCCGTTCGAGGGTCAGGTCAATAACGGAATCGAGCAGTGGATGACCGGGGCAGACAAATGCGGCCAGGGGCTCTCCCTGCGGGGCAATCAGGGTTTTCTCGAAAACGATTCGCTCATAGCGTGGCAGCACGGGCTCTCCGATGCCAATGAGGCGGTCACGGTTCCTGATCGGAGCGGGCACATGGGTGATCTCGAATCGGCGGGGTTCACGCTGTCGGGCATTGCCGCCAAGTCGCTTGAATGCTTCCAGGAAAAATGACTCGACGTAATGTGGTTGCAGCCTGCGAGCATCGGCACGCTCCATATCCGCACGGATGCGCTGCACGTTGCTGGCATCCATGGCATCATGAACCAGCATCCTCTCTTCAAGCAGGATTTGCAGGTGGCTGCTGTCGAGAGCGGTATCAAGTACCGTGGTGAGAAATGCTTTGGTTTCGGGTTTTTCGCCATAACGGATTGCCTCGATGAGCAGGTCACGCAGCGACATGAGATGCCCATCGGCTTCAAAGGCGAGTTTGCCCAGCACATCGAAAACCTGACCGCCCAAAGCCTGTCGAGCCTGTTCCAGCTTTTCAAGCAGTCGACGATAGACATCGCCTTCACGGGTGTCGTCGGCCACCAGATTCCAGAGGTAGCAGACCTCAGTCTGGCCAATCCGGTGGATACGTCCGAAGCGCTGTTCAAGACGGTTGGGGTTCCAGGGCAGGTCATAGTTGACCATCAGGTGGGCGCGCTGGAGGTTGATTCCTTCACCGGCAGCGTCGGTTGCCAGCAGCACCTGAACGGCTGGGTCGTGTTTGAAAGATTCCTGTACCTTGAGACGATGTTCCCGGCCTGTGCCTCCGTGGATAATGACCACAGCATCCTTGCGTCCAAGAAATCGGGTGATGCGTTCTTCCAGATAGTTGAGTGTATCGCGATGCTCGGTGAAAACAACCAGCTTCTGATGCGGCGAAGGTTTTGGAGGCGGAATAGGACCGGAACCATAGGGCACTTCCGCTTCAACCAATTGCTGCCGCGCTGCGGTGGTAAATATTTCACCAAGCAGGCCTGAGAGTTCCGCCCATTTGGTATCAGCGCCACTGCTTCGGACAAGCAAGGCGGTCGCTTCGAGGTTCTTCAGGGTTGCAATCTCACTGTACAGCTCAGCAATTGAGCGTGCGGCGGTGGCCTGATCGAGGATCTCTTCTTCGATTGCTTCAACTTCGTTCTCCGGGGCCTCATCGAGGTCCTCAATATCGTCGCTGTCAATCGTTGGTGCACCAAACGACGGGTTCGGTGCAACCTGACCGGCACGCTGGAGCAGCTCAAGTTCACGCAGTCGGCTCTCAAGTTTTTCTTTGCGGCGGCGCAGCGACTGGTAAATGGCTTCCGGGGATGAAGCAAGCCTCCGTTGCAGGATGGTTAAGGCAAATCCTACCGTACCTGCTCGCTTGTTATTTTCCAGCGCCTCAGCGCGATTGAACTCTTCACGAACATAGCTTGTGACGGCTTTGTAGAGTGCTTCCTCCTGGGGCGACAGATGGTAAGGAAGTGTGTAGGCAATACGCTCAGGGAAGAGAGGTGTGCCATCGAACTTCCGCAAATTCTCCTTGACCATGCGACGCATCAAGTCGGAAACGTCGGATGAATGCACGCCGTCTCGGAACTTGCCCTCGAAGCGATCGCCATCGAGCAGTGCCATAAAAAGCTGAAAGTCAGCCTCCTTGCCGTTATGCGGTGTGGCCGTCATTAACAGAAAATGACGCGTCAAAGTCGAGAGCAGTTGCCCAAGGCGGTAGCGTTTGGTGTATTTGGTTTCACCGCCAAAAACCGTGGCCGACATTTTGTGGGCTTCATCACAGATAACCAGATCCCAACGACAATCCGGAGCTTGCAGCTTTAACTGAACCTCTTCATTCCGCGAGAGTTTATCGAGGCGGGCAATGACAAGATTGGTTTCAAGGAACCAGTTTCCGGTACGGGCTGCTTCCAGTTTATCGTTGGTGAGAATCTCAAAGGGGAGATGAAAACGGCGCTTGAGTTCATCCTGCCACTGCTCCGCCAAACTTCCGGGGCAAACAATCAGACATCGTTGCAGGTCACCACGGGCAATCAGCTCCTTGATGAGCAAGCCAGCCATAATGGTTTTGCCTGCGCCGGGGTCGTCCGCCAAAAGAAAGCGTAAGGGCTGGCGAGGCAGCATGGCTTCATAGACCGCCGTAATCTGGTGTGGCAGTGGCTCAATATTGGAAGTATGGACCGCCAGCACCGGATCGAACAGGTGAGCCAACCGAATGCGCTGCGCTTCAGAGACCAGACGGAAGAGTGCGCCATCACCGTCAAAACTCCAGGGTCGTCCCTGCTCAACAATCTCCAGGCGCGGTTCATCGTGGCGATAGACCAGCTCATTGGCCACTTTGCCATCCGGCGTTTTGTAGGTCAGCTCAAGCGCCTCCGAACCAAACCATTGCACACTGACGACCGTAACCGAGGAGCCCGGTACAATGCCTCGCAGTGCGGCGTTGGGTTGGAGTTGTTCGAGTTGAATCATTTATTCGTTTACGTTGGCGTTCGGTTCTTCTGTGAAGCACCCCAAAAAGGAAATCCGTTCTTTTTTGCAGAGATGAGAGTCCAATCCCATACCGGTTCTAACTTACATTTTTTTCTGATTATTACAGCACCACCTGGAATTCCGGGAGATAATCAAAGGAGTTCCAGAATTCCCCGCATTCCACTCACTTCGTAGCAGCATAAGCAGCATAGAGCGGTAAAAACGTGACCTTCTGCTCAGGAAGATCTGCATAAGGGCGATCAGAAAAGACAAACGCCTTGCCACACTCGGGATATGAGGCCAGAAAAAGATGCAAACTTCTCAAGCTGCCTGTGGCGCCGCTTTTTACCTCTACCGGATGAATTCTGCCATCAAGAACAGCCAGATAATCAACCTCGGCGGAGCTGCTTTTCGCCTGCCGATCCCAGTAATAGAGAGCCCCTTTTTGCGACACCAGCATCTCCTGACCCACAAATTGCTCGGCCATGGCACCTCGATACATGGTGAGCAGGTTCCCCTTGGCATACTCAATATCGTCAGGCATACCAGAGAGATAACGCATTAATCCAAGATCAAGCATGAGCGCCTTGAACACCTTGGCCGAAGCGCTCGCCCCCAGAGGGAGAGCTGATGGATCAGCCGACGGAATCCTTCGGCCAAGCTGAGCCAGACATAGCGCATCAAAAGCCTTTTTCAACGTCAGATTGCTGTATCCCTCTCCCAGCCGTGCATATTTTATCTGATCTCCAACACGTTGCGCAAGTGAGATGAAGACCGAGTCGAGGCAGTAACGGTCTACCTGTGGCGTATATTTGGCAAAATCCATTCGGTATGATTCGACAATCTCCCCCTGCACTTCAAACGCATCCCTCATCGAACCATGTTCCACATAAGCATTGACCGCCGAAGGCATACCTCCAATAAAAAAATAGCGCTTCAGCTCATCGTGGAGCAGTTCATGCACAACAGGTGAGATTTCAGCCGGATTGCCAAGCAGAGCCGAAGCCGCAGGAGTGTTCCCAATTGCCTCCAGATATTCTGCAAAACAGAGCGGATAGAGGTTAAGAAACTGAATTCTGCCGACAGGAAACGAAGCCTCCTTAAACGCAAATTCAAGGAGTGACCCTGCCGCCACAACATGCAGCTCCGGCATCTCCTCATAAAAGTAGCGCAAGGCGGTTATGGCTCGAGGAGCAGCCTGGATTTCATCAAAAAAGAGCAGGGTTTTTCCCGGAGTAATCTTCTGCCGAAGCAGTACCTCAAGGTCAGAACAGATACGCGCTGCATGAAGATCGCCATCAAACACCCGCCGCAGAGAATGGTTGCGCTCCAGATCAACCAGAGCAAGCGATTCAAACCGGTTTTTCCCAAAATCCTTGAGCGACCATGTTTTACCAACCTGGCGTGCCCCTTGCAGAATCAGCGGTTTTCGCCTTGTACTCACCTGCCAGCTCAGAAGTTCGTCGTCAATAAATCGACGCATTGTTTATCTGATTATGTGCCTGAATAATTTTACAAGGCAAATTATCATTTTCTGAATCAGAAATACAATGCTTTTTATGTTTACTCCTCTTGAGAGTGCATTTGACGGGTATTTCCACAAGTAGTAAATTCTGCATGAAAAATTCTACAGTATGTGCTAATGTTCGCACCCGTTGAACACAGATCAACAATCAAGGTTTTTCGGAGTCCTGAAGAGCGGTTTTCTTCTGTTGAGACTCCTTTTGTCGTACTATCATAGCAACTGTACGTTTCTGCCAAAACTCCAACTGCTCTTGTTGAGACATACTCGCTATTAATTTTGCAACATGTTCAGCACCTCGCCGCTTCAACATGACGCACTCAGGCTCATGAATCATCACTGATAAATTCTCATCTTAATCTTTCCTCATAGGGAAGTACCTCTGAGCAAAAACATACATAAAAAGCTCAAGATTTCTTCTTTTTTGCCAGTCCCCTTTTACTCAGCAATAAAGGGTACTGAAGAAATCTGTGCGGGCAAGCCTAAGCCTACCTTCCCGCTGACGAGTTGAACTCTACCAGCTTTTTCCAGTTAATTGCTCCGTTGGCCTCACAATACTCCACACCAAATTGCTGAGTAAACTTGTTGATCATATGCGCATAAGAGTGACAAAATTCATCATTTCTCTCTTTTGCTGTGTGCCCCAATGGATCGATAAAGTCGGTGTAAAGATTTGGATCTGACGAGATGAACTCCCAAAAGGTCTGACCACAGTATTTGAAATAGTCACCCTGATCGGGGGTATTGCTCTTTCCGTAACAGCATCCATTGACTGCAACAACCTGAATCCCTGAATTACTGGTGCGCAGAGTTTTTGCCGCTGTTTTGAAGTCGGACTTCATCTTGGCAATCTGGCTGCTGTTACCCCAATTCGGGCCTGATTTGATGTTAACAATGAAGCGCTTCCCATCGTTGTCAAACTCAAGATCAATTCCTGGAATGCCTGATTTCCAGCCATCATACACCTTGCCGTTGATAAAAATGGCCAGCCCCCCCAGCCAGTCACCAAAAACAGTCTCCTCGTTTGATGAGATATGGGCATCAACCAGCTTTTTGACAATATCTGTGATAGTCTGAGCAGGTTCTAAACTCAAGAGTTAAGGATTTTGCTGTTTCAGCAGCTCGGGCAGGCTCAATGCTTCAAGAGCAGTTACTCTTTTCTGGCTCAAGGTGCCGATGCTCGCTTCAACATAAATCGAAACGTCGTTCAGAACAAGTGGTGTCATAATCGTCTTTTTGTTCGAGCAAATAGAGTCTACGATTAGTCAAAAGATCTCGGAAAGTGGCTTTCACGTACCTGTACCTGTGCATACCTTCGACCCACATCTGCGAGTTCATCAATGTTTTTAGAATTATCCATCGCTTCAAGCTCCTTGATTTTAGCTGTGGTGAAACCCATTTTTAAATTCTCTTTCTGCCATTGTTCATCAAATTTCACATTATAGCGCAAGTAGGTTAGCAACTCTTCTCGACCAAGTTGATCACTGCGCAGATTGCCGATTTCACTATCGATCATCCAAGGGGTTGAGGTGCGTGCCATCCACTGGAGCATGGTCTGAGCAAGGTTATCACTGTCGTCCATAAGCCCCTTCAACGAGTAGAGTGCCACATTGGCTGGAAGTTTGTGCAACCACTTGGCATGGTTGTAATTTGAAAAAAATGATCCCGTACCAACAGAGACAAGCAAGAGCTTGTCAGCTCCAAGAGGCCAGCGAAACCCATAGCCTTTGAGAGCTGCAAGCATGAGTAACTGGAGTGCAGGATTATTCGAGGGACTGACACCACCATCGACAAAAATACCCTCCACCTTTTCTCCATTCGGCTTGTTTGCAACGATGATACGCTCTGGCTTGAAAAAGCTGGGCGCGGCGGTACTTGCACGAACAATGGCAGCAAGCAGATAATCCTTGTTGGCAGTGGCATCGGAATTCCATGGATCTGGATCATAGTATGGGCCGTTGGGACAATTGTGCAGAGGCCAGGGGCTTCCGGTATCAAGACGTTTGGTCATGACCATGAGGCCTGTCAAAATCATCTCACTTCCCAGAGTAGTCTTCTCTCCAAGATAAAACTCCAATGCATCACGAAGTGGCTTTGCAGGAAATTTTGAAACAAAAATACCTCTCCTTCTCCAGAGGTGGTGCTTGAACACTTTTTTACCCAACACGTCATACAGATCCTTGATTTCAGCCACACTGTATCCAAAGGCAAGCATTGCTGCAATAATAGAACCAGTAGAAGTTCCACCAATAAGGTCAAAGTAATCGCTGAGACGAAATTGTTCAGGATTCCCGCTTCGGTTTGCAAGAATTGCCTCGATGCGTTCGAGAAATTCGAGTGTCAATACCCCGCGTATTCCTCCTCCGTCAAGAGCAAGCAAGCGTTTAGGGCCTGGAGATTGCAAGCGTGCAGCAAGTTTTTCGTTCATGGTTTATCAGCGGTTATGCGGTTATTTGTTCGGATGCCTCTTAATCAGAAGCCACTACAACGCCCGGGTGTCTATCCATGTTACCTGCCCTGTCCTTTGTTTTACTTCATTATACATGTGCGCGGTCCCGCCAGGGCCATCGCCTCCACCACCATTCCACAAACAGATAAAGCGCACCTTGTCGATACCGTAAGAGAGTGCTGTGTAAAGCAGCCAGAGGTTGCAGCGCTCGTAGGGGTAACCCTCCCTGGCTCCTGACGGCATATCACCAAGTGCGTCTGGAGCAGATCGAATGGAATCTTCACGTCCGGACTTTGCATCAAAATAGCGTTTGCGCCACTCTTCCGCGCAACAGACAACGGAGTTCTGGATGAATTCCGGTTCAAGAAACGGTTGCAACCAGTTCACCTTCACCCCTCGATTCAAACAAGCTTCCGTAAAAAGAAGATCACCTCCACAGGCTCCCTGGGTCAGGGCAAGGTCACCCGGCCCGGCTCCAAGTTGATCAAGTGCTTCGGCAATTTTTTGTGCCGCTACGGACTCCTTTTCTGCCGGAAAACGCGGAGTCGCTCGATCCGGCGCATCGATGAGATGACCACTGAACAGGAACACCTGGCGAGGAGTTATCGGAGCTTCAAATTTTTCGATGGCGTGATCGAAAATATCAAGTACGGAAGTAACCACTTCGGGTCGAAATCCCAAATCACGCAGAAGATGGAGTTGCTGGCGGGATGAGTCGAGGGAGAACCAGTTATCAGCAGCAATAACAGCATCACGGTATGATCGCTCAACAATACTCTGTTCAGAAGCAAGCAGATCAAGATCTCCAAGTGTAACCCTTGCCCAGTAGTCCTTGTTATGGATTGTCTCTTTTGAGAGCGCACTTTTAAGAGCCCAGCGAATACCTCCCTCCATCTCTTTGCATTGAGAAAGCAGGCTCTCGTCTCCAGTCAAGTGATGCAACAGCCTGATAAGGGTTACTGCATTAATTCCTGAATAATAATGTGCGGGTTCCATTACAAAACCCCTTGCATACGCTTTGATCGACTCTCGAAGAAGTGCATCGGCACTGACAGCCTTATGTTGCATATCCGCTACTGACCATCCATCCCTTCTCCACTCCCATGTCCAAGCATCTTTTTCTACCCGTCCCAGAAGTGCAACCGACTCTGCGTTTCCGGGATTATCTTTAACCAATTTCTCCAGGTGTATCCGAGCCTCAACATACTTCTGTAATCGACCAAGTATAACCCCTGTTTGCTGCTTGCTTTCAAGATCTTCGGAATCTATACCCAATGCTTTTTTGTATTGTTCAAAGGCAAAAGCAAATTGACCCAACTTGACAAGAGATTTACCAGCAATTCTGTACGCTTCAAGCTGAAGTGCTTGAACAGGCGCTTCTGCTGCCAACACTATAATATCTCCCGGATATCGCTTTCGCTCTGCTATTTTGATGCACATTTCCCAAGCTTCATGCTTTTGCCAGAACTTGCGCACATTGCCTACTCGCAGTAACTTCCATTCGGGTTCCCGCAAATAGGGAAGCATGTGATAGACCGGACTTATCCTGTGCCCATGCCAGGTGGCCATTGTCATTCTGGCCATTGTGGCAAGTGCTGCCTTGTCTTTATCTATGAACGCAGGGTCAGGGAGGCCGTCCTTAATATTGTAATTGCACTTACGGACAGGAGCAAGATCAAATGGCTGATAGTCCCGCTTGCTCTGAACAAGAACAATACCACTTGATCTCAGGGCATGCCGTACACCCAGTTCATACCAGACATTCGGGTTATCGATGGAGAGATCGGCAATGACCAGATCAGCCAGAAGCAGCTCCTGAAACATATCCTCCAGAATATTTCCACCGCACCGCTCTTCATCAGCCCGAAAAACCTCGTACCCTTCTCCTTCCAATGCGGGTTTAAGATAATCGCTGTAGACCTTATCGAAATCAATCCCACCCTTAACACCGAAGGGCATGACGACAAACACATGCAGTGCCATACTCGGTCTCCATTTGCCTAATAGATTTGATACAACTTATTCTACCCAGTTGATGCGTTTCATGACAGTGACTCTGTTCATCGCCCGATCGTTCTTGGGTTGCATTCAATACCGTAGTAGACGAAACTTACATTTTTTTGTGATTGATACAGAAGAAGTTCTGGAGACAAAAATATGGTACAATCAAAATTATACCGATAAACCCATTTTACCTTCATCTGGCGATATATCCGCCTTCATCAAAGCCACTTCAAGCTCTGCTTTTCTGGCCTCCAGTTCTTTCAGTCTCTTCTTCATTACCGTCATTTCGTTTTTGATCACCCGCAATTCAGTCTGGCGGTTTTGCTCCACCAAATAATCAGCGCCAAACTTTTCGGTGATTAGCTGTTCCAACTGCCCTCTCAATACCCTCAACCAGGGATTACCCTGCATATTGCCTTCACGGTATTCCAGCTTGCCTGCAGAAATACCATTGACAATAAAAGTATAGTCTACACCGTACTCCTTCTTCGCCGTAACATCGCTGAGAGTCGCGCCCTTACGATTCCACTCACCGTATTCTGCCATAGGTTTATGATGGTTTAAGCTCTTCATGACGGGGTCTGACCCGATACCCCATTGCCTGATAACCATGATAGCGTTTTTGCCACATTCTCGCAAGCAGCACATTATCGTGCTCAATGTAATCGTAAATGCGCACATCCTGCTTGGAGGCATGTTCCCGGTGCAGGCACCCGGCATATTGCTGTAATGTTCCTTTCCACGAGATCGGCATGGCGAGCACCATGGTATCAAGAGGCGGATGATCAAAACCCTCGCCAATCAGGTGCCCAGTCGCCAGAATGATGCGTGGAGTTGCACCATCCAGTTCTGCCAGCTCAGAAAGAGTCGCTGAACGCTGTTTTTTTGTTAACCGCCCATGCAACAGAAAGATATTGGTGAGGTTTTCTCCATTCAATGCTGGAGATTTTCTGAATCGATGCAAGATATTCCCATTGATCCGGGTATGGAACAAGGTGCTCATCAACAAAAAAAGTCGTTATTTCGCAGAGACACGCAATGAAAAAGTAATCCCCCAAAAATTGATTGACTGAATCGACTGCAGAGGCAAGCCTGTCGCAGAAAAATGAGATGATCAGCAATCAGGAGATTTTCGTTCACTGGCGAGGGGAGGAAATCAGCCATCCGGGAGCTGCTTGCGAGCACCCGGAGAGAACTGAAACGACTTTTCTTCGAAAGGAATCAGGCGTTTGCCTTTTTGGTGGCTTTTGCCCGGAGGTTCACGTCAAGAATCTTCTTTCTGAGCCTGATGCTCTGGGGTGTTACCTCCAGCAACTCATCATCATTGATAAATTCAAGCGCCTGTTCAAGCGAAAGAATTTTTGGAGGAGTAAGGCGAAGCGACTCATCCGTGCCCGAAGAGCGCATGTTGCTCAGCTTTTTCGTTTTGCAGACATTGAGGGTAATATCGAGACCTCGTGTTGATTCACCAACAATCATTCCGGCATAAACCTTTGTATTTGGCGACACAAAAAAGGTGCCGCGATCTTCAAGAGCACTCAGGGCATAGGCAACACAAAGCCCTGCTTCAGAGACAACAAGCGCCCCGGTCTCACGCGATGGCAGTTTGCCCTTGAAGGGCTGATAGTTATAAAAGACATGTGAAAGCATGCCTTCACCTTTGGTATCGGTGGTAAACTCAAGGTTATAACCAATAAGACCCCTTGTAGGAATTTCAAACTCAACCCTGACCATTCCCCCGCGAAGCGTGCCCATGTGGGTCATTTCAGCCTTTCTGCGTCCCATTTTTTCGATAATCACGCCGGTATACTCTTCAGGAATATCTATGGTGACATGCTCAATCGGTTCAAGCAGGTTGCCGTCTTCATCGTCGTGCATGATAACCTCGGGCCTTGAAATAGCAAGTTCATAGCCTTCACGCCTCATCGTCTCAATGAGTACCGAAAGGTGAAGCTCTCCCCTTCCTGAAACGCGGAAGGTATCAGCACTGTCGGTCTCTTCGACGTTGAGTGCAACATTGGTCATCTTCTCTTTCATCAGGCGTTCGCGAATTTTGCGGCTGGTAACCTCTTTACCCTCCAGCCCTGCAAAAGGGGAATCATTCACCGAAAAAAGCATGGAGAGTGTCGGCTTGCTGATGTCAAACGAGGCAAGGGAGACTGGATCATCAACCGAGGCCAGGGTCATTCCTACAGTGGCATCTGAAATACCGGCGATAGCAATAATATCACCCGAGGTCGCCTCTTTGGACTCGATTTTCTGAAGTTTGTCAAAAAGGAAGACTTTGGTCACTGTTCCCTTGCCCATCACACCATCAGGGCCGACGACTGCAAGCTGGCTGCCAGGGCTGACCTTGCCTCGCTGGATACGCCCGATGGCGATCTTTCCGATATAATCGCTGTAGTCAAGCGTCGTCACCAGCATCTGGAAACCTCCGTCGTCATGTGCGACCGGTGGCGGAATCTCCTTGACAATCATGTCCAGAAGCAGGCTCATATCGCCATCCTCGTCGTCCATACTGTATTTGGCAACACCATGTTTGGCCGAGGTAAAGATATAGGGAAAATCAAGCTGATGCTCTTCGGCACCAAGGGCAATGAAAAGATCAAGCACCTGATCGTGAACCTTGACGGGATCGGACTGCGGGCGATCAATCTTGTTGATAACCACAATCGGCTTCAAGTGCAGCTCAAGAGCTTTACGAAGCACAAACTTGGTCTGCGGCATAGGGCCTTCAAAGGCATCGACAAGCAGAAGCACTCCGTCAACCATCTGAAGGATCCGCTCTACCTCACCACCAAAATCGGCATGGCCCGGTGTGTCGACAATATTGATTTTGTGATCGTTATAGACTGCTGCAGCATTTTTTGAAAATATGGTGATGCCCCGCTCTCTCTCCTGGGGATTGGAGTCAAGCACCCTGACGTTTACCTGCTGGTTATCCCTGAAGGCACCGGTCTTCTGAAAAATCGAATCAACAAGAGTTGTTTTTCCATGGTCAACGTGAGCAATAATGGCTATATTTCTGATATTCTTTGTGGATCTCATCTTTTTTCCTTGTAATATAAGTATATTTGTATCCCGCGATGGCCGGAATATACATTATTTATTAGTAACTCTTGCCACAATCTTTGGCCCTTGGCGACGTGGGACGTGTCGGTCTGTTGCCCTGTTCTAAAGTGGCTTTTTTAGACAAACCTGCTCTCTTAATACAACAAGATGAATAATATATTACTTAGCAATCTCCCTTTACTGGCACTCAATCAGCTTGTTTCAATGCTCTACCTGGTGACAACATTTTTGTATGGTGCCCATTTTTTCAGGGATATGTCGCTCGCAAAAAAATATAAACAGCCACTTCTTGTTGTGACGGTTCTGACCCATGTTGTCTATCTTGGACTTCTTACTTCTCTTGAAGGATATAAAATCAATTACTCTACAGTGAATTTGATGACCATGGTAGGGCTTACCCTCACCATAACCTATCTGTTCACTGAGTTTACCACCAAGAGTGACAAGACCGGCTTTTTTATCATCTCTTTTGCTGCCGGGGCACAACTTATTTCATCAATTCTGACAACACAAATACAAACCGCAGGTATCACCTTCAGTGGAGTTGGAATCGGTGTGCACCTTATTGCTGCTATTTTTGGTTTCAGCGCCATTGCAATTGCCGGCATCTACAGTATCCTCTATCTGCTCCTCTTCCGCCAGATTCAGCAGAACCGGTTTGAACTGTTTTTCCAGCGCCTGCCGAATCTTGAGATTCTTGAAAAACTCGCCATGCACGCGGTCTCGCTGGGTTTTCTTTTTCTCACTATTACTATTTTAGCCGGTATACTGGAGCAACGGGCTTCAGGTGATGCTATAACCCTATTTGAGCCCAAGCTTGTCACGCTGGTTCTTATCTGGCTGATCTATGGCACAGGTATTCTCATTAAGCCAATCATTGGATGGGACATTAAACACATGGCCTATCTCTTTATTTTTCTGTTTCTTTTCATCACCATACTGATTGTCCTGATGACGTTTTTTTCACCGACGTTCCATGGGTCAACCTTTTAAAACGGCGAGCTGGATTTGAAAATATCGGCTTTTAGGGTATATTCCCTGTCTTAGTTTTCCTGTGCATTGAACTTGGTATCTGATCACTTAAACAACTTTGCCATGAACATCATTTCAGTTGGTGTTAACCACAAGACTGCACCTATTGAAATCCGTGAAAGAATCTCCCTTTCAGAAGTTCAGAACAAGGAGTTCATTACCGGCCTTATTTCGAGCGGTCTTGCTCACGAAGCCATGGTTATTTCCACCTGTAACCGCACAGAACTCTACGTGGTTCCTGCCATGAATGAAGTCACAGGAGAGTTCCTCAAAGAGTATCTCATCTCCTACAAGGATGCCCGCAAGGAGGTTCGCCCCGAGCACTTTTTCAGCCGTTTTTACTGCGGAACTGCTCGCCATATTTTTGAAGTTGCAAGCGCCATTGATTCGCTTGTCCTTGGTGAAGGCCAGATTCTTGGTCAGGTTAAAAATGCCTATCGGATAGCCGCTGAGGCACAGACCGCAGGCATCCTGCTTACCCGCCTCTGCCATACGGCATTCAGTGTGGCAAAGAAGGTCAAGACAAAAACCAAAATTATGGAGGGTGCCGTCTCGGTCAGCTATGCAGCCGTCGAGCTTGCCCAAAAGATATTTTCCAATCTTTCGCTCAAAAAGGTTCTGCTTATCGGCGCGGGTGAAACCGGCGAACTGGCTGCGAAACATATCTTTCAAAAAAACGCCCGCAATATTGTTATAACAAACCGGACTCTCTCCAAAGCTGAAGCTCTTGCTGAAGAACTCGGCACCAACCAGGTGCTGCCGTTTGAATCGTTCAAGAATCATCTCCACGAGTTCGATATCATTATGACCGCCGTCAGCACCAAGGAGTATATTCTCACGGAGGCCGAAATGCACCAGAGTATGCTCAAACGCAAGCTCAAAGCAGTCATTATTCTTGATCTTGGACTCCCGAGGAATGTTGATCCTGATATTGGAAAGTTGCAGAACATGTTCCTCAAGGATATTGACGCGCTCAAGCATATCATCGATAAAAACCTTGAAAAACGAAGTCGCGAACTGCCGAAAGTCAATGCCATCATTGAAGAGGAGCTTGTCGGTTTTGGACAGTGGACCAATACACTGAAAGTCAGACCCACTATTGTTGATCTTCAGTCGAAGTTCATTGAAATCAAAGAAAAAGAGCTTGAACGTTACCGTTACAAGGTCAGCGAGGAGGAACTCCAGAGAATGGAGCACCTGACAGACAGGATTCTGAAAAAAATCCTGCATCATCCTATCAAAATGCTCAAGGCACCTATTGACACAACTGATTCCATACCAAGCAGGGTCAATCTTGTGCGCAACGTTTTCGATCTTGAAGAACCAAATCAGTCACACTAAATAAAATCCGTAATCGCTTTGAAAAAACAGCTTATCATTGGTACCAGATCCAGCCCGCTCGCATTGTGGCAGGCAGAATTCATTAAGGCGGAACTCTCCAGGCATTACCCTGAACTTGATATCACCCTGAAACTGGTTAAAACGACCGGTGATGTCCTTCTTGACTCTCCTCTCTCCAAAATCGGGGATATGGGGCTTTTCACCAAGGATATTGAAAAACATCTGATTACCAAAGAGATTGACCTGGCCGTTCACAGCCTGAAAGATGTGCCTACGGCGACTCCTGAAGGGCTTATTATTACCTCCTTTACAGAGCGCGAGGATACAAGGGATGTCATCATTTCCAAAAACGGGGTCAAGCTGAAAGATCTGCCGCAGAATGCCAAAGTGGCAACAAGCAGTCTCCGCCGTATGTCACAGTTGCTGGGTCTTCGCCCTGACCTTGATATCCGCGATATCAGAGGCAATCTCAATACCCGTTTTCAGAAGTTTGACAACGGTGAATTCGATGCCATGATGCTTGCCTATGCCGGTGTGTTCCGTCTGAATTTCAGCGACCGCATCTCCGAAATCCTTCCTCACGAAGTGATGCTTCCTGCTGTTGGGCAGGGTGCGCTCGGCATTGAGACCCGTGTTGATGACGAGCAAACAAGAGAGATCGTGAGAATTCTCAACCACTCGACAACGGAATATTGTTGCCGGGCTGAACGTGCTCTTCTGCGTCATCTGCAGGGTGGCTGTCAGATTCCTATCGGTGCCTACGGCTCGTTTAAAAATGGCACTCTCAAGCTGCTTGCCTATGTCGGATCGGTTGATGGCAAAGTAGGATTACATAACGAAATCACAAAAACAGGTCTTACTTCACCCGAACAGGCTGAAGAGGCTGGTATTGCACTGGCTGAAGAACTCCTGAAGCAGGGTGCAGAAAAAATCCTGTCGGAAATCCGCAAAACCCGCTGATGAAAACCGTTCTTGTTACCCGCCCGAAAGATCAGGCAGCATCATTTGTACAAAAACTGGAAGAGTACGGTCTGAATTCGATTGTTTTTCCGACAATCGAGATCAGACCGGTCTCCGGCTGGAAGGTTCCCCACCTCAGCCACTTTGATGGAGTTTTTTTCACCAGCCCCAACAGCGTCAGCTTTTTTATGAAGAGGCTGCTGAAAGAGAGCCCTGATGAGCTGAAAGCCCTTCAAAAGCTCAAGGTATGGGCTGTAGGCAAAACGACCTCTTCTGATCTTGCGGCACACGGAGTAACAACCGAACCACTACCGAAAATTGCTGATGCCGTCACCCTGATGGAGGAGATCGATACCGGCACCATAAGTGGTCGTAGCTTTCTTTTTCTCAGAGGCAGCCTCTCTTTGGGAACCATTCCGGAGGTGATCAACAAACGGGGAGGAACCTGCACGGAGTTGACCGTTTACGAAAATCTGCCGCCATCGCTTGAAGAGAGCACAAAAATAAAAGCGCTGCTTGAGCGAGGTGAGCTTTCCTGCCTCTCCTTTACCAGTCCTTCGACGGCTGTCAATTTTTTTGAGGCTATGGGAACAACCGCAATTCCTGAAGGCGTAAAAGTTGCCGCCATAGGAACCACAACCGCTGCCGCCCTGAAGAAACTTGGTCTTCAGGTAGACATCATCCCCGAATCATTCAACGCGCCAGGGTTTGCAAAGGCGATAGCGGAAGCAATGAACTCTTGATCATTATCTCTTTTCAATTGATGCAAGCAGCGCAGTGCCAATTGCCTTGTTTGCACTGACAAGTCCTTGCCCTGATATTGTTGTCACTCCCCTGTAGTCGAAACAACACCCTCCAGCCTCAGTCACTATAGGTATGAGAGCGGCACAGTCCCACGGGCTCATGATTTTATCGACCGAAACTTCGGCGCGGCCTGACGCAACCAGCATGTGACCGTAACAGTCGCCCCATCCGCGCACAAGTCCAGCTTGCTGGCGTAGCATATCCACAGGATGCTGGGTGACCGAATCAAGCAGGTACTCCTTGTCAGTGAAGAGCACTGTTGCTTCTGCAATGTTTGCAACGGAAGAGACCGTTATGGGTGAACCGTTGAGAAAAGCTCCACATCCCCGTTCAGCATAATAGAGATCACCAAGTGCCGGAAAATTGATAACTCCAAGCTGCACAACCCCGTCAACCTCAAGCGCAATCATAACGCCATAAAGGGGAACCCCGTGAATAAAAGCCTTGGTGCCATCAATGGGATCAATAATCCATCGACGGCCATTCATGGAGGGGCGCTCTTCAAATTCTTCACCAAGCACTCCATCTTGAGGATGATGTGACAAGATGGCACTGCTCATGAGCTCTTCGGCTTTCCTGTCCGCATCGGTAACAGGAGTCGCATCTCGTTTAGTGAAGATTTGCAGGGATTTACGGGAAAAATAGGCAAGAGTTAATCGGCCAGCCTGTTCGGCCATTTCAACGGCAAGCTGAAGATCAGGATTCATGATAATTTTACTTTCTTTTGACTTTATAACGAAACAAAATATAACATTATTCAGAACAGAATAGCGACAACTGCGGTTATTCCCTTTTTTTTTCCAATATTCAGCACAAACAAAAGCAAAACAGGGAGAAAAGCCTCAGAAATAAGGCCCAGAAGCAGCATAGACCGCATTCCTGCATAACCGGGGCAGCACATGGCTCACAAATTAATGCTGTTCAGACAAGACACTGTTGCCCGGCAAGTTAGTTAATCAAAATCGTCAAAAAACAATGAAACGCTTGATTGCGGAACGCGACAAAGCTCGCCTCGGAGGCGGACAAAAGCGCATAGATTCACAACATAAAAAAGGCAAGTTTACGGCTCGTGAACGCCTCAATTTGCTGCTTGACGAAGGCAGTTTTGAAGAGTACGATATGTTTGTCACGCATCGGACAACTGATTTTGGCCTTGACAAGCAAAACTTTCTTTCAGACGGAGTCATTACTGGCCACGGGACCATCGACGGACGTCTTGTCTATCTCTTCTCCCAGGATTTTACCGTTCTCGGCGGTTCACTGTCAGAAACCAACGCGCTGAAAATCTGCAAGGTGATGGATCAGGCCATGAAAGTTGGCGCACCCTTCATCGGCATCAACGACAGCGGCGGCGCAAGAATTCAGGAGGGCGTTCGCAGTCTTTCCGGCTATGCAAGTATTTTCCAGAGAAACGTCATGGCTTCGGGGGTCATTCCCCAGATATCGGCCATTTTCGGCCCGTGTGCGGGCGGTGCTGTCTACTCCCCTGCGCTGACTGATTTCGTGGTCATGGTTGAAAAAACGAGCCACATGTTTGTCACCGGCCCGAAAGTTGTGAAGACCGTTACCGGAGAGACCATAACTGACGAAGATCTTGGAGGCGCATCGGTTCATGCTACAAAATCAGGAGTCACCCATTTTGTCGGCGCGGACGAAACCGAAGGAATCCTGCTGATCAAGAAGCTGCTCAGTTATCTTCCGCAGAATAATCTTGAAGAACCACCTCTTGCTGTCTGTGACGATCCGGCCGACCGCCTTGACGACAAGCTGAACTCCATCATCCCTGAAAAGCCTTCCATCCCCTACGATGTCAAGGATATTATCTATTCGATTGCCGATAACGGCGAGTTCCTCGAAGTACAGCGTCAATATGCAAGAAACATTGTTGTCGGCTTTGTCACCTTCAATGGCATCTCAACCGGTATTGTCGCCAACCAGCCCAACTACCTTGCCGGTTGTCTGGATATCAACGCATCGTGCAAGGCAGCAAGGTTTGTCCGATTCTGCGACGCTTTCAATATTCCCCTCGTCACCCTTGTCGACGTTCCCGGCTTCCTTCCCGGCAGTGCGCAGGAGTTTGACGGCATTATTACCAACGGTGCCAAACTGATTTTCGCTTATGCAGAGGCCACGGTGCCAAAGATCACCATTATCCTGCGCAAAGCCTATGGTGGAGCCTACATCGTCATGAGTTCCAAGCAACTGCGCGGTGATGTCAACTATGCATGGCCAACAGCCGAAATTGCGGTTATGGGCCCGATAGGTGCTATTGAGGTACTCTTCAACAGGGATCTGAATGCCATCGAAGATCTGGAAGAACGCGCCAGGTTTGTTGCTGAAAATGCAGCAGAGTATCGTGAAAAATTCTCCAATCCCTATGAGGCAGCAAAATTCGGCTATATCGACGATATTATTGAACCGCGCAATACCCGTTTCAGGATCATTCGCGCCCTGCAAACGCTTTTGACCAAAAAAGATAACAATCCTCCCAAAAAGCACTCGACCATACCATTGTAAACGGAAAAACAAATCTATGCCATCGATCATTCACTATTTTCCGGTCAATCTCTCTGCGATCCAGAGTCAACATCTGGCATTGGCTGTCACAGGATACAGTGTCGTCTTTCTGTCATTCTTCCTGCTTGCGCTACTCTTCAGCGTAGTACCGAAGATCCTCTTCTGGAATGTCAGAAGAACCTTTGACAATGAGGGTGACGAGACCAAAAAAGCTCTTGCAGGAAACACGATTCCCGGAGAGGTCAGCGCAGCCATCGGTATGGCCATTTCGCTCTATCTTGATGAGCTTCACGATCAGGAGACAGCAATTCTGACCATCAGGAAGGTTGGCAAAAGCTACTCACCCTGGAATTCAAAAATTTACAATGTCATTAATTTCAAAGGGTTTCAAGGATGAGAAAATATAAATTCACAATCAGCGGAAACCGCTACAATGTCGAGATAAAATCCTTTGAGGAGAACAACGCCGAGATCGAAGTGAACGGCACCTCCTATCAGATTCAGCTTGGTCAGGAGATCAAAAGGCCGCAGACCCCGAAACTGGTCCGCTATACCCCGCCTACTCCATTGAAACCGCCACAGCAACTCAACACCCCGGGGCTGAGCATCGTCAAGGCACCACTGCCGGGTACTATTATTGCCCTCATGGTCCAGCCCGGTTCAAAGGTAAGACGCGAAGAGCCCATTTTGGTACTGGAAGCGATGAAAATGGAAAACAATATTTTTGCAGAAAAATCCGGAACGGTCAAAACCGTGAAGGTAGGAGTCGGCGACACAGTCATGCAGGGTGATATCCTGATAGAAATTGAATAACACCATTATGGACGAACTTGTACAGTTTTTCGGGTATTCAGGTTTTGCCAATGCAACACCGGGGCACCTGTTGATGATTCTTGTCGGCATGGTGTTCATCTATCTGGCTATTCGCTATGAATATCAACCAATTCTTCTGGTTCCGATCGGCTTCGGCATCCTGATCGGCAATACCCCGTTTATCGAGCATGGTGGAATGGCACTCGGCATCTATCAGGATGGCAGTGTGTTGAACTACCTCTATCAGGGTGTGCTGAAGGGAGTCTTTCCTCCCCTGATTTTTCTCGGAATTGGAGCCATGACCGATTTTTCGCCGCTGATTTCAAACCCCAAGCTTATCCTGCTTGGCGGAGCAGCGCAGCTCGGCATTTTCATGACCTATCTCGGAGCTATCTCGCTCGGCTTTACCAATCCCGAATCAGCTTCGATCGGCATCATCGGTGGCGCTGACGGCCCAACGGCAATCTTCCTCTCCTCCCGGCTCGCTCCGCACCTCATCGGTTCCATTGCCATTGCCGCCTACACCTACATGGCGCTTGTCCCGCTTCTTCAGCCGCCGATCATGCGCCTGCTGACCACAGAAAAAGAGCGCAGAATCAAAATGAAACCGCCTCGTTCGGTGAGCAAAATCGAAAAAGTTATCTTTCCCGTTTTCGGTCTGCTCCTGACCGGTTTTATCGCTCCCGGCTCACTGCCGCTTCTGGGCATGCTTTTTCTGGGTAATCTGCTCAAGGAATCAATGGTCACAAAACGTCTTGCCGATACGGCCAAGAATGCCATGATCGACATCGTCACCATTATTCTTGGCGTGACCATCGGAGCCTCAACACAAGCGACAACATTTCTGACCCATAGTTCGGTACTGATTTTTGTCCTTGGCGCAACGGCATTTATGTTCTCAACGGCTGGAGGAATCCTTTTCGCCAGGTTTATGAACCTTTTTCTCTCCGGGGAGAACAAAATCAACCCGCTGATTGGAGCCGCAGGAGTTGCTGCGGTGCCCGAAAGCGCCCGCGTTGTGCAACTTGAGGGACTGAAAGCTGACCCCGACAATCATCTGCTCATGCATGCCATGGCTCCCAATGTTGCCGGTATCATCGGTTCAGCCGTCGCAGCAGGCATCATGATGAGCTTTCTGCTGTAAGTGCCGGGAAATCCTTCGCGATATTGCGGGATTTTTGTATTTTTGGCTTTTTAAACTCCTAACCAGCTCTTCCGCCATGAGTCAGCTTGATTTACTCAATATTGTTCAACGCCCCAGAAGACTTCGCAAAAGTGCCGCTATCAGAAACCTTGTGCAGGAAAACACGCTGACGGTCAATGATCTTGTCTATCCACTCTTTGTCTGCCCAGGAACCAACGTTGTTGAAGAGGTCTCCTCCATGCCCGGCAGCTTCCGCTACTCTATCGACAAAGCAGTAAAAGAGTGCCAGGAACTCTGGGATCTTGGCATTCAGTCTATCGACCTCTTTGGTATTCCTGAAGTCAAAACTGAAGATGGCAGCGAAGCCTACAATGAGAACGGAATCATCCAGAACGCTCTCCGTGCCATCAAGGCAAAGGTTCCAGATCTCTGCATCATGACAGATGTGGCACTCGATCCCTTCACCCCTTTTGGCCATGACGGACTGGTCAGAGATGGCATTATTCTCAATGACGAAACCGTTGAAGTGCTCTGTAAAATGGCCATTTCGCACGCTAATGCCGGAGCTGATTTTGTCTCCCCGAGCGACATGATGGACGGCCGTATTGGTGCCATCCGTAAAGCTCTTGACGACACCGAGTTCTCCGATGTCGGCATTCTCTCCTACGCAGCAAAATATGCCTCCAGCTTCTACGGCCCCTTCCGTGACGCGCTGCATTCGGCACCACAGTTCGGCGACAAAACAACGTACCAGATGAATCCGGCAAACACCGACGAAGCCATGAAAGAGATCGAACTCGACATCATGGAGGGTGCCGATATTGTTATGGTGAAACCGGGACTTGCCTATCTTGATATTGTGTATCGCACAAAGGAGCGCTTTGATGTGCCGGTTGCAATCTATCACGTCTCCGGCGAATACTCCATGGTCAAGGCTGCTGCCCAGCGAGGATGGATCGACGAAAAAAGGGTCATGATGGAATCGCTGCTCTGCATGAAACGTGCCGGTGGCGACCTTATCTTTACCTACTATGCAAAAGAGGCTGCAAGGATTCTTCGTTAAGCATTGAAAAAAAACCGGCGGCACCCTCAGGCCGCCGGACATTGTCATTAGAACACATGATACGATACTTTACTGCCGGCGAGTCCCATGGTCCAGCTCTTTCGGCAATAGTTGAAGGAATACCAGCAGGCATCTCCATAACCCTGGAAGAGATCAACCATCAGTTAACCCGCCGTCAGCAGGGATATGGACGAGGCGGACGGATGAAAATTGAGACCGATCAGGCGGAAGTGCTCTCCGGCATCCGGTTTGGGAAAACCATTGGGTCGCCCATCTCGCTCATGATCAAAAACCGCGACTGGGCAAACTGGATCACCTCCATGGCCCAGTTTGAAAATAACGATGAGAAGGTTCCGAAAATCACGATTCCAAGACCTGGCCATGCCGACCTGGCTGGGCTGATCAAGTACGGTTTTGACGATATTCGTCCGGTTATTGAACGCTCATCGGCCAGGGAGACGGCTGCAAGGGTGGCTGCAGGAGCACTGTCAAAAGTGTTTCTGAAGGCGCTTGGCATTGAAATCGGGAGCTATATTTCGGCTATTGGAGCGGCGGAAGAACCCTCTGCCATGGTGCAGGTTGCCGGACTTCTCAGCAAAGGGGCCGAAGCACTCTCACGGCAGGCCGACCTCTCCCCCGTTCGGATGCTCAGCAAAACAACAGAAACTGACGCTGTAGCCGCCATTGATGAGGCAAAAAAAAGAGGCGATACCCTCGGCGGCATTATCGAACTCTTTATCACAGGCGTTCCCGTTGGCTTTGGCAGCTATGTCCAGCACGACCGTCGGCTTGATGCAGCACTCGCCTCAGCGATCCTCTCTATTCAGGCCATCAAAGGCGTTGAAATAGGAACAGCCTTTGAAAATGCCCGAAAGCCGGGTTCAGAGGTTCATGATGAACTCCACCTCTCCGCTGAGGGTGGTGTGATCCGAAAAACGAACCGGGCAGGCGGTCTTGAAGGAAGCATGTCAAGCGGTCAGACCATTCACCTGCGGGCTGCCATGAAACCGATCTCCTCGCTACTCACTCCCCTGCACTCGTTCGACATCAAAATCCTGCAGCCACTTCCCTCACGCTTTGAGCGGAGCGATACCTGCGCAGTTCCCGCTGCAGGAATCGTTGCTGAAGCTGTTGTTGCTCCGGTTATCGCCAATGCAATCCTTGAAAAGCTCGGTGGCGACCATCTGGATGAGATCCGACAAAGGCTCAACCTTTATCGGCAAAGCATCCTCAACACGTTTTGTGCCTGACCTGTTGAATAATCCAAACCCTCTTGGGCATCAGAAACTTTTCGCCGGGTTATCGAGGCTCCCTTTGAGCGCCAGATCGTTCGAATTTAAAACACACGCATTATCGGCGATCAGCTCCTCCACCTCCGCCGGTTCGGCTGGTTCAGGAAGATTGGGGTAAAACCTCCACTCTTTGTTGACAATACGGGCACCATGCCCAAAGGTAAAGTATGACCATCCCCACTGCATGAGCACAAATAAACGGTGCTTGACGCTGCTGAGATAGTAGATATGAACCCCGAGCCAGATAATCCAGGCTGGCAGTCCCGAAAGTTTAACATTACCCCGTTCGGCAATTGCCGAGTTTTTACCGATGGTCGCCATCTGACCCTTGTCGTTGTAGACAAACGGCTTTCTGCGTTTCCCCTGAAGATCAAGCATGATATTCCTTCCAATAGACTGCCCTTCCTGAAGAGCAACAGAGGCAAGCCCAGGAAGTGTTCCGCCGCCCTGCAGGGCAAAACATGCCTGATCACCGCCAACAAAGACATCGGGATAGCCGGGGACACTGAGATCTTCAGCAACAATAATTCTCCCCGACTGATCAGTAGAAAAGCCGATAGTTTTCCCTATACTCGTCGCCCTGACACCAGCGGCCCACAGCACCGTTCCTGCCTCAATTCTCTCATCGCCAATCTCAACACCATCAGCATCAATATTGGTAACCTTGCAGCAGGTCAAGATCTGGACACCCAGCTTTTCGAGGGCAAGGGTGGCCTTGGCCGAAAGTTCCGCTGAAAACGTATGAAGAAGAGCTGGAGCCGATTGAGCAATAAAAATCCGAATCTCTTTTGGATCAATATTCCTGAAATATTTCGACAGATAGTAACGGTTCATCTCCCCGATTGAACCTGCAAGTTCAACACCGGTCGGACCGCCACCAACAATAACAAACGTCAGAAGCTTTCTTTTTTCTTCAGGATTCTGAGAACGTTCGGCATTTTCATAAGCCTCCATAACCCTTCTGCGGATTTCAGCCGCCTGGGCAATAGTTTTCAGACCAGGGGCAAACTCCTCCCATTCATTATGACCAAAATAATGATGCTTTGTTCCGCAGGTCATGACCAAATTGTCGTACTCTATTTCGCCAAAATCCGTATAAACTATTTTATTATAAGGATCAACTGTTTTTACAACTCCCTTGAAAACAGAGATATTCTTATACTTCGAAAGCATCATGCGCAACGGATAGGCAATTTCACCCGCATTGAGCGCAGCCATCGCAACCTGGTAGAGGAGGGGCTGAAAAAGATGAAAATTATTTTTGTCGATCAGAGTAACCTTAATCTCCTTTTTGTTACCAAGCTCTTTGGCAACATTGAGTCCTGCAAATCCGCCACCGACAATAACAATATGCTTCATTGAATCTAAATGGGAAATTAACCAGCATTACAGAATTCCTGAGAACTGAAGGGACAATATATCGAAAATTATTGTGTCTGCTATAAAACCGCTGACGCAAATCCATCCTTGCCTGAAAAAGTACTCACCTGAACCTGCACAAACCTTAAAAATTTCACTCTCTGTGGTATTGCAATCAATCAGCAAAATAAATTCATTTTTATTATTTTTATTTTACGTCCGATTTGCGTAAATACAACAAAGAGACGGGACGCAATAATGAGGTATTAATGTGCTTATAAAAGTCTGACCGAAATTTTAACATTTATTGCAATGAAAACCACTTTTCGCCTTATCTGGTTCAACGCCAGGGATTCCTTTATGATGGCCGTCGTTGTCACACAATCATTGCTTGCCGGAAGCAGAGGTTTTGCTTTACCTGCCGACGGACAAGTCGCTGCAGGACAGGCCGCCATCAGCACACCATCACCGACAACAATGCTGATAGGGCAGGAGAGCAACCATGCTATCATCAACTGGAACTCTTTCGGTATCGGCAAGGGAGAAGCCGTCAACATTACTCAACCCGGGAACCAGTCCACCCTGCTCAACCGGGTATTGGGCAATGATCCTTCATCAATTATCGGGGCACTTACCGCAAACGGCAGGGTCTTTCTGGTCAACCCGAACGGCATGCTCTTTGCCCCCGGCGCAACCGTAAACGTCGGTGGACTGGTGGCCTCTTCGCTCAACATCAACAACAGCGACTTCCTTGCCGGAAAATACACATTTTTTCAGAACGGCAAAACAGCATCCGTTGTAAACCAGGGTCAGTTGAGCGGCGACTTCATCGCCCTGCTCGGGAACAATCTGACGAACACGGGAAGCATTATCACGACCAAAGGCTCAACCGGCCTTGCGGCAGGATCCGGCATTACTCTTGGTCTGGATGCCTGCGGCCTTGTCTCCATTAAAGTTGACCAGGCTGCATATAACGCCCGGATCACAAACAACGGAGTGATCGAAGCTGACGGTGGTGCTGTCATTATAAGCGCTTCTGCCGCCAATGAACTGCTTGGCTCGGTGGTGAATAACAGTGGCAAGATACGAGCAAACAGCATCACAGAGCGCGATGGCAAAATCGTCATCGAAGGAAGTGCCATCATCAACACCGGCACGCTCACCTCTTCAGTGATCAACGCCAACGCTAAAAATCTTGTCGATTCCGGAACATGGAATGCCGACGGTATCAAGAAAGGTGGTGCCATAAGCATTCATGCAACAGGCAGCATCGAACAAACGGCCACCAGCCTTATGACGGCTGACGGAGGCAGTGGCGGCAACATCAGCATCCAGGCAGGTGAAAACCTCTACCTCTCCGGTATCATCAGCACAAGTGGCAGCACGACACAAGGGGGCCAAATCTCCATCACAGCGCCACAAACGCTTCTCGCAGGCACCCGCGTTGAGGCCGACGGCCCGTCAGGAGGAGGCAGCATCCTCATTGGTGGTGGCTGGCAAGGCAACGATGCCTCGCTTGCCAACGCAACAACAACCGTTATCACCAAGAGCAGCAAGCTGAACGCCAACGCTCTTGACAACGGCAACGGCGGCACTGTGGTGGTCTGGTCGGATCAGTCAACCGATTTTGCAGGCACCATTGAGGCCAAAGGAGGAACAAAGAGCGGCGATGGCGGAAAGGTTGAGGTGTCGGGACATGAAAACCTTGCCATGAGCGGCCAAATCACCATGGCCTCACCATACGGCAAAAACGGAGTGTTGCTGATCGATCCGAGGAACATCACCATCGATGCCAATACCACAACCTCTCTCTTCTCCCATATTTCGTTACCTGATGCCAATCCGGCAGAAGGTGACCAGCATGGTTCCGGCAACGTTGTCGAACTCCTGAACGGCAATATTATTGTTGCCAGCCCCCTGGACGATTTTGTCGCAACCGATGCCGGAGCGGTCAGACTCTATAAACCGGACGGTACACTGCTTTCAATGCTGAGCGGTTCGACATCCAATGACCTGGTTGGCGAAAAAGTGACCACTCTGAACGGCAACAACAACGCCGTCACCATAACACAAAAATGGTCGAACGCGGGTGTGGCAGGTGTCGGTGCCGTAACCTGGATTGATGGAACAACGGGTGTCAATGGAAGCGTCTCAGCAACAAACAGCCTTATCGGTTCAGCACTCAATGATGGAACTCTTGCTACTCTGACAACGCTCACCAACGGAAACTATGTCGTTAACTCGCCATCCTGGAATAATGGCGCTGTTCTTGATGTCGGTGCCGTAACCTGGGGAAATGGAGCCACTGGTACAACTGGCGTGATAAGCGCCGCCAACAGTCTGGTCGGTTCCAAAGCAGGTGATGGCGTTTCATCGAAAGTAACCGCATTGACAAACGGGAACTACGTGGTCTCGTCATTGTCATGGGACAATGGTTCTACAACCAACGTTGGCGCAGTAACCTGGGGAAATGGAACCGGCGGCACCGTTGGGGCAATTAGCGCAACCAACAGCCTTATCGGTTCCAAGAGTGGAGATAATGTTGGCAGCGTCGTCGCCTTGACGAACGGAAACTACGTCGTATATTCGCCTCTCTGGAATGGCAGCACTACCGATGCTGGCGCGGTGACCTGGGGAAATGGGCTTGGTGGCACGGTCGGAACGATAAGTGCAACCAACAGTCTGGTCGGTTCTAAAGCCAATGACAAGGTTGGCGCATCGGTAACCGCCTTGGCCAATGGCAATTACGTTGTAAACTCACCAGCATGGGATAATGGAACCACCATCGATGTCGGTGCAGTCACCTGGGGTAATGGAGCAACTGGCTCTGTCGGATTGGTGAGTACAGAAAACAGTTTGACCGGTTCAGCCGCCAGTGACGGTTTGTCGTCGACGGTGATGGCCCTGACAAATGGAAACTACCTGGTCGGCTCTCCCAATTGGGACAATGGCACGGTGGTTAATGCGGGTGCCATCACCTGGGGAGATGGGACAACCGGCACGGTAGGGACGATAAGCACAACCAACAGCCTGGTTGGTTCGTCAGCCAATGATGGAATATCGTACACCATGGCAGCTCTGACAAACGGCAATTACGTCGTCGGCTCTCCACATTGGGACAATGGAACGACCCTTGACGTGGGTGCTGTCACCTGGGGAAGCGGAGTTGGTGGCACCGTTGGGTCGATAAGCGAAACCAACAGCCTTATAGGTTCTGCCACCAATGACGGCTCAGTCTACAACATAATAGCTCTCTCAAACGGCAACTACGTGGTCGGCTCTCCCAATTGGGACAACGGGGTGGCCACCGAAGCAGGCGCTGTGACCTGGGGAAACGGTGAAGGGGGAACCATCGGAACAATAAGCAGCACCAACAGTCTGGTGGGCTCAATTAAAAATGACTTTGCAGGATCAGATAACTCCGCCTCAAACAGAATAATCGCCCTGACCAATGGCAACTACGTCGTATCCTCCATGGCATGGGACAAGGGATCTGCGGTCAATGCAGGAGCCGTAACCTGGGGAAATGGAGCCACTGGCACGGTGGGAGAGATAAGCACTACCAACAGTCTGGTCGGTTCCAAAACCGGTGATCAGGCAGGCGCCATAACGGTAGCGCTGACCAACGGATCTTATGTGACGGGCTCCTCAACGATGGACAATGGCTCTCTTTCCAATGCAGGATCTGTAACCCTGGGCAATGGACACGGCGGCCTCGTCGGTGCGGTAAGCACAGCCAACAGCTTTATGGGTTCCGGTAAAGATGATCAACTGAGTTCCGGCGGTATTACACCTCTCACGGTGGGCAACATGAACGGCAGTTTTGTTGTCAGTTCCATGAACTGGTCAAACAATACCGGCAAAGTGGAGATTCTGACCCCTCAAACTGTACAGGAGTCTTTGCTGCAAGAAGGTTACAGCTCCAATCCAGGCACTGACAACACCTTCACTCCAAACCAGATGACAATGCTGCTCAATGCCGGTGACAATGTCATCCTGAAGGCCAACAACAACATCACCGTCAATTCGGCCATCATCACCGACAACCTGCTTGGTCATGGCGGTAATCTTGACCTCTATGCAGGACAAAGCATCCTGATCAATGCCAGTATCACGACCGACAACGGGAACCTGACACTTGTTTCCAATGATACGCAGGCAAACGGTGTCGTTGATGCCTGGCGATCGGCAGGCAACGCAGTCATCACCATGGCTGCCGGAACATCAATCAACGCCGGGACAGGTAACGTGACCATCGACCTTCGGGATGGAGCAGGACGCACCAACAATGAGAGTGGTGACATCACTCTGCGCACGATCTCTGCCGGCAACATCAGCGCAGTGAACAACGGGACAACGGCAGGATCAGGCATCACCCTCGCTTCGGGCACTCTTGCGGCAAGCGCAACCAGTGGCAACAGCATCGTTCTGGCAGGCAAAGATTTCAGCAACAGTGCCGGTGTCATACTCGCAACTGCCGGAACCGCACGATGGCTGGTCTATTCGGCCAATCCCGGTTCAACCCTCAAAGGCATGCTGACATCGAACTTCCGTCACTACAACGCAACCTATACCAGTTATGCTCCACTCAACGTCAGTGAATCCGGCAACGGCTTTATCTATACCAGTGTTGCAGGCCCGCTTTCCGTCAACACGACTTTGGAGAGCGGCAAGGCAAGCAGTTACTATGGAGATCAGCCAGATGCCACGTACAGCTATACCCTTACCGGATTTGCAGATAATGAAGATAATGCTGACAATATCGGCTTGACAGGTGCCATGATGGTGAGTGGCGCTCCAACAGCCAGCTCAACCACAGGCAATTACACGATTAACTATGACAGTGGTTTATCAAGCAGCAGCGGTTTCACCTTTGCCGCAGGTAATGGACTTGCTTACACCGTTCAACCCAAACCGATTGATATTTCTGCTGATGATCAAGACAAAACCTATGATGAGAACGACCCGCCACTCACTTGGGATGCTGAAACTCAAAGTAATGGACGCGGTCTCATCGCAGGTGATATCTTCACCGGTGAACTTGCAAGAGCGCCAGGCGAGAACGTCGGCAGCTATGCGATCACCCTGAACACGCTGAACAACAGCAACTATGCGATCAACTACACAGGTGCCAACCTGACTATCAATCAGCGCCCGATTACCTTGAGCTCCAAAAATGCAAGCACAATCTATGGCGAGGTGGATGCTGCACTGGAGGTCACCATTACCGATGGCAGTCTCGGCAGTGTGACCGTCAGTGATGCGTTGAGCGATGTCACTGGCATACTGAGTCGGCAGACCGGTTCGAATGTCGGGAGTTACGACATCAACCTCGGCACTGGAAGCAAGGCTGATAACTACAATATTACCTTTGTTACCGACAACAACGCCTTTTCCGTCACCCAGCGGCCAGTCACTGTTGCAGCCAGCGCTCTCAGCAAAACCTATGGTGACTCCGATCCAACACTCACCTGGTCAGCCGAAGAGCAAAGCAGTGGACGTGGTCTTCTTTCGGGTGACAGCTTCAGCGGCGAACTCAGCCGGGCAGATGGAGAAAATGTGAGCAATTACGCCATCGCTCAAAACACACTGAACAACAGTAACTATCAAATCAACTACACCGGTGCCAACCTGACCATCAATCAGCGTCCAATGACGTTGAGCGCTACTGCCGCAGGCACAACCTACGGCGAAGCGGATCCGGCGCTGGGTGTTACCATCACCAGTGGCAGCCTCGGCAGTGTAACGGTGAGCGATGCCTTGAGCGACATCACCGGCATCCTGAGTCGGCAGACGGGATCCAACGTCGGCAGTTACGATATCAACCTTGGTTCTGGAAGCAAGGCCAGCAACTACAACATTACCTTTGTGGCCGACAATAATGCGTTCTTAATCACCAAACGCCCGATAAATATTTCGGCTAATGCGCTCAGCAAAATATACGGTGATGTCGATCCAATGTTGACCTGGCAGGCTGACGCTCAAAGCAGCGGTCAACAGCAGGCGCTCCGTATGATACAAACATTCAATGCTGCCGAAGAGATATTTGTCAATCCTGACTACACTTCCGGCATGGCCTCCCAAACATCTGAGCCTGCGCAAATCACGCCCGATTTGCTCGCCATCAACGATCAGAACAAGGGAGAGCTGTCAACAACAGGATCTGAACTCGCTTTCGCAAGCCAGTCGCAAAACGCCTCAAGTGGCGGTTTTACTGCTGGCAGCCCGATAGAGGTGCCTGAACCTGCGGAACAATTCTTTGCCTTTTCACTACCGGAAAACATGATCAATCACAGCAACCCGGAGGCAGTTATCTCTCTTGAAGTGGCATCGGTTAATGGCTCATCAATACCGTCATGGATGTCGTTTGATCCAGAGCGGAAGGTCATCAGTGGAACACCTCCAAAAGATGCCGCAGGGGAATATCGGGTTGAAATTATTGCCAGGGATCAGTTTGGTGGCGAAGTACTGACCGTCGTACTGGTCAAAATCGGATAACTATTTCTGTCCAGGTTTGAGGGTATTGCTTTTGTCCATTGACATTTATGGAATCAGTTATGGCTGCGTCATTGAACACACTTCTCTTCATCTCAGCCTTTACGGCCAGCACCGCTTTTGCAGCCAATCTGCCTGATGCTGGCCGGCTTCTGAATGAAAGTGCGGCATTGCCCTCTGTTATGCCCCGGCAAGCTCCTCCTGACCATCAGCAACCAATTGGAACGGGGAAACGAAACATGGAGAGTCCCCGCATCAAGGTTGCTGGTTTTACCTTTACCGGCAACACCCTTTGTTCAGCCAATGAACTTTCTGCGCTCATGGCGGAATATACAGGAAAGGAACTGACGATCGCCGAACTGGAAAACGCAGCCTCAACAATCACCAGCGCCTACCGAAAAAAAGGGTATTTTCTTGCATCAGCCTTTTTTCCCCCTCAAACGCTGACCCCTGGCAATCCTCTTGTCATTGAGGTTCTTGAAGGTGTCCTGGAAACGATCCGTGTTGAAACAAAGCCTGCAATAACGAGAACACAGAAATCTCTTCTGGAATATTATGCCAATCAGATACCCTCAAACAAGCCTCTTGAAAATGGCTCACTTACCTCCATGGTGATGAGAACCAACGAACTCCCCAATATCTCTTCACGCATCCTGCTGGAACCGGGCTCAAGACCTGGCACAACAAAAGCAACCCTTGAAGTCATTGAAGGCAAGCCCGGCAGCTTTTCAGTGAACATTGACAACTATGGAAACGAAGCAACAGGAGTCAATCATTTCACCGGCAGTATGGAGCTTTATTCGCCTCTTCATCTTGGCGACCAGTTTACCCTGCGCCTGCAGACCTCAACAATCGGTAACCTGCAGAATGTGCAAACCGGCTATTCGATACCTGTGACACCTTATGGAACAAAAATCGGATGTAACTATAACTACGTCACCTATCAGATGGGTGGATTATTCAAGGCATTACATGCACACGGCGATGCCCACAACCTGATTTTTTCCCTTACCCAGCCAATCATACGAACCCGAAATCTAATCCTGAATGCAACCTTTGCGGGAGAAGGCAAAATGCTGGACGATCGAATTGAAAGTGCACAATCCAGCAATCAACGACTTTCGGCATCTTGTCAGACAGGGCTTACCGGCATACAGATGGATAACCTGCTGGGGGGTGGTTCCACCTTACTCTCCCTCGGTGCTATCAGAGGGCTATTGTGTCTCAATGATCCCGAAACGCTCTCAAGAGACCAGTCCGCGCAAGGATTGCACACCAATGGCGGCTATGCCAAGCTGAACATGAGTCTTGCCCGTACCCAGACGATTGTGCGTGGCTGGACTCTTTATGCCGGCGCTTACGGGCAGTGGAGCAATAAAAATCTGAACAGCTCGGAACAACTCTCACTGACAGGCCCCAGCGCAGTACGTGCATGGCAAACCAGTGAGTCCTGCGCCGATAAAGGTTTTGTAGCGACGGCTGAACTGCGCTATCTTTTTGATTCAACCGGGGAACTCCCAGGCAAACTGGAACTCTCCGCTTTTGTTGACCATGGTTATGCCGCTCTTCATAACAACCCCCTTCCCGATGCTGGCAAGAACACCAGCAACCTGACCGGCGCAGGATTTGGTATAAAATGGTTTGATGCCAAAAACTTCAGCCTGCAATCGACAGCCGCATGGAAAATTTCGGGCTCAAGCACTCCCGCCGAGAGTCCCATGGTCTATGCCCAAGCAATAAAAAGTTTTTAGCGGTTATATTTATCTGGTTGAGCTTCTGACAGAGCGATAGACAAGAACGCGAAAATTCGTGAACCAATAATTTTTTGCGTACACTTTGCCAGCCACTGCCAACAGGGGAAACCGGTAACCGACAATCATTGTAACCATGCGCATTTCACGAAAAATAGAGATTGATTACGGCCATACACTTCCAAACAGCTTTTCTTTCTGTAATCAACTGCACGGCCATCGCGGGGTGGTTGTCGCCACCGTTGAAGGTGAGCTGATTCAGCGCAAAGGTGACAGCGAAGAGGGGATGGTGATGGATTTCAAGTTTTTAAAAGAGGTTATGGTGGAACACATTCACGACAGGCTTGATCACGGTTTTGCTGTATGGAAGGATGATCATGAGGATCTTGACTTTATCATAAAACGCAATTCCAGGGTTCTGGTCACTGATGAACCCCCAACGGCTGAATGCCTTGCCAGATGGGCGTTTAACCAGATTTGTCACCATTTGCCTGAAGGTGTCAAGCTTAAACAACTTCGGTGGTATGAGACACCAAACAATTGGGCAGAATATGAAGGCGACTAAAAAAACTCGTTCTCTTTACGCTTTTTCTTTGCAAACTCACAAAATACACTTACTTTACATAAGCAAATTGTAATTATTCGGCAACGTCTGTAAAGAGAGAACCAATGCGACTTCATGATTTGGATCCTGAAAACCGGCCAAGAGAGAGATTTCTCAGCAGCGGCCCATCCTCACTCAGCCCGGCCGAACTGCTGGCAATCATTTTACGCTTCGGTTCCAGAAAACTCAACATTGTTGATACCTGTAACGAAATTATTGCCCGGTTCACTCTTGAGAAGCTTGTCAATATAACCATCGGGGAACTTCAGGAGATCAAGGGAATCGGAGAGGCCAAAGCCATGCAAATTGTCGCCATTTTTGAATTGAACAAGCGGTTGCACTACAGCCGCAACAACAATAGAAAAATCCAGGCGGCGAGAGATATTTTTGAATACATGGCTGGCCGTATTCCTGATGAAACAAAGGAGCACCTCTTCGTCTTGCACCTGAACACCAAAAACCAGATCATCAAAACTGAACTCGTTTCTGTAGGAACGCTCAACGCCGCCCTTATTCACCCCCGTGAGGTCTTCAAGGCCGCCATCAAGGAGAGTTCTCACGCCATAATACTCGTGCATAACCACCCTTCAGGAGACGTTGAACCAAGCAATGCCGACAAACAGGTTACCGAACTTCTGAAAAAGGCGAGCGCCGTCATCCAGATCGAACTGCTTGACCACATTATTATCGGAAAAACAGATTGGTTCAGCTTTCGGGAAAGCTCCCTGCTCTGACAACTGCCCCACCCTCTTTTTCTTGTGGGAAAGCAGCGTTTTTTCCTGTACTTTCTGATTCTTCTTTAAAAAAATTTTGAGTTGACATCATCATGAGTCTGAAGGAAAAAATAGATCCGGATCTGAAAAATTCGATGAAAAGCGGTGATAAAACCCGCCTGAATGCCATACGCTCCATCCGCGCCGCACTGCTGGAAAAAGAGGTCTCCATCCGTGTTGGCGGCACCGCCGTACTGACAGAAGAGCAGGAGCTGGAGGTGCTGGTGAGTCTCGCCAAAAAACGGCGTGATGCCATTGAACAATTTACTGCCGGCAATCGTCTCGACCTTGCTGCCACCGAGCAGGCAGAGTTGGCCGTGCTTGAAGAGTATCTTCCAGCGCCGGTCTCCGAAGAGGAGGTAACGTCCGTCATACAGGATATTATCACAAAAACAGGCGCTGCATCCATGAAAGAGATGGGCAAAGTGATGACTGAAGCGATGAAAGCGCTCAAGGGAAAGGCTGATGGCACCAAAGTTCAGCAAATCGTCAAGTCACTGCTTTCAGCATAACCCATTCTCACTCACCATCATGCTTGATATCAACTATATCCGCCAGAACCCGGACAAGGTTGTTGCCATGCTGCACAACCGGCAGCTCTCTGTGGAAGAGCCGAAACTCCAGCAATTGCTGGCCTGCGACAAAGAGAGAAAGCAACTGGTACAGCGCTCGGATGAACAAAAAGCTCTGCGCAATAAAGTTTCAAAAGAGATTGCCGACATAAAAAAGAGCGGCAATGGCTCATCTGAAGAGCTGATCATTCAGATGAAATCAGTCTCCGAAGAGATCACCGGAATGGATACCGCGCTCAGCCAGCTTGAAAAAGAGATGGAGGATATCCTTCTTGCCCTTCCCAACAAACTGCATCAGTCGGTTCCAGTCGGACGAAGCGCGGCTGACAACCAGATGTTTGGTGAGCCAACAAGCTTTGTGCACGACCTTGACTTCCCGGTCAAAAACCACCTTGAACTGGGCAAATCCCTCGGTATTCTCGATTTCGAGCGTGGTGCCAAGGTGAGCGGCGCAGGATTTCCTGCCTACATTGGCAAAGGTGCCCGTCTGGAACGCGCCCTGATCAACTTCATGCTCGACACGCATAGCGAACGTCATGGCTATACTGAGGTTTTTCCGCCATTTCTTGTCAACCAGGAGTCGCTGCGAGGAACCGGACAGTGGCCCAAATTTGCCGACCAGGTTTACCACATCGGTGAAGATGACCTCTATGCCATCCCGACCGCAGAGGTACCGGTCACCAACCTCCATCGGGGGGAGATGCTGGAGACCGCAAGTCTGCCCATCTCCTACACCGCCTATTCTGCCTGTTTCCGACGCGAAGCAGGAAGTTATGGCAAGGATACACGAGGGTTCCTCCGGGTGCACCAGTTCAACAAGGTGGAGATGGTGAAGTTTACCCGGCCAGAGGAGTCTTACGCAGCGCTTGAGGAGATTCGCTCCCATGCCGAAGCAATCCTTGTGGCCCTGAAGATCCCCTACCGGGTACTGCTGCTCTGCAGCGGCGACATCAGCGCCAACGCGACAAAATGTTACGACATTGAGGTCTGGTCACCGGCAGAACAGAAATATCTGGAGGCATCAAGCTGCTCCAACTTTGAGGATTACCAGGCAAGAAGATCGAACATCCGCTTCAAGCCCGACAACAAGTCCAAACCGGAGTTTGTGCACACCCTGAACGGCTCAGGTTTGGCAACCTCGCGACTCATGGTCTCCCTGCTGGAGCATTACCAGATGCCTGATGGGCATATCAGGGTGCCGGAAGTATTGCAGCGCTATACCGGATTTGTGGAGATATAAAACCTGGGAGCGCCGAGCTCCAGATCGGCATCGTATCCTCTTTTTCTGCCGAGCTGGAGCTCGGCGCTCCAGGCAAAATTCATGGTTCAAGACGATCAAGGAAATTCCGCACCATGCTGCTGACCGTTGCAACATCAATAAGAAAAGCGTCGTGCCCATAGGGCTCATCCAGATAGAGAATACTCGAATTTGGCATGAGTCGGGCAAGCTCTTCCTGCTCCTCTTTTGGATAGAGAATATCGGAATTGATCGAGAGAATCTCCACAGGAAGCATGAAGGAGCGCAACACCTCTTCGTACTCTCCCCTGCCTCTGGAGAGATCGTGCAAGTCCATTGCTTTGGTGAGTGTAATATAGGTGTTGGCATCAAACCGTTCAACCAGCTTCCGCCCCTGATGATGCAGGTAGCTCTCGACCTTGAAGATACCCCCATCCTGAACTTGACGGCCAAAGCGCAACTGAAAGTTTTCGAAGCTGCGGTAGGTGCACATGGCCATCATCCGGGCAGCCGCAAGACCTTTTCCGGGGGGATGACCCTCCTGATACCAGCCATCGTTCCAGTCACGATCCGCATAGATCGCCTGCCGCTGCGCCTCGCTCTGCCCAATACACCATGAAGAGTGACGACCTGAAGCGCCCATCGGCATCAGCGCCTGAACAACGTCAGGATAGAGAAATCCCCACTCAAGCACCTGCATGCCGCCAAGAGAGGCCCCGACCACAAGCCTTACCCGCTCAATACCCAAACCGGCGAGCAGAATGCGCTGCACGTGCACCATATCCCTGATGGTGATCAAGGGGAAATCCGGCCCATAATGGCTTCCGGTAAGGGGATTCATTGAAATCGGGCCTGTTGTTCCATAACAGCTCCCGAGCACATTCGTGCAGATAATAAAATCCCTGCTCTCATCGAATGCGCCACCTCTGGAAAACATCCCTTCCCACCAGGCATCCGCGTCAGCAGAACCTGTAAGAGCCTGACAGACAAGGAGCACATTATCTTTTTTGGAATTTAACGTCCCCCATGTCCTGTAGGCTACCCGAACCGAGGGGAGAACGGCACCGAGCTCCGTAGTAAACGGCTCTTTGAAATCGAAATAGTCTGTTTTTTCTGAAATAATCTCCGTATATGCTCTCATGCGCTTCATAACCGTTTAGCAAAAGCTTGTTCAAATCCTCCTTGGGTCGCGCTATCGCTCCCGGAGTGCAAAAATAACCCTGATGTGACGGGTTACAGGAAAATGTCTGAAGAGAGGTATGAAGCTGCAGAAAGGCAAACATACCATCATCATTCCCGGTCAATATTCCGGGATGGAATTGGCACCGATCATCGTGCAATGACGGTTGCCAAGGCTTCTCAGGGCCAGTCCCTCCACCTTTCTGGATGATAGCTTGAAATCTTGAAAAGAACATTTAGTCTGATTAATCTACAACAGGGATTAGTATTTTACAAACTGCACGGAGAAGCGAATGCACTTAACTGATTTTTAATAATATTCCATGACCACCGCACGAGAACTTGCCTTGAATGTTTTGCAGTCACTTGAAACCGGCAAACAGCGATCTGACCAGATTCTGCACAAGCTCTTGCAGCACTCCACCCTGAACCGCATTGACAGGGCCCTCTCTACAGGGTTGGTCAACGGAGTGCTGCGCTACCGCCTTCAGATTGACTGTATCATCAGCCATTTTTATCACCATAACTATGAAAAAGCGGCCCCTGTCCTGAAAAATATTCTTCGACTCGGAGTCTATCAGATTCTCTTTTTCAACAAGGTTCCCGACTGGGCTGCCGTCAATGAATGCGTAAAGCTCGCCAGAAAATACAAGGGAGAGCGCCTGTCGAAATTAGTCAACGGTGTGTTGAGAAAAATCACGCCAGAGAGCGTCACCCTTGATGTTTGGTTGAAGGATAAAACCATTGAAGAGCAGCTTGCCATACACTACTCGCACCCGCAATGGCTGGTTGAGCGATGGATTGAGGCTTTCGGAAAAGAACAAACCGAGTCCATCCTCATCTATAATAACCAGTTCCCGCTGTTTGGCTTCAGAATCAACCGACTGAAAACTTCCTCGGAGCGGCTCTTTTCTGACCCCGCATTTGCCGACGGACACGAAGAGTGCGGCATGGAAAACTTCTTTCTTTCAAAAGATTTCAAGCGCTTTGAACCAGCCGTGACCGATGGACGACTCACCGTCCAGAACCCGACGCAGGGTCTTGCCTGCCTGTTGCTGAACCCTGCGCCCGGAAGTTTCGTGGTTGATTTGTGCTCAGCGCCAGGAGGAAAGGCCACTTTCATGGCGGAATTGATGCTGAACAGCGGCCACATTATCGCCGTTGACCGCTATGAAAAAAAACTTCTGCGAATGGAGGCCCATGCTGCAGCGCTCGGTATTACCATCATCGAAACCGTAGCCGCCGATGCCCGGAGCTTTGTGCCTGACATTCGACCAAAAGCCATCCTGCTCGATGCTCCCTGTTCGGGCACCGGGGTTCTTGGCCGACGGGCAGAACTTCGCTGGAAACTGAGCCCGGAGATGCTTCTGGAGCTCAGGACACTGCAGGCTGAGCTTCTTGATCATGCAGCCGAACTGCTTGATGCAAAGGGCGTTCTGGTCTATGCCACATGCTCGCTTGAACCTGAAGAAAACAGCTTGCAGATTGAGGCATTTCTTCAGCGACACCCTGAGTTTATGGCTGACCCCGAAGGCACCATTCTCACGCTCCCTGGTGAGCGCCAGGGCTTTGATGGCGGGTTCTGCCAACGACTCCTAAAAATCGCATGACCAGGCTGGAGAACCACTACCAGAAAGCGCTTGAGAGCTTCCTGAGCTATATGCTTGTCGAGCGCAACTTTTCCGGAAACACCAGAGAGTCGTACAACAACGATCTCAAGCGCTACCTGCTTTTCATGCAACAGAACTCAAGGCCGCTGGAGAGCATAACGACCTCTCATATTGAAGAGTTCATTACCGAACTCTACACCATCGGCCTCGAAGCAAGTTCCATGGCCCGAAACATCTCCGCGATCCGCTCATTCCATAAATTTCTGGTGAACGAACGAACCCTCCGCGCGAACCCGGCGGAGAACCTCCATCAACCAAAACAGGCCCGATACCTGCCAAACGTCCTGACTATTGACGAAACCATGCGGCTGCTTGATGCCCCGCAAGCTCTCATGCCTCCCGGAAAATATGTGCTGCGAGACAAGGCGATGCTTGAACTGCTGTATGCGACAGGGGTCAGAGTCAGTGAACTGATCAATATTCAGCAGCAGCATCTCTATTTCGAAGCTGGTTTTATACGGATTTTCGGCAAGGGCTCAAAAGAGAGGCTTGTGCCCGTTGGCAACTCCGCCATCGGGTGGGTCAAACAGTACCAGACGGAGCTTCGCGTGTCACTGGCACAGCAGAATTCCGATGACTACCTCTTTCTCAATGCACGGGGAATAAAACTGACACGCATGGCGCTCTTTGCCATGGTACGAAAATATGCCGTCATGGCTGGTATAGAAAAAAGTATCAGCCCGCACACCTTCCGCCATACCTTCGCCACCCATCTTCTCGAAGGAGGGGCTGATTTGCGTGCAGTCCAGGAGATGCTCGGCCACAGCTCGATTGTCACCACCCAGATCTACACCCACATCGATCGCTCATTCATCAAGGAGGTTCATAAAACCTTTCACCCGAGAGGATGAGAACGCTTTACTTGTAATATCCCTTTGTTTCAATAATGAGTCTTTTCTTGTCATGACTCTCCATTTCAATTTTAAAAGCCGAAAGGGTCATATTGACATCAATAAAGAAAAAGAGCAACGAAAAACTCAGGCAAAGCATACTGAAAATAAAAATCCCCGACAACAGCAGCGGCAAATCAAGATTGACAAGTGCGCTGAGAAAGAGCATGATAATCAGCCAGCTCGCACCAATACAGGTCATGCAGGCCAGAAGAATCGAGGTACGGATATAGCGTGCCCGTTTCCAGAGAATAGCTACCTCCTGATTGATTCGGAGAATATAGGATTCCGGATAGGATTCCAGATTATCAAGCAATGAGCGTGAACGGTCAATAACACGACCAAGCCGGTTGGTCATGGTAAGAAACAACAGACCGAGGCCCGAGATAAGAATCATCGGGCCAATGGATGTTTGAAGAATAGGGACAAGCTCCCTGAATGAAGTATTTAACATAATATTGTGTTGCGGAATTTACCCTTTACGCTTCTTTTTGTTTCCGGTAAAGAATGAACTCTCTTTTCCTGCCGATGCTGGTTTATAGGGTTTTTTAAAACTCTTTTTTGATGCGTAAGGTGACTCACGCTCCTGATCTTCCATTTTGCTCAGCCTCAACTGACGACCGCAGACTCTCACCTTTCTCAGCTCATGAAACACATTATCCGGCATCCCCTGGGGCAGTTCGACCGTACTGTAACTCTCATTGATCGAAATATGGCCGACCGATTCCGGATCAAGCCCAACCTCGTTAAGAATTGCGCCGAGAATATTACCCGCCTTCACACCATGTTCACTGCCTACCTCAAGTCGATACCTCTCCTTGCCCTCTTCGCCATAAGCCTCGCCCTTGCTTCGCCTTTTGAGCGTTCCGCGATCCCTGTCTGACCCTCGCTCTCTGCCAGACCCCTCTCTCTCTTCATGAAACTTTGCCTTTTCGGGCTTGTTGGATAAGAGAAGCGGTGTCTCACCCTGAACCATCGAGGCAAGCGCCGCCGCTGCTTCAAGTTCCGAAACACCATGCTCATGGCAGTACTGCTCAATAAGCTTGCTAAAAAATCCAAGATCTTCAGCGGCAATCCTGTCGGTGATGCGCTGATTGAACTTTGCAATCCTCTTGTTGTTGATGACCTCCGTCGTTGGCAGCTCCATCAGCTCAATACGGCTGTGCGTGGCCCGTTCAATGGAGTACAGCATGTTTTTCTCCCTCGGAGAGACAAAAAGAATGGCATCACCGGCACGACCAGCACGACCGGTGCGTCCAATACGGTGCACATAAGATTCGGTATCAGAGGGAATATCGTAGTTGATGACATGGCTGATACGATCAACATCAAGTCCCCGTGCCGCAACATCGGTGGCAATAACAATACTCAGCACCCCGCTCTTCAGTTGCTCGACGGTACGTTCACGCTGACTCTGCGGCATATCTCCGTTGAGAGCAGCGGCACCATATCCCCTGGCCTGAAGCTTTTCAGCAAGTTCAATCGTCATGGTTTTGGTACGCACAAAAATAAGCATTCCATCAAACGGCTCAACTTCCAAAATTCTGGTCAAAATGTCGATTTTGTGGCTTCCACCGACAATCCAGTAGCGCTGCCGGGTGGTATCAACCGTCGAAGTTTTTGTCTGAATCGTTACCTCAGCAGGATTGGTAAGATACTTTTGAGCAATACGGCGGATCACCGGAGGCATGGTTGCCGAGAAAAGAGCGATCTGCCGGTCTTTTGGGGTCTGCTCAAGAATCCATTCAACATCATCAATAAATCCCATGCGAAGCATTTCGTCAGCTTCATCAAGCACCAGGCACTTCAACGATGAAAGATTCAGTGTGCCTCGCCGTATATGATCCATAACACGACCGGGTGTTCCAACAATAACATGTACACCTCGTCTTAACATGCGAAGCTGAATCCCGTAATCCTGCCCACCATAAATAGGCACAACATGAAAACCCTTGAGATATTCGGCATAACGCTGAAATGCCTCAGCAACTTGAATAGCAAGCTCCCGTGTAGGGGCAAGCACCAGCGCCTGCGGTTCAGCCTGGTCAAGATTGATATTGGAGAGTATCGGCAGGGCAAAGGCTGCGGTTTTTCCTGTGCCTGTCTGTGCCTGCCCAAGAACATCACGTCCTTCGAGAATCAGGGGAATGGTCTGTGCCTGAATCGGGGTAGGGCTTTCGTAGCCAACCTCTTCAAGCGCTTTCATTAAGGGCTCGGCAAGCTGAAGGGTGTGAAAATCCGTCGGCAATAATTGCTGTTCTTTCATTGTTATCTTCTTTTCCGGATCATTGATAAAAAAAAGCCTCATAAGAGGCGCGAGTGGCAGCAATGCAGGAAAGAAAAAAATGAAGAAGAGTTCTCATCAACCGAAAACATCGGGGCAGCCCAAAACAAAGCCAAGCGCCATCGAATCGTCACAAACGCCGGAAATTTTTCAGCGTCCTTTCTTAGCATATTCACCACGCATTATAAACTTCAGGATGATACCATTTTTTATTGCCAAAGACGAATTTATTTTAAAGGTCGTAAAACCGTTGACCGGCACAACTCATCTACTAATCATTCAGCTTTTTTGTTACCTTCAGCGTCATCCAAACATTGGCGTGCAAAGAAAAATGCCCTTATGAATAGTCCGACTCTATTAATCTATACCACACTTCTTCCCATTTTTCTTGGCATTGCAAGGCTCTTCAGCCCTCTGCACCCCAAGCTCAAAACTTTTTTCAGGGTGCGGAAAGGACTGTTTGACGAGCTGGAACAAAAAATTATAAAACCTCCTCCCTCTCCTTTTACCTTATGGGTCCATGCTGCCTCGGTCGGCGAGTTTGAGCAGGCGCGCCCGATCATTGCTGCACTGAAAGCAAAGCACCCGGCGCTCACTCTTTTTGTCTCATTCCTCTCTGATTCCGGCTATAACGCCCGAAAAAACTTCCCTGACGCTTCTGCGGTCTTCTATCTGCCAGCAGACACTCGCGCCAATGCAAAAAAGCTGGTTGCACTAATCAAGCCGGATCTGTTGCTGCTCATGCGCTACGACTTCTGGCCAAACCATATCATGGAAGCAAAAAAAAGCGGAGCAACGCTGATTCTTGCCGCAGCGGTACTCCAAAAGAATGCACAGTACTTCAACCCGATGCTGAAAGGCTTTTACCGAGCCATTTTTCGCCTCTTCGATCATGTCTATACGGTTTCAGCAAAGGATACCATTGCGTTCAGGGAGATATTCAATTGCCAACAGGCTGAAACTGCAGGCGACCCGAGGTTTGACCAGGTTTTTTTGCGCAGCAGGAACTGTGCGAAGGTTGATCACCTCAAGCCTCTCTTTGAAAACCGCACGGTACTGGTTGCAGGAAGTGTGTGGGAACAGGACGAAACCTTGCTCATTCCAGCCTGGCTTGAGCTTGAACATCGGCCATCACTGATACTGGTGCCACATGAAGTTAACCCGGAAACAATGTCCAAACTGTATCAGGAGCTTCAAAACCGCTCTCTGGCCTATACACCGGTATCAAGCCTGAGTGAAACGTTTGATCCTGAGCGGGAAATTCTGGTCATTGACCAGACCGGCTATCTTGCTGAGCTTTATTCACTGGCATCGATAGCTTATGTGGGAGGAGGTTTCGGCGTTAATGTGCATAACACGCTGGAACCTGCCGTTTATTCTATTCCGGTACTGTTCGGCCCAAATTGTCACAACTCCCCCGAAGCGGAAGAACTTGTTGCCGCAGGAGGCGCAGTCATCATTCATGATGTGAGGGAACTGGGTGCTGCCCTGAAAACCCTGACGACTGATACTTCGCAAAGGGGAAAAAGCGGAAAGGCTGCGGGAAGATTCGTTCAGGAGAGGACTGGCGCAACGACTCTCATCGCAGAAAGTATAGAGCGTTACTCGCCTGAGTTTCGAAATATGCCGGGCTGGAGCCCGGCGTTCCCGGGTAAAGACCATAGTTGATGCCCGATTGAAATCATTTGATATCCGATCCTTGAGTGCTCTTTGGCGGCAAAATTTTTACGGGAGCGGGCGTACGCTTATGATACTTCTTTTCCCAGCTCTGTATTGACAGCGCCTGAAACGTTCGGCGACCTGTTTTTATCCCGGTAATTTTCAGATATCTGCCCGGCGCAATCTGTGTTTTTGGCCGCACCTCGGCTTTATTGATGTCAACACGCCAGATGCCCATGTTAAAGTCCCTTAACACAATCTGATGCTGTATCTTATCTGTTTTAATGACTTTGCCGCCAAGCAATCCTTTTTGTGAATTGCTCCAGCGCTGCTCATTGGCATTGATCAGGTTATTGTAAACATAAACATTTTCTATAAGGTAGCGATGGATATATCCGCCAATATCAACGGTGTTCAGGCAAAGGCTGAGTAAAAGGCTTGCACTGAGTGAAGCCGCAATAACCTTTGCCGCTGAATACCGATAACCTTTTTTGGTGTGACGGAAGCCGAAAAATGCAACCAAAGTAAACAAGGCAAGGGCCGCCAGCCAAACATAGGGTATACTGGAGATGATATCCTCAACAAGCGGACGCTGAGTAAAAAAACGGTCGATATAATCGTGATCGGCAATGAAATCGTTGTCAATAAAAACATAAATAGCCGTTGCCATCGCCATGCCGCCCGTTACAACCGAAATTGCGGCAAGCAACCAAAAACCAAGTCGTTTGACAAGAAAGCGCCAACGTGGAATCAGCTCAGCATGTCTTTTCTCAATTTCATCAAGTATAAATTTCGATCTGTCCTTCTGCATGAGGCATCACCACTTACTCTTTTCTAAATGAAACTTTATTTTTTTCTTGGCCCGATTGATCAGTGTCGCTACTGTCCCTTGAGGGATCTGCAAAATATCTGATATCTCCTCATAGCTTTTTTCTTCAAAAAATTTAAGGACAATGACCTCCCGGTACTTCGTTTCAAGCCGATCAACAACCCCCTGAATTTCCGCTGCGGTATGCCGCGAGCCTTCCAGTTCGGTCAAGCCAGCATCATCAGTCATATTTTCAAAAAGAAAACTTCCATCGCCTTGTACTAATACGCTTGGGCGACTCTTTTCCTTTCGGAAATAACTGACGATTTCATTATGTGCGATTCGGTAAATCCACGATGAAAACTGGAGCGAGGTGTCGTAATCATTGAGATGAACAAATGTTTTGATCAATATCTCCTGGAGCAGATCTTCCGCTGCTGATAAATCCTTACATCCCAAACGAACGATATATCTCAAAAGAGGCGCTTCATAACGGCGAACAATTGCGGCAAATGCCTCTTTGTTAGCAATCGCCCTGGCCACCAGCTCCTGATCGCTCTCATGCTGCTGTTCTCGATGTATGGAAGTATGGGCCATATTGTGTGAAAACTCGTGAAACTTTGGGCTATATCCTCAAAAACAACTCGTGAGCCCGGCTTATCGATCTTCTCACCGGGCCTCTTTGGCTTCAATATATAACCTCAAGGAACGATCATCAAAATCCTTCCCCCGAAACTTCTTTTCTACTTCTTTTTGAGCATATTGGCAAGCTGGCGAAAAGACCAGATAAAATTTTTCATCAATGACAAATTCCAGTGGTGACGAGCCCTTTCACCACAATGTCAGCTCGTACAATTGAACTGAGCCTGAGAATCTGTACCATTTTTTCTGCTGTTCAGACGCTTCCATCAGCACTCTTTTCTCATGATTATGTATATTGACGGTATCAGTTTCTATGACTCTAAACCGCACACCGCCATGGTAGCCAGAATTCAAAATCTTTACCTGTTTCTTGCCGGTTTGCTTGCTGTAGCGAGCATGTTTCTCCCTTTCTGGAGTTTCAGCGCCGGTCACCTTTTTCTTGTCTCCGATTTTTCGGCATCCGGGTTTGCTGAAATAGAGTATTCCCTTGCATGCGCTGCAGGAGGCACCTTTTCGATCATGACCGCTCTCATCTCAATTGCCGCCATTTTTCTCTATAAAAGCCGTACCCTGCAGAGCAAGTTTATTCTGCTGGCCATTATGCTCTTTGTTGCTGATCTTTTCTCCGGCCTTACTGCGGCACACCTCATGAACCAGCATTTCGAAACCATTCACGCTCTCATAACACATCGGCCCGAAGCGGGGTTTTACATTATTCTGCCGGAACCGGTCCTGCTTATGCTGGCCCTGAAAGGGGTCAAAACGGATGACAAAATTGCCAATGCATACAAAAGGCTCTGAACATGCGCATTGTCTGGTCAATCGGTGACCCTCACGGCATCGGACCGGAAATCATCCTGAAAAGTTTTCTGAAGCTTGAGCGCTCCGGTCATTCATTTCTGGTAGCCGGGTCGTATGCCGTTATGGATTATTACAGAAAAGCGCTGGATCTGCCGGTAACGCTGGAATTGATCGAGAGTGTCGTCGGGATGGCTCCGATGCGGAAAGGCGTGCTGCCTGTTTTCAGTATCGCTGAACCGGAGAGCATTATACCCGGCACAATATCGGCTGAAGCTGGTCAACTGGCGGTGAAGTCAATCAATGCCGCCGCTGAACTCTGCCGCGATGGCCTTTGCGATGCGCTGGTCACCGCTCCGATCCACAAGGAAGCCATCGTAAGAGCGGGCTGTGCTGATACCGGCCATACAGGATATCTCGGCAGGCTTTTCGGGATACCTTCACCGACCATGATGTTTTTTGATCCCCTTCTGGATCTCAGAGTCGCCCTTGCCACCATCCACGAACCTCTCGAAAAGGTTTCAGGATTGATCCGCACGATGAATCTGGATGCTTTTCTCGCATCACTCGCTCAATCAATAAACACCGATTTTGCTCTTGCCTCGCCTCGCATAGCGGTGCTTGGGCTCAACCCCCACGCTTCCGACGGCGGGATTATGGGTAGTGAAGAACAGGATATTATCCGCCCCTGCATTGAAAGAGCCTCATCCCACTTCAGGGTGGATGGCCCCTTTCCTGCCGACGGCTTTTTTGGCTCAAAAATGTACCGCAATTACGATATTGTGGTGGCAATGTATCACGACCAGGGGCTGCTGCCCTTCAAGGTGCTCGCCTTCGACACCGGGGTAAACGTCACTCTCGGGCTGCCGATAGTGCGAACCTCACCCGATCACGGCACCGGTTTCGATATTGCAGGGAAAGGAGTCGCCTCCGAAAGAAGTTGTTATGAAGCGACGCTGCTTGCCATAACCATCGCCCAAAACAGAAAAAAACAAACAGAACCATTACTATGATCTCCTTCAGCAACGTTAACCTTGAACTTGATAAAAAACCGATATTCACCAATCTGAACCTTACCATTCAGCCCGGCGAGCTTGTCTATATTGTCGGAAAAAGCGGCACGGGCAAATCCACACTGCTCAAGTCGCTCTACATGGATATTCGACCGAAAAAGGGGGAGATACGCATTGCCGGATACAGCTCCCTCACCATCAAAAAGCGGCAGATCCCGCTGCTGCGCCGGAAGCTTGGTATTGTTTTCCAGGATTTCCGCCTGCTTGAAGATCGTAACGTCTATGATAATCTGGCGTTTGTGCTGAAGGTGACCGGCACGAAGGAGAAGCTCGTCAAGGAGCTGGTGATGCACGCCCTCGAAAGCGTCGGGCTGGAACATGCCGCCAAAGTGATGCCCCTGCGCCTCTCGGGAGGAGAGCAGCAGAGAATCTCCATCGCCCGTGCGCTGGTGCGCGAGCCGCTCGTCATCCTCGCCGACGAGCCAACCGGCAACCTCGACCCCGATACGTCACTGGAAATTCTCGACTACCTGAAGCGAATCAACCAGAAGGGCATCATCGTGGTGATCGGAACCCACGACTACGAGCTGGTGCGCCACTCCCCTTTCCGTACCCTGCAAATTGCCGGGCTGAACCTGGTGGAGAGCACCATGGAACAGTCAGCAACAGGGTTTCGACCGGCGGCTTCGCTTTAGGAGCACCCCGTCGTCATGCCGCAATCATCACAAACCTTGCAGGTGCCATTTTGCTTGACGCGCATGGAGCCACAATTTTCGCACTGCTCTCCGGTATAGCCCTGCACTTTGGCCTGATAGACCTGGCTTTGACGTGTTGCCTTGTGTGCGGGCTCAACATGCACGGCCAGTGATGGCTCAACAACTGTAGCATGACCATTCTCTCCGTTGCTCTCCAACAACTCGTCAACGGCCTTCACGTGCACAAAATCCTTGCGCCCGAGATAGTCGTAGCCGATGGAGCGGAAGACGTAGTCAAGAATGGAGGTCGAATTCTTGATAACATTGTGCCCCTGCACGGCACCCGCAGGTTCAAAGCGGGTAAAGGTGAAGCTGTCAACCAGCTCTTCAAGCGGCATGCCATATTGCAGCGCCTTGGAGGCAAGCACAGCAAAACAGTTCAGCAGCCCCTTGAACGAAGCCCCCTCCTTGTACATGTCAATAAAGACTTCACCAAGAGAGCCATCATCGTACTCCCCTGTTCTGAGAAACACCTTGTGGCCGCCAACATAGGCTTCGCGGATATAGCCCTTTCTCCGTTTCGGCAGCATCCGGCGCTCGGAACGATGATAGACCTTCTCGACAATCCGCTCCTGAACCTCTCTCGGCCCTTTGGTTTCATCAAGGTTCTCCTCCGTTCCAAGCATGATAACCTCGTCGAGATCCTGATAGCTTGAAATATTGAGCGGCTGGGAGAGTTTTGAGCCATCACGATAGATCGCGACCGCCTTGACCATAAGCAGCCAGGCCGTCTGGTACACCTCTCCAATATCGGCGGTTGTGGCGGTGCCGGGCATATTGACCGTTTTGGAAATCGCGCCTGAAATAAAGGGCTGAACTGCTGACATCATATACACATGGGCCTTATGCTTGATGTAGCGGAGCCCTTTTCTGCCGCACTTGCTGGCACAGTCGAATACCGCTAAATGTTCGAGCTTCAGGTGAGGAGCCCCCTCGATGGTCATGGTGCCACAAACGTAGTCATTGGCGGCCTCGGCATCCGCAGCAGTAGCGCCAAGAGCCAGAAGCATGTCAAAATCAGAATCGTCGAGCTGCTCTTTGGTAAAGCCAAGTGCGATGCAGAAATCCTCGCCCAAAATCCACTTGTTGAAGGCGAAGCGAATATCAAAAACCGTCGGAAGCTGCGACTCGACCACCTCAATCTTTTCGTCCGTAAACCCTTTGCTCTTCAGCCACTGCTGATTGATTGAGGGCGAACCGGCAAGCGTACCATGACCCTTGCAATAGTGTTCAATGGCATCAATCTGCACACTGCTATAACCGAGCCGTTCAAGGGCTTTATGCACCGACTGATTGACAATCTTGAAATAGCCTCCCCCGGCAAGCTTCTTGAATTTGACAATCGCAAACTCCGGCTCAATTCCGGTGGTATCGCAATCCATAACCAGCCCGATGGTGCCGGTCGGAGCAATAACGCTCACCTGGGCATTTCGGAAGCCATACTTTTCGCCCTTCTGTAACGCTTTATCCCACACCGTTCCTGCCGCCTCAAAAAGCTCTTTGGGGCAGTACTCCGAATCAATGCCACGCGGCTTGACCGTCAACCCCTCATACTCCTCTTCCGGGAGGTTGCGTGCCGCCCGACGATGGTTGCGAATCACGCGAAGCATCTCATTGGCATTTGCGGCATAACCGCTGAACGTGCCAAGATCGTGGGCCATATCAGCCGAGGTGACATAAGCCTGACCGGTCATCAAGGCGGAGATTGCACCCGCAAGGGCCAGCGCTTTTGGTGAATCGTAAGGAATCCCGAGCACCATCAGCACGGTGCCAAGATTGGCAAACCCGAGGCCAAGTGTTCTGAACTCATAGCTCAGACGAGCAATATCCCTTGAAGGAAAATGGGCCATCAGCACCGAAATTTCAAGCACCACCGTCCATAACGCCGAAGCGTGCTGCAGCTCTTTCACCTTCATGGTGCCCGATGCTTCATCAACAAAATGGATCAGGTTGAGACTGGCAAGATTACAGGCCGTATCATCAAGAAACATATACTCCGAACAGGGATTACTCGCATTAATGCGGCCGCTCTTCGGGCAGGTGTGCCATTCGTTGATGGTGGTATCGAACTGCAAACCAGGATCGGCACACTTCCAGGCACCGAGCAGAATTTTTTTCCAGAGGTCACGCGCCTTGACAACTTTTGCGGTCTTGCCTGTGGTGCGCTGACGAAGGTGCCAGACATCATCATTTTCAACCGCCTTCATGAACTCGTTGGTCACCCGCACCGTATTGTTGGAGTTCTGCCCGCCAACCGTTGCATAAGCTTCCGATTCGTAATTAGAGTTGTACTCCGCAAAATCAAGCGTGGTGTACCCCTGCTCAACAAGAGCAAGCACACGAATAATGTAGCTCATCGGTACAGCACGGCTCAACGCATTCTGGATCAACTGATTCAATCGAGGATTTATCTTGCGGTCAACGCCATTGGCAAGCGCCTCTTCAACAATCGCCTGAAGGAAACGGGAACAGATTCTCGATCCGGCCACCAGCGAGGCCACCTTGTCCTCCTCCTTCGCCTTCCACTCAATAAATTTCTCGACATCAGGATGATCAATATCAACAATCACCATCTTGGCCGCCCGACGGGTGGTGCCGCCCGACTTTATAGCCCCTGCTGCCGAATCAAAAATTTTCAGAAAGCTCATCAGCCCCGAAGAGCTTCCCCCGCCGCTCAGCTTTTCCCCGCCCGAACGAAGGTTCGAGTAGTTGGTGCCCGATCCACTGCCGAACTTGAAGACCCTCGCCTCACGCATCGCCAAATCAAAAATTCCGCCATCGTTGACCAGATCATCATTGACCGACTGGATAAAACAGGCATGAGCTTGTGGCCGGGAATAGGCATCCTCCGACTCCTTCACCTCGCCACTCTCGGGATCAACATAATAATGACCCTGGGCTGGCCCGGTTGTTCCATAAGCATAATGGAGCCCCGTATTAAACCACTGCGGCGAATTGGGTGCGCCCATCTGCCCCAGAATCATGAAGGCAACTTCATCATAAAAGGACTGGGCATCATCAGGCGTATCAAAATACTGGTTCTTTTCGCCCCACTCCTTCCAGCAACCAGCCATACGATGCACCACCTGTTTGATCGAATGCTCACTGCCCGTCACCGGCTTGCCCTCGCTGTCGGTCATCACGTTCCCCTCTGCGTCACGCTGGAGAATGCCTGTTTTACGAAAATATTTCTGTGCCAAAATATCGGCAGCAACCTGCGACCACTGCTGCGGCACCTCTACATTATTCATTTCAAAAACCTTTGACCCATCAGGATTCCTCAAAACAGAGCTGCGAAAAGCATAATCGAAACGGTCAAAAACATTTTCACCGGGCCTGGTGAACAAGCGGGAAATTTTCATGGGAACTCTCCGAAGTCAAATATGAAAATGAAAAGGCAACCCTTTTTATATTTAAGAGTTACCCTTTCAAAAGAAAGCAATTTTTATAGCCAAATATTCATTGACACAGGTCACAATATAACCTCATGAAGGTATCCGGCAATGGATATTTGACAATTTTATCGCTTCGGCTTTATTGCTGAAAAGAGTTACCTTAAAAGACATTTTTCCGCGATGATATTTTTGCATCGCTTGAGTTCTGAGTATAGTGAAGTCGTCGTCACATGAAAATTCTTGAATATACAGGTCTTGATACCTCCAACGTCAAAGCAGGCTATCGCAAAGTGAAGGAAGCGCTTGCCCGTGACGATTTTCGTGCGGCCCAGGTCAAAAAACTGGTCAATCTCACCCATGGCAAGTTTTACAGGGCAAAGCTCGATGCGGCCAACCGATTGCTTTTTAGCATTGTGCGTCATGGCGACGAGATCTGTGCCCTGATGCTGGAAGTTATTACCAGCCATAATTATGATAAATCCCGTTTTTTGCGGGGGGCAGTGATTGATGACCTGAAAATTCCTGATATCGATGCCACTGAAGCGATAAAGGAGGCCGAGCCTTTACGCTACCTCCATCCCGAGCATACCGCAATTCATCTCCTCGATAAACCCATCTCCTTTGATGATGCACAGGAATCCGTTTACCGACAGAAACCTCCACTGATTATTGTTGGCAGCGCCGGCAGTGGAAAAACCGCTCTGATGCTTGAGAAGCTGAAAGATGCCGAAGGCGAGGTGCTCTATGTGACCCACTCGGTCTATCTTGCGCAGAACGCCCGCAACATCTACTATGCCAATGGATTTGAGCACTCCGGACAAGAGGCGCAGTTTCTTTCATACCTTGAATTTATTGAGTCTCTTCGGGTTCCTTCTGGCAGAGAGGCTACATGGCGCGATTTTTCAGCCTGGTTTATCAGGATGCAGAACTCCTTTAAAGGTATTGATGCTCATCAGGCATTTGAGGAGATTCGTGGTGTCATTACTGCCAGTGAAGGAGCTGCACTGAGTCGCGATGACTATCGGCTCCTCGGGATTCGCCAATCTATTTTTCCTGAAAATGAGCGCGACAAACTGTACGATCTCTTCGAAAAATATCGACAGTGGCTTGCTGACGAAGGGCTGTTCGACCTGAATCTGGTGGCCCATAAGTGGGTTGCTACTCCCCGATACGATTTTATTGTGATTGACGAGGTGCAGGATTTGACCATCGCCCAGCTCTCACTGGTGCTGAAAATGCTGAAAAAACGGGGACACTTCCTTCTCTGTGGCGATTCCAACCAGATTGTGCATCCCAACTTTTTCGCCTGGAGTCAGGTTAAAACGCTCTTCTGGAATGATCCGAAACTGGCTGGCCAGCAGCAGTTGAGTGTGCTCACGGCCAATTTTCGTAATGGAACCGAAGCGACCAGGATTTCCAATCAACTGCTCAAAATCAAGCATCAGCGTTTTGGTTCTATTGACAGGGAGAGCAACTTTCTGGTTCAGGCAGTGGGTGGAGAAAAGGGACAGGTAGTCCTGATGGCCGACAAGGATGCGGCAAAACGTGATCTCGACAAAAAAACGAAACAATCAACCCGTTTTGCGGTGCTGGTGATGCGTGAAGAGGATAAACTGGAGGCGCGAAAATATTTTGCAACACCTCTGCTGTTCTCTATTCATGAAGCCAAAGGGCTCGAGTATGACAATATCGTCCTTTTCAAGTTTGTTTCGGGCTATCGGGCAGAGTTTAATGAGATCGTTGACGGTGTCTCCAAAGAGGAACTTTCTGTTGAAACGCTTGAGTATCGAAGGGCAAAAGACAAAGGCGACAAATCGCTTGAAGTCTATAAATTTTTTGTCAATGCGATTTATGTAGCCTTGACGAGAGCGATCAAGAACATCTACATCATTGAATCTGATACCGGTCATCGGTTGTTTACCCTCCTTGATTTGGCAAGCGATGGCAAGGTGAGTGTTGACGCATCAGAATCATCCCTTGAAGAGTGGCAGAAAGAGGCCAGAAAGCTTGAACTTCAGGGCAAACAGGAGCAGGCCGAGGCGATTCGACGCACCATTCTGAAGGAGGTTCCGCCGCCATGGCCGATATTTGACGAATCTCGTCTGCAAGAGCTTCTTGTCAAAGTTTTCCGCGACAAGGTGCCAGGGAGCAAGGCCAAGCAGCAACTTTATGAGTATGCTACCTGCCATGACGAGCCTGTGTTAGCGGAAAGGCTTTCACAAGATGCGCAATTTGATGCTCGCGGCGCATTTGACGATCATAAGGAGACCATCGGACGGAAAAGTTATGTTCCCTATTTCAGCTTGCATACAAAAAATATTCTGAAGCAGTGTGAGCAATATGGTATTGATCATCGGTTGCCGATGAACCAGACTCCGCTTATGGCCGCCGCTGCTGCCAGCAATGTGCCGTTAACGGAGGCATTGCTTGAACGGGGCGCTGACCGGGGAAAGACCGATCAGTATGGTTACAATGCCCTGCACTGGGCCATGCGCAAAGCCTTTTACCATCCAGACTATGCGCGCAAAAACTTTGGTACGCTCTATGAGCTGCTTGCTCCTGCCAGTGTTGACGTCAGCACTGGGGAGCGTATGGTTCGCCTCGATCGCCATCTCTCTGAATACTTCCTTTTCCAGACGCTTTGGGTGCTCTTCAAATCACGTTTTCTCCGGGAGTCCCGTCCTCACTATGGAGCTGTTGACACCAGCACCATTCTGGAAGTCTGGGCCAATTTGCCTGCCAATGTTGTTACTCCGGAGCGCAACAGGCGTCAGTATCTCTCGTCGGTTCTTGCAAGGAATGAGGTGTCGCGCGATTATGCCTATAACCGGGCATTATTTCAACGCCTTTCCCAAGGATGGTATCAGTTCAATCCGGCACTTCTGGTGCGCTCTTCCGATCCCGACAACAAGCAGGGGTGGATGTCCGTTTTTCAGGCTTTGAATCTTCCACTGATTCACGAGTTTGCCTATGAGGCTTCGTTCCGCCTGCTTGATCAATGCGTTGTGGATGCGGGAATGAGGTCGCCAGCACCCTCTATCAGTGGTGAACAGGGAATTGTTCGCGTAAAAGAGCTTGAGAAGATGCTTGAACGATCACGAGAGTTTTATCGTCTACAGCGAGAACAGGAAGAAAAGAGAAAACAGGAGGCCATTGCGGCTTATAGCAGGGCTCTGGAACAAAAAAAGCAGTTTGCTCTTGAAAAGCAGGCAAGAAGAGCCAAAAAGCAAACCTCAAAGCTTGAAAAACAGGAGCAACTCATTAACCAGCAATACAACATAGAGTTTTAGACCATTTTTTGGTGGATGACTGGTGCCCACCTGCCCGGTTGAGAAGTGCGGCAGTTCGTCCCTCACAGCCGCTCTCCTCAACCTTGTTTTTGCTCCGCTTTAGCTCAAAAGCAAAGCCGGAATGAGCAGCCAACTGACTACGGGACGAAGGCCAAGCGGAAGCCAACAGCGCGGCCCCGATTGACGGGCGCGTCGAACCCGCGACTAGCCGACCGACAACCCGCCCAGCAACCCTCCGCCAAGGATGTCAAACTTAGCGCTATACCAGCATGGTATAACGTACCAAACTCCAATAACGACTACTTTTTTGCCTCAGCTACTGATATTTCGCAAGATCTTCAGCTTGCATCCAACAAAGCAACGGCCGAAGCTCGCGCTGAAATTGTATCGAATGGTTGAAAACTATATACGAGGCAAAGAGGAAGCATTAAAAACAGAACTTGGTGGTAAAGATTTAAAGCTTCAACGTGACTTTTCTGACGGCAACATTTACATCCCTCATTCATGCTTCATCCCCGACACGTTGCCTGCGGGGATGTGGCTCCGTAACCCACTCTCCTTCAAACCGCGGAAGGCTGAATTTATGCGACAATCGAACAACACATCTGGCTGGCACCAGGATTTCCGGGTTGTTCAACGGAATAACTCACTGTGATAGTTAATAAGAACACATCCCTGATCTACCTGTTCATGGAAGATACAATGCCTTGCAATCAATTTCCCTGCACCATCACTTCAGGATAGTGCCACTTCATCAGTGGAGAGTTTCTGGTTGATCAACAATATATTGCCAGTGATTCCTTGATTTATGAACGCAGATTCCATATTTTACGAGCGCAGATTCCTTAATTTACGGCCTCAGATTCCATATTTTATGAAGCAAATCCTTGATGCATAAAGCCTCTCTTTACCATCGGCTGATAGAAAGACGCATTGCTGAAGCACTTGCTGATACGCCCGTCGTTTTGGTTGCAGGGCCGCGCCAGGCGGGCAAAACGACCCTGGTGCGGCAGATGGCGAACGACGGAAGGCGTTATTTCACCCTTGATGACGAGGTGACGTTGTTGTCGGCACGGAATGATCCGACAGGGATGATTCGCAGCCTTGATTGTGCCGTTATTGATGAAATTCAGCGTGCGCCTCAACTGCTGCTGGCGATTAAGAAAAGTGTTGATGAGGATCGGCGCCCGGGGCGGTTCTTGCTGACCGGATCGGCAAACGTGATGGTACTTCCTGCTGTTGCAGATTCCCTGGCCGGTCGTATGGAGACACTTGCCTTGCTGCCGCTGTCGCAAAGCGAGTTGTGTGGAAGTACCTCGAATTGGCTTGATGCGGCTTTTGCAGGCAGGCTACTCAAGGTCACTATGCCAATAACAGGAGAGAAGTTGGTCGAAGCTGTGTTACGGGGCGGCTATCCTGAAGCAATTTCACGCCATCAGGCACGCAGGCGGACGGTATGGGCGCGTCAGTACATGAATGCCATCATTCAACGCGATGTTCGTGATGTGGCCAATATTGACAAGCTCGATCAATTGCCCAGATTTTTACGGATGCTGGCTGAAGTATCAGGGCAGATGTGTAATGACACCAAACTGGGTGGTCAGGCCGGTTTGGATAACAAGACAGCTTCGCGCTATACCGGAGTGTTCGAACAGATGTATTTGCTGAAGCGAATTGAGGTCTGGGCAAAAAATCGCATCAAGCGTGTGGTCAAAACGCCCAAATTGCAGTTTATTGATTCCGGTTTGCTGGCCACTTTGCTTGATGTTGGTGCCGCCGAAGTGCAGCACGATCGCAACAGGTTTGGCAAAATTCTGGAAACCTTCGTCTATGGCGAGCTACTCAAGCACAGCTCTGCGGCGGAGGGCGACTATAGCCTGCTCTACTACCGCGACCTTGACATGCTTGAAGTGGATATGGTGATCGAAAATACCGCCGGGCAACTGATTGGTGTTGAGGTTAAAGCCTCTGCCACTGTGCATACTGCCGATTTGCGTGGTCTGAAAAAACTGGCAAGCGTTGCTGGTGACCTGTTCAAAATGGGCATTTTGCTGTATGATGGCACAGAAACCATGCCGCTGGGTGACCGCCTGTGGGCAGCTCCATTGTCAACGTTATGGGGGCAATAATGGATGGGTGAGAAGACCGTGCGGGATTTTACCAACAGACTCTGCCAGAGAGATAATCCAACGGCGCAATCCAGCCCGGTTCAAGCTTGTCTTTTAAGTGGTTCGAAGAGTCCTCCGTAAAGCTCGGAAGATAAACCAACTGAATCGCTGCACCACTCCCACACATTGCCTGCCATATCGTACAGCCCTTCGGGTGTGGCACCTTCGGGATAACGACCAACCGGGGTCGTGGCACCTTCATTCCCATCATAATTTGCCAGTTTTGGGGTTGGCTCTTCATTTCCCCAAGGATAGAGACGACTCTCCTTGCCTGCCGCAGCATATTCCCACTCCCTCTCTTCCGGCAAACGATAGCGCTCAAGGGCACCGCTATTGTTCTCAAGGAGAGAAAGCCAGAGAGCGTAGGCCCGGGCATCATACCAGCTTACCCCAACCACGGGCTGATCATCCTTGTTGAATCGCTTGTCGTCATCATAAAGAGATCGAAAAAGCGTTGCCGGATCTTTTTCACCCTTGATGAGATAGTCGCTGAATCCATCGATTGGGCGTGCCTTTTCATCCAGGACTTCCAGATAGGCTGCGACAGGCAGGTTGTTAGCAAATTCAACCTTGTTTCCCATGAGATAGCTGATGAAACAGCGGTAAAGACGATTCGTCACCGTGAATTTGGCAACGTAAAGGTCTGGCACTGTTTCCGGCTTTTTCGTAAGGGAGTAGTTGAAGCTTCCGCCCGGTATCAGGATATAGTCGGCACCAAGCTTGTCCGTCATTAAAACTGCTGAGCCAACTGCCAGCTTGTTGCCAAGGCCCGATTCCCTGAACTGCAGCAACAGATTACGGACATTTGCAGCATGGGTATCAAACTGGCCGATCCCCTCCAGAGACTTGAGCAGGTATCGCTGCCGGTTCGGCGTGGTCACCGGGTCAAGCAATTTACTCTTCAGTGCATCAATCTTCTTCTGCGGAGCCTCCCTGATGAGTGTATCCAGCAAATCCTGCTGCTTCTGCGTCATCTCGGCGCTGACCGTCGAGTCGAAAAGCCTCTGCATAAAAGAGTCAAAGGTTTCGGCATCAACCTGGCCAATAAAAAAGCGGAGTGGCTCTTCCCACCAGTCGTTGCCGAAATACTCCACCAACGTCGTGATACGGCCCTCATGCTTGAGATCGTTGTTAAGCTGATGGCCTGCCATATACTCACGGAATGATTTATGGCGGAACACATACTCCCGGTCGCCATACTCAACCAGCAGCCCGGCACGATCAACAAGATTTTTACAGAAAGCCGATGCGGAAGGTGCATGATCGAGCGTATTGAGCTGCACTTGCATCTGCTGCTGCATAGCCTCCCGCGCAACCTCATCTTTTCCAAGGAGCTCCTGCATCCAGAGCGAAACCGGGGCCAGCACGCGCAAGGCATCTCTGGCTGGAAGCAAAGGCTCTATCATTTTTTGCCGGTCGCGATAATCGAGAATATAGTTCAATGCGGCATCGTACAACTCCACTCGGGTTCCCGGAAGAAACTCCCGCTCTTTCCAGAGAATCGCCATAATCTGCAACAGCATGGGCACCCTTGCCAGGGTCTGTAAACTTTTGTTTCCCTCACGCCCCAAAAACTCGATGATTGTTTTTGCTTTTTGCAGAGCCTTCTGCTTCTGGAGATCCTTCCACCTTTCCGCTGTTATTTTTGCTGGTGGCAATTCAGCAAGAAGGGCTGCACTGAACCAATTCTCCAGAAATTCTGCCTGCTGCTCCGCTGTAAAGTCCATAATATCGGCCCTTGTATGGAGGGAGGCCAGCTCAATCCCCTCCCCTTTCCGGTAGCCTGTAGCGCGGGAGGTTACCACAACACGCGCCATGGTAAAACGGGACGCTATCCGGTCAATCCAGCCACAGGCCCTGATGCGCTGTTCTGGATCGCTGATTTCATCAAGGCCGTCAAAAAGAATGAGTGTTTTGCGGTTTTTAAGCCACTCGGCAAAGCGGCTCTCCTCAATATCCAGAAAGTGAGTTTCAGACCAGGCAAAGAGTTGGCAAGAGAGCGGAGCAAAGGTTGATCCTTGCTCTATCAGTTCTCGCAGCGGGAGAAAAAAGGGGAGAACCGCTTCCGTAAAGCCAAGTTTTTTATACCCCTCTTTTTTGAGGCAGGTCAGTGCATAATGTTTGAGCAGCGTAGTTTTGCTGGAACCGGGGTCGCCAATAACCAGTAAGAGGCGTTTCTTCGCAAAAACCAGCCGCATCACCTCTTCGGGAGTGCGGATATGCTCCTCCTTGAGTGCCTCATGGGGGAGGTTGGCATCGTTAAACCGCCGGTCGCTCCGCCAGGTTTCGGAGATGTGCAGAGAGACAAAGGTTTCGGTTAACCCTACAGGAATATTCTCAAGAGCGTGGGTACCGAGCAGGCTGATTTTGCCCAGCTCCTCTCTGAGTGCGGTCTGATAGCTTTCAACTGCATCGTTATCATCCGCGATACTCTCCCTTGCATCCGCTGAACCCTGCGGCATGCGTCCCGGTATCGTGAAACTCCGGGTATATGAGGGCGAGGGAAAGATACCGGTATCAAGCGTCCACTTTTCGACCGGGGTATCTTCGTAGCGAATGGGAAAAATGGTTACCTGATTTCCATAGTAAGTGGCGTAAAGTGCACGATTTGGCCACTGCCTTGTCTGCCAGGCAGCACCAGCGGCAAGCTTCAGGTATCCGCCATTCGCAGAAACAATGCTCTCTGTATCGGTTAAAGTGGGTAATATCGATCCATCAGCAATTGCACCGAGGCCATCGTTCCCGGTATCCTGATGGAGCGGAAGTTCCAGCCGACTTTTTCATTAACTCCTTATAAGCAGTACTTTTAAGGCGAAAATGCGCGAAAAATGTAGTCACTAAAATATTTGCATATCAAAAGTTTTTTTCTTATTATGAAAGAGTGGTGAAAAACCCGAAACTGTACTTCCTCGATACGGGACTTGCAGCCTGGCTGACCGATTGGACATCACCCGAAACGCTGGAAGCGGGAGCGATGTCAGGAGCCATTCTTGAAAGCTGGGTGGTATCGGAGATCATCAAAAGCTGGTGGCACAACGGCAAGTGAGCCCCCATTTTCTACTATCGCGATAAGGATGCCAAAGAGATTGATCTGCTCATTCATCAGAACGGCACACTCTATCCGGTAGAAATAAAAAATCGGCAAGTCCGGGAAAAGAGGCCACTGGCCATTTCGAGGTACTTCAAACACTGAAACAACCGATCGGGCAGGGGTGCGTCATCTCGCTTGCCCCCATGTATCTCCCGATCACATCTACCATCGATAACGTGCCTGTTAGAATAGTGTAACCCCGGAATCTGGAATTACAGGGCATGATCTTTGGTTGAACGACTCTGCATCCTGCCGGTCAGTTCGGCAAGCTTGTTTCTCTGAAGCGCTTTAAGTTGCCGGACATCGTTTCTATAAACATGCTCACTTCGATCAAATGCTTGCGGTTTCATACGGTGCTATTTTCAGAATCAGGTAGGCAGATTTTATCATGGTGCAACTGTTATGCCGAAGCTGATGCCTAACGTTTGACATGAGGGGAGGGCGACAGCAGGCGAAGCCTAATGTTGCACGTCCCCTCGATGGAAGGGTTAGGTGCCTTCACGAGAAGCCGATCCGAAGCACGATA